>DIRJ01000005.1:923-42116 GCA_002427505.1 Mageeibacillus sp. UBA5439
GCTATCGAACAACTGGGCTATGTGGTAGTTTCTGTAAAATAGTTATCTGAAAAAGTAGTTAATGTGGGTACATCAACCACCTTGAGCTAAAGGCGGTTGATTTTTTTGAGGAATTATTTGAACAAGATTTTTAAATTAATATTTGACCCAGATCAAGGCATATTTCTTTCCGGCAGCTAATAATCAATACATCAAAGCAAAGTAAACAGGGGGAAGCAGATGTTCACATTGTCAAAAAAACAGATTGTTTGGATTACAGGGATACTGGCCGGTGCGGCCTTTATACTGAACAGAGCTCTTAATCAAGACATAGAAGGATATGCGACTGTTTCGATCGTGATCATGCTGCTGGGTACGATCATTGCCGGTTATAATATATTTAAAACTGCTCTTGTCGGTCTCAGATACAGAGTTATCGGCATTGATCTGCTGGTTTCGATTGCTGCAATCGGTGCAGTTATTATTGCTGAATACTGGGAAGCGCAAGCGGTTACTTTCCTCTTCACTATGGGGGACTATCTGGAGTCTTTGACGCTGGAGAAAACCCGCAATTCTATTCGCTCACTGATGGATCTGGCTCCTGACAGTGCACGGGTCAGGCGTAATAGTGAAGAAATTGAGATTTCGCCGGCGGATGTGCTTTATGGCGACTTGCTTATAATAAAGCCGGGCGAGAAAATCGCTGTTGATGGTAAGGTTCTGGAAGGCTCGGCTTATGTTAATCAGGCGGCAATTACCGGAGAATCTATGCCGGTCTCACGTGATCCGGGTGAAGAGGTTTTCTCAGGTACCATCGTTGAGTCTGGTTATCTGCTGGTGAAAGCGGAAAAAGTGGGTGCAGATACTACTTTTGCCCGTATCCTGCATATGGTTGAGGAAGCTCAGGACAAGAAAGCCGCTTCTCAGAAGTTTTTGGAAAAATTCGCTGCCTGGTATACCCCTGCTATTATTGTGCTGTCAGTTGTAGCAGGTCTGATTTCCAAAGATATCAGACTCGCTCTGACTCTGCTGGTGGTTTCCTGTCCGGGTGCTCTGGTTATTTCTACCCCGATCTCTTACGTTGCAGCTATTGGTAATGGTGCTAAAAATGGTGTGTTAATCAAGGGCGGAGAGATTATGGAAAAGCTTGGCCGGGTGAAAGCGATCGCTTTTGATAAAACCGGAACACTGACTGAAGGCAAACCCGGTGTCAGCAGGATTAAAGTCTATGATATGGATGAAGACGAGTTTTTGCGCATTGCAGCTATCGGTGAAGCATACTCTGAACATCCGCTTGCTGCGGCTGTCATCAGGACAGCTGAAGAGAAGCTGGGAAAAATTACGGAAACTCCCGATGATGCTCAGATGTTGATCGGTCATGGTTTGGTTTTTTTCTATGAAGGGACAGAATATTTCATGGGCAATCGAAGATTGCTTGATAATCAGAATATTGATTACTCCCCTCAGGAGGACTACCTCAATGCGGAAGAAGCCTTAGGCCGGACAGTTGTAATCATGGCATCAGATAATAAGGTTCATGGTATTATTTCTATAGCAGATACTATCCGCCCGGAAGCTAAACAACTGGTCAGCGATCTGCACTCACAGGGAATTGAGCACATTGTCATCTTGACCGGTGATAACCACCGCGCGGCTCAGGCTGTCGCTGAAGAGCTGGGCCTGGATGGGCACTACAGTGAACTGCTGCCGGAGGACAAGGTCAGCTCCTTAACGGATTTGTCCGCAAAGTACGGTCAAGCAGCTATGGTTGGAGACGGCATCAATGATGCGCCCGCCCTGGCCTCGGCTGATCCCGGCATCGCTATCGGCGCTGCAGGTGCTGATGTGGCAATGGAAACAGCTGATGTTGTGCTGATGAGTGATGATATCGGAAAACTCTCTTATGCCATGGGACTGAGCCGGGCAACATCGAATAATGTTAAGCAAAACGTCATCTTTGCCATTATTGTTGTTATAGTACTTCTGGCAGGAGTATTGCTGCAGGAAGTCAACATGTCATTAGGAATGTTAGTGCATGAAGGATCGGTTTTATTAGTTATACTTAATGCCATGCGTCTGATGAATTATGGACGTAAAGCTGTAAAACAGAAGCCGGAGGCTGTGAAAGCAGGGAAATAATGCAGTGCAATAGTCATTGTGACGGGCATTTACACGCTTGCTCAAGCAAACATGAGACTTGTATAGAACTTGTTCCGATTTTCAAAGGACTTTCTGAAGAGGAGATGCTGGAAATAGCCGGTATCACCTCTTCTCGCGTTTTAGAGAAGGGCCAGCTGGCCTATAGTGCGGGTGAGATCGTCAACACCATGTTTGTTGTTCACTCCGGCAGAATCAAACTCTACCGGCTGACAGCCGGCGGCAGGGAACAGGTCCTGCAGATTATCGGACCCGGAGAGTTTATCGGCGAACTCACTCTTTTCTCTTCTCTGCCTTTGACTGACTATGCTGAAGCGCTGGAAGAAACGACCTTATGTGTTTTGGAAGGGCTGAAACTCAAGGAACTTATGGGCAAGTATCCGCAAATCGCTTTCAAAGTTCTGGACGAGCTCTCGCGGCGTCTGGAGACAGCAGAAAGCCGGATCGAAGCCATAAGTCTCAGTTCAGTTGCGGAAAGACTGGCGGCGGCTATACTGGATTTAGCTGCTGACAGGGATGAAGTGAATCTGCCTATGAGTAAGGGTGATTTGGCCTCTCAGCTCGGGATGAGCCAGGAAAGTTTAAGCCGCAAGTTAACCGAATTCCAGGAGGAAGGTTTGATTACCCTGCAAGGTCAGCGCCGTATTATTATTAATGACAGAGCTATTCTGGAGAGTATCGTTGACCAATATTAAGGAGAAAATGAAATGAAAATTGCATTAGCCAGTGATCACGCAGGTTATGATTTGAAAATGTACGTCAAAGCCCATTTAGAAGCAAAGGGCTATGATATTAACGACCTGGGCGTGCATGATAAAGAACGCAGTGACTATCCCGTGTTTGGCCATAAGGCCGGCAAAGAAGTGGCAAATGGCAATAGCGACCTTGCCATTATTTTCTGTGGTACCGGTGTCGGTATTTCGATTGCCGCCAACAAAGTTAAAGGCGCGCGCTGCTGCTGCTGCAGTGAACCTTATTCAGCCCGGATGTCCCGTCTCCACAATAATTGCAACATTCTGGCTATGGGTGGCCGGGTCGTGGGAGAGGAGCTGGCCCTGATGATTGTCGATGAATTTCTGGCAGCTGAATTTGAAGGCGGCCGCCACGGCGACAGGGTGAAGCTGCTGGGCGAATTAGATGAGTATTAATTCAATCATAGCAACGCAGGCTGCACTTATATGATAATCTGAAGTACAGATTGGCTGTCAAAGGAGATATAATGCAAATTTTTAGCTGCATGCCTTATAATTAATTGTTCATTAATCCAATTGGAGGAGCACGATAATATATGAAAAAACTCTGTGACTTTTTGGGCATGACTTCACTTTTTACCGGTTTGGACCAGAACGTTTATCATGAGTACTGTTACAGTACCAACATGAAAACATTCTGGAAGGGTGAAGTCATTGTTAATGAAGGAGATCCCTGTACCGGCATAGGGATAATTGTTGACGGACAGGTAGCCAGACAAAAATATTCTGCATCAGGCGAGTTTTCTACTCTTGATTTACTCGGCCCCGGTGATATTTTCGGTACAACTCTCATTTTTTCGACACGCAAGAAATATCCTTTCACGCTTGAAGCGGTTTCTCATTGCAAAATAGTGAAAATGACCCGTGATGTATTATTGTCCATGATATCCAGGAACCCGCAGTTGCTGCTCAACTATATGCAGCAGTTATCTGACCGTTCGACAGAGCAGGATAAGAGGATAGATCTCCTGTCGCAAAAAACCCTACGCCTGAAAATAGGTCACTATTTGCTGCAGTTACTTGAAGAACAACTGGAAGACCATGATATGTCATTGGAACAGGCTCTGCGCTATCCGACAACCTACGCCGTGGAACTGCCGGTATCCAAAGAAGTAGTTTCGCGTCTGCTGGCAATGCCACGCCCCTCTTTCTCCCGGGAACTTATCAGTATGGAGAAAGATGGTTTAATCAGGGTTCATGGCCGTGTGATCTGGTTATTGGACATTCGCGGTCTGGCCAGTGATCTTATTGTTAGTAGTGATGAGGAACTTCCAGGCGAAGAAGAATAAAATATTCAGTATCCTGATTTTCACCCCCAATACATGATGAGATTGTACAAGCTTTGTCAGAAAGACTGTGCCGTAAATATATTGCATTTTTCTCTGCTTTAAAGATAAGATTGTTAAAATGCAGTATATTTTTACAGAAAATATACAATCTGAATTTACACATGAGTCAAATCGCAAAAAACAAGAATGAGGTGCACACATGACATTCAAATCCGACATTGAAATCGCACAAGCGACGGAAATGAGACCAATCGATGAGATTGCAAAAGCAGCAGCCATATCACCGGATCATCTTGAGCACTACGGAAAGTACAAAGCGAAGGTATCACTGGATGCTTTGGCACAATCCGGAGATAAACAGCAAGGCAAACTTATCCTGATGACAGCAATTACGCCTACTCCTGCCGGAGAAGGCAAGACTACAACGACAATAGGGCTGGCTGATGCTCTGGCCAGATTAGGCAAAAAAAGCACAGTGGCCTTGCGTGAACCTTCGATGGGACCTGTATTTGGCATTAAAGGCGGAGCTGCCGGTGGTGGTTACGCTCAGGTGGTCCCGATGGAAGACCTGAATCTGCATTTTACCGGAGACTTTCACGCCATCGGAGCAGCCAATAACTTGTTGGCCGCTATGCTGGATAATCATATCCAACAGGGCAACGAGCTCAATATTGATCCCCGCCGGATTACCTGGAAGCGTGTAGTAGACATGAACGACCGTCAGCTGCGTTCTGTTGTGGACGGTCTCGGCGGCAAAGCTAATGGTACTCCGCGCGAAGATGGTTTTGATATCACTGTCGCATCAGAAGTTATGGCCATATTCTGTCTGGCGACCGGCCTGGAGGACTTAAAGGCCCGCCTGGCCAAAATAGTTGTGGCATACAGCTATGACGGCAAACCTGTTACCTGTGCTGATCTCAAAGCGGAAGGAGCCATGACGGCCTTACTGAAAGATGCGATTAAGCCCAATATGGTTCAAACACTGGAAGGTACCCCTGCTTTTGTTCATGGCGGACCTTTTGCCAATATTGCACACGGCTGCAATAGTATTCTGGCAACCAAGCTGGCCCTGGATAATTTTGATTATCTGGTTACAGAAGCCGGATTCGGCGGAGATCTGGGTGCTGAAAAATTCATTGATATTAAATGCCGCGCAGCCGGACTTAGACCTGATGCAGTTGTAATAGTCGCAACTGTTCGTGCTTTGAAAATGCATGGTGGCGTTGCTAAAACGGACCTGAAAGGCGAAAACCTCGATGCTCTGGCTAAGGGTATGCCTAATCTGCTGCAACACGTTGAAAATATGCAGGAAATTTTCAAACTTCCTGTTCTGGTAGCCATTAACCGTTTTCCTGATGATACAGAGGCAGAGCTCGAACTGGTACGTGAAGAGTGCCGCAAGCTGAATGTAAATGTTGCACTGTCTGAAGTATGGGGTAAAGGCAGCGCAGGTGGTCTGGAACTGGCTGAGGAAGTTATTCGTCTCTGTGACAGCGATTCCGACAAGACGCCTCATTACACCTACGAGCTCGATACAACGATTGAAGAGAAAATCGAAGCTATTGCTAAACGTATGTATCATGCTGATGGAGTTGTTTACAGCAAGAAGGCCCGTAAGCAGCTCAAAGAATTGGCAGACAACGGTTTTGGTGATCTACCTGTATGTATGGCTAAGACCCAATATTCTTTCTCCGATGATCCTGCCCTGGTCGGTGCGCCCCGCGGTTTTGAAATCACGGTGTCAAACCTTAAAGTTTCTGCCGGTGCCGGCTTTATTGTTGCCTTAACCGGTGACGTCATGACTATGCCCGGACTGCCACGCGTGCCTTCAGCTGAAAAGATCGACGTAGATGCAAATGGCAAAATTTCCGGTCTTTTTTAAGCCGAACTTGCCCTAAAGCCTGATTTGCTATTTAATAGGGGTTGCTCACAAGAGCAACCCCGGTTTTTTTATGGGTAAACTGACGGCATAGTACTTCATTGAAATCTTGACTGAATTATCTCGCTCGGGATCTCAATTTCGTGTGATTTTTTATGCATGAGCTTTATGCATGTGCTAGAATACCGTTAAATGATGTGAATTTTACTAATACCGCTCACTTTATTGCTCGTGACCGGTGTATTCGAAGCGTCAGGAAAGGTGCGAAAAATGGAAGAATTAAAAAAATACATGCAAGAAGCCGCTGCCTTTATGGACCGCACAGCTGGTGTGTTGGACCACGAAGGTTTAGTGCTGGCATCGACCGATGTTGAGCTCGAAGGCACAGAGGATTCTGTTGCAAAAGCAGTTCTGGCGTCAGATAAACATATTGTTTTTAGCGGCGATCGTGCTTATATGAAGATTGATCGTACACGCAACAGTCTAATCTGCTTTGTAGATGGCAAAGATGAGCAGTCTCAGGTTTATCTTGAATTGCTTAAGCGTTGGATTGAATCATCCTATGTAGATAAAGACAATGTTGAAGAAAAAGAAACATTCATCAAGAATGTCCTGCTGGAAAATGAATTGCCGGGCGATGTACCGTTAAAGGCAAGAGATCTTAAAATAGCTTATCCGGTTCCCCGGCAGATTTATATTGTCAGGGTTAACCCGGGCAAGTCTGCCGACGTGCTGACAGTTCTGGAACACCTCTTTCCTGACTGGGAACGCGATTTTGTGTTCCCCATGGACGAAGAAAATATCGTTGTCATGCTGGAAATACACTCAGGCGATAAGTCGCGGACGGCTAGTGAAGAATCGTCTTTGATTCTCGACACAATTAATACAGAAGCAAAAACACATGCCTATATTGGTGTCAGTATGCCTGCGGAAACCTTGAAAGATACAGCCAAATCATATCGTGAAGCTTCAATGGCTTTAATTGTCGGTCAGATTTTTGACGAAGAATCGAGCATCATGCGCTATGACAGACTGGGTCTGGGACGTTTGATTTATCAACTGCCGAAAACTCTCTGTGAATTATTTCTTTCTGAAGTATTTGAGGAAGGTGCCTACGAAGCGTTAGACGATGAAACCCTGCTCACAATTCAAAAGTTTTTCGAAAACAATCTGAACGGCAGTGAGACCAGCCGCCAGCTTTTTGTACACCGTAATACCCTGGTCTATAGGCTGGATAAGGTAGAAAAGATTACCGGCCTGGATTTGAGAAACTTTGATGATGCAGTTTTATTTAAACTCGCTCAGATGGTTCGTAAATATCTTGAATATCAGGATGCAGGCAATAAGACCGCCGGCAGTGTGCGCGGCGACAGGAAGTCGGGCAGCTCCATACCGGTGATTTAGCACTTATTGGAGTAATTCTCGATAATGAACATGATCGAATTTAAAGATGTTAACAAAATCTATCCCAACGGCACCCGGGCTTTACACGATATTTCCTTCAGTGTAGAGTCCGGTGAATTCGTTTTTGTGATAGGTGAAAGCGGAGCAGGCAAATCAACTATCGTCAAGTTGCTTACTTGTGAAGAACAGCCGAGCCATGGCTCGGTTACAGTGGGCGGTCAGGAAGTTTCCGGGCTTCCTGACAAATATGTACCTTTTTTGCGCCGTAAAATCGGCATGATCTTTCAGGATTTCCGACTGATTCCCTCCAGAACTGTAGCGGAAAATGTCGCCTATGCCATGGAGGTTACAGGCGCCTCAGCTAAAGAGATCATGAGGCGGGTACCTTTGGTGCTTTCTGTGGTGGGTTTGAAAAACAAGGCCGATGTGTACCCTGCTCAGTTGTCCGGTGGTGAAGGACAGCGTGTAGGCATCGCCAGAGCTTTGGTTAATAATCCGCGCCTGATTTTGGCAGATGAGCCGACAGGAAACCTTGACCCTGTAAACGGCGAGGCCATTATGGCTCTGCTTGAGCGGATAAATCGCAATGGTACCACTATCATCGCCTGCACTCATGACCAAAATCTGGTGAATAAGATGCAAAAACGTGTTTTGCAGCTGGAAAAAGGCACAATTACACGTGACGAGTACTGTGGAAATTACTACTGTGTCTCCACTGACAGGGAATTGAATTACATTGGAGATAATAGTGAAAGTGTGTCGGATTTCCCGGCAGATGAAGCAGAAGCTTTTGTAGAGTTTAGTGAAAGTACTTCGCAAACCACTGACAGGACAAACTTGCTTGATAGTCTGCTTCAGGACTCAGAAAGCAGGCGCAAGCGTTATTCTGCTCTTAACCGAACTGAAGAAATGAAAGAAATTCTAAAAAAAATAGATGAACGGGTAAAGCAACGTGAGGCCATGCGCAGCCAGAATGAAATGCTATCATCTCGTGAAGCCCAGGACAGCTCTGCTGGAAATAAAAAAGATCCGGGGGAGTTTTTTGAATGAAAATAAACGAAATACGATATGCCGGCAAAGCCGGTATCCGTAACCTGGGCCGCCATCCTCTGCTACTGATTGCTTCAGTTCTTACCTTGACTTTAATGCTTTTCTTGCTGAGTGTTTTTGTTATTTTTTCCCGAAACGCATCCCATTTGTCGGAGATAGCTGCTCAGCAGCCGCCCATAACAATATCTATGCGTGTCGGTGCTGAAGCTTCGAGCATTGAAGAGATGCGCCAATTTCTCTCGAACGACACTGAGAACATTGTCGAATACGCGGAATTCACCCCGGAGATGAACTTTCAAAGCTTCAAAGACAATATTGGCAAAGAAGAACTTTGGGAAGGTTTCTCGGTGGAGGATAACATACCTTACACCTTCAATGTTCGCCTGACCGATCCGGATTATGGCAAAGAGTTCAAAACAACCGTTGAATCCATGCCTGAGGTCTACAAGGTTATGATGGAAACGGAAGTTATGAAGCTTCTGAGCAAACTTTCACTGTGGACCAACCGCATTGGCATTGTTGTTTTTGTCGTACTTGCCGTAGTCTCTGCTCTGATAGTGGCCAACATGATCAGAGTGGCCGTTCTATCCCGGTCGAATGAGATAAACATCATGAAATATCTGGGAGCTACTAAGGGATTTATTCAGCTTCCTTTTATCATTGAAGGTCTGATGTCGGGTTTCATCGGGGCCTTGCTTGCTAGCCTTGCTTCCGGCCTGCTCTATGTTTATATTCAGAATCGTTTTAGCAGGGGGCTGAGCGGGATCAGCCAGGGTGCCTTCACACTCTTGCCCAAATCAACAGTTATCGGAAGCATAACAGGTATTAATTTGCTGGTGGCATTTGTTTTGTGCTTTCTTGCCAGTATGCTATCGGTTAGAAAACATGCTAAGGTTTAGCTCCACCAGTGCAGACAGTAAAAAATGTTATTGCCATGTAATAAATGGACATAAAAAAAGTGCTAATGTAGAATGTGCAAGAGCAGATATTTCTGCTTTGGGAGATGATCACTTGACTTTGCAAGTTAATCGAACAAAAACTAAGCTGGCTAAATTTTTACGGATAAGCTCCCTGCTTCTGGCATTAGTGTTAACGCTGGTCTTAATGCCGCCTGTTTCTGTTGCAGCCGCGACAACTAAAGAAAAACTGGATGCTGCCAAACAACATCTCAGTGATCTGGAATCGGAATTACAATCCGCTCAAGCACAACTGAATGATCTGCGCACTGAGCAGGACCGCCTGTCAGAAGACTTGAGCTGGCTGGAATATCGTACTGAAGAACAGAACAAAGTCTATCAGGATGCTTTGCAGCAGAAAGAAACAGCTTATGCCATCATGCTGGAGGACGAAGCTGCTTATCAGCGGTCGCTGCAAAAGCTGAGTGACAAACAGGACGAATATGGCAAACGCATTACACAGATGTATAAGTGGCAGAACAAGAGCATGCTCGAGCTCCTGCTGGAATCCGATAGCTTACAGGGTTTCTTCACTACCGTCCGTTTTATGAAAGTTGTCTCCGATGCCGATGAACAGGCCTTAGATGATCTGGAAAGTGCGACTAAAGAAGCCGAAACAATGCGTCTTCGCTCCGAAGACTCATATAATGAGTTGACGGCATTAGCTGAAGAGGCTGACGCAGTTCTGCAACAGATCAAGGCTGATCAGGATATGACGCAGGGCGAGCTGGATGAAGCAACATACTCATTAAGTCTCTTCAGGCAGAAGGAAGAGAATCTTAGCGCTATTAAAGATACGGCTGAAGCTGATGTAAAGTATTATGCCAATCAGTATGCCAATGAGACTAAACCAAGCCCGACAAGTCCGCCGACTCAGGCACCGGTACAACCTCCGTCAGCTGGCGGAAGTACTGTACCGAGTGGCAGCTCATTTGCCTGGCCGGTACCTTCCAGCTCTTACATAACTTCTTATTTCGGCTGGCGCGGTTACGAATGGCATCAAGGTGTAGATATTGCAGCGGGAATGGGATCTAATGTGATCGCTGCCCGTGGCGGCACAGTAACATATGCCGGTTGGCTCGGCGGCTACGGTAATCTGATTATTTTGGACCATGGCGACGGGTATACTACCAGATATGCACACCTGAGTGCCTATAATTGCTATTACGGCCAGAGTGTATCCAGGGGTCAGGTGATTGCTTTCATCGGCAGTACCGGAAATTCTACCGGACCGCACCTGCATTTTGAAATTCTTACTTACGGCACACCCACAAATCCTCTATCGTATTATTAAAAAATCAGATATCATTGTATTTGTTTTACTATGTATATAACAAGGTCCGGTCAATCCGGCCTTGCCGTTTTTAAATGAGGTAAATTATGCAAGAACAACCACAAGATCCGTATACACCAAATCAAGATGATCCCTATGCTCAGCCTCCACAGAATCAGCAGCTGCCAGTGAACAGGTTTGGAGTCTATCCGCCGAAATTCCCGCAGGATACTGATCAGGACGAGAAAAGAGCCCGCAAACGAGCCATACGCTGGAGAGTGTTCCTGGCCGTATTTTTGACTGCGACCATTACTTTTCTTCTGACAGTGGGTATCGCCTATGTTTTGTACGGTGATGCTATCCGCGAATTGGGAGGTAACCGCCTGAGCTTTTCCGATGAAGGAGATGGTGATGCCTACACTTTGCATTTTCCGGCTGACACAGGGGTGGACGATGCTCTTACCAAGCTGGGTGAAGTGTATGACCTGATCTATGAAAACTACATTGATGAGATCACGCATGCTGAGTTAATCGAGATTATGACGCAGGGACTGGTCGATAATATGGACAGTCCTTATACCTTTTACCTGAGTGCTGAGGATAATCAGGCATCTCAGGATTCAATGAGTGGTGAGTACAGCGGTATCGGTGCCATCGTGATGATGGATGACACCGGCTATTTTGTCGTCAACGATGTTGTCATGAACAGTCCGGCTGAAGAGGCCGGTGTGGCTATTGGTGACAGAATTATAGCAGTCAATGGCAAAACGACCATGGATATAAATGATGTATCCCAGCTGGCCAATATGATCAGGGGCGAAATCGGCACCCCGGTGAATATCACTTTTTTTCGCCCATCTGAAAATCGTGAGATAGTGCAGGACATCATGCGCAAAAAAATCACTAATGCCTCGCTTACCTATGAAATGCTCCAGGAAGGAATCGGCTACATCCGTCTGACCGAATTTTCTGCGCATGCAGCCGAGAATTTTGAAAAGGCGGTTCTTGACCTGATGGATACAGGAGCCCAGCACCTCGTTATTGACTTGCGCAGCAACGGTGGTGGCTATGCTTACCAATGCATAGATATGCTGGATACTCTGCTGCCGCCGCAGACAATTGCTACAGTTGAAGGTCGCTCTGACGGCAAGGATTATACAGAGGAGTGGAAAACTAAAAAAGCAGCTCTGGTACCGGAAAGCATGACTTATGTAATTCTGCTGAACCGCTACTCAGCCAGTGCCAGTGAGCTGTTCTCCGGGGTGTTGAGAGACCTGGACAAGGCTATTCTTGTCGGAGAACAGACCTACGGTAAAGGAGTCGGTACTTTAACCTGGAGTTTGTCGGATAATTCAGCGATTCAAGTGACAACTTTCGAGTATTTCCTGCCCAAGGGAGAATCCATTAATAAGATTGGTCTGGTTCCGGATGAGGAAATCGTTTTGGATGAAGAAGCCGGCAAAAAGCCTATTAATCAACTTAGCCTGGAAGAGGACACTCAGCTGGCTAAAGCTATTGAACTACTGGAAAAACTTCTTAAGTAGAATATCTGTATAGCAGGGGAGAGGAGAAATTTTTATGTACGACCGAAGAATAATTAAGGGACTGGTTTATCAGGACGGTGAATTCAAACAGACAAATGTCTATATCAATGGTGAGAAGATTGCTCTGATTTCTCCGGAAATATTTGAAGCAAAGCAAAGCACGGACGCTGACGGCTTGTTCGTGGCCCCCGGAATAATTGACGCGCATGTCCATATTTCTCTCCATGGAGCCGGCGGGAACCTGTCCTGTGACGACTATCGCAGCGGCAGCATTGCTGCAGCTTACGGTGGTGTTACTACTTTTATAGATTTTCTGGGTGAAGCTGCTACTGTGGCAGAAATGCGTGATTTTTTCAGGGAAAAAATGGAGATGACACAGGGCGCCTTAGTTGATTACGCTTTGCACGCTTCGGCAAAGGAGCTGAAAGACAGTGCAGGAGAGATGGCTGATCAGGCAGCCGCCCAGGGGACGCCATCGATTAAGCTCTACACGACCTACAGGCCTTCAGGTATTTATTCCTCTCCGCAAACAGTTGAGGCTTTTATCGAAAGGTCGGCCCGGGGTGATGTGCGTATCATCATTCACGCAGAAGACGATGCACTGATCAATCATGAAAACAAAGATGCGCGGAATCTGGCACAGAACCGCCCGCCTGAGTGCGAGATTGAAGAAGTGCGCAAGATCGCAGAGTGGACCAGAAAACATCAGGGCAACAGCTATATCGTGCACGTAAATTGTGGAGAGACTGTTGAAATGCTGAAAAAGGAGTATAGCGATATCCTGCATAGGAATTTATACCTCGAGAGTGCTCCCCAGTATTTTGTTTTTGATGAGTCGGTCTACAAGGGTGAAGACTATTACCGTTACACGATTACGCCGCCTTTACGTTCAGCGGAACAACGTGAAACGCTGCGCCGGAACTGGCGTGAGATCAGTGTTTTTGCGACAGATCATTGCCCTTTTACTTTGGATGCCAAGCGCAAGGCTGAAGGGAACCTGACTGTAATGCCTATGGGTATGGGCGGTTTGGAGTATCTCTTTCCGCTCATGCATTCTTTTTACGGCAGCGGGGTCATCGATCGGCTGACGGTAAATCCTGCGAAAATGTTTGGTCTTTATCCGCAAAAAGGTGTGCTCGCCCCCGGCAGTGACGCTGACATCGTCCTCTACAGTGAAGGTCCTGCAGTAATAGATAAACTGCACTCTGCAGCGGATGACAGCCCATATCTGGGTCTGGAGGTTAATGCCAAAGTCATTTCTACTATGTCTCGTGGAAACTGGGTTGTTGAAGATGGTGAGTTGAAAGAGGGCAGCGCAGGCAAGTTCGTCTTTGGACGCCTTTAAGACTTATATAAGTCAGCTCTTGATGTCTTCTGCGACTTCCATCAGCTGCAGGTAAAGCAATTCCTCTGTTTCAATAATCTGCAGGAGTTCAGCATAATCATGATAGATTTCACCCGAATCAACCCGGGTGAAATTTTTTTCCAGAGAAGTTTTCTCTTCCTGATGACTGGCGAGACTGCTTTCAACTTTTCTGAGGAGCTGGTTCAGGTCAGCAACCATACGGCGGCGTTCAGTTCTGCTGCGGGGATATTGTTTCAGATCGGTAAGAAGCGGGTAGAGACAAATCGCATTTTTATCCCATTGTGGCATTTCGGGCGTCAATTCAGCAGCAGCCGGCTCCCCGGCCTGTTTTTCCGCTAATTCCTGGTCCAGACCGGACTTTGCGATTTCGGCTTTCTTGCGGTCAGCTTCCTTTTCTGCTTCCCTATACTCAGCAATATTTGAAAAAACGGCAATTCCGCTATCGAACATGCCCCAGACTTCTTCAGCAATATGTTCTATAAAGTAGCGGTCATGTGAAACTGCGAGGATAGTGCCTGTAAATATATTCAGTGCGTCTTCCAACAGTTCGCGCGAATATATATCCAGATGGTTGGTTGGCTCATCCAGGAAAAGTACGTCCGGCCTATCCTGCAGGAGAGCACAGAGGAATAAACGAGAACGTTCACCACCGGAGAGACTGCCTGTCTTTTGAAAGACCGCATCCCCGCTAAAGCCAAAACGTGCCAGTTCACTGCGGGCTTCAGCAGCAGTTAACTGAGATTTCAGAAAAAGCAATTGCTCCAGTACCGTTTTTTCATAATCATCGAATTTTGCCTCCTGGCCAAGAAAAGCGAAAGTCAGATTGGCAGCAGTGCGGATAGTGCCTTTGTTTTGTGGGATTTCTCCCATCAGTGTTTTTAGGAGAGTTGTCTTGCCGCAACCGTTCTTGCCGACAAGGACAAGGTGCTTACCCTTAATCAGATTAAAGGACAAGTTCTCGAAAATAGCATCAGATTCTCCTGCAAAGCGGACAGTAAGATCTTTAACTTCCAATACTGTCTGTTCACGGCGTGAGCCGGTCTGTGCCGGCTGTTGTGCCGTATTGAAACTCATGCGCTTATGTGAAGATCTTTTGAAATTACGCAAAGCAGTCAGCTCATCGCTGATGCGTCCCTCTTTTTTTTCACTGCTGTGATACTGAGCGATTTTTCGATGCGACAGCATAGTCTGCGTGATTTCTTCCTGTCTTTGCAACTTTTTCTCAATATGATCAATACGCCGTTCCAGAGTTTTCTCTTCAAAAGCCTTCTGTTCCAGATATTGTGTGTAATTACCGGCATATACTCTGATTTTGCCTGCGTTAAGTTCAGCGGTCTTGCTGGCTACCTGGTTGATGAAAGCGCGGTCATGGGAAACAAAGAGAACAGCTGAAGTTATCTTATTCAGATAATCCTCCAACCAGTCAATTGCCTTTTGGTCCAGATGGTTGGTGGGCTCATCCAGCAAGAGAAGGTCGGGAGACCGCAGCAAAAGCCGGGCCAGAGCTACACGCATACGCTCGCCGCCGGACAGGTATTCCAGAGGACGTCTGATGGTGGTCTCGTCCAGAGAAAATGCGTTTAGAGTCGTCTCCAGCCGCTGTCGGAAGCTGAATCCGCCCAAGGCCTCAAAATGATCCTGTGCACTGGCATATTTTTGCATCAGTTCTTCGAGGATTAAATCATCAGTATGGTTTCCCAGTTCCGCCTGCAAGTTGAGAAGCTCCTGCTCAACTGCAGTAATTTCCGGATCTTCCAAGGCAAAATCACTGTTCGCGCTTAAGTGATCCAGCTGCTGTTGCAGATATCCCACCATAGTGCCGCGTGCGAGCTGGATGCTGCCGCATTCCGGGTCCGGACTTTCACTGCCGGCGATAAGTCGCAGCAGGGTGGTTTTGCCGGCGCCATTGTCGCCGATCAAAGCAATCTTGTCTCCGGGCATAATATTGAGATCAACACCATTGAGAACCTTTACGGCCGCGTACGACTTTGATATATTGTTAATGCTTAGTAAACTCATGTCGCACATATTATGGACTTATCTCTCTGACTTTGACAATGACAGCAGGCAAAAGAGAGGCTAGCGTAATCTTTTCAGGTTTTTACCAAGATTTTGAAAAATTGCTTGCAATATGTCCCTTGATACTTTATACTTCCCTTTGTGCCTTTTTGCATGGACGTTTCCGTCTGTGCATAAACAGGCTAGCGAAGAAGACGGAGATTGCTTTCCAGTTCGCTGCGGATTGGAGAGGTAACTTCGTTAGAGCAGTCCGGCCTGATCCGGACGATGATCACGCGGCGGCTATGCACCCAGCGTAAGCGCCAAGCACTTCGACTGGGTTTTAACATGAAAGTGTTAGACACACCCGAGTCGATAGTGATTAACAAAAAAAGTGATTAAAACGTAGCCATAGGAGGAAAAAAATGGCAGTTAAGCAAACCATTAGAATTCGATTAAAAGCTTTCGACCACCGCATTCTTGATGAGAGTGCTGAACGTATTGTTGAAACAGCTAAGAACACAGGTGCAAGCGTATCAGGTCCGATACCTTTGCCGACGGAAAAGGACATCATTACAATTCTGCGCTCGCCCCACGTCAATAAAGATTCACGTGAGCAGTTTGAGGTCCGTACACATAAGCGCCTGATAGATATCCTCACGCCAACACAGCGGACAATTGAATCTCTGATGAGACTGGAAATGCCCGCAGGCGTAAGCATCGAGATCAAACTATAACAATTATTGGTCAATGTTCACCCTAGATGTGAACCAATAACCAGGAGGTAATAGAAGATGGCAAAATTCATGCTCGGCCGCAAAGCTGGTATGACACAAGTTTTTGATGAAAAAGGGGATTCCGTTCCCGTAACCGTCATTGCCTGTGGACCACTCAAGGTCATACAGAACAAGACAGTAGAAAAAGACGGCTATGCAGCTATACGCGTTGGCTATGAAGATTACAAGAAAGCAAGGCGCCCACTCAGCGGCCAGTTTGCAAAAGTAGAAGTAGCACCAATGCGCTATATCCGCGAGTTTACCGCAGATGCAGGCGAAGAGTTTGAAGCAGGGCAAGAGGTAAATGTTGCTGACATGTTTGCTGAAGGCGACTTTGTAGATATTTCAGGTATTTCCAAAGGTAAAGGTTTTCAGGGCTCAATCAAGCGCCACGGCATGTCACGCGGCCCCATGGCCCACGGTTCAAAATATCATCGCAGCTCAGGCTCCATGGGTTCATCGGCAACTCCGGGCAAAGTTTTCAAGGGTAAGAAATTGCCCGGTCAGATGGGCAATAAGCGTGTGACAGTACAGAACCTTCAGGTAGTACAGGTTGACGGAGAGCGTCATATCCTGGTAGTACGCGGTTCAGTGCCCGGTCCCAAGCGCGGTCTGCTGGAAATCAAGACAAGCGTTAAGGGAAAGTAGACGGAGGAACTGATAAATGCAAGTTAATGTATTAAATATTAAAGGCGATGTTGTTGATACTATCGAAGTATCTGATAATGTCTTCGCGATCGAGCCCAACCTGGATGCCGTGTATCGGGTCATGCTTGCGCAGCAGGCTAACCGTCGACAGGGTACCAGCAAAGCTAAAGGGCGCGCTGAAGTTAGAGGCGGCGGCAGAAAACCCTATCGTCAGAAGGGAACAGGACGTGCCCGTCACGGTTCTAACCGTTCTCCTATTTTTGTCGGTGGTGGTGTGACTTTCGGCCCGACTCCACGTTCGTACAGAACGCGCTTGCCGAAAAAACTAAGACGCCTTGCAATGCGTTCGCTTTTGTCCGACAAGGCCGCTAATCAAAAATTGGTGGTACTGGACTCTTTGGACATGGAAACACATAAAACTCGCGAAATGGTTGGGATTCTGAAAAATGTCGGTGTTGAATCATCAGCACTGATTGTTACCAGCGGCAGCAATATGGAAGTAATGCGTTCAGCACGCAACATTCCCAATGTTTGTACTGCGGGCGTAAATGCCTTTTCCGTGCTCGATCTTCTGAATTCCGATTTACTTATCGTCACACGCGAAGCTCTTGGTACAATCGAGGAGGTATACGCATCATGAAGAATCCACACGATATTATTATCCGCCCCGTCATCACTGAACAGAGCATGATGGAAGCTGCCTACGGCAAATATACTTTTGAAGTTGACCGCCGGGCCAGCAAGACTGAAATTAGACAAGCAGTTGAAGTGCTTTTTGATGTCAAGGTTACAGGAGTTAATACAATTAATCTGCGCGGCAAAGAACGTCGTGTCGGATCCGGAAGAAAAGGTATGACTTCAGCCCGTAAAAAAGCAATTATAAGCATAGATACCGATCCTGTAGCTGAAAGTTATCAGACAGCAGGTGGTAAAACAAGCAGCAGGTCGAAGAAATATAAAACTTCGATTGAAGAATTCGGGTTCGGCCAATAAGCCGTTCAAGCGAAAGAAGGAGAATTATAATGGCAAAAAGTTATAGACCGACTTCACCCGCGAGAAGGCAGATGACCAGAGCTGACTATTCTGATTTAACAGTAAAAAAAGCTCCGGAGAAAAGTTTGCTTCAAACGCAGCAGAAGTCCAGTGGCCGAAACAACTACGGCAGAATTACGGTTCGTCATCGTGGTGGCGGAAACCGCAGAAAATACAGACAGATCGATTGGAAGCGTATCAAAGACGATATTCCGGCACGTGTAAAGGCCATTGAGTATGACCCGAACCGTTCAGCATTCATTGCTTTGCTTTATTATGCAGATGGTGAAAAGTCCTACATCTTAGCTCCTGACGGGCTCAAGGCCGGTGACACTGTTATGTCTGGCCAGGAAGTAGAGATTGCTCTGGGTAATACACTGCCTTTGAGTTCAATTCCCGTAGGTACGCAAGTTCATAATATTGAAATGCATCCCGGCAAGGGCGGACAACTTGTTCGATCCGCCGGCTCATCTGCGCAGCTGCTCGCCAAAGAAGGCCGTTACGTTACTTTGCGTCTGCCTTCTACAGAAGTTCGCCTGGTACCGAAGGAATGCCGCGCAACAATCGGCACCGTCAGTAATTTTGAAAACAGCATTGTTACTATCGGAAAAGCCGGACGCAAACGTCACATGGGCAGAAGACCGCATGTTCGCGGTTCTGTCATGAACCCGGTTGACCACCCGCATGGCGGCGGTGAAGGCAAGGCTCCTATCGGTATGCCCAGCCCTGTCACTCCTTGGGGTAAGCCAACCCGTGGCTACAAGACGCGTAAACGTAACAAGAAATCCAATGAGATGATCGTCAGAAGCAGACGTAAGAAGTAAGGAGGATAAAGAATGAGTCGTTCTACAAAAAAGGGCTTCTATGTTGAAGAAGCACTGATGAAGCGAATAGTAGCAATGAACGAAAAGAATGAGCACCGTGTCGTCAGGACATGGTCCAGAGCCTCCACGATCTTCCCTGAGATGGTTGGCCACACAATCGCAGTTCATGACGGCAGAAAGCATGTGCCGATCTATATTACTGAAGAAATGGTCGGTCATAAATTAGGTGAGTTCGCTCCCACGCGAACATTCAGGGGACATGCATCGTCTGAACGACGCGCAATTGTCCGCTGATCGCAGTGAGGAGGGAGAATATATATGTCAAGAAAAGTAATGAGTAAAGTTGAATTAGAAGAGCGCCGCGAAGAACTCATAGCTGCACATAAAGCAGAGACCAGACGCAACCAGAAAGCACCGGTCCTCAGCAAAAAGGAACGCAAATATCTGGGTATTGGCGGTGATGAAGGCCGCGCTACAGTTCGACATTTGCGCATGAATTCAAAAAAGGTAAATCTGCTAACGAGTCTTATCCGCGGAAAATCCTTGCAGGACGCACTGGCCATAGTAGAATATTCCTCAAATGCTGCGGCGGAACCTATTAAAAAATTGCTCAATTCAGCCACAGCCAACGCTGTCAATAACAACGGTTTAAATCCTGAACGTTTATATGTCGCGGAGATCAATGCGACTGAAGGTCCTACTCTGAAGCGGATCCGTCCACGCGCCAAAGGTGCAGCTTCCTGGATTTTGAAACGCAGCAGTCATATTAACGTTGTCCTGAGAGAAAGCGAAGAGGAGGCATAGTATGGGCCAGAAAGTTAATCCGCATGGTTTACGTGTAGGAGTTATTAAAGACTGGGATTCACGCTGGTATGCGGATAAGAAAAACTTTTCCCGTTACCTGGTTGAAGATAAAAAGATTCGCGATTTAGTGTTCGCTGAGACCTCACGTGCCGGTGTTTCCCGGATCGAGATTGAGCGTGAAGGTGATGACAAGACAGTAGTTACTATTACTACAGGAAAACCTGGCATCATTATCGGTCGCCAGGGCGCTGAAATTGAAAAACTAAAGAAAAAGCTGACAAAGCAGTTCGGCAGCGAATTCTATATAAACGTAAAAGAAGTACGTAATGTAGATGTCGAAGCTCAATTAGTGGCTGAAGGCATTGCCCGTCAACTGGAAGCAAGAACTTCCTTTAGACGCGCCATGAAGCAAGCAATGGGCCGTGCCACAAAGAACGGAGCCAAAGGTATTAAAACCATGGTCTCCGGTCGTCTGGGCGGAGCTGAAATCGCCCGTTCCGAACAGTACCATGAAGGTACAATCCCCCTGCATACTCTGCGCGCAGACATTGATTACGGTTTCGCGGAGGCTCACACAGCCTACGGTCTGATCGGTGTAAAAGTGTGGATTTATAAGGGTGAAGTCCTTCCGGTGAAGAAAACACAAGCAGCTCAAGAAGGAGGCACACCCGATGTTAATGCCTAAGCGTACGAAATATAGAAAACAACATCGCGGCCGCATGAAGGGCAAAGCAACCCGCGGCAACAAAGTTACTTACGGGCAGTATGGCCTGATGGCGACTGAACCCTGCTGGATTACCGGTAACCAGATTGAAGCAGCACGTATTGCCATCAATCGTTATTTCCGTCGTGGCGGTACCGTGTGGATCAAGATATTCCCTGACAAACCGGTCACGGCGAAACCTGCAGAAACCCGCATGGGTAAAGGTAAGGGTGCTCCGGAATATTGGGTTGCTGTAGTTAAACCGGGCCGCGTGCTTTTCGAAGTAGCCGGTATCTCAGAAGCTGATGCTCGTGAGGCCTTGCGCCTGGCTGCACATAAACTGCCATGCAAGACCAAGTTTGTTGAAAGTGAACGCGAATTTAGTGAAGAAGAGATCGCGAAGTTTGCTGAAGTTCAGGTCCTTGATATTCCTGATGAAATGATGTCTGAGGATGAAATTGTCGAGCCAGGCGACAGCGATGAAGCTGCTGGTGATATGGAAGGCAAGGAGGTTGAAGCAGATGAAGGCAACTGATTTAAGAAAAAAGAGCCACACGGAGCTGGAAGAAGAATTGAATGAACTCAAAGAAGAGTTGTTTAAACTGCGCTTTCAACATGCTACTAATCAGCTGGCAAATCCTTTGCAGTTGAAGTATGTAAAGCGTGATATCGCCCGGGTTAAAACCGTAATGCGCCAGCAGGAACTTAGTGATGGAGGAATGAAGGCATGAGTGAGCGCAATGATCGCAAACAAAGAGAAGGCGTAGTGGTCAGCGACAAAATGGATAAGACAATTACTGTCGAAGTTACCCAGCATGTCCGCCACCCTCTTTATAAAAAATATTCGAAGCAGTCTTACAAGCTCAAAGCTCATGATGAAAACAATGAGTGCCAGATCGGCGACCGGGTACGTGTTATGGAAACACGTCCGCTCTCCAAAAGCAAACGTTGGCGCCTAGTTGAAATCATTGAGAAGGCCAAGTAAGAGCGTGTTGGAGGACTAGATTATGATTCAAGTACAAAGTAGGTTGAAGTCCGCTGATAATACCGGCGCCAGAAGCCTGATGTGTATAAAAGTATTAGGTGGCAGCGGCAGACGTTACGCCAACGTTGGGGATGTTATTGTCTGCTCTGTTAAAGAAGCTATTCCGGGCGGGGTTGTTAAGAAGGGCGATGTAGTTAAAGCAGTAGTTGTCCGCTCCAAATCCGGAGTAAGACGCAACGATGGTTCAGTAATACGTTTTGATGAGAATGCAGCGGTTATTTTGAAAGATGACGGCAACCCTCAGGGAACGCGTATCTTCGGACCGATCGCCCGCGAGCTGAGAGCTAAGAAATATATGAAGATTCTGTCTCTCGCCCCGGAAGTTTTATAGGAGGGCAAGATGGCTAATAAAGTTCATGTAAAAACTAACGATCGTGTTTATGTGCTGACCGGTAAAGATGCTGGCAAATCAGGCAAAGTCATTGCAGTGTATCCTGCGACCGGACGTATCCTGGTAGAGGGCGTCAATATGGGAACACGTCATGTGAAACCCCGCAGCAGCACACAGCAGGGCGGACTTATTAATCAGGAGCTTCCGATTCATGCTTCCAATGTGATGCTGGTTTGCAGTGAGTGCAAGCGTCCCTCAAAGACCGGCGTCAGATTCCTTGACAATGGTGATAAAGTTCGTTTTTGCAAATCATGCGGAGAACAGATTTCTGTCATCCGTTCGGCGAAGAAATAAGGTGAGCTATGAATAGAGTACAAGAAAGATATAACGAGGAAATCGTTCCGGCACTTATAAAGAAATTCGATTATAGCTCGGTCATGCAAGTGCCCAAGCTAAGCAAAATTGTCTTGAATATGGGTGTTGGTGATGCGAAAGAAGACTCTAAAGCTATCGACAATGCAATTGAAGATTTGACAACAATAGCAGGTCAGAAAGCGGTAGTAACCTATGCAAAGAAATCCATCGCGAACTTTAAGCTACGTGCAGGTATGCCTATCGGCGCCAAAGTAACTTTACGCGGTGACCGCATGTACTACTTCTTTGATAAGCTCATTAGTGTAGCTCTGCCAAGAGTCCGTGACTTCCGCGGGATCAACCCGAACTCATTTGACGGCCATGGTAATTTTACTCTGGGCGCACGCGAGCAGTTGATCTTCCCCGAGATAGATTACGACAGTATTGATAAAATCAGAGGTTTGGACATTGTCATCGTTACAACTGCTGAAACTGATGAAGAAGGCAAAGCCTTGCTTGAAGCACTGGGCATGCCGTTCCGCAAATAGGAGAAAATAAGATATGGCGAAAAAATCACAAATAGTCAGAGCTCAAAAGCCGCAAAAATACAGTACTCGTGAACACAATCGCTGTCAGCTTTGCGGACGCCCTCATGCCTACATGAGAAAATTTGGTGTCTGCCGTCTTTGCTTCCGTGAACTGGCTTATAAGGGCCAGGTTCCCGGTGTACGCAAAGCCAGCTGGTAAGGAGGAGTAAGTCTATGCAAAGTACTGATACTGTAGCTGATATGTTGACACGCATCCGCAATGCCGGACGTGCTGGTCATAAGTCCTGCGATATTCCTGCATCTAAACTGAAGAAAGCTATAGCTGATATTTTGGTTGAGGAAGGTTATATCGAGAAAGTTGAATACAAGGCCGATAATGTGCAGGGAGTTTTAACTACAACTCTGCGTTATCACGGCTCCAAACCCGTTATTATGGGTATACGCCGCATTTCAAAACCCGGTCTGCGTGTATATGCAGACGCTGCCAATTTGCCACGCGTTCAAAATGGCTTAGGTATTGCAGTTATTTCCACCTCTCAGGGTGTCATGACTGATCGCAATGCCCGTCGCGCCGGTATTGGCGGTGAAGTTTTGGCTTACGTTTGGTAAGACCGGCAAGGTTTGATAACTCCGTACAGGAGTTCAGAATAATACTCTGAAAAGGGTCAGAGACCCCCAATCTTAAGAGCAGGAGGACAGTATGTCTAGAATAGGAAAAATGCCGATTGAGATTCCTGCCGGTGTGGATGTCACCATTGCGGATGACACCGTCACGGTAAAAAAAGGTAATCAATCGCTAACGCAAAGTATTTCACCGCTGGTCAAAGTCACTGTGAATGACGGAGTGCTGACAGTTGAACGTTTGCAGGATGATCGCTTCGGCCGCTCCATGCACGGGCTTACCCGCAGTTTAATTAACAATATGATAATCGGCCTTGAACAGGGATTTTCGAAAAACATCGAAATCACCGGTGTTGGCTATAACGCTGCCAAAGAAGGCTCGACTTTAGTATTGAACGTAGGTTATTCGCATCAGGTGCGCATTGATGAACCTGAAGGTATCACATTTGATGTTCCCGCTAACAACAAGATTACAGTTAGAGGATATGATAAGCAATTGGTCGGAGAGACGGCTGCTAAAATTCGTGCCGTCCGTCTGCCTGATGCTTACAAGGGCAAGGGCATTAAATATGAAGGCGAGATCCTGCGACTCAAGGTCGGCAAAACAGGCGCAAAGTAAGGAGCGAAAGTTATGAGTTATAAAGAATCAAGAAATCAACGCCGTCTCCGTCGTCATGCGCGTGTCAGAAACAAGCTTCATGGCACAGCTCAGCATCCCAGACTTTGTGTTTTCCGCAGTAATGCGGAGATCTACGCACAAGTGATTGACGATGATAATGGTGTAACCCTGGCGCAGGCATCTTCACTGGATAAAGTGCTGGACATAGAGCATGGCGGCAACATTGAAGCTGCCAAAGCTGTCGGTAAACTTATCGCCGAACGTGCGCTTGAACAAGAAATCAAAACTGTGATCTTTGATCGCGGAGGCTATAAATATCACGGGCGAGTGGAAGCATTGGCAGAAGCGGCACGCGAAGCCGGACTATCATTTTAAGGGAGTAAAGCATGAGAAGAGACAAGAGATTCGACAGAGACCAGGCTGATGAGCTCCAGGAGCGCGTCATTCATATAGGTCGCGTTGCAAAGACTGTCAAAGGCGGTAGAAATTTCCGTTTTACAGCGCTTGTTGTTGTGGGTGATGGTGCCGGCCGTGTAGGCAAGGGCTTGGGCAAGGCTCAGGAAATCCCGGATGCCATCCGCAAGGGTGTTGATGAAGCTAAGAAAAATATGATCACGGTATCCCTGTACAAGGATACTATTCCGCACCAGGTTACAGGTGTTTTCAACTCAGGCAAGGTTCTGCTGAAACCCGCTGCAGCAGGTAGCGGAGTTATCGCCGGAAGCCCTGTGCGTGCAGTCTGTGAGCTGGCCGGTATAAAAGATATTCGTACCAAATCGCTCGGATCAAATAATCCGAACAACGTGGTTAATGCTGCAATCGAAGGATTGAAATCCTTGCGCTCCCTGGAAGAGGTAGCTGCAATTCGAGGCAAAGACCCGAAAGATATTTTATAGGGAGGGCACTTGCATGGCACAATTAAGAGTGACATTACTTCGCAGTCTCAATAGCGTAAAAAAAGAACAACGGGCGACAGTTGAGGCTCTTGGTTTGAATAAAATCGGTCAGCAAGTTCTCCATCAGGATAATGATGCGATCCGGGGTATGTTAAATCGAGTTTCGCATCTTGTCGTTTTCGAAGAAGTGGAAGGAGATGCGTAATGAAACAGAATGAACTGAGACCTATTGAAGGTTCGCGTCCCAAGACATGGCGTAAAGGGCGTGGTCATGGCAGCGGCAATGGAAAAACAGCCGGTCGTGGTCACAAGGGCCAGAAGGCTCGTTCCGGTGGTGGAGTCAGTCCCCATTTTGAAGGTGGGCAGATGCCATTATACCGTCGCGTACCTAAGCGCGGTTTTAATAATAAACGTTTTGCCAAGCAATATATTGTGGTGAATGTCGGTGCCTTAGAAGCGCTGGAAAACAACACTGTGGTCGATGCCGCGAGTCTGGCAGAATCTGGAATTATCAGCTTGCCGAAAGTTAATGATGGAATCAAGATTCTTGGTGACGGTGAGCTAAGCAAGAGCTTGACCGTGAAGGCAAAGGCTTTCACAAGCTCGGCCCGGGAAAAGATTGAGCAGGCCGGGGGAATTTGTGAGGTGATCTGATGGGTGAGATGTTTCAAACCCTGCGCAACGCTTTCCGCATTGAAGATATTCGCAAAAAAGTATTGTTTACTCTGGCGATGATTCTTATCTTCCGTTTGGGAACAGCTATGCCGGTGCCGGCCATTGATACAGCATCCTTTACTGAGTTATTCAGTCGTTTTGGCCAGCTGGGCCAATTCCTGGATATTATTTCAGGCGGTGCTTTTAAATCAGTATCAATACTTGCACTTGGTATATCACCTTATATCAACTCATCAATCATTATGCAGCTGCTGACCTTTGCTATTCCGGCACTGGAACGCATGCAGAAGGAAGGCGAAGCAGGACAGGAGAAGATTAAAAAGATCACACGTCTGGTGACCTTGGGTATTGCTTTGGTAATGTCCACATCATATGCTTTCCTGACCCGTGAAGCAGCCAGCTCCGGCATGCCGCGTTTTCTGTCTTTAGCTGTAGTTATTATGAGCTTTACCGGCGGTGCAATGTTTGTCATGTGGCTGGGTGAGCTGATCGATGAAAAAGGAATCGGAAACGGTATTTCCCTGATTATCTTTACCGGTATAGTAAGCAGACTGCCTTCTTATATACCTCTGATCTACTCTTATTTCCAGGGTTGGCGGGTTATCGGCGGCAGCATACTCCTCGCATTATTGGGGGTAGTCCTTGTAGTAGCTTTTTTTGTCGGCATGGTAACTTTGGTTGTGTATATTCAAAGTGCAGAGCGCAGGATACCTATTCAATACGCCAAGCGTGTTGTCGGCCGAAAAGTATATGGCGGCCAGGGAACTTATTTGCCGATTAAGGTCAACCAATCCGGTGTTTTGCCGGTTATTTTCGCTATGTCCCTGTTAATGGTGGGACCAACGATAGCATCGTTAACCGGCTCAACCGGTAAAGTTGCGACCTGGTTTCTGACTCTTAATCAGAACCCGCTGTATTATCTGTTTTATGCCTTGCTGATTCTGGCCTTTGTATTTTTCTACTCCACTATCAGCTTTAATCCGATCGATATTGCCAACAACCTGCAAAAGAACGGCGGCTACATTCTGGGTATTCGTCCAGGCAGGCCGACTTCTGACTTTATTGGCAAAACAGCGCGCAGACTTAACTGGTTTGAGGCTTTGTTCCTTATGGTAATAGTGCTGCTGCCATCTTTATTCGGACTGATTACAAAGGCTGAAGGAGTTTGGTTCGGCGGTACAGCAGTAATCATTCTGGTTGGTGTTTCAATGGACATCGTCAACCAATTGGAAGCACAGTTGCTGATGCGTCATTACAAAGGATTTTTAGATTAAAATGGCTTATAGATTTATTTTTCTTGGTGCACCGGGAAGCGGCAAAGGGACATGGTCAGCTATCGTGTCCCGGCGCCTTGCCCTGTCTCACCTCTCAACCGGAGATCTGCTGCGGCAGGAAGTTGCAGAGAATTCGGAACTGGGCCAAAAAGCCAAATCCTATATGGATGCCGGTGAGTTGGTTCCTGATGAATTGATTCTGGCACTCGTAGACAAAAAACTGGGTGAAGCAAACGGATTTATTCTGGATGGTTACCCTCGAAATATTGCACAGGCAAAGTCTTTGGAAGAAATTCTGGAAAAGAACAAGATCAGCCTGTCAAAAGTTATTTATTTAGAAGTAGCTGAAGATGAGCTTGTTCGCCGTATAACAAGCCGCGTCGTGTGTCTGAACTGCGGAGCTACATACAATCTTCAAACGATGCCCCCTACAGCAGCAGGTGTCTGTGACAGATGTGGCAGTAAACTGATTCAGCGTCAGGATGATACTGAAGATGTTTTCCGGGTCCGCCTGGATGCTTACAAAAGGCAAACAGCACCCTTGCTCGCTTATTACGAGAAAAAGGGTCTGCTTCACAGGTATAAGAATGACGGCGCACAGACTGAGGAAGGCACAGAAGACTTCCTCAAGCTGCTGACAAAGGAATAAAATTAATGATTAGGCTTAAGTCACCGGAAGAAATTGATCGGATGCGTCGGGCCGGCGCAGTGGTCGCAGCTGTCTTCGACGAGATTGCCCCACTGATGCAAGCCGGGGTGTCCACTTATGAAATTGATCACCTTGCACATGAGGTGATCAAGAGGCACGGTGCCATTCCCTCATTTCTGGGTTTCCCGGGAGAGTTTTCGCCCTTTCCGGCAGCCACATGCATTTCAATTGACTCTCAGGTAGTACACGGCATCCCGTCCCGGGATCGAATTCTTGAAGATGGAATGATCGTATCTGTTGATGTCGGCGCTATCCTGGATGATATGCATGGAGATGCAGCGCGTACCTATCTGGTAGGAGAAGTGGATCCGGAAGTCCGTAAATTAGTGGAAGAAACAGAAAACTCTTTTTGGAAGGGTTTTGAGCAGGCAACAATCGGTAATCGTATCGGAGATATTTCACATGCGGTTGAAACACACGTCAAAGCTTTTGGCTATGGTGTGATAGAGGTTCTTACCGGACACGGAGTAGGTTATGACATGCACGAAGATCCCAGTGTACCGAACTTTGGCAGAAAAGGACGTGGTATCCGTCTGGCAGAGGGAATGACACTGGCCCTGGAACCGATGATTACTTTAGGATCGCCGAGAGTTCAATTAGAGCGGGATGGCTGGACTTTTGTCACGCGTGACGGGAAACCGGCTTCTCACTATGAAAATACTTTCGCCATCACCAAGCAAGGTCCCATTGTCCTGACAGCAAGTTGCTGATGATTGCATTGAACTATGAAACAAGCACGCTGCCCGCAGCAGCAAAGGAAAATCAAAACAGGTGCCGCGGTTAGAGCGACACATGGACATGACCGTGGACGTCTGTATCTTGTAATTAGACTGGATGCAGAGCAGGTAGAGTTAAGTGACGGAGCTTACCGGCCGGTCGCTAAACCTAAGACTAAAAACCTGAAACACCTTGTTCATGTTTCTGATCTGATTGGGGAAAATCAGTTGATAGCTGAGCTAAATGACCTGAGCTGTGAACGGGAACAGGATATATACATTAGACGATTGCTGAAGCAAGTAGCTAAAAATGAAGAATAACATATTGATTTTTAATCTACTTAGAAAGGATGATGATGGCTAAAGAAGAAGCTATTGAAGTTAAAGGAATAGTTACAGAGACAATGCCCAATGCGGTTTTCAGGGTTGAGCTGGAAAATGGTCATGAAGTGATAGCTCACATCTCCGGGAAGCTGCGAAAGAATTATATTAAAATTCTGACTGGCGATAATGTAACGGTGGAACTATCCCCTTACGACTTAGCCCGTGGACGTATCATATGGCGTTCAAAATAGAAGATATCGACTGATCTGCAGGGCGGCAACCTTGAAGTTGCCGCATAAATGTGATAAAATTTTTCGGTGCGCCGTTTGGGCGGTGCGCGAAAGGAGAAAACAATGAAAGTAAGACCTTCAGTAAAACCTATATGCGAAAAGTGCCGTATCGTCAAGAGACGTGGTCGTGTAATGGTCATTTGTTCAGATCCTAAGCATAAGCAACGACAGGGCTAGTTCCTGTTTATATTGACAGAATTTATAAATTTTGAGACGACACGACGACGGATGCGGCTGCGACAGATAACTGTCGAAATCCAAATTCGTGTTTGAGCGATAAAACATTCGAAAGCATGGAGGTATCGGATGGCACGTATTGCCGGGGTAGATTTACCCAATGAAAAACGCGTAGAGATCGGCCTGACTTCCATTTATGGAATCGGCAGGACAAGATCGAATGAGATTCTTGCCAAAGCGGAAGTAGATCCGAACACGAGAGTGAAGGATCTGACCGATGGTGAGATCACCCGCATCAGAGAAACAATTGACAGTGATTATGAGGTTGAAGGCGATTTGCGCCGCAGCACCGCAATGAATATCAAGCGTTTGACGGAAATAGGTTCCTATAGAGGCCGCCGCCATCGTATGAATTTGCCGGTACGTGGACAACGAACCAAAACCAACGCTCGTACCCGTAAGGGAAGCAGACGCAGAATGGCTAAAAAGAGATAAGGAGGACGAGATAAATGGCTAAAGCAAAAAAAGCAACAACAAGAACCAGACGCCGCGATCGTAAAAACGTTCAGCATGGCGCAGCGCATATTCATTCGTCCTTCAATAACACTATTGTGACGATTACAGATTTACAGGGAAATGCCATTTCCTGGTCCAGTGCAGGCGCGCAAGGCATGAAAGGCTCACGTAAAGGCACACCATTTGCCGCCCAATTAGCCGGTGAGACTGCTGCCCGCAAAGCTGTAGAACATGGTATGCAAGATGTTGATGTTTACGTGCGTGGTCCCGGATCCGGACGTGAGTCAGCCATCAGGGCTCTGGCAACCGGCGGTTTGAATGTAACACTGATAAAAGATGTTACACCTATTCCGCATAATGGCTGCAGACCGCCCAAAAGAAGAAGAGGCTAGGAGGGGACATTATGGCAAGAGACAGATCACCAATTATGAAGCGTTGTCGTACGCTTGAACTTGCGCCCCAGACATTGGGCATTAATAAAAAATCAAAACGCAATCCTAAGAAATCCCGCCGCAAAGAGAGCGAGTACGGGAGACAGATGAAAGCGAAGCAAAAGACAAAATTCGTCTATGGAGTTATGGAAAAGCAATTCCGCGGCACCTTTGCCCGTGCAGCAAAAATGCCGGGTAAGAGTGGTGAAAACCTGATGAAACTGCTTGAACTGAGACTGGACAATGTCGTCTACCGTTTAGGCTTTGCCAGCACGCGTGCCCATGCACGTCAGCTTGTCAACCACGGTCATTTTGATGTGAACGGCCAACGCACCAGCATCCCTTCGATGACAGTAGCCCCTGGTGACGAAATTTCAGTACGTGAAAATTCCCGTTCACTTCAGCCCTTCCAGGACCTGCCTAACGTTATCGTGCCGGACTGGCTCAGTGCTGATCCCGGTAATCTCAAGGGAAGCGTAATGCGTGTACCTGAGCGTCATGAAATAGATGTGGATGTAGAAGAAACCTTGATTGTTGAGCTCTACTCCAGATAATTTACTGATTAAGGGAGGCTTTTCCATGATCGAAGCAAAAAATACAAATGTTGAATATAAAAAGCATTCGGAAGATGGTTCCTATGGCCTCTTTGTTGTAGAACCGCTGGAACGCGGCTATGGCACTACCCTGGGAAATGCCTTGAGACGTGTGCTTTTATCTTCATTGCCGGGTTCAGCAGTGACTGCGATTCGCATTGAAAATGTCTATCAGGAGTTTTCCACAGTTCCGGGCGTAGTTGAGGATGTCACTGAGATTATCCTCAATGTGAAAGAAATTCGCGCCAGAATGCGTGGGGAAGGTCCGAAGACTGTTTATATAAGTACCGAAGAAGGCTACTCAGGTCCTGTGACTGCGGGTGACATTATCCGCGACGATGAAGTTGAGATAGTGAATCCGGAACTGGTTATTGCCAACTTGAACGGTGAAGGACGCCTGTTCATGGAACTAACCTTCAATAACGGCCTGGGCTACAGAAGTGCGGAAGACAACAAGATCGATAATTCACCGATTGGTGTCATTCCTGTTGACTCCATTTATACTCCTGTCACCAAGGTTAAGTATGCAGTCACTGACACACGTGTCGGGCAGGTTACTGACTATGACAAACTGACACTGGAATTGTGGACTGACGGATCAATTAAAGCCAATGACGCTTTGTCACAAGCTTCCAAGATTCTGATTGAACATCTGAATCTCTTTTCCTCGATATCCGACGCTGAAATTGTGACGGAGGACAAAGATGAAGAAGCGACAATTGAAGATAGTGTTGAAGAAGATTATATGATTCCGATTGAGGACCTTAACTTCTCAGTGCGTACCTACAATTGTTTAAAGCGGGCCAATATGAATACAGTAGCTGATATGATGGCCCGCAGCAGAGAGGACATGATGAAGGTCCGCAATCTGGGTAAGAAGTCCATGGAAGAAGTGGATGAGAAACTGGCTAGTATTGGCCTTGAGCTAAGATAAGACATAATTAATATTAAGACAAACAGGAGGGTATGAATATGCCTGGATATAGAAAACTTGGTCGCACCTCAAGCCAGCGTAAGGCACTCTTGCGTGGACAGGTAACATCATTAATCATAAACGGCCAAGTTAAGACAACAGAAGCTAAGGCCAAAGAAGTCCGGAAATTGGCCGAAAAAGCTATTACGTTGGCTGTTAAGGAATACACAAACTTTACCACAAAGAAGGTTACAGTATCTTCAGCCAAACTGGATGGCAAAGGACGCAAAATCCTCATGACGGCGACTTCTAAGAATGATCGTGTTTATGATGTGGTGGAGCGTGAGAAAACAACAAAAGATGTAGAAGTTGATTTACCATCCCGTCTGGCAGCACGCAGGCAACTGCTTACCATGCTGGAAGATACTTATAACAGTGACGGCGAGCGTATCAAGACAGTTAATTACCTTTTCAGTAATGTAGCACCGCGCTATGCAGGAAAAGACGGCGGTTATACACGAATTACAAAACTTGGACCGAGGCGCGGAGATGCCGCTCCAATGGTCATGCTGGAACTTGTATAAAGTATTAAAGGGGCTGCGTGATCAACGCGGCCTCTTTTCTAGAAAGTATTAGTTCATGGACCCGATCTTAGAATTTGATCGCGTTTCTTTTCATTATGATACGGATGCTGATTGTCAGCCGACAGTCAATAACGTATCATTTTCTCTGCCGCGCGGACAGCATTTAGCCATTCTCGGAGCCAACGGTTCCGGTAAATCTACTTTGGCACGTCTGATGAATGGTTTGCTTTTACCGGATGCCGGTACAGTCTGTGTTGCCGGTATGGATACCACGGACGAAAACTTTATCTATGAAATCCGGCGCCAATGCGGCATGGTTTTTCAAAATCCTGATAACCAGATAGTTGAGTCGACTGTGGCGCTTGATGTCGCTTTCGGACCATCAAATTTAGCTTTGGCAGCAGAAGAAATAAGAATCCGGGTTGATGAAGCTCTGGCCCTGACGGGTCTGTCGGAGCTGCGCGACCGCGCACCACACGAACTGTCAGGTGGTCAAAAACAGAAACTGGCCATAGCCGGTGTGCTTGCTATGCACCCATCCTGCCTTGTCCTGGATGAGGCAACTTCAATGCTGGATCCGGTCTCGCGTGCAGAGCTGATGCAGTTGATTATCAAATTACGGGATGAAGCAGGTCTCTCTATCGTGCAGATTACTCACTATATGGAAGAGGCTCTGGAAGCTGATTATGTTCTCCTTTTGTCAGAGGGAAGCATTGTCAGGGCCGGGAGTCCGGAAGAAATATTCAGCCGGCCTGATGAATTGCGGGAGCTGCAGCTGGAAGTTCCGCCTTTTATAGAAATAACTCAGAATATTGACAGAATCTTTTGTAATGATAATGCTGCTGCTATTATTGATGTAAATGAGGCAGCCGGACATGTCAGTCAAGTCCTGGTCAACGCCCGGGCAGAGGAGTTTCCTGAAGAGATACTGCAGGATGAATTGTTTCGTCTGCAAGGCCTGGTCAATGCTGAGCGGCGTACGCACCCGCATGCCGATGAGCCGGTTATAGAAGTCAATGATCTGTCCTTTAGCTATGATGAAAATCCGCTGCAAAAGGTATGTGCCTTAGATCAGCTGAATATGCAAAGTAACAGGGGGGAAATTCTGGGAATTGTCGGTGTGACGGGTTCCGGTAAATCCACTTTCGCCCAGCATCTGAATGGATTGATCCGCCCTGAGCAAAAAGGAAAAGTCCGGGTGCTGTCTTTGGACCTGTCGGATAAAAAAAATGTGCGCCAGGTCAGGCGTATGGTTGGCTTGCTTTTTCAATACCCTGAAGATCAGCTTTTTGAAGAAACCGTCGCACTGGATTTGGCTTTTGGACCTAAAGAGATGAAATATTCTCCTGCAGAACTGGCGGAAAATGTGGAAAGAGCGGCTGCCATAACGGGTGTATCACATTTAATGGATCGTTCTCCCTTTGAACTTTCCGGCGGGGAGCAAAGGCGTGTAGCTATTGCCGGTGTTTTGGCCCTTAATCCGGAGATTCTGATCATGGATGAACCCAGCGCCGGGCTTGATCCTGCAGGCAGGGAAGTGATTTTAAATAATCTGACCGAGCTGGCTGAAGCCGGGAAGACCGTGATCCTGATCTCTCATGACCTGGAGTCGGTGGCGCGCACGGCAGACCGCCTGATGATTATGAGTCAAGGCAGGGCAGTGGCTATTGATACTCCGGAAAAGATCTTTGCGACTGAGGGAATCCTGGCTGAAACCGGTCTGAGCCTGCCCACAACCGTAGAATTCCTTAATCTAATAAAAAAGGACTGGACGCAGATGCAGGCAAGTGCATTTACTGTTAGTGAAGGATTGGCAGCAATTTTAAGCGCCTACCTTGAAACAGCAGAGGAGGAGGCGGATGGCTAGCATCTCCATGTTGGGCAGGACATTTGCTGCTGATTCTCTCCTGCATAACATGAACAGCAGTGTCAAACTGGTGGCTGCCATCGCTTTGATGGCCCTTGCTTTAATGTCGCAGCATCCTCTGGTCTTATTGTTAATGTGTATTTTGACCCTGATCCTGATTAAACTGTCAAAGTTGCCCTTCAGTCTTGTTATGCGTAGTATCAGACCTATTCTTTTCATAATTATCTTCGCTTTTGTCGTCCATATCCTTAGCGGCCAGGGTCAAGCCATAATTTCATTCTGGATTATCAAGATCAGCCTGGAAGGCATTGTGACCGGTACATTAACTGCTCTGCGCATTACTCTGCTGGTCATAAACACATCTTTATTTCTGACGCTGACAACTTCACCAACCGAACTGGCTAATGGCCTGGAAAGGCTTCTGTCGCCTCTCAGACACCTGCGTTTTCCGGTACACGAGTTTGCTATGATGATGTCGATTGCCCTGCGTTTCGTGCCGACTTTACTGGAAGAAGCAGATAAGTTGATGAAAGCACAGTCTTCGCGTGGAGCTTCTTATGATACGGGCAGTATTGTGGAAAAATTGCGCGGCATGGTCAGTATTCTGGTGCCACTCTTTATTTCAAGTTTTCGCCGGGCTGAAGATTTGGCTACAGCCATGGAAGCACGTTGCTACCGCGGTGAAGCAGGCAGGACGCGCCAAAGTGCTAAGAGCTTGACCTGGCGTGAGTATTCACTCCTGGGACTCCTGGCAGTATTGTTTGTTGTTGTACTTGTGATACAACCGCTTCTGCCTCAGTTGAATGGGTTTTTCTGATGACAGACTCTAAAAAGAACAGAATCCATATCGCCATATCCTGCGAATATCGGGGAGTTGATTTTCATGGCTGGCAGCGGCAGGAGAATGCGCACACTGTGCAGGCTGAGCTGGAAGAGGCCTGGTTTGATCTGACTGCCGAGCGGCTTGTACTTCATGGCAGCAGCAGGACCGATGCCGGTGTTTCCGCCCGCCGCCACATCTCATCTTTTTATACAGAGTCCGGTATTCCTGTGACAAACCTGCCACTGGCCTGGAACACAAAGCTCTCTGCAGGTGTAGCGGTGAGGGAAGCAAGACTGGTGCCGGCGGAGTTTGATCCGCGTTTCAATGCTTTGGGCAAGGAATATACTTATTCTTTTTATCGCAGCAAGACACGTCCGGTAATTGAGCGCTTTCAATCGTATCATGTTCCCCGGGAGCTAGATCTTGAGGCCATGCGTGCAGCAGCTGCCTGTTTTCTGGGCGAACACGACTTCTCTGCCCTGATGGATCAGGGCAGCCCCACAAAAAGAACCTGCCGCGGTCTTTATTCTCTCATTCTGGAGGAAGCTGATCCTTTCCTGTATCTGCACGTAATTGGCGATGGCTTCCTCTATCATATGGTCAGGATTCTGGCGGGCACGCTGCTGTATGTAGGTCTGGGTAAACTGGCAGTCCAGGATATTCCCCGGCTCTTGCTGGCGGCTGACCGGAGAGAGATGGGCCCGACCCTGCCTGCCTCCGGCTTGACTCTGGAACGGGTTTTCTATAAAGAAGAATTATTTGGCTCGGATCGCTGGAACTACAGCAACTGGCAGGCAACAAGCTGAATCCGGATTTTTCCTGCAGCCGCAGGCTGGATTTGCAAATGAAGATCAGTGGTAGTAAAGTCGGAATAAGGACAAGATAAGGATCGCAGTAAGAGCAGAGAAAGAAGGGGCTGATGGAATTGAAATGGACTAATCGTCAAAATATGACGATGTTAACTGATTTCTATGAGTTCACCATGGCAAATGGTTATCTTAAGTCCGGCATGCAGAATAAGGAAGCCGTCTTTGATATGTTTTTCCGTACCGTACCGGAGAATGGCGGTTTTGCTATTATGGCCGGTTTGGAACAACTGGTTGATCATTTATCTGTGCTGGAATTTGACGATGATGATATTGAGTATCTGGAAAGCCTCAATGTTTTTGATCAGGACTTCATAGATTTTTTGCATAAGTTTGAGTTTGGCTGTGATGTCTGGGCTGTAAATGAGGGCTTGCCAATTTTCCCCGGTGAACCGATTCTGAAGGTAAAAGGCCCCCTTATGCAGGCTCAGCTGGTAGAGACAATGATTCTGCTGATTATGAATCATCAAAGTCTGATCGCGACCAAGGCTTCACGTATCGTGCGTGCGGCAGGGGACAGAATCGTGATGGAATTCGGCGCCCGCCGTGCTCAGGGCATTGACGCTGCAGTCCTTGGTGCCAGAGCTGCTTACATCGGTGGCGTCAGCGGAACATCCTGCACTATCGCAGGGGAGTATTTCGATATTCCGGTTATGGGAACTATGGCACACAGCTGGGTGCAGGCTTTTCCGACCGAATATGATGCTTTTGCAGCCTATGCGAATGCCTTTCCCGACGATACTCAGCTTCTGGTCGATACCTATAATACCTTGCGCAGCGGCTTGCCGAATGCTATTCGCGTGGCCAAGGAAATCTTAGAGCCCAGAGGTAAGCGCCTTAAGTCAGTCAGAATTGATTCGGGTGACTTAACTTATCTGAGTATTAATGCCAGAAAAATGCTGGACGAAGCAGGCCTGAATGATTGTGGCATCACAGTCAGCAACTCTGTGGACGAGTATCTGATTCAGGAGCTGCTGCATCAGGGAGCAAGAATTGACAGCTTCGGTGTCGGTGAGCGTTTGATTACTTCACGTACTGACCCGGTTTTCGGTGGTGTATACAAGTTAGCTGCAGTTGAAGAAAACGGGAAGCTGCTGCCAAAAATGAAGTTTTCCGACAATCCGGAAAAGGTCACAAACCCTGGAAATAAGCAGGTCTACCGTCTCTATGACCGCTCTACAGGAAAAGCAGAAGCGGATCTGATAACTCTGGTTGACGAGCTTATAGACGACAGCAAGCCACTGACAATCTTTGACCCCTACCATACCTGGAAGCGAAAAACTTTACCCTGCTTCCGGGCTGAACCCCTGCTTAAGCCTGTGTTTGTGCGTGGCAAGTCTGTACATGAAAGGAAGACTGTACAGGAAGTTCGTGAATACTGCCTGAACGAGCAGGAAAAACTCTGGGATACAGTAAAACGTTTTGAGAAGCCTCAAACTTACTATGTTGACTTGTCAGAAAAACTCTGGACCCTGAAGGACAATTACCTGCGTCGGAATAACCCGGTCTAATAAAAAGCGCTCTCCCCAGCAGAGCGCTTTTTTTAACAATGTAAACTTTAAAGCCATGTGATGGTCCGCATTTTCAACTGAAAAACTGACAGGAGCTGATTTTATGTGTGACACAATGATTGCCCTCGGAAACGTGACACAAAGCGGCAGGACTATCTTTGCTAAGAACAGTGACCGCGCTCCTAATGAGCGTCTTCTGCTGGAAAGAATCCCCCGGAAGAGCTTTGCCCACGGCAGTATGGTCAAATGTACTTACATCACGATTCCACAAGTTCCTGTAACTTATGAAGTACTCATTCTGCGACCGCATTGGATCTGGGGCGCTGAGATGGGCTGCAATGAATACGGCGTAGTGATTGGCAATGAAGCAGTCTTCACCAAGGAAAAAGCCGGAGAAAACGCCTTGATCGGCATGGATCTGCTGCGTTTGGCACTGGAGCGCAGCCGGAATGCCGAGGAAGCTCTAAACTGTGTAATCGGCTTGCTTGCCTGTCATGGTCAGGGGGGCAACTGTGGCTATGACAAAAACTTTCGTTATGACAACTCATACCTGATCGCTGACCGCTCGTCTGCCTGGGTGCTGGAAACTGCGGGGCAGTATTGGGCAGCTAAAAGAGTTCAAGATGTCTATGCTATCTCCAACCGGCTCACTATCGGCAGGGATTACGACCGCTCACACCCGGATCTCCTTCATCATGCGCTGGATAAAGGCTGGTGTCGCAGTGAGGAAGATTTCAATTTTGCGCGCTGTTATACAAATCGACTGGTGACCACTTTCAGTGGGGCAGCGAAACGGGAACACTGCTCATACACTAGACTTGAAGAGAGCAAGGGCAGTATAACTGTCGAGGTTATGATGGATATATTGCGCAGTCATACTGCTAAGTTTGAAGAAAAGCCTTATCAAACAGCGTCGGTTTCCAGTGTTTGTATGCATGCCGGCAGTTTAATTGGTGATCAGACAACAGGCAGTTTTATAGCGGAGCTTGCTTTCCCGGCAAGAGGAGAAACTGAAGCTGAAGTAGCACGTGATACTTACTGGATTACGGGCAGCTCTGCTCCTTGTCTGAGCTTGTTTAAACCCTGGTGGATGATCGAGCCTGATTATTTGAGTTTTTCAGAAGATGAGACAGCAGAGGCTGTAGCTTACTGGGAACAGCAGGAGAAGATTTACCGGTCGGTTCTGAAACAGTTAATCGATTGGAAAGAATATCAGTCAGAGCGGGATCAGATTGAGGAAGCTTTGCTCAGTGCAGTCAGGGCACTGGCTGCCAACACTCCTGATGGGATGCTGGCTGAAATACAGGCCAGGGCCTTGGAGGCAGAAACAGAGCTGCGCAACAAGGTCAGGGAAGAAGTGCGTGAAAATCCTCTTGAGTATGATTATAAAGGCAAGCCGTATTTCAGACGATATTGGGAAAAAAAGAACAGGAAGCTGGAGCAGGGAGTGTAAGATTCCTGTGCTATTTCGCCCATTTCTTGTAAGCAGCTGCAAATTTCTTTAAACCGTCTTTAATTGTCTGCGTAGCCACACAATAAGAAACACGCAGGTAGCCCTCGCAGCCGAAACTGTCAGAAGGAACGGCCAGGACATTGTAGCTGTCGCGCAGAAAAGCTGAGAAAGCAGGAGCATCACCGCCGGGAACTTTCATAAAGAGATAAAAGGCTCCCTCCGGCAGTAAAACCTCGTAGCCGATCTCACGCAAACCATTATAAAGAAGCTGTCGGTTCAGATCATAGGTTCTGGTATCAGTTTTAACATCAACAGTAAGACCGATCATATGCTGCAGGAGGCTGGGGGCACAAACGTAGCCCATGCTGCGCAAGGCACCGCCAATGGCGGCGAAAAGCAGCTCATGTCCCTTAAAGTTGGGAGCTACCAGAGCATAGCCGATGCGGTCTCCGGGAATAGAGAGTGATTTGCTGTAAGAGTAGGTCATAATTGTGTATTCATAGATGGCAGGAATATGAGGCGCGACTTTACCGTCGTAGACCAGTTCGCGATAAGGTTCATCCGAAACAATAAAGATCGGCTGCCTGTACTCCTGAGATTTGTGTCTCAGCAGCTGAGCCAGTTCTGTAAGTTCCTGTTCACTATAAAGCTTGCCACTGGGATTATTGGGCGAATTAATAACAATAGCCCTGGTGTCGGAGCTGATATTTTTCTCAATTTCTTCCAGATCAATGCCAAAATCCGGAGGACAGGCCGGGACGACAACAAGCTTTCCCTGCTGACCCTCGATGTAAGGCTTGTACTCAGGGAAATAGGGGGCCAGGACGATAAATTCATTGTTCCGGCCTTCTTCTGACAAGGCGCGAAAAGAGCCGGAGAGAGCGGCAGCGGCACCACAGGTCATGAAAATATTCTGCCCCGTATAATTGCTGCCGTAACGTTTGTTGAGTGAGGCTGCAATTGTCTGGCGGACCTCTATATCCCCGGCGCTGTTGGTGTAACCGTGCAAAGCCTTGGGATCCCTGTCCTGCAGCAGGCTGAGAAAAGCCTCCCGGACTTCCGCCGGCGGGGGGATGCTGGGATTGCCGATGCTGAAGTCGAAGATGTTCTCAGCGCCGATCTCCCTGGCCTTGCTTTGGCCATAGTCAAACAATTCACGGATAACGGAACGCTGCTGTCCATAGTGCAGGGCCTCCTGATTAAGAGTAAAAGGCAGATCAGGGAGCATAAACTTCCTCCTCAGTGCAGGCCAGTTCACGCCCGCGTTTAAAAGCTTCTTGATTTATCTCCACAAAGCGCTCCGGAACATTCTCCTTGAGAGCAGTATCCCAATCCAGATTGTCCAGCTGCAAGACTTCAGCCATGGCTCCCAGTAAAACGACGTTCATTACCCGCGTGTTGCCGAGTTCTTCTGCAACTTCTGCCGCATTAAAGGCAATCAGCTTGAACTTTTCTCTCAGGCTGGCTATGCAGTTATCGGGGTAGACTGCCGTGCCTGAGGCCACCGGAGGTGGTATGATAGCGTAATCATTAACAATGATCAGAGCATCCTTTTTCAAATAGACAGCGCCGCGGACAGCTTCCATGCGCTCGAAAGCCAGCAGGATATCTGCCTCACCGACACCTATCAGTGGCGAGTAAACTTTTTTACCATAGCGGATTTGCGTGGAAACACTGCCGCCACGCTGGGCCATACCGTGGATTTCGCTCATTTTCACATCGTAGCCGGCTGTGACCAATGCAGAAGTGAAAACCTTGCTGACTAAAATGGTTCCCTGTCCGCCGACGCCGATTAGTACGATACTTTTGACTGCTTCACTCATCGAATATCCTTCTTTCTCTTCTCCTGTCGTCAAAAGACTCAGTCCGCTACACTGATGGCAGCAAAATTGCAGACCTGCATACAGACTGTGCAGCCTGTGCAGAGGGCGGGATCAATGTGGGCCTTGCCGTCAACAAAATAAATAGCGGAACAGCCAACCCGGAGACAGCGCCTGCAGCTGGTGCAAAGGTCGCGGTCGACCACGCAGAGTTTGAAATCATGTTTAACATTTTTCAAGAGGACGCAGGGACGTCTGACGATCATGGCGCAGGGTTCGTCCGAAGCAATTGCCTCATCAATGGCAGCATCCATGGCTGTAAGATCCTGGGGATCCACAGTGATCACTTTGGCGAAGCCGATCGCCTTGAACAGCGCCTCGATCGAAACCTTCTCAGTGAATTCTCCGGAAAGAGTCCGTCCCGTTCCCGGGTTATCCTGCTGGCCGGTCATGCTGGTGGTGCTGTTATCCAGTACGACCGGAATAACGCGGCCCTGATTGTAAAAAATCTCAATCGCTCCGGTGATTCCGCTGTGGAAAAAGGTGGAATCACCAACCACACCGAAGACGACTTTATCCTCACCACTGACTTCGAAGGCCTTGGCCATGCCCATGGCAGCCGAGAAACCGGCCCCCATGCAAATAACAGAATCGATAGCACTGAGGGGGGCAGAACCTCCTAAGGTATAGCAACCAATATCACCGGCGATAACTGCATTTTTCTTTTTTCGTATCGTATAAAAGAAGCCGCGGTGCGGACAGCCCGGGCAAAGTGAGGGCGGTCTGGCTACCATGTTTACGTC
>DIRJ01000051.1:0-16575 GCA_002427505.1 Mageeibacillus sp. UBA5439
ATAAACTCGTCTTTTTCCGTGAGCATAATTGCTCCATCCATAACGAGGACAAGGCCAAACTCATATGTATCGTAAATATCAATTTGTTGAAAATCAGATTTTTGTGAAAAAAGTTGCTTTTTCACCCGCAAAGCGAAATACGCATCATCGGTATTATGTTCCTCAAACCACAGTTCCATCTGCCTGCTCCCTTAAACTTATTTCACTACACAAAGCTGTTCAACTGTCGGGTCTTCAGTTCCTGTCATTTGGCTGCCATGCTCTTTGGCCTGTCTGATATAAGATAAAACCTCATCCGTTACCAGTTCGCCGGGAGCCAGAATCGGAATACCGGGCGGATAGCACATGATTGATTCTGTAGAGATTCTGCCTTTGCATTCTTCTAAAGGCAGGCGTACATAATCAGCATAAAAGGCTTCCGTCGGCGCCATCGCCAGAATCGGCTCAATATACTCATTAACCAGCATGCCCTCCGGCAGCGAGGCAAAGCGGGTATTTATATCACCCAGTGCTGCAATCAGGCGTTCGATTGCGACCGGCCGGTCGCCGACTGAAAGTATGGCCAGGAAATTCCCCATATCGCCAAACTCAACCTGAATATTATAGTCATCCCGCAGGATATCATAAACCTCGAAACCGCTGAGACCCATGGCTCGTGTATGCACCGGCAGTTTGCAGGAATCAAAGGCATAAAAAGCGTCACCATCACAGCGTTCCCTGCCAAAAGCGTAATAGCCCTCCAGTTCATTGATTTCGCAGCGCGCATAATCCGCATAATCAATGACACGCCTATAAGTCTCCTTACCGCGCAAAGCCAGATTGCGACGCGTAATATCCAGAGAGGACAGGAGCAGGTAAGAGGCACTCGTCGTCTGCGTCAGATTAATAATCTGGTGGACATAGCCGGCCTCTTCCCTCATTTGGGGACCCAGAAGCAGCAGCGAGCTCTGGGTCAGAGAGCCGCCCGTCTTATGCAAAGACACCGCAGCCATATCAGCCCCTGCCTCCATAGCCGAAACAGGCAGGTCGTCGGAGAAATAGAAGTGGGTTCCATGCGCCTCATCCGCCAGCACTCTCATACCGGCCTCATGCGCCAGCTGTACGATTTCTCTGATATGGGGACAGACACCATAATAGGTAGGGTTGTTCAGCAAGACCGCTTTGGCATCCGGATTCTCTTCAATTGCCTGACGTACATCAGCTACTCTCATGCCCAGAGGTATCCCCAGCTCCAGATCCAGCGAGGGATTCACATACACCGGCAGAGCACGGGTCAGAACCAGAGCATTGACCGCACTGCGATGAACATTGCGGGGCATGATGATTTTATCTCCCGGCAGACAAGTGGACATAATCATGGCCTGGACTGCCGAAGTGGTGCCATTGACCATGAAAAAGCATTTGTCAGCTCCGAAGGCGTCCGCCGCCAGCTGCTCCGCCTCCAGAATGACGCTGGTCGGATGGATCAGATTATCCAGCATTTTCATGGAGTTGACATCTACGGAAAGGCAGTCTTTGCCCAGAAAATGCGTAAGTTCTTCGTTGCCCCTCCCCTGCTTGTGTCCGGGCACATCAAAAGAAACCATGCGCATTTTGCGATATTCAGTTAAAGCCTGAAGCAAGGGTGCCTTGTTCTGGTCCAGCTTCTTGGAATCGAAGGCGTCTTTCTTATTCATAGATATTTGTGCCGCTGAAAATCTCAATCATTTCACGCTGCAAGGCTTCTCTGATCTCGAGGCGCTGGCGTGAACTTAACTCTTTTATATCGATATTAAAAAGATAGTTCTGTAATTCAAGTTCTTTTAAAACTAATCGTGTATGGAAGAGATTTGATTGATAGATATTCAAATCAACTGCATCATATGTGTCAAGAGTACTGTCATCAATATAATCCTGAATCGAGGTGATCGGATGATCCATGAAATGCTTCTTACCTTCGGTATCGCGCGTAAAGCCTCGCACCCGGTAGTCAATCGTGATGATGTCGGAATCAAAACTCGAAATCAGATAATCCAGTGTCGACAAAGGTGAAACAGTGCCACAGGTCTGCACATCAATATCGACCCGGAAGGTTGATATCGATGCATTCGGATGCGACTCGGGAAAGGTATGGACGGTGACATGACTCTTGTCCAGATGAGCATGTATCGTCTCTCCTGTCGCCGGATCAATGCCGCGGTTATTGGTGCTGTCGATCTCGGTATTGCCCAATGTCTGGTCAGCAATCAGAAAATTAACCGACGCCCCCTGGGGGTCATAGTCCTGTTTTGAAATATTTAAAATATGAGCACCGATCAGGTCTGTTACCTGGCAGAGAATTCCTGTCAGGCGCTCTGAGTTGTATTGCTCATCAATATATTCAATATATTCACGCTGTTCGCGCTCACTACTGGTATAGCTAACATCATAAATGTTAAAGCTGAGTGTTTTAGTCAGGTTATTGAAACCATATAGCTTTATTTTTTCCAAGTGAGGCCTCCTAATAGATGGATTGACAAGTAAAACACCACGACGGCGCGAGATTATTCTATCACAGTTCAAACTATTCAATAGTTATAGTTTCGCCTTTAGCCGCCAAGAATCTCTTGCCGGGACTCTTTTTATCCTTTATTTTCTGATCAGGAAATATTATAAGCTCTAATAGAATAAAAACTGCAGCTTAACCGGCAGTCCGTTTGTCCTGAAGAAATCAAACTTTGTCATCCGTAACATTTTTAGTAATTCTTGATATTTATCGCTATTTCTGTTGAAATTAAAAGTAACGAGAAATAATCCTAAACCAACGTCGTAATAATTGACACTGATTGCCAGACGTTAATCTACCGGAAAAGAGGTGTTGACCATGACAAACTATGACCCTGATCAAGAACAGTATCAAGAGCAGCAACAGCAGCAACAACACCAGCCGCAAGAACCATATCAGCAGCAGTATCAGCAGCAGTATCAGCAGCCGCCACAGTATCAGCAGCAACAGCCTGGTCAGGCAGCAGCTTACTCTACGGAAGAAATCGAGCAAAGCAAAGTCATTTCCGCCCTTGCTTATCTGGGTATACTCTTTTTCCTGCCTTTGGTAGTACAACCGGTAACAAGATATGGTAAATTTCATGCCAATCAGGGACTTTTACTCCTGCTGACATCAGTTGCAGGGGGCATTGTACTCTCAATACTGTCTGCTGTTTTCATGATGATTAGCTGGCGTATTGTCTTCATCAGCTCCATTCTCTATACCATCTTCTATCTTGGAATCTCCGCCCTGGCCATCCTCGGTATAGTGAATACACTGCAGGGAAAAGCTAAACCACTGCCTGTCATCGGCAAGCTTACGCTCATCAAGTAAACTTGGCCAAATTGATCATAACAGCGCACAAAAAAGACCGGTTAAAGCCGGTCTTTTTGTTTTGCCATGAACTGAGCATTTGTTCTCAAAATATAACTCGTTTAAGATAAGCTGTATAGCAGAAATGATTAAGAGGGGTAAATATGTATAAAGCAGTAATATTTGATCTGGACGGCACACTTCTGGACACCTTGCCCAGTTTGGCTTATGCCTGTAATTCCGTCCTCGAAAGTTTAGGACATCCCCAGCATGAGCTGGATGACTACAGGCTCATGGTCGGCAAAGGCATCCCCAATCTGGTGTGGCAGATGCTGCCGGAGGCTTGCCGGGAAACCCAGCATGCCGAGGCGCTGAAACAGTATTATATTAGCTATGAGCAAAATCTCTTCTACGAACTGGCACCATATCCTGCTATTCCCGACCTGCTTACTTCCTTGCATGAGCGAGGCATAAAGCTGGCAGTTTTATCCAACAAGGTGCAGGAGTATTCTGAGCAGCTGATCCGGAGCTTTTTCCCCGGCATCTTCGATTGCATACTCGGGGACAGCAAAGATTATCCGCTGAAACCGGATCCGGCTTCAGCCACAGCTATAGCCGCATCTCTGGGATTGGATAATAGTGAGATCTTGTTTGTTGGCGACAGCAATGTTGATATGATGACAGCAAAGAACGCGGGCATGACAGCCTGCGGTGTCAGCTGGGGTTTTCGTTCCCGGGAAGAACTACAGGCGGCAGGTGCGGATCACATTGTTGAAAAAGCAGAAGATATTCTGGAATTGCTTGTCAAATAAAACTCAAAGAAAAGCACTTATATTGTTTCGAAAAATGAAAGGAACTTATTATGAAGAATTTTACCTACTACACGCCGACTAAAATCATTTTCGGCAAGGACAGTGAAAGGAAAGTCGGGCAGCTGGTCAAAGACCAGGGAGCGACTAAAGTTTTATTACACTATGGCGGCGGAAGTGCTCAACGTTCAGGCCTGCTCGACCGCGTCAGAGAATCACTAAACGAGGCCGGCATTGAATTTGTTGAGCTCGGCGGTGTAGTGCCTAATCCCCGCATGAGCCTGGCTTATGAAGGTATTGAACTGTGCCGGAAAGAAGGCATCGACTTTATTCTCCCCGTAGGCGGAGGTTCGGTCATCGACTCAGCAAAATGTATTGCTTACGGAACAGTATATGACGGTGATGTCTGGGATCTGTATGACTACAGAGCAGAGGCGACGGACGCACTGCCTGTAGGAACAATACTGACTCTGGCGGCAACCGGCAGTGAAATGAGCAATTCTTCAGTAATGACACGTGAAGAAGGCTGGCTGAAACGCGGTTACGGCAGTGACCTGGCTCGTCCTGTTTTCTCCATATTGAATCCGGAACTGACCTATAGTCTGCCGGCTTATCAGACAGCCTGTGGCATAGTCGACATCATGATGCACACCCTGGAACGCTACTTCAACCTCACCGGTGACAGCCGCCTTACCGACTCGCTTTCAGAGGCACTGCTCCGCACTATGCTGGAGTATGGTCCCCTGGCTTTGGATAATCCTCAGGACTACAACGCCAGAGCCCAGATCATGTGGGCCGGCTGTCTCTCCCACAACGGTTTGCTGAGTGCAGGTATCGACGAAGAAGACTGGGCGACCCACAAGCTTGAGCATGAGCTGGGAGGAATGTTTGATGTAGCTCACGGTGCCGGACTGGCTGCAGTCTGGGGAAGCTGGGCACGTTATGTTTATAAGGAAGATGTCAGCCGTTTTGCACAATTTGCTGTCAATGTGATGGGTGTCACCAATGATTTCCGGGACCAGGAAACAACCGCCCTGGCGGGAATCAGAAAGCTGGAGGACTTCTTCAGGAGTCTGGGTATGCCGACCAGCATTAGTGAGCTGGGTTATGAGCTGACTGAAGAGCAGATAGATGAATTGTCCTATAAATGCTGTTTAATGGGTCGCCGCACTATCGGAGTTTTCAAAAAACTGGATCAGAAAGACATGGCTGAAATTTTCAGGATGGCGAAATAAGCCGGAAAAAACTTGTTTTGATCACTTAGGCCGCAGTTGACTTGACGCAACTGCGGCCTTTACTTTTAGCTTCAGGCTCCGGTTAAAAGTTTGAGTCCGGATATCTTAGTTCTGGCACCAGAGGTCTGGCTGGTATTTATTAGTCAAGAGTTCTTATTGCAGTTTTGTTTCCTTAGCCATGGCCATAAGCAGTATACACAGGGCGCTGATGACGGCCATCAGGATCATGATGCTGTAGTGGTTGGCCCCGAAGAGCGCTGATATTCCCAGCAAAACTACCCCGCCCACATTGCCTGCGAACATGAGGAAACCTTCACTGGTACCCTCTGAAGTCGGATAGGCGGCCTCTGCCGCAAAGGTGAGGATGACCGGAGCGCTTCCGATGGTAAAAAAGCCGTAAAGCAGGCCGGAGGCCAGCATACCGGGAAATCCATTGAAAAGCATAAAGAGAACCAGACCGATAGTACCCACGATATTGCAGACAATAACATAGGGCAGCCGCCTGTGACGTTTGTCCTTATCTGAGAAGGTGGCAATCACCAGACTGCCCACGATGCCGGCCAGCAGGATAGCCACGCCGACAATGCCGGCTCCCGTGGCATCCACAGATCCGCCGGTCATGGAACTGATAATGGGTTCTATCATGGTAAAGAAGGTATTAAATACACCCAGAAGGAAGAAGAAAACTATCAGGGAGATCAGGAAATTTTTCCGCCGCATAGCGATTTTGAAACCTTCCTTAAAGTCTGCCCGTTGAGCATCTTCTTCTGCGCAGGGTGGTGTGGGCGGTTTTTCCTTGGCAAAGATCAGAAAAATAGCAGCAGCTACGGCCGCTGCGATACCATAGACGAGTAGCATGGTCTGGATGGTCATACCGCCTTCCAGAAGAATCGGGGTCAGAAGCAGGCCAATGCCCATACCCAGATAATTGGCCAGCAGACCGACACTATTGGCTGTAGCTCTTTCACTTTCCGGGAACCATTTGCCGGCCACCAGGCCGGGAGCATTCAAGATAAAGGGCTGGGCGATGGCGAAACCCACGGTCATAGCGATGACGACCGTAAAGTTACTGCCGAAAAAGCCCCGCAACAGGCCGCATACTGCCATGAGGGCGGCGCCAAAGCCTACTGCTTTCTTGAAACCCCATTTTTCAAAAGCGATCATGGAGGGAACGGAGAGGATAATCATACCGGCCATGAAGATAATGGACAACATACTGATAGCATTTTCACCCTCAGCCGCTGACGTAAAACCGTAATAACGCCAGGCATCGGTAGTGATGGAGAAGAAGGTTGCCCATAGCAACTGGATCATGGCGGTTATCAGAAGATAAGAGCCTAAGACGACATATCGGTAGCCATAAACCTTATAGCTGCCACTTTCAATTTCTGAATGTTCCATTTCTAGCTCCTTTAGCTTTGCCGCTCAAAGCGGCAATGACTGTTTCTACTTTTTGATGAATGTTTTTATGTTTTGCCTGAATTTTCTCGATCTGGTGCCTCAACTTTGTTGCTTTTAACTATACTTGTATCTAAAATTAGTGTCAAGTATATATTAATTAGACTAAAGGTATTTCCGGACATGAAAAGGGATATAGAGGGTAAGCTTTATGGCATCACGTAGTGCATCAAAACTACAAGGTCCTGACGGCACTGATCACGAAATACTAGCTTATCCGTTTTTGCACTTCTGCAAGCAATTTTTGCTTATCCTGAGGCAAGCTTCCTTTGATCTTGAGAATATTTGTCGGATGAGTGGTATCAAACATTGTGGGGGTCATTGGGTCCAGATTCTCCAGCAGTGTTTTTACTTCGATCAGTCTTTCCCTGTTGCCGGCAGGTCTGAAGTCTCCGCTCCTGACCATTTGCTTCAGCTTCGTTCCGGGAAAAACTGTCAGGCTCATGGTGATGATCCGCCTGGTCCTGAACTGCATGATCATTTCCGCAGTAGCTGCTGCGTTCTCTGTTGATCTGCCCTGGCCTGCTATGCCATAGATAATAATGGTATTAAAAGACAAATCAGCTTCATTCAGTTTTTTCGCCTGCCTGACAGCATCAGCTGCTGTATGCCCCTTGTTCATCAGTTTTAGAATTTCGTCACTGCCCGTCTCAAAGCCGATGTAAAGATCCCGCAGTCCCTTGTTGTGCAGGGCCGAAAGCTCTTCTGTTGAATACTTGGAAATACTCCGGATGGAAGCATATGAAGCAACACAGGCACAATACGGCAGATATTGATGGATCAGACCAAGCAAGAGACTCATCTTGTCGAAACCGATTTGCAAGGGATCGGCACCGGTCAAAAAAACTCTTTCAGTATAAGTATCGCCATGTTTTAACTCTGCTTCAATATCAGACAGGGCTACCGGACTGAATTCTTCGCCAGCATACATGGAACAAAAGGCACAGGCATTATATGAACAGGCATTAGTTACCGGCAGGAGAAAGGTATGCACCTCATCCTGGGGATAATGTATGGTTTGGCTTTCACTCATGATCTTCACTTAAAAACAGGCCTGCACCTGCCCTTCCTCTGCTCAAGTACTATACTGCCCGTCTTTGGGCTTCTTTCTGTTTTGCCCGGTAGTTTAATACCAGCGGCAGCAATAAGAGCACAATAATTATTATTATTGACGCGATGGAAGATATTGTCCACAGCAAAGCAATACGGTAAGCGATGAAAGCTGCTAACCAGGCCGCCAGCAACTGGAAGATGATCATTAACCAGGTGTCCCGCCAATTGCCAAACTCGTTTCTTGCTGCTGTAACAGCAGCGACACAGGGCGTGTAGACCAGAACATACACTAAAAAAGCAATAGCGGATGGTGTTGTAAACATAGCCGCCAAAGTTGGTCCCAGTGTTTCTACTGTCGCGCCGCTCATCACTGCCAGAGTTGATATAACAGCTTCTTTAGCAGTGAAGCCGGAGATCAGAGCAGCAGGAATACGCCAGTCTCTAAGACCCAGAGGCTTGAAAACAGGTGCTATGGCTGCCCCCAGCCAGGCCAGAAGGCTGTCGTCTGTGGATGTGACAAAATCCAGGCGCCGGTCGAAACTGCTCAGGAACCAGATAATAACCGTTACTGCCAGAATCACTGTGAATGCTCTGCGCAGGAAATCACTTATTTTTTCCCAGAGATTTCGCCCGACAGAGATAAAGGAAGGAAAACGGTAGGGTGGCAGTTCCATAATAAAAGGAGAAGCCTGACTGCTGTCAGGACGCTGACGCAGACTTAGCCCCAGCAAGACAGCCAGATAAATCCCCAGTAAATATAAAAGCACCATGGCCAGACCTGCATGATTCGGGAAGAATACGGAAGCTATCGCACCGTAAATCGGCACCTTGGCTGAACATGACATAAAGGGAATCAGGAAGATGGTTAAGCGGCGATCCCTTTTGCTGGGAAGGGTACGTGTAGCCATAATCGCCGGTACTGAGCAACCAAAGCCCATAATCAAGGGCACAATTGCTGCTCCGGAAATACCCAGGCGGCGCATCCAGCTGTCCATGACAAAAGCGACCCGGGCCATGTAGCCACTATCCTCAAGGATGCTGAGCATCAGATACAGGAGTGCTATCAGGGGCAGGAAAGAAAGCACCGAGCCAACACCTGCCAGGATGCCGTCCACAATCAGGGAGTGCAGGACATTATTCAAGCCGCTGGCGGCCAAAGCGCTGTCAATCTGAGCAGTCAGCCAGCTCATGCCATCTGTCAGCTGATCAGAGAGCCAGGTACCCGGCAAACCAAAAGCTACCCAGAAAACCAGCGCCATTAAAAGTATGAAAACCGGAACCGCCGCAAAACGGTGGGTCAGAACACGGTCCAGCCTCTGGGTTAACAGATCCTCGCCGGATCCTTTATGTATGCCGGCGGATACTGTTTCATCAATAAAACAATATCGCATGTTGGCCAGAGCTGCCAGATTATCAGTTTGCAGCTCATCCTCCATCAGGACAATAATCTGCTCAATGGCTTCGAGTTCATTTTCCTTCAGATTCAAGCGTTTTTGAATTAAAGGGTCTCTTTCGGCAAGCTTTGTGGCAGCATAGCGAGAGGATAAACCTGCCTTTTCAGCGCGGTCTTCAGTGAGTGACATTATGGCATGAATTGCTCTATGGGCAGGCCCTGAACAAAGGTCAAGTTTTGCAGGTTTCTGCCCCGTTTTCGCTACACGGACAGTTTCATCGATTAACTCACGAATTCCTTCATTTCTGGAGGCAGAGATAGGCACCAGAGGAACGCCAAGATATTTACAGAGTTCTTCAACATGAACGTGACTGCCGTGCTGGCGTATTTCATCCATCATATTGAGCGCTATTACCATAGGAATATTCATTTCAATTAATTGAATACTGAGATAAAGAGATCGCTCTATTTGAGTGGTATCAATGACATTCAGGATTACATCCGGCTTCTCATCAATCAGGAAGTCACGTGTGACAACCTCTTCGGATGAATAAGGAGAAAGGGAGTATATACCGGGCAGATCGACAACAGTAAAATCAGAATGACCTCGCAGCGTTGCTTCCTTTTTACTGACTGTTACTCCCGGAAAGTTGCCAACCTTTTGATTGCTGCCGGTCATTTGATTAAAGACAGTGGTCTTGCCACTGTTCTGGTTACCGATTAAAGCAACTATCACAGGGCACCTCTTTTTCCGGCACGTCTGCCACGTCTGCCACGCCTGCCACGTCCGGCTTTATGGCAGTCTTTCTGCTGGAAATTGTGACTGCAGCTATTGCAATCACCACAAAAGCTTCTTGCCATCTGCAGGCGGTCAACATCTATAAATTCCGCATCCGCTTTACGCAGACTCAGCACATATGAGCGTATTCTAATACAAAGGGGATCTCCGCTGGGAGCCGGTGTCCCCATAATCAGACGTGTTCCCGGAGTCAGCCCCATATCAAGTAAGCGGCGGCGCAGTGCACCTTCGCCTCTTACTTCGATAATCTCTGCCTGCTGTCCGGGCTTTAATTCTGCAAGTGTCATAGTCCCTCCCTGTTGTGAGTTAGATGAAGGTAACTCCAGAAGTAATTATAACACCTGCTGACTTAAGGTCAACACTTTCCCCTGCCGGCTAAGCCCAAGTTAATTTATTGGAACATTTGTATCTTTTAAGTCAGATCAGGAACTTTTTTGACTTTCACCAGATAAACACGCCGGTTATTGACATATGTCAGATTCTGCGTATACTGGTGTTAACGACATATGTCAATAACTTGTGGAAAGGAGAAAGATTATGCCAAGAAGAGATGGAACGGGACCAATGGGTGCCGGAGCAATGACAGGCAGAGGATTAGGTCCTTGCAATGACGATAATTACGGGACTGCCTCCTACCGCCGCGGAAGAGGCAGAGCTGCTTATGGATGCGGAATGGGGCGTGGCGCAGGCTACGGCCGCGGTTTTGGCTACAGGAATGCTTGCGGCAGAGGATTCTATATGGATCAGGAACCCGCACAATCCCGCAAGGAATTCCTGCAAGAACGCAAAAATTATCTGCAAAGCAGGCTTGAAGTCATTGATGATGAATTAGACAATCTGGAGGAATGATCAGGATTTCGCGGAGGACGCTCTGCGAATCTTTTTCACTTAAGGAGAAAATATGCCAAGACCGATGAAAAGAAGAAGAGTATGCAGTCTGCCGGACAATGTAAGCTTTGGGCCACTTGGCAAGCCCGGTGACCAGGAAGAGGTCAGAATGACCGTTGATGAATATGAAACTATCAGACTGATCGATCTTGAAGCCTTCACTCAGGAAGCAGCTGCCGAGCAGATGAATGTCGGCCGTACCACTGTTCAGGCCATTTACGCTGACGCCAGAAAAAAACTGGCAGATGCTTTGGTAAATGGTAAGTTACTGACCATTGATGGCGGCAAATACCAGCTGTGCGACTATTCTGAAGATTTCTGTGGTCCGGCATGTCGCAGGCGCAGCGGACCGGGACATGGGTGTGGACATGGTCGCGGGCAGGGGCAGGGCCGGGGTCAGGGTCCACGACATGAACAAGAAGAACAGCACTGAATTAATATAGCGTATAATTGGAAAAGAATAATCAGATTGGAGAAGAATTTTAATGAAAATAGCAATACCGGTAGATAAAAAATCCAGGGACTCGAATGTTTGTGTCTCTTTTGGCAGAGCTCCTTATTTCCTTTTGTATGACAGTGAAAGCGAACAAGGGCAGTTTCTGCTTAATACTGCTGCTGAGAGCGCAGGCGGTGCAGGCATCAAGGCTGCCCAAATAGTGGTTGACAGCGGTGCCCAGGTCCTTTTGACCCCCAGATGCGGCAAAAATGCTGCAGATGTAATTATCGCAGCAGAAATTCCCATCTATAAAACAATAGACAAGACCGTCACTGAGAATATCACAGCTTTTTTAGCAGGCAAACTCGATACTCTCGATGAAATCCACGCAGGCTTTCATGGGGAATAATAGCAAATGAAAATTGCGATTCTCAGCGGAAAAGGCGGCACAGGCAAGACACTTCTGGCAGTAAATCTGGCTGCCGCTGCGAAAGTTGCCGGCTATGTTGATTGTGACGTGGAAGAACCCAATGGGCATCTCTTCTTTAAGCCTGATCATCTGAAGGAGGAAGCAGTCACTGTAAAGATCCCGCAAGTTGACGACAAGTTATGCGATGGCTGTCGTCTCTGCGTCGATTTTTGCCGTTACAATGCTCTGGCTTATTCCCATAAGCTAATCATTTTTGACGATATCTGCCATTCCTGCGGCGGCTGTGTTTTACTCTGTCCGCAAAAGGCCCTGACCGAACAGGATCAGGCAATCGGGAAAATCAAAATAGGTAAATCAGAGGATGTCGATGTCATCAGCGGTATCATGAATAGCGGTGAAGCCTCAGGTGTTCCGATCATTGATCGGCTACAGGAACACATCGCCAGCATGGACAAAGAAGGCCGGGATGTTTTCATCGACTGTCCTCCCGGAAGTTCCTGCATTGTTATGGATAGCATTAAAAATGCCGACTACTGCATTCTGGTTGCTGAACCCTGTCTCTTTGGTGTTCACAATCTGGAGATGGTCCATGAGCTGGTAGAGCTCTTCAACAAAGATTATGGCGTGATCCTCAACAAATGTCAGGAGAACGAGAATCTTGCCGAAGAATACTGCCAGGCCAGGAAGGTTAACATTCTCGGACGTATTCCCTTTGATCCTGAACTTGGTCTGATCAACTCCAATGGCAAAATTGCAGTCAGAGAAAGTGCCAAGTATCATGACTTATTTTCCGGCCTGCTCAGCGCCGTTTTAAAGGAGGCCAAAGTTGAAACAACTTCTAATCCTTAGTGGAAAAGGCGGGACAGGCAAGACGACAATCACCAGCGCCTTTATCAGGCTGGCCGCAGCCAAAGCCTATGCCGACTGTGATGTCGACGCTCCCAACCTGCATCTGATCAGCGACTGGGATCAGGAGCCGGAAAGAAATGATTATTTCGGCATGGATAAGGCCTGGATCAACTCCGATCTTTGTAGTGAATGCGATCTCTGCCGGCAGCACTGTCGTTTCGATGCGATTACCTTTACTGAAACGTATGCTGTAGATCCCTTCGCCTGCGAAGGCTGTGCTGTCTGCGAATATGTATGTCCGGAAAATGCCATTGAAATGCAAGCCGCACCGGCAGGTGAGAAAATGCTGTATCGTTCTGCTGATACTGTTTTCTCCACTGCCCGTCTGAAAATGGGCAGCGGCAACTCAGGACTGCTGGTCAGCGAAGTCAAGAATGCGATGAAAACATCAGCAGCTGCTGATCTGAAGCTGGCTATAATCGACGGCTCGCCGGGAATAGGCTGCCCTGTTATCGCCTCACTGACCGGAGTGGACATGGTACTGCTGGTAGCAGAGCCATCTGTATCCGGCCTCAGTGACCTGAAGCGTGTGCTGCAAACTGCAGCCGGATTCGGAATAAAGGCAGCCGTCTGCATTAACAAGTTTGACAGCAATCCGGAGCAAACGGCAAATATTGAGGAATACTGCAGGATGCATAATCTGGATCTTGTAGGAAAAATCCCCTTTGACGAGTATGCAGTCAAGGCCATCAACAGTGGAAAAAGCATCGTTGATATTGATTGCAGTTCGGGGAGAGCCGTGCAGCCACTTTTTAACAGGACCATGCGTCTGCTTTATGGCGACTGACCTTATACTCAGCTGATGAAGGCAGAAGCTGTGCCTTTATCTCTGACAAGACAATACTTGAAAGCGTATAATATATAAAATTAATTTTTTAAGGAGAAATATATGATAAGAATTGCAGTAGCAAGTGATGATGGTTTAGTGACACAACATTTTGGCCATTGTGCCGACTTTATGATTTTCGACAGCGAGAACGGTAAGATTGTCAGGACTGAGACCATCCCTAACCCGGGTCATAAGCCGGGCTTCCTGCCAAACTACCTCAATGATCTTGGTGTCAACGTGATCATCTCCGGCGGTATGGGCGGCGGAGCTGTTGATATTTTCAATGAAAAAAATATAGAGGTTATTGTGGGTGCAAGCGGTCCGGCAGAAACTGCAGCTGAGTCCTATCTGCTAGGTGACCTGGTGTCGACCGGTTCCGTCTGCCATGAGCACGAACACCAGGATGAGTGTGAAGATTAGTTAAGGCCGGATAACTACTGGTCAAATTACTTTGGACCCGATACCTGTTTGATATTCTCAGCTAAGAAGCAGTTTTTTGGTAGCCGGTTTACTAAGTCACTTGTGAATTAGACTCCCATGTACTAGAATAAATTTTGCTTCAAGCAAAAAAAACAGGTCCCAGTAGTCCAATGGATAAGACAGTAGCCTCCGGAGCTGCGGATACGGGTTCAATTCCTGTCTGGGACGCCATGAAGAAGCTCGCTATAGTGAGCTTCTTTTTTTTTACACAAATAAGGGACGGAAGCAGTGTCATAGCTTTGCTGCTCCTTATTCTGCAAATAATACAGGTCTGACAGGCACTGCGGACAAAGCGTTACGACCTGCAGCTTGTGAAATAGCTACACTTGATTGAAAGCAGGAAATATCAGCAGCAATTTTTCGAGCAGCAGTATGAGAATTAAGGAGGCCTGAGATGAGACTTATAATTATCGGCGGAGTAGCTGCGGGCACTTCAGCCGCAAGCAAGGCACGACGCAATAACGAGAAAGCCGAGATCGTCCTCTACGAGCAGGGACCGGATATATCCTACGCCGGTTGTGATACCCCATATTTTATCGGCGGCTTGATTAAGGATATTAAAACTTTAACACCGCGCAGTGTTGGTTTTTTCAAAAACAAATACAATGTCGACGTAAAAATCCGTCACCAGGTCCAGGCAATCGATCTGAAAACACGGAGCCTGAGCATTCAGGATTTGGAAACTGACCGGACTTTTACAGATCACTACGACAAGCTGATTATCGCCACCGGGGCCAAAGCGGTAATTCCAGATATTCCCGGTGTCGGACAGGAGCATGTTTTCAGTCTGAGAACTATTCAGGATACGCTCAAGATTGATTCATTTATCAAAAAGAACAAACCGCAGACTGCTGCTATTATCGGCAGTGGCAGCATCGGGATGGAAATGGCCGAAAACCTGTCCCGTATCGGTCTGGATGTCCATGTGATCGAAATGGCCCCTCAGATCAACCCCGCTCTGGACCCTGACATGTCAGTTCACCTGGAAAAGCATCTGAACGAACACGGTGTTAAGACCTACAGAAGTACGCAAGCCGCAAAAATAGAAGCAAGCTATCTGCTGACCGCCGACGGTGAAAAAATACCCGGCGATATTGTTATTATGGCCACAGGTATCAGGCCCGAAGTAAGTCTGGCCCGGGATGCCGGCATCAAATTGGGTGCGACCGGGGCGATCGCCGTTGACGAGCACATGCAGACCTCTGACCCTGATGTCTATGCCTGTGGTGACTGTATCGAGCACTTTGACCTGATCAGGCAAAAGGCAGCCTGGTTCCCGCTGGCTTCGACAGCTAACAAGACCGGGCGCATCTGCGGTGATGCCGTCACCGGCGGCAGTCTAACTTTCAGGGGAGTTTTGGGCACCGGAATTTTCCGTGTCTTTGGCCTCAGCGTTGCCAGGACCGGTTTAGGTGAAGATCAGGCGCGCGAAGCAGGTTACGACATTGCAGTAGTGCACATCACAGGACCTGATCGATCGGCTTCTGTTGGCGGCAGGGATATTATTATTAAGGCTATTGCTGATCGTAAAACTGAAAAGCTCCTGGGAGCACAGCTTATTGGCGAAGACGGCATCGATAAACGCATTGATGTGCTCGTCACAGCCATGACCCTGGGAGCAAAAATCAGCGATTTATTCCAGCTTGACCTGGCCTACTCACCTTTCCATGCCACAGTAAAAGATCCCGTTCATTATGTTGGCATGGTTCTGGATAAGGCCATCAGTAAGGACAGGTTGAGCCGGAAATGATTATGATCCGGCTCTGTCCGGCACACAAAATGAAGGCCTTCGGAGTTTCCAAAGGCCTTCATTTTTACTGCTATAAGCAGAAGAGCACAAAAGTAAAATATTCTTAGTAAGTTTCGACGAACAACTCAAAGTATTCTTGCTTGTGGGCGCAGGCCGGGCACACATTCGGAGCTGACTTGCCTTTATGAATATAGCCGCAGTTGTTGCACTTCCACAGAACTTCCTCGTCACGTTTAAAGACACGGTCGTTCTCAATATTGGCCAGCAGTTTACGGAAACGAGTCTCATGTGCTTCCTCTACTTCGGCAATTTCACGCCAGACGTAAGCGATCTGGGGGAAACCTTCTTTCTCAGCGATATCAGCAAAATCCGGATACATTTTATGAGCTTCACCATGCTCGCCGTTGATAGCGCTCTTCAGATTCTCGACCGTGTCAGCATAGGTCACCGGATAATCCCAGTTAACATTGACTGCCTCATCGGGTTCAAAGTCTTCCCGCAGAAATTTGTAGAAACGCTTGCCATGCTCGACTTCGTTACGCGCAGTTTCTGCAAAAATATTCTGAATCTGTACGTAGCCATCGGCTTTCGCCTGTTTGGCTGCTAAATTATAACGAAAAGTCGCCTGAGCCTCACCGGCCATGGAGATCATCAGATTGTTGGCTGTTTTTGTTCCTTTTAATGACATATATTTCCTCCTTTAAAATATCTTATATACTAGAACGGTATATAGTCTTAGTTTACTTATAATTCTATCACTAAATTGGCAGAGGCTGTAGGACCTATACAG
>DIRJ01000051.1:16892-17795 GCA_002427505.1 Mageeibacillus sp. UBA5439
TCATGCACTAGGACTTATCGTCTGCCTGTGCAAAGAGATTCCGCAAAATCTCTGCACTCTTGTTCTCATCGGCTGCCGCTTCCCAGACCATAATGTTGGGTCGTTTGCCGGCGTTAAAAACCAGCTTATAGGGGTCTGGCTCTGCTGCCATAAGCACGGCAATCAATTCCATATCGGCGCCGTTTTCCTCATCTATCAGCAGCTCGATGTCACGGCCGCGGCAGCGGATACGAGTGAAGCCGGCACGTTCACCGAAGGCCCGGATAAAGGAAATATCCAGCAAAGCCATTGCTTTTGCCGGTGGGTCGCCGTAGCGGTCAATTATTTCATCAAGAACATCGCGATAATCATCAACATTATCAATTGCTGCAATCTTGCGATAAAGATCAAGCCGCTCTTCATCCTGGACAATATACATATGCGGCAGACCGGCATCCACACGCAATTCAACAATTGTCTCCGTCCGCTTTTTCGCCGGTTCCTCCGCAGTCAGAACATCGATCTCCTGATCCAGCATCTTCGTGTAGAGGTCGTAGCCGATATTTTCCATGTGGCCACTCTGCTCTCCGCCCAAAAGGCTGCCGGCCCCCCTCACCTCCAAATCCCGCAAAGCAATCTGAAAACCCGAACCTAACTCAGTAAAATCCCGTATAGCCAGCAAGCGTTTCTGTGCCTGCTCACTTAGCGCCCGATCCGGACGGTAGGTTATCAGGGCATAAGCCTGACGGCCGGAGCGCCCTACACGACCCCTGATCTGATATAGCTGCGCCAGACCCAGCCGGTCAGCATCCTCGATTACAAGGGTATTCACATTTGGCATATCAATACCGGATTCGATAATTGTGGGCGCCACCAGCACATCGTGTTCTCCGGCTACAAACTCTCCGATTATCTTCTCCAGCC
>DIRJ01000035.1 GCA_002427505.1 Mageeibacillus sp. UBA5439
TAAAACAACTACACAATTTAATTTATGTAGATCTTGACAAAGGGTCACTTCATAACAGTTATTAAGTTGTTTGCCCGGGAGTATGTGAATTTCCGGATTTTTGGTCAATTATTGCCCGGGAGTATGTGAATTCCCGGATTTTTGGCCAATTATGGTCTAAAGGATGCAACTAAACCATTAGTTGTGAGAAAATTAAACCAGCGGTTTAGTTATTTTTGCAAAAACAACCTTTGGACGCTTCTTTCCTGCGGTTCCCTTGCCTAAGCTTTCAGTGTAAATAGCTGCACGTGACCTAGCGGCAGCAGGCAGAAAGCCAGGGAGGAAAGAGCCATGCTAAGTATAGATCCTGATTCAAGAGGAGGAGAGCAAGCATATATGGAAAAGAAGTCAATCGGGAAGAAAATCGCCAGCCTGCGTAAGGAACGGGGACTGACGCAAAGTGAACTGGCAGAAAAACTGGGTGTGTCTGCACAGGCAGTTTCCAAATGGGAGAACGATATCGCCTATCCGGATATTACCTTGCTTGCGCCTTTAGCGGACGAGCTGAGTACATCAATAGACCTGCTGCTGGGTGATGCAGTAGAAGCTGAGACGCGCTATGTTGAAAAGAAAGAACGCAAGAACTACGAAGATATGATCATGAAAATTCGCGTTATAGACGGCGGCGATAATGTAAAAGTTAATCTGCCCATGCCGATTTTTGACGTCATCATGAAAATTGGTCTAGACAATGTTGATATCGGCGGCAAGGGCGAAAGCCTGAAAGATGTAGATCTCGAGAAAATCAAGCTCCTGGTAGAACAGGGAGCAGTCGGCAAGCTGGTCGAAGTTACATCCGAGGACGGTTCTATAGTAGAGATCTACGTCGAATAAGGAGCTTGCATGCGTATTCAAATCAGATCTGAAGAAGCTAAGAAAATTAATATCCGAGTACCAAATTCCCTTCTGACCAGCAAGCTTCTGCTGCGCCTGGTCTCGAAGCAAAGCAGCTGGAGCGACGATCCGGAGGATCAGAAAACAAGAACTATGTTACTGGAGCTTATGCCGGTTTTAAAGCAAAGCATACGCAATACCAAGAAGAAGTACGGTAAATTTACTCTGGTCGAAGTAGAGAGTAAAGATGGAGAATATGTCAAAATAACACTCTGAACCGGGAGCCGGTGGTTAGTGCTAAAGCGACCCCCACAAGTTGGACCAAATAATCCGACTTATGGGGGTTTGTTTATGTCACAAGCAAAACAAAGCAGCAGTTTTGTTTTGCTATAATGCTTATATTAAAAGAAAAAGCGAGGATGCCGGAGTGATCACAGTAGTTGGTAGTTTAAATATGGATCTGGTGGTGCAGACTACTCATATTCCGCGTGTCGGGGAAACAGTGCTGGCACGCGACTTGCGCTATGTTGAAGGTGGTAAAGGAGCTAACCAGACCCTGGCAGCTGCCCGCCTGGGCGGGGAAGTCAGCATGATTGGCGCGGTCGGCAAGGACGAGATGGGCGATCGCCTTATTGCGGCTTTAGCAGCAGACAGCGTTGACGTATCAGGCATTAAGCGCAGCTCTGAAGCGAGCGGCATGGCCCTGATTACTGTTGACGCCAAGGGCAATAATGCCATCACTGTAATCTCCGGAGCCAATCACGATGTCAGCGTCCGGGACCTCCAACAGCACGAGGACAAAATCGCCAGCTCTTCGATTGTGCTGGCCCAGCTGGAGTGCCCGCTCGACCTGGTGACTGAGGCCATGCTTCTGGCCAAAAAACACGCCTGTATCTCAGTCCTGAATCCGGCACCGGCACAGGCACTGCCCCAAGACCTCCTGAGCCTTGTTGATATTTTAACGCCCAACGAGACTGAACTCCAGATCTTAAGCGGCCTGGGAACGGATACGCTGGCAGAATGTCAGGCAGCAGGTGAAAAACTGATGGCAGGCGGTATCAAGTCTCTTATCGTTACCTTAGGCTCCAAAGGCTGTTACTACATGGACAGTAAAGAATCAATCTTCTATCCCAGCTACGAAGTGAAGATGACAGATTCAACAGCAGCCGGCGACTGTTTCAACGGTGCTCTGGTTGCCGCCTTGAGCAGAGGCAAGTCCCTGCCTGAGGCCATCGACTTTGCAATGAAAGCATCAGCTATTTCAGTAACACGGCCCGGAGCCCAGCCATCTATTCCTACACTCGCTGACATGGAAAACTTTGATCTCTGGTATGAAGACCGCCGTTTGGACAAATAAGCCCGGTATTTTTGTCATGCCACAATTGTTAAGGTCACAACCGGAGATGGTAACAGATACCAAAATAATTAACTGAGGTGTATATGCAAGTACAGGATTATCCCAGACAGGAATTTACTCTGGGAGATTATTTAGCGGATTTAAGATCTGAAGGCCTTGTGTCCGGGACTGTAAGCTGGGAAGCAACATCAGAAGCACTGCCCGTGCAGCATGTTTCCTATGATTCCCGCCAGCTGAGCAAAAACACATTTTTTATATGTAAGGGCAATAACTTTAAACGCCAATACTTGCTGGACGCAATCGAACAGGGAGCAATCGCCTATCTGGCGGAAAAGGATCTGGAAGTTGATCTTCCCGGCATTATTGTCAGCGATCTGCGCCGGGCCCTGACCCTGTGCACGCAGAGGTTTTTCGAGTGGCCCCAGCGCAGCCTGTCCATTATAGGCATCACCGGCACCAAAGGTAAATCGACCACAGTTACCTGTCTCAGAGAGATTTTTGATGTCTGGCTGGCGGAGCAGAAACTGCCGCCTGCAGGTTTCATCTCATCGATCGAGGAATTTGACGGCTTTACCAGCGAAGAGTCGGTACTGACCACGCCCGAGCCGCTGGAGCTTTTCACAATATTACGCAACTGTGTTACCGCCGGCATCGACCATGTCATTTTGGAAAGCTCGTCTCAGGGACTTAAGTATGGCCGTCTGGACGACATCAATTTTTCCTATGGTTCAATCGTGAATATTGCCGAGGACCATATATCTGATATTGAGCATAAAGACTTCGAAGATTACAAGGCAGCCAAACTGGCGATGATAGATCACAGTGAAAAACTGCTGGTCAATCTCGACGTTGAATACAGTGATCTCATGCTGGAAAAGGCGGCAGAGAAGCAGGTTAAAGTAATTACGCTGAGTACCAGGGAGGGCCTTGCCGCTGACTACCGCGCCGAAAATATCCGCAGCAGGGCGGACGGTCTTGTTTTTGATGTAAAAAGCCTGCGCACACCCGAGCGGAATATCAAAGATTTATTTGTCAGCCTGCATGGTCTTTTTAATACTGAAAATGCCCTGATCGCTATAGCCATCGCACTCGAATCGGGTGTGGATGAGACTTCGATCCGCCGTGCCCTGAGTCAGGTTTCCGTACCCGGCCGCATGATGCTCTTTCCGACAGATGATGGCGCCATGCTGGGACTGGTCGATTATGCCCACAACAAGCTTAGTTTTGAGGCACTCTTCCAATGGCTGCACAGGGATTATCCGAATCACAAGTATATCGCGATCTTCGGCTCTACCGGTGACAAGGCTGTCAACCGCCGCCCCGAATTAGGTGTAGCTGCGGGAGAAAATGCTGACCTGGTTTATTTGACCTCCGATGACGTGGGCTACGAACCCTTTGACTCGATTAACGCGGACATGACGCCATATCTGGACAGCTACGGTGTAGCCTGGACAGCCGACCCCGTGCGCGAAAATTGCATCCGCGACGCTTTCGCCAAGGCTATCCGGCTCTATCAGGAGACCGGTGAGCAGAGCGTGGTAATGGCTCTGGGCAAAGGCGACGAGAGTTCCATCTACAAGGACGGCATCTACGAACCGATCAACAGCGACGTTACGGTGATGAAACACCTGGTGGAAACATATAACGCCGCTTTGAAATAATGTTGCCGGGCAGCTGCCGGGCCGGCAGAGGGGGCATATCCTGCCATCTATGCGATCCGCTTTGCTGCTTCCTTCCCGCGCGTTGAGCGGGTTCTCAGCGGCATGAGCAATCCGGATCAGGCATCCGGATGCGCTGCCACAACCCTTAAGTAAATATTCCGGAGTTATTTATGAAAGAACAAGTCTGGTATCAGGAATTTAAGTCAGAAATCTTACGACTGGAAAACTCGGATCGCGAGCTGATTATCATTGCCATTGACGGCAGTTCAGCTGCCGGCAAGTCCAGCTTGTCAGCAAGCTTGGCGGCTGAATACGACGCTCAGCTTTTTCACATCGATGACTTTTTTCTCACAGCTGAACAAAGAACTCCGGCAAGACTGGCCGCTGTCGGCGAGTTTTTTGACAAGGAAAGGCTGCTGGCTGAAGTGCTGGAACCTTTAAAAGCCGGCCGGCCGGTACGATTCCGGCATTTCAATTGTGCCACTCAGGCCTTCTCCCGGCCGGAGCAGGCTGAACACAAACGGCTTGTCATTATCGAAGGCGTCTACAGCCTCCATCCCGATCTGCGCCCATATTATGACCTGCAGCTTTTTCTCCATATAGATCGCGCAGAACAAATCAGGCGGCTCCAACAAAGGTGCCCGGAAAAACTTGAGCGCTATCTCAATGACTGGCTGCCGCGCGAAGAAGCTTATTTTAAAAAATATAACCTTCCGAAAAAGACACAATTACTAGTTTGAAAGGAGTTGTCTTATGTCTGAACAAGTAGGCATTATCTGGCACGGCCATTCCTGCTTTGAGATTAACACTGCAGCTGCAGTGATTATTCTCGATCCCTATCAGGAGGTTCCGGGCTATCGTCCTCTGAAACTGGAAGCAGACCTGCTGCTGGTTTCACACGAGCACGACGACCACAACGCTCGCTCGCGCGTTAAACTTTCCGGCAGGGAAGCGGATGTAGATGTGGAAATCATCGACACCTTTCATGATCCCGAGCAGGGAAGCCTGCGCGGCAAAAACAAAATCCACATCGTGACTGTTGCCGGCAAGCGGATTGCTCACTGCGGCGACCTGGGGCATGCCCTGGCGGCAGACCAGCTGGCCCGGCTGCAGAAACTCGATGTGCTCCTGATCCCGGTTGGCGGTTATTACACAATCGACGCTGACACAGCAGCGGAAATTGTCCAGCGCTGCCATCCTGACCTGGTGGTGCCCATGCACTATCGCGACGGCGCTGCGGGTTTTGACGTAATCTCAACGGTGCAGCCCTTCCTCGATCATTTTGACACTGTTGTCAGACATGACCGAGCCTCATTCAGTCTCGGTGAATTTCATGATACCGTACTTGTTTTGAAAAACCCGAAACTCTAGGGACGCTTATCCTCGCCCAGAGGATGGCGGGCATAATAGTGTAACAGAGAGCGTTCGTCCTCCACTTCGAGATCGCGCTCCCGGGCGCGGTTCTCCAGGTGGTGCGTCAGTTCGTGCTTTACAACCCGCTCCAGCTCTTCGATAAAGCGCTCATCAGAAAGCTGCGGGTAAACCTGCAGCATGGAACCATAGTAAATGTTGATATAGCGTCCGAAAATATGCTCGTAGCGGTACTCGCCCAGAATATAGAGATCATCAGCCAGCCTGTTGGGGGACAGCTTCACTTCTTCCCGCAGGAGAACACCGCCGTTCAGATCCACGAAAACTTCCGGCGGCAGCGCATCAATAATACCATGCAGAGCTGCTTCAGCTTCTTCTATAGTCATCATGGCAACAGTATACACGCAAGTAGCTGGCAGGCGCCGGCCGGCATAGCTATACTATTAAAAAAACTAACAGGTGCTTATGAAATACTTGACCAAAGAATGGTATCGAAAATCTAATCTGACTGATCTTCACTTTGATCTGGAAATTATCGAGGAAGCAGCCGACCAGGACGACGAACTCTTCCAATCTCTCTATGAAGAAGCGGAACAGAAATTTATCGAAGAGGAGCAAGCGGAGTACGATTTTGACCCACGTGAATTTTTAGATGAAGATAGTTTTGATCAGGAATCAGATCTGCTGGACTTTCTCGCTGAAGAGGACTTCATCGAGCAGCTGATCGAGAACTTCGACAATCGTGATCCTTTTTCTGAAGAAAAGACGAAAAAGCTGTTCGCCGAGATCTACGAGTCAAGTCTGGCCGCAGCCAAAGAACAGCTTCCGTCCGAAATCTACTCGCAGATTGCAGATCCCCGTATCTTTGCCCTGGGATTTTGTACTGATGCTGTTTACAATCTGGTCAGAGCCTTTTCCGTCGGGAACAATAGGGAGACCATGCAGGTCCTGAAAGACTACGAAGACGCGATGCGCCTGCAGGATATCCCCAGACAGCTGCAACAACGTTTCCGCTTTCACGACTGCCGGATCACAGGCTGGCTGTCCCAGGGCAAAGACCTCGTGCTTACCCTGGATACTGAAGCCGGATTTACTTCTGACAACAGGATCATCTTTCTCGACGTGACAGTCCTCGTGGACGAGAACATCGTCAGCCTGTATTGGACCTGCGATGAGCTCTATAAAACCGACCATGGCTACGAAGTGCATATTCTTTGTGACGGGGACAGAACAGCGGAATTGAACCTGCTCTGCTCGGACATCCTCATCGAGGAAATCTAGAGTCTTTTCCGGCTCTGAGGCCGATAATTCGCGGAGTCCGGAGCCTGCCAGGATATTTGACTTTAGGGATTCTCTTTGTCATAATATCTGAGCCGGCTCACACGGAATATTTAGATGCGGCCGTGGCGGAATTGGCAGACGTGCACGCTTGAGGTGCGTGTGATTAACATCGTGCGGGTTCAAATCCCGCCGGCCGCACCAGATAGACGGTTTCCTGAATAAAAACGGGAACCGTTTTTTTATGCCTGTCCGTCCGGTGATTCAGGAAAAGAGAAGTAGTAGCCGAAAACAGCCAGACTTTTATCCAGCCAGATTTCTTTTTGAAAAAACCTATCTCCGTCCGCGCCGGAGTAATGATCGTTGCAGGCAGTCCTGTACCAGCCGGAATGGATCAGGAGCTCCGCCTTCCCATAGCATTCACGATAGCCGTAAACAAGCATGGTATGCCAGCTGAAAGATTTAGCCACTGTTGTCGTGATCAGGACCGGAATGTTCGCGTCGATGTTCTTTTTGATCGTCGCCATTCGCGGAAACAGTGTCCAGTTGAGTTTGATCCCTTTCCCGGCAGGCAGCATCTTTTGGGAGTATTTATTAACAGCCCCAGTAATTCTGGTCGCAAAGCTGGCGCCGCCCATACCGCATGTTTCAATCAGGTAGCGGCTGAGCTTGCCCGCCTGCGGGTAAAGCCTGTCCAAGGAATCAGCACTCCCCGGCAGACCAGCGTCAAGCAGCTCCGCCAGCCAGGCTTCGGGAACGATAGTCTCTCTTCTTTCCAGAGCCAGATAATTTAAGGCCAGGGACACAGAAACAGCAGAGCAGGTGTTCTTGCTGTTATAGCCAAAAGCACGGCGCCTGACAGAAGTAAAGGCATTGGTCAGCCTGCCTTCCAAATATACACTATCCGTCCTCATAGACCCCACTTTCTACGGTGCCAGACAGCTCAGCCATTGGTGATGACGAGTAGCGGCATTCAGACCTTTACTTTGGTATAATACAATATGACACTACCGTTTACATTAAGGAAAGTATGTAGTTGACTTGAATAAAGAAAGTAATATACCTTTATATTATCAGGTTTATCAGGACCTTTTAGGTAAGATATTATCCAGTCAATGGGCTGACGGACAACAACTCCCAACAGAGGAACAACTATGTGACCTCTACGCTGCCAGTCGTATTACTATACGCAGAGCCCTGCAGATGCTGGAGCACGAAGGTCATCTTACCCGCACTCCCGGAAAAGGTACTTTTGTTCGGCACGAAACAGCCAACCTGCTCCTTCACCATATTTATAGCTTTTCCGATATAATTCATGGTTTTGGGAACTCTGACGAATTTAGAAGTTTGTTGCTGCGTTTTGAAATAATGACCTGTCCGCCTGAGGCTTGCCAGCTGCTTGAGATTACTTCCTCAGATAGCGTTTATTATCTTGAGCGTGTACGTTATAAAGGAAAAATGCCTTTTGCCTATGGTTTTTCCATACTACCCTGCGCGCAGATGCCTGAGCTCACGGCTGAATCTATCCGCACTTTAGGCCTGTATGGTGCAATCCGTTCGCTTGGAGGAGATCTGCCTAGCAGAGCAAAGGAAAACTTTCAGGCCGTCCTGATGGATTCTAAGTCAGCAAAGCGTCTTAATCGCCCGGCAAAAAGCGCAGCCCTGAGCGTCCAGCGAATAGGATATTTCAATGAGATCCCCAATGAATTCAGTAGATCAATTTTGGGCGGCGACAGTATTCGCTATGAAATTCAACTTACATAAGGCGATCCCTCACGAAAAGAGAAATGGCAGCTTTGTAGCTGAATCAAGGGTTGCTAACCCGCTTAGGAGTCACTTCACAGATACTTTAGAACATCAGCAGGACGGCTGACTATTGTTTCCTGAGACATTTCGCTTTGCTGAGAAGTACCCCAGCCGGCCAAAAGAAACTGTACGCCTGCAGCATGCGCACACTGACAGTCGCTTATGGTATCCCCAATGTAAATGCAGTGCTTGGGAGACAGCTGCTTTTTTCTTAGATAGAGGAGAATCGGATCCGGCAAGGGTTTATTCGCCTGAGTGTCTTCCGCCGTGATAAGTTCGTCAAAAAAGGGCATCAGATTAAGTGAATTTAAATCAGCTGAAGCTACGTCAAGGGTTCGGGAAGTTACTACACCTGCAGGCACTCCGCAAGCCTTAAGATTCTCCAAAAGCTCCACAATGCCGTCATAGGGCTTTATTTTTCCGGACCGGCGGTTCAGCTCCAGCCGCCAGTCCAGAAATACCCCGTCAGGATCGGGGATACCGATAGTTCTAAGAAATATGACACCGGGGACGCCAAAATACCTGCGTGTACAACTGGGATCAATTGGCGGCAATCCGTGCTTATTGGTAGCAGCTAACAGGGATTCGAGCACTACTGTCTCAGAATCCAGCAAGGTTCCGTCTATATCAAACAGCACATGCTTCTTAGATTCAGCATGCATTAAACTTTACCTCGCCGTCCATCGTCACAAATTGCACTGTACAATCATTGTCCACTGCGATTATGTCTGCCCGCTTTCCCGGTGTAAGGCTTCCCACCTGATTGCTGATACCAAGCGCGGCGGCGGGATTGGCAGTGACAGCAAGAACAGCCGTGTCAAAGTTTACCAGCCCCAGTGCCTGGTAGTTATAGAGAGCTTTATCCAGAGACAAGGTACTGCCGGCCAGTGAACCGCCTACCTTGAGATAGGCTGCACCATCTACGACGCGCACATCCAGTTCCCCCAGGAGATACTCGCCGTCAGGCATGCCGCCGGCTCTCATACAATCGGTAATCAGGATCATGCGGTCAGCGGCTTTGCAGCGGGCTGCTATCTGAATGGGCAAGGTTTTTGCATGGAAGCCGTCACAAATAAGCTCTGTATAGCAGTCACGGATCAGTGCAGCTCCCAAAAGTCCCGGATCTCTATGATGAAGCTGGGCCATGCCGTTATAAAGGTGTACGATTGTGTTTGCTCCGGAAGCAAGGGCAGCGTCTACCTGTGGCGCAGTAGCAGAGGAGTGACCTAGAGACACACGGATCCCCCGGCTGCGCAGCAAAGCAATGGCCTGAATAGCATCCGGCTGTTCGGGGGCAATGGTCATGGTGTTAATCGTTCCGTCTGCGGCATCGATGAGAGACTCAAGTTCCTCCAGGTCGATCTCACGAATAAAAGCTTCGGGATGGGCTCCTTTATGTTCAACCGTAATGTAGGGACCTTCCACATTGCTGCCAAGAATTCTGGCACCATCCACACCCTTAACCATGGTGTCTTTTACGTTTCTTAATGCTCTGTGTATTTTGTCCATAGGGGCGGTGACGGTAGTGGGGCAAAACGTAGTAACACCGTGCCTTACAAGGTAGGAAGACATGGCATTGAGAGCTTCATAGCTGGCGTCCATGGTGTCGGCACCTGCGCAGCCGTGAATGTGCGAATCGATAAATCCCGGAAGAATGCGCAAGCCGGAAAAATCAAGTTCGTCATCCAGCCTCTGATCGCGCGGGCTTACCCCGGTTATGAAAGAACCATCGGTTTCAATTGCTGCCGGCATGAGTGTTCCGTTCAGAAACACCCGATCACTCCATAGTTTCATTTTTTCACTCCTTTTATAGGTCAATATCGCGTCTGCCTGATACTTTGAAGAAGAGCAGCAGGGCAGATAAAGTCAAGACTAGTAATGTGGTAGACAAAGCGGCGGCATTGCCGTAATTGCCGTAAATAACCTCGGTATAGATTGCAATCGTAACTGTTTTTGTGGATGCGGTATAAAGTAAAACTGAGGCACTCAATTCACTTATAATGGTCATCCAGCTCAACATGGCACCGGATATAACTCCCGGCATCATTTGGGGAACTGTCACTCTAATAAAGGTCTTAAGTGAGGATGCGCCCAAACTGATGGCGGCCTCCTCGGTGCTTGGAGAGATATTAGAGAGAATGGCGGCGCTGGAGCGTATTGTATATGGTAGTCTGCGAATTACATAGGCAATAATTATGATAGCGGAAGTACCGCTGAGCAGGATGGGCCCTTTCACAAAGGCGAGTAGTAAGGCGATACCCACAATGGATCCGGGAATCACATAGGGGAGCATTACAACTACATCGAGAACAGAGGTGACAGGATTGCGCCTGCGTGTGACCACATAAGAAATAGTCAGACCAAGAACCAGAATTACCGCCAGAGCGACTAAAGAGAAGACAAAAGTATTTACAATTGATCCGCCCAGTTTTGAAAAAGCATTTTTATAGCTTTGCAGGGAATAACCATCCACAAAGATGGACCCGGATACATTTTTGAAGGAAGTGTATACCACGGTAGCCTGAGGCAGAAGAGTTATCAGCGTAATCAGATAGACAAAGGCATGAGCAAGAACATTGCGCCATCCGCTCAGTTTCTTGGCTTCCATAGACCTGCTTGCTGTCATAGAAAAGCTTTTTCGATTTGAAATATATTTCTGTCCTAAAAACAACAATGTCGTGAACAAGACAACCATCATACTAAGGGCAGCCGCAAATCCGTTGTTAGAACCCATTTCGCTGATGAAAGAGTTGTAAATCAGGACAGGCATCGTACGATATCCCTCGCCAATCAGCATGGGGGTGCCAAAGTCAGAAAAGGCACGCATAAAGACCAGAAGACCACCGGCAAGCATTGTCGGCAGGATCAGCGGGACGATGATTTTGAATATCTTGCGGATACCGGTGCAGCCGAGGCTCTCGGCTGCTTCGTTCAGGGAGCTGTCCATATTTTTCAGAGCCCCTGAAACATAGAGATAAATCAGCGGATACATTTGGATGGTGAAGACAAGCAAAATTCCGCTAAAACCGTATATGCCATTATAAGTAATTCCAAACAAGCTCTTAATGGCATTGGTAATGGCTCCATTCCGTCCCAACAATAAGATCCAGGAGTAGGCGCCGATGAAGGGCGGAGACAGGATGGACATAATAATAATGACATTGATAATAGAAAGACCATGTATCTTGTAGGATTTAGTTATGTAGGCCATGGGCATGCCTACCAGAATTGCCAGTAGCGTCACACAGCAGGTGACTTTCAGTGAATTAAAAAAAGTATTGTAATAATATGGTTTAGAAAAAAACTTTGCGAAATTCGCCAAGCTGACAGCACCTGTTTTAGGATCTACAAGACACTGCACAAAAAGATTGATTATCGGATATAAAAAGAACAGTGCAAAGACCAGCAGTGCAAAAACACTGATGCCGGACCACATGGAAAAACTCTTTTTTTTAGACATCGTTCTCCACCCCTTGCACCAGATTCCTGGAACCGTCTTCTGTAAAAACATTGACTTTTTCTATTTTGATGCCTAAACAAACTGGTGCGCCAACAGAGATGGCATCCGAAAGGCTGGATTCCTGAATCATTTCGATGGGATTCTGACTGTCCAGATTTATAACATAATGGGTATTTGCACCCAAAAAGACACGATCATGTACCTTTCCGGCCAGTCCCTCATTCTCGCAGAGAACAAACTCCTCGGGACGAACAGAAACCTTCACCTTCATGTCAGGCTGCACATCTTCGGTTAGATTATCCATAGTGGCAAAGTAGCCGTTGGGGAAGAGCAGGCCCATCTTGCCATCACGCACTGCAATTACCGCATCCAGAATATTAGAACGGCCGATAAAGGTTCCGACAAACTGATTTGCAGGACGCAGATATATGTTATTGGGTTTCCCGACGTGCTGGATCTCGCCGTTATTCATGACGGCAATGCGGTCGGAAACGGCCAATGCTTCTTCCTGGTCATGGGTTACATAGATTGTTGTAATCCCGCACTCATGCTGTATTTCCTTAATTGCACTCCGCATTTCTATCCTAAGCTTGGCATCCAGATTAGAAAGGGGTTCGTCCATCAACAGAATATCCGGCCGAATTACTACAGCACGAGCCAGGGCAACACGCTGCTGCTGCCCGCCTGACATATTTTGCGGAAGAGTATCCTTCAGGTCGTAGATTTGTACGGTCTTCAAGATTTCGTCAACTTGTTTTTCAATCTCATTTTTAGGGATTTTACGGTTTTTCAGCCCGAACGAAACGTTTTCTGCGGCGGTCATATGGGGGAAAATAGCATAGTTCTGGAAGACCATACCAATATTTCGTTTGTTGGCAGGGATGTCATTGACAAGTTTCCCTGAAAAGAAGATTTTACCGCCTTCAATGGTATTGAATCCTGCAACCATGCGGAGAAGGGTTGTTTTCCCACAACCGGAAGGGCCTAAAAGGGTGAAAAACTCTCCCTCTTTTAGCTGAAGTGATAGGTCGGGGATCACGGTTTTTTCCCCATACTTCTTCTTAACATGCTCAAATTTAACCGTTACGCTCATAGATTTTCTCCAATATTTGTTGTGAAATAGGGGCTCAACAGGCGTTGAGCCCCTATCTTTAATTGTAAATTAACATATCTTTGTTGTGCAATGGGGGGCCCAACTGACGTTGAGCTTCCCAGTCTAATTGTAGGTTAACCTAAGTCGGTGACCATGTCGGTGAAGGTCTCAGCCAGATAATCTTTGTTCTCAGCTGCCCAATCACGATTAACAGTGCGCTGAACGATGTCTTCCAGAGGAGTCATGTAGTCGGCAACTGCAACGTTTGCCCGTAGCGGACGAACGCAAGCTTCCATACCCAGCCGGCTCTGAATTTCTTCGCTGGTAATAAAATCAACAAACTTTTTTGCATTATCGAGGTTTTTGCAGTTGTTCAGGATCTGGACTGTTGCCGCTGCGAAAACAGTGCCTTCCTCCATATAGATGACTTCAACATCTGCGCCGTCACGAACAAGTGTCAGACAGGGGTTCTCATAGCTGAGTCCTACTGCATACTCGCCGTCTGCAACACCCTTGTAAATAGCACCGGAGCTTTCCAGAATTTTACCCTCGGCATTTTCCAGCAGAGCCTTTACATAGTCCCATCCCTCATCAGATTCGTTGTCGCCGTCGGCGTAATCTACCAGAATGTTCAGCAGGTGTTCCCGGGCGGAACTGGAGGTTGCTGAGTCTGCCATTGCAATTTTGCCCTTAAGCTCGGGCTGCAGAAGGTCTGCATAACCCTTGACTTCGATGCCCAGATCTGCAAGCAGGCTCTTGTTGACAATGATAACGCTGCCATCAGCCTTGTAGGGTGTGAAGCAGCCACTGTCATTGGTAAAGCCTTCGCTCATGGCGGCGTCATTTGCTGAGGTATAGTCGCTGAAATATTCCTTAAGACCGGAGAGTGTTGCTGAATTGGAACCAAGCAATAAGTCTGCCTGAGGATTGGCTCCTTCAGATTCGACACGCTTCATCAGTTCACCGGTTTTGGCGGAAATAATATCAACTTTGATGTCAGTAGCTTCTTCAAATGCGGGGACGACCAGATTAAGCACTTCATCGCTTTCTGAGGAATAAATTGTAAGTTTATCGCTTACGGCGACCGGAGGCTCTGTTACATCGGCCGTGGGCTCTGTTACGTCAGGTTCATCCGGGGTGGAGGGGCTGCATGCTGCTACACAGGTGAGCAGGCACAGAGCCAGGAGAATTGAGATCAGTTTTTTCATTTTCTTTCCTTCTTTCATTTGCTTAGTTTTTGTTTATGGTAATTTACTTTACTAGTTTTAAAGGCCAGGGATTCTTTGCTTATATTGTTTAACGTATTTGCGGATGATTTCATCGCCCTTATCCAGATTGCCGCTTACGAAGACTGGCGGGGTGACTCCGTCCTTGACAAGATTTTCAATGACCTGTGCTTCTATGGACTGAAGAATAGCAAAGCCTACAACAGAGGATGTGGGGGCAAAGCTGCTTTCAAAACCTTCTATGGAAAGGCTTGCATCGCCGGGAACACCGCCTACATCAAGGAGAATGTCACAAAGCTCGTGGTAGAATTTTCCACTTGAATGGCGTGGGGTTACGCTGTCTGCAAAGGCCTTTGAGTGCATTCCGATAACAATGCAGCCACGGTTTTTTGCCCCTAAGGCTATTTCGTAAGGCAGGGCATTACGGCCGGCGATGGAGGTGATAAACATAATATCTCCGGGCTCAATATGCTCCTCATTGAGAATTAGCTCCGCCAGACCTTCCTGACGTTCGCAAACTGTGCTCCAGCTGGCATGCGGGTAAAGGGAGACTTGAGGTGCAAGGATGCAGTTAACGGGAACGAGACCGCCGGCACGGTAGAACATCTCCATACCGAACATCTGCGAGTGCCCGCATCCGAACATATGCATTACTCCATCATTTTTGATGCTTTCTGCAATGGCGGATGACGCCTTTTCAATATTACTTCCCTGAGTATCCACCGCTTGTTTCAAGAGTTTGTCGATGTTGGCAAAGTATTCTTTGTATAACATGGTGTATTTTTTCCTCTTTTCTATTTTCACCCCTTGTCAGGAGCATGTATAAGTTAAAAAGCGCTAATTCGGTCACGATAGCGATCCATCAAGGCTTCGTTGATGGCATCTCCGCCATCAACATTGCTGCTGGTGAACAAGGGTGGATCAATACCTGCTTGCACAAGCAGCTCCACAGTCTTGGCCTCCAGAGCCTCAAGAATGGTAAAAGTAGTGATAGATGTGGTGGGAGCAAAGCGGCTTTCACAACCTTCCATGGAAAGAGCTGCATCCCCATAGGCACTGCAGTTGTCAATTACCACATCACCCAGTTCATAAAGCAGCTTCCCGCTTGAATGTCTGGAACTTGTTTTCTCCGCATAGATCATGGAAGTAATAACAATAATCTTAAGTCCGCGTTTTTTCAGCTCCATGGCCATCTCAATCGGTACCGCGTTGCGTCCGCTGACCGAGGACACAATGGCAACGTCTTTGGGGGAGACCTTTTCGCAAGCTAAAAGTGTTTTGGCTAAGCCTTCCTGACGCTCAAAATAAGTACTCCAACTGGCGTGAGGATAGACAGACAAACAGGGGGCATAAAGAACATTTACCGGCACCAGTCCTCCCGCGCGATAAAACATTTCGAGTCCACCTATCTGGGAGTGTCCACTGCCAAACATTTGGATAATACCATCCTTGGCTATGGAGTCGGCCATGAGGCTGGCAGCGGTTGTAATAGCCTCTTTTTGTGTTGACCGGATTTTTTCAAGTTGAGAATTTAATACTTCAAAAAAACGTTCCTGCATTTTATACTCCTAGTTACTTTTATATTTTCAACTCAACACTGTAGCGCATGCCACCTCGGGGGATGACACATCTGGAATACTCTATCGGCTGATGATTCCCGTCACATGAAGTGCGAATGGTGAGCATTACAGGCTCATTATATTCAATACCCAACAGCTCAGCCTCTTGCTGGGAAGCACTGGTTACTTCAAATTCCTGTATGGCGGTTTGCAATGAGATATGATATTTTTTCAGCAAAGTTGCATAGAGCGATTCAGCAGCTAAATCCACACTGTCCAAGCCAGGAAGTAGCTTATAGGGCAGATAGGTGGTTTCATACATTTTAATTTCATCGTCTGCAAATCTAAGACGACGAAGCTCGTAGGTCTTGTCGCCTTGGGACAAGTCAAGACTTCTCAGAACAGAAGTGCTGCAGTCTGTTCTGACTTTCAAGGAAATCAACCGTGAAGAAGGGACTTTTCCCATGCGCTCAATCTCCTTAGTGTAACTGTACATATGCATTAGGCTGGTGGCAGGTTTTTGCTCTACAACATAGGTGCCGCTGCCCCTTTTACGGGTAATGAAACGACGGGCTTCAACATACTGCAGTGCCTGCCGAATGGTTGAACGACTGACTCCATAAGCACAACTCATTTCCCTCTCCGGGAGCAAAAGCCATTCGCCCTGTTCCGGGGAACCGATTATCTGGCTAATCAAATAATCGCCAAGCTGTCGGTACAAAGGGACTTTTGAGTTTCTGTCCGGGACAAATGTCATAGCAATCCTTCCAATGTTTGGTGCGTACCACTTTGTCTATTCTAGCATTTAACAAGTCATTGTCAACAACTATTCTTAATAATTGGTCAATATTTTGGGAATGATGGCATGAAAACTGTCGGCAAGAAGCTGATAGCCTTACGAACTATTTATATTATTTATACCTTATCATAAGTAAAGTCTTGAAAAGTCCGGTATTATCCTTATTTTATGAGATTTTATAGCCTCTGAGCCGAGAATGAGCTCATCTTGTTCTTCCCCGCCGTTAATTGACAGGCAAATATTGAGGTGCTATTGTTGGTTATAACAAATACAGGAGCTTTTTCGTGTAAAAAGAAGAGATAGAGGTAAGTTATGACATTTAATATGACACCATATGAAATGCAAAACAGGTCTTGTCAGGCTACCGCAACGGAAATTCACCAGCAGCCCGGCACCTGGTATCAGACACTAAATCAGCTTAATCCGCTTTTTAAGGCACTAAAGTCCTGGATAAAGACTATAACCGACCAAGCGGATTTTGATGTTATTTTTACAGGAGCAGGCTCCAGCGAGTACGTGGGGAATGCATTGTACGTATCACTTAACCCCGTGCTGGGATACCATGCCCGTTCCTTTGCAAGCACGGCCATAGTGGCTTCACCTCAGTATTATCTTTCTAAGACCAAACCGACATTGCTGGTTTCCTTCGCACGCTCAGGAAACAGTCCCGAGTCTCTGGGTGCGGTGCAAGCCGCGGATGCCTACTGCACGAAGCTACAACATCTTTTTATTACATGCAACAAGGACGGAGCTTTGGCCGGAATGGCTGAGGGGCGAACCGATTGCAGAAGTATAGTATTAGCTGATGAAACAAATGACCGCAGCTTTGCTATGACCAGCAGCTTCACGAATATGTATCTTGCCGCACTGAGTATTTTCGGGGATAGGCCGGCTGAGGAACTGCTGGCCGCTATGGACCAAATCATCAGCGGAGCGGAAGACTTTCTGGAAAAGGCTTATGCAACAACTGAGAACCTGGTTTCGGAGTTTGCCTTTGAGCGTATTGTCTATCTGGGAACCGGTCCCCTAAAGGGTTTTGCTCAGGAATCAGCCCTGAAAATGCTTGAATTAACTGCGGGCAAGGTAGCGGCTCTATTTGATAGCCCGATGGGCTTTCGCCATGGGCCCAAGTCTATCGTGAATGATACTACTCTCACTGTTCTTTTTTTGAGTGATGAGCCTGCAGTCCGCCGCTATGAGATGGATCTTCTTAAAGAACTTAGTTCCCAACGGAAGAAAAACAGAATTCTGGCGGTTTCCTCCTGGAAAGACAGCCAAGCGGCAGCCCTTTGCGACAGCTTCATTTCTTTTGATAACGATGAAAAGCTGCCTTCGGCTTATTTAGGCTTGCAGTATGTTTTGATTGCACAGTGCATAGCGCTGTTCAAGTCCCTGTCCTACGGCATTGGCCCGGACAATCCGTGTCCTAGCGGTGAAGTAAACCGAGTAGTAAAGGGCGTTAGCTTGTATCCGGTGGAGGTGTAAGATGACCATAAAAGAACTTATCTTAAAAGGAATACCCTCATATTGTACGGCTTCCCAGTCAGTGCTGCGGGCATTGCTGAAGCGCGCGGCTAGAAATAGTCAACCGGTTTTGGTGGAGGCAACGGCTAACCAGATTAATCAATACGGTGGCTATACAGGAATGCAGCCTCAGGAATATAGGGAAATGGTGCTTAAAATGGCAGATCAGGTATCCTGTCCCCGTAATCTGCTTTTCTTTGGGGGAGATCACCTTGGTCCTCTGGTGTGGGATCAGCTGCCTGAACAGGAAGCCATGTCAAAGGCATCAGAACTTGTGCGTCTCTTTGCCGCTGCCGGATATTCAAAACTACATCTGGATACCAGTATGCGTCTAGGGGATGATCCACAGGACAGACCCTTGACGAATGCAGTTATTGCCCGGCGGGGAGCGACGCTTTATGCTGCTGCCATGAAGGGCTATAGCCAAGCTCTGAAAACAGATCCCAAACTGCCTCGCCCGGTTTTTATCATTGGCAGCGAAGTACCTATTCCCGGAGGCACGCAGGAGCAGGAAGACAGCATCAGTGTTACCAGTCCGGAAGCACTCCGCAACACCCTGGAGGCTTATCGCAAAGCCTTTTCGGATGCCGGCTTTGATCAGGGGCTAAAAGATATTATTGCCGTTGTTGTGCAGCCGGGCGTGGAATTTGGCAGTGACGAGCTTCACGTATATAACCGTAGTGCCGCACAGAAGCTTACGGCCGAGGTCCGTGAATTAAAGGGCGAATTGGTTTTGGAGGGACATTCCACCGACTACCAGCCCCGGGAAGCGCTGCGCGAGATGATGGAAGATGGAATCAAAATTCTTAAAGTGGGCCCGGCCCTGACCTTCGCCTACAGAGATGCGCTGTTTGCACTGAGTGAAATCGAACGCATACTGATCCCCGAGCATGATCGGGCGGATCTGCCACAAGTCTTAGAGCAAGTTATGTGTTCATCTCCCGGTAATTGGCAGCACCATTACAGTGGGACTCCGGATCAGCAGCTTCTTTTGCGTCGCTATAGTCTTTCTGATCGCAGCCGCTACTATTTTTCCAATCGAGAAGTACAGCTGGCAGAGGAAAAGCTATTTTCAAATCTGGAAAAAGTCCACATACCGCTGGGACTCCTGCATCAGTTTATGCCCAAACAGTTTGATGAGATAATAGCAGGCAGGCTGCAGGCTGAGCCCAGGCTGCTTGCCGAATATGCGGTGGATCTGGTTGCCCGGGACTATGAATATGCCTGTTCCAGGTAAAGCTCTACATAAAGAATTAGCCTGCGTACGTTTATGGGAATCTGTATTATAAATTTACCGCAGCAGTAACTGCAGGCTTGACTGTGAAAAAGTGGCGATATATTCAGTATTGCCACTTTTGTCTTTTGCAGATAGCTGACATAGTTTTTGTTTGCCTGTGGGGACTTGTTCAAAAGAGTTCCGGCCGGATCAGCATCCCGGGCAAGCCTCCAACCCGACCAGTTTAATATAGGGACCCTGCCTTGCAGTTCCCGGTGAATTGGCAGTAATCCGACATCTTGCAGTCATCTGCAGCCACTCTCAATGAACTGTATACTATATAGGCGCATTTGGCTGCAAGCCATTATGCCCAGAATATATCAGCACTTATTAAGGAAAAAAATGAATCGATACGAACTATTTTCTCAATTTGGCATCTCACGTCCCGTCTATGATCTGGCGGTCGCCGCCTCGGCAGAGCTGCAAAAGCTCAGACCCTCCATTGACTCTATTGCCGAAGAACGCCAGCTGGGAGTCCTCCGAGCTTTTCATCAGGCCCGCATCTCAGAAAGCAGCTTCAACTTTAAGAGCGGCTACGGCTATGACGACCTCGGCCGCGATCAGATCGAAGAGGTCTACGCCACAGCCATGCAGGCCGAATCAGCCCTGGTACGCATCCAGTTTTCATCCGGCACGCATGTGCTGGCTACCTGCCTGCGCGGTCTCTTACAGCGGGGTGATGATGTCCTGATCGCTACCGGCATACCTTACGACACCATTCTGCCCACCTTCGGTGAACTTACCCTCCTGTCTGATGACGATGAAAAAGCAGAAACATTTAAATACTCGGCTTCTAAACAAAGCCTGGCCGCTACAGGCGTTTCCGTGCGCGCCGTTAAGCTGACCGCGGACGGTCATCCCGATCTGGAGCGGATTGCAGCGGCTCTGCTGCCGCATACCCGTATGCTGTATGTGCAGAAATCCCGTGGTTACTCGAGCCGCCGCGCCCTCCTCTCAGCAGAGATTGGCCAGCTGAGGGAACTTGTTGACCGCGTCGCTCCCGACTGCCTTATCATGGTCGACAATTGCTATGGCGAATTTGTTGAAGACAGGGAACCGACAGCATATGGCGCCGACCTGATCGCCGGTTCCCTGATCAAAAACCCCGGCGCCGGCATCGCCCCTTCCGGAGCTTATGTCTGCGGTCGCAGCGACCTGGTCAAAGAAGTAGCTGAAGCCATGACTGCTGTAGGCGTAGGTGCAGAAATAGGGCCGTCACTCGGCTTTAACCGGCACATTCTCGAGGGGATTTATTTCGCACCCCAGGTGGTGGAAGCTGCCACTGCCGCTGCCGTTTTTGCAGCTTTGCTTTTTCAAAAAGCGGGTTTCGCAGTCGCTCCCCTGCCGGAGGACGAACGCGGCGACCTGGTTCAGACTATTCAGATGGAAAATGCCGGACAACTGAAGGCTTTCTGCGAGGCTGTACAGGCTGCCGCTCCGGTGGATGCCCACTTCACACCGATACCGTCAGCCATGCCCGGCTATGACTGTGACATCATCATGGCGTCAGGCTCCTTCGTACAAGGCTCATCAATCGAGCTGTCCGCAGACGGACCCCTGCGCCCGCCCTATACGGCCTTTTTGCAAGGCGGCCTGAACTTTTGGAATGCCCGCCTCGGTGCTATGCTGGCGCTGGAACGCGTCCTGGGTTTATAATCTTCAG
>DIRJ01000004.1:0-595 GCA_002427505.1 Mageeibacillus sp. UBA5439
ACACCTATCGTATTAGAGAAGAGGGCTCCGGCCTGGCGGGTGTGACAGACGATACACTCGTTGTCAGCTATGTAGTAACTGTCAGTGACAAGGGAGATGGTACTCTCGATGCTGCTTACACTACACCGAGAGATGCTATCTTTAACAACGCTTACGAGGCTGAGGGTATCGACCTTGACCTTGAGGGCATCAAGAGCCTCGAAGGCCGCGAGCTTGCTGACGGTGAGTTCTCCTTTAATCTGTATCACTCAGATATCTCCGGTTTCCAGGGCAGCCTGATTGAGACCGTCACCAACGACGGCGGTTACTTCTCATTCTCAGCTTTGACCTTTGGGCCTGGTGAAGAGGGCACCTACTACTACCTGATTAGGGAAGTTGATAGCGGTCTCGGCGGTGTGGATTATGACCTGACCGAGTACCTGGTCAAAGTCGTCATTGTCGATGACCAGGAAGGTGCCATGCAAATTGAAGAACTGGCCTACATGGTCTTCATCGCTGAAGAGGAAGCCTGGCTTGAAGTAGAGGCAATAGCCTTTAACAACACTTACGAAGCTGAAGGCATTGACCTTGAACTAGGCGGTATCAAAAACCTGGC
>DIRJ01000004.1:817-5064 GCA_002427505.1 Mageeibacillus sp. UBA5439
CTCAGGTGTCCAGGGCAGCCTGATTGAGACCGTCACCAACGACGGCGGCTACTTCTCATTCACACCTTTGACCTTTGGGCCTGGTGACGAAGGTACCTACTACTACCTGATTAAGGAAGTTGTGGGAACACTTGGCAATGTTACTTATGACCTGACCGGGTATCTTGTCAGAATTGTTATTTTCGATGATCTGGCAGGTGCCATGCAAGTGGAAGAGCAGAGATACATGGTTGTCGGCAGCGAAACAGAAGAGGGCTGGCTTGAAGCAGAGACAGCAGTGTTCAACAACCGCTATATTCCTCCGCCACCTCCGCCGGTCCTTGTCCCTGACCTCGAAGTTGAGAAGTTGGTTGCAGAGACGGTCTTCTCCAAAGCAGGGGATGAGCTGCACTACTCAGTCAGAATTAAAAACACAGGCGATCTTGCCTTTGTCAAACTGACAATTAATGATGCAAGACTGGGTATTGCCAATCTGGAGCTTGATCTCTCAGCAGATCCGCTCCTGCCGGGCGAGACCTACATACACGTATTCACAGCACCCTATATCGTAACAGAAGCTGACGTTGACGCTGCTGCCGCCATCATCAATACACTAACAGTGAAAGGTGAAACAGCAGGAGGCAAGCAAGCAGAAGACGATGACGATGCTCTGGTACCCTTTGAACATGCAGCACCGGCCATACCGCCGATTCTCAAGCTGGAGAAACTGGCAAAAGAGACCAAATTCACTAAAGTCGGCAATCTCATTCACTACTACTTCACCGTTACAAACGAGGGCGAGGTAGCTGTAGTGAAGCTGACAGTCAACGATCCTAAGCTTGGAATTAACAACCTGATCATCGATCTGACCGGCGATCCGCTGCTGCCGGGTGAGAGCTATAGCTATGAGTTCAGCCAGGCCTACCAGGTGACCAAGGCAGACCTTGATGCAGGAAAAATCACGAACGTGCTGACTGTGACCGGCGAGTCTCCGGACGGATTAAAGGATGAAGCCAAAGATGATCTGATCCTTCCTTATGAGCAGATCCTGCCGCTGCCTCCGACCGGTGAATACATCAACCACTGGATCGGTATAGCTGCACTGCTGCTCGGCGGAGCTGTAGCAATCATACTGATAATCAGAAGACGCCATCTGAAGATACAGGAAGAAGACAACCAGCACTGACCGAATCAGTGAGATTCCTAAACATGAGGGGAGAGGCGCTTCGCAAGAGGCGCCTCTCTCCTTTGTAGTGCATAAAAACGTGCCTGGCACCAATCCATGCACAAGAGGTGTTTGTTTACTGATCGCGGATCTGCCGCATGAGAGTTTTTATAAATTGGAAGGAGTCAACCGCAGAAAGCTTTGCCCACTCAGCCATTTCGTCAGCAATGCTTTGCGTTTGCAGAATATGATATTTTAAGTTGTTTCTGGGTATGTTGATCAGGCAGATAAGGCTGTTGCTTCCCTGGCAAATAATAACAACGCTGAAGATATGCGAGTCGATGATATTGATTTGCTTGTTCTTGTGCTGATCCAGATATTTATAGAAATTTCTTACGTGTTTTATCCGGTTTACCGGGGAAAGATCCTCAATCTTCAGGAGCTGTCCCGAGATACTTCTGGAAAACAAGAAGTCAGCCAGAGCATCAGAGGTGATATAAAAGGCAGCACCGTCTTTGAGAATACTATTGAAAAACTGCAGGGGGTCCGGAAACTCTGTACTGTCCCTGACATGCGCCAGTTGGGAGATTACTCGCATCTTGTTCCTGACCTCTTCGTCCCTGTCGGCTTTATGATTGAGAAAATCCGCAACATTTTCCTGACAGAAGCTCCTGCGGCTAGCCTTTTGCATAGCGGACTCAACAAATGCAGTATAGTGGTTCAGCTGAGCCCGGTTACGAATTAAAGTCACTTGCGGAGTGCCGCCAACGTATTCATTAAAGAGCAGAATAAACTGATTTTTCAGCATGAAAAAATGATTGGACGACTCAAAATCCAGCTGCCAGAAATAAAGATCTGAATATTCTTCTTCTTGGAATATTCTCCTGGCAAAACCGTCTCGATACCTGAAACCGGCAGCCGGTTTACGCTGCAGATAAAAAAACTGTTGCATACTGATTTTGAATTTTCCCGTTGGAATTAAAGGCATTATATGATCAAAGCATTCAATATACTTGTCCGAGTATCTCGGTAAAGAGGTAAAAAACTCATATTCGCTCAGCCTTTCCCTGGTCAGATAGTCGGAGCAGATGATGCAAAACATGTATTTGCATGGTTTTGTTCCGGAATAATGCAGGTTTCTTATCGTCCTGTCTGATAAAGATTCGTCCGCTGTTTCCAAGTCCAGAATGATTGTGTAGGAGAAGGCAGTCAGGAGAAACTCATATAACTCATTCCGTGATGAAAAATCGATAATAAAAGGGAAGAGATCCTTGAGTTTAAAGCAGCAGTTTGGCTCGTAGATCTTATTAGCCAGGATGCGGGCAGCCTGCTCACTGAAATTACTCGCTTCCTTCTGACTGAGTAAAATATTGCCGTTGATTAGCTTGCTCAGCTTGCTGGGAGAAGTGAAGATACTGTCTGCAAACGATTTTTGGCTTAGACCTGCGATATCGAGAAGAGACTTCAAAAGAGTGCCGCTAGTCATGGGGGCCTCCTGAAAGATCAAGTAAAAGCTTGCGCATGGATTGCCCTGTTAATAAATTATAGCTGTTACCAGGCTCACTTACAATTTTTTCGAAATAATGGAGTCAAATGGCATTTATGTGACGGATTCGTATAGAAGCTTGATGAATCAAGCCCTGTCTGCTTGAAAATGCTGGAAATTCTGCAATTTTTCCGAATATTCCGCAATGATTCCTGACCGTGAGAAAACAGTATGGAAATTTTAAGGGCGCGATATTTCGGAAAAATAAATATTCTGCAGCTACAATTTTTAAATTAGAAATTCGAGTTCACTGATCTTTACATAATTGATAAATTTTATTCTGATATTATTCAAAAAAATCAACAGGCACCAGGCAATATTTCGTAGAAAATACACAATAATCTATTGTTTATAGTTTATAATTAAAACACTTTCCTATAAAGCTGAGCTAGTGCTCTATGATTGTCGAGGTAGATCACATGAAACTGAAAAAAGCTTACATTGCCAAGCCGGCTAAAAAAGCCGAAGTGACCCAAAAGGCTCAGAAGGATAGTCATTCTTCATCAGAACAGAAGAAGTGCAGAGACTGTACAAATCCCCATTGCAAATGCTTCAAAGCCTAGACAAATGAAGTAGTCGGAAGATTGAATTTTTGAAAACAGAGACAGATAAAAGGGGACATCACATGAAAAATGTCCCCTTTTTAATTGCCTGACCCAGGGCAGTAAATCGTTTAGATTAGAAGCTGAAAACTACAGCCCAGTAATGTGCACCGCTGGCTGTTACATAGTGGCCGACGCCGATGCTTTTGTATTTAGGGTAGAGCTGATTATAGTCATGGCCGGGTGAATTCCTGAAGGCCTGTAAAGCGGTAGAAGCCAGGTCGTACTTGGGCAGTCCTGATCCCATAAAAATGTTCTCACCATAGTTGCCGTATTTTGCAATGCCGGCATGGCTGAAATCTGCAACGATCTCGACGGCACGGCTCTCAGCGATGCTGGTAAGCTGGCTGCTTTTTTTGAGGGCGGTTTTGCCGTTTGCTGTGCGGTACTGATTTAGCAAGGAAATGAATTCATCGCAGCTGGCGCGGTTGAAGTAACCTTCGGTTTTAGACAGGGGAGCCTGGCTTGTCGTTGTAGTTGTCTCCGGGACCAGAGTGGCTGTCGGTGACGGCTTAGTTACCGGGGTAGCTGCAACATTTGCCTCTGTTGTTTTCGTGATGCTTTCCGGCTGAGTGCCGGCCGGAGTCTCTGTTGGCAGCGGTGCTGAAGTGACAGCAGGTGTTGTCGGATCGGTGTTGACCGATCTTCTGCCGCTTGGGGCTGTCAGCACTGGTGGCTCAGGCAGGAAGTCGTCCGCCTGCTGCTCCGGGCTGGTGCCCTGATCCGACAGCGACAGGCGCAGCACCGGCTGCCTGTCTTGCTTAGATTCATTGTCGGCCTTGCTTGCAGTTACCGCCTGAGTCTGGCGGATTGTTTTGTCGTTCCTGGCAAAATCTTGCCCGGCAACGGCAGGTGTGCTGACGCCGGCTACACTTAAAAATAATAAAGTGGCAGATGAGAGTGCGACTGCCAGCTGGACCAGTTTTCTATTCTCTCTTGCAGATCTTTTCTTCAT
>DIRJ01000004.1:5293-12428 GCA_002427505.1 Mageeibacillus sp. UBA5439
ATATTCGGAATTGTCAACTAGCAAAATTTCAGAATCAATCAATACTATTGTGGTGTAATTTACAAAAAGTAAAATTAGTGTACCAAGTATTGCATATAAATGCAATACTTGGACTAAAAGATTTCGTAAAATTCAAAATTAGTCTTTCAGCTCCGCACTGAAGCTGGGAAAATAGATAAATTGACTTTTCAGCCAGCCCTCAGAGCAGGCCCAGTGCATGCTTTGGTGCCAGGCACGATTCCATGCACTGCATGCTTTGGTGCCAGGCACGATTCCATGCACAGATTTGTTTTAGAATATAGATGTTGAAAGAGACGGCGAGTAAGACTTTTACTTGTTTAACAGAAGGTGATTTATGGATTGCTGTGAGTTGCGAAAAGCTGATGCCGGCATGTTGGCTGCGATTGAAATTATGCGTCAGGAGTACATTGATGCCGGCAGCGAGATAGTCGGGGCAGGTCCGCTCTATCGGATGGCTTCGATTGATGAATGGTGGGATTTTACTAAGAAACTGGAGGACCCGTCTACCGTGCCGGAAAACTGGGTGGTCAGTGAGCAGTTTGTCTATCAGAGGAAATCCGACGGTAAGATTCTTGGAATGATCCAGTTTCGCCACTACTTTAACGCTTTTTTGGAGATATACGGTGGCCATATAGGTTACTCAGTACGCCCGAGTGAGAGAAGAAAAGGTTACGCCACAAGGATGCTGGCTGCATGCTTGCTCGTTTGCCGGGATTTTGGTTTGGAACGAGTGCTGATCACCTGTGATCAGAACAACGAAGGCAGCCGTCGCACGATTCTTGCTAACGGGGGTGTCTATGAGAAAAGCGTCTATAAAGTGCCGGAAAATGTTTACCTGCAGCGCTACTGGATAGAACTTTAGAGCTGCAGCATGCGGGTGCTCTTGTGCATGTTTTGGTGCCAGGCACGATTCCATGCACGGCACGATTCCAGGCAGATGAAGTGAAAAAATAGTGCGGTTTCGGTCTTTTTGTAACAGATCCGGTTGCAAAAGAGAACTTTTGCTGTATGCTTTATTTAAGTGAAATTGCGATCTAAATCTCACTAATTCCATGTCGACTTTAAAAAAAGATCTCAGCAGACTATGCAATGATCGCTGGACGTAATAGGAGGTAAGACCTATGAATGATCTTAATCAAAATGCTTCTCAGCCTGAACCACAGCCGCCGCCGCAAGTGCCCGAGCAGCCCCAATACCAGCCGCCGGTGCAAGCAGCTGAACAGCCACAATACCAGCCTCCGCAGTATCAACAAGCTCCATACCCGCAGCCTCAGCAACCCGCTCCTGACTATCAGCAGCAAAATGCACAGGCCGGCAGGGACCCATATGCTCAGGGCCAGTTTTCCGGTCAGCATATGCAATACCAGCAGCCGCCTTCCTACGGGCAGGATCCTTATCCGCAACCGGCAAGAAATAGTGGCAAGGCAGTCGCATCCTTGGTTCTTGGCATTTTATCGCTGATAATGAGCTTTTTTGCTGCTACCTTGGTAATCGGAATACTCGGTTTTCTGTTAGGTATAGTCGCCGTTATTCTTGGTGTGATAGGACGCAAGGAAACAATGCAAAGCCGCGGACAAATCGGTGGTTCCGGTATGGCCACAGCCGGGCTTATTATGGGTATCATCGGAATTATTGTTAATCTGGTCGTCGTGATTTCCTGTCTGGCCTGCTATGGCTGGCTGAGCAGGGAAGTTCCGTATGATGACTGGTACCGGGATTTCATTGAATAAAAGCTTGCCTTATGTCTCTGCTTTTTTTCATTAGTTTCATTAAACCCTTTGTTTCCGTAGGTCGGCTAAGCTTGCCGACTTACGGCATTATGATGGTTCTGGCTTTTATCGTTGCCGGCTTTATTTTCTATCTTCTGGCGCCTCGCGCCGACTTACCGCGGGCGGATGCTTTTAATCTTCTTGCCCTGATTATGGTCGGCGGGGTGGTCGGTGCCAAAGTGTTCTATCTTCTAACTTTAATTCCTTATTGGCGTGCGATTGCAGCAGCTGGCTGGCAGGCAGCACTCGAGCTGATCGCCAGCGGTGGCATGGTGTTTTATGGTGGATTGCTGGGCGGCCTCCTGATGCTGGCCGGCTATCTGCGCAAGTACAAACTGCCCTTTCTGCCGACTCTGGATATTGCCGCTGCAGCACTGCCGGCAGGGCATGCGATCGGGCGGCTGGGTTGCTTCAGCGTGGGTTGCTGCTACGGCCTTCCCTCCAAACACGGCATTTTGATGCCACACTCACTGATTGCGCCGCGCGATGTGCCGCTCGTACCGACACAGCTGATAGAATCAGCCTTTTGTCTGCTTCTGGCAGTCGTGCTTTATCTGATCCTGAGGAGAAAACCCCGGCCGGGTCTTGTCACAAGTCTTTACCTTGTCGCTTACAGTATCTTCCGCTTTGTGATCGAGTTCTGGCGGGGGGATGTACTGCGCGGTTTCATCGGGCCCTTTTCACTGTCCCAGTGGATCAGCCTTACGATTGTTCTGGCGCTAGCGATCTATCGGACCGTGACCTGGCGACGGGGGAAAAAACCCGGCAGGACCGATCGATAAATCCAGACCAAACAGCAATTCTGCCTTGTGCATGCTTTGGTGCCACAAACAGCAATTCTGTCTTGTGCATGCTTTGGTGCCAGGCACAATTCCATGCACAGCCCTTTCTCCTCTATAATGTAGATATACCCTGGAAGGAGGATGAATCCATGATTATTTCTTTAGCAGCAGGTCTCAGCCTAGATAATGATCTCCAGGCCAATATCAACAGTATGGAAAAGATCCTGGCTGCAGCCAAAGCCGAGTCTTCCGACCTGGTCCTGTTCGGTGAGGCTTTCCTGCAAGGTTTTGGAGCAATCACTTTCGATTATGAACATGACATCAAGCATGTTGCTCTGGGTGTATATAGCCCGGAAATAGCAAGTGTCCGTCAGCTGGCAGCCAAGTATGAGCTTGGCGTCGGTTTCGGTTTTTTTGAAAACAATCATAGCGGCATTTTTGCCACTTACCTGATCGTGGATGCGGCGGGCAAAACTGTCGTTAAATATCAGCGCGTCTCACCCGGGGCCTGGATACCGGAGGCCAATGCGGAGTATCGTCTGGGCAAAGAGTTTCACGTCTTTGATTTCGCCGGCAAGCGCTTTGCCGTGATGGTCTGCGGCGACTTTTGGGAAGATGATCTGCTGGACCTGATTGTCGGACTGGATCCGCTGGTCGATGCCTTCCTCTGGCCGGTGCACTGCGACTACACAGTAGAAACATGGGCTGCGGGTGAGCACGAAGCCTACCGGCAACGCAGCCAAATCCTGGCCCAACCGGTCTTTTTTGTCAATAATCTGCGCCGGGCTGACAAGGAAGCAAAGGGCGGTGCCTATGTCTGGCAGCAGGGGCGGGAACTGGCTGCCCTGGAACCGGGTCGTGCAGGTTTCCTAAGCTACAATTTCAAATAGTCGAATGTGATTGCCTGTTGTGTCAGCTCTATGAAGTTGTGCATGAAAACGTGCCAGGCACGTTTTCATGCACAGTGCGATCAGGCACGATCTCAGGCACAGCCCTCCAGCCTCCCGCGACAAAGCGTAACCGGCCGAACAGATTTAGCGGCATGGCTTCTGTTAATATACTGATGTCAGGTAAATGATGGTTCAGGAGGGCTTGAATGGATAGAAAAATAAGACAAAAAGTTACCGGTTTTACCACCCGGGATGGTGCCGGTGTTAAATTGGTTCGGGTCCTTGGACATAGCACAGTAGAGGCTTTCGATCCTTTTTTAATGTTGGATTCTTTTGACAGCCGCAATCCGGAAGATTATATTGCAGGTTTTCCGCGGCATCCGCATCGGGGTATTGAGACAATTACATATATGAGCGCAGGTGAGATGGTGCACAGGGACAGTCTCGGCAACAGCGGCGTGATCCGTGACGGCCAGGTCCAGTGGATGACGGCGGGTTCAGGCATTATGCACGAGGAGATGCCGCAAGCGGTCGAACGCATGCTCGGCGTGCAGATTTGGCTGAATCTCCCGGCCCAAGACAAGATGGTTCCGCCTGCCTACCATTCAATCGAGGCTGATCAAATCATCGACCTGCCGGTCGCAGGCGGCAAGGTCCGCCTAATCTCAGGTCGCTACGGCGAGCATGAAGCCTTCCGGGGAGAGTATATTGATGCCCACTTTTATTCGATTCAGCTGGAAGCCGGTGCCGGGCTGACGCTGGAAGTGCCGGAGGGTCACAGCGCCTATCTCTTTACCCTGGTCGGTGACGCAGTGATTGCGGACGAACTGATTGAGGAAAAAACGGCTGTTTCTACGACTGATGGTGTGTCTTTGACGGTCGCTGCAGCAGATCAGCCGATCGAACTGCTCTATTTAAGTGCGCCGCGCCTGGACGAGGAAGTTGCCTGGGGCGGACCGATCGTGATGGCAAGCCAGGCCGATCTCAAGCAGGCCTTTGTGGACCTTCGCACCGGCAACTTTATCCAGGATGAAATTGTCGCTGACGAAAAAATGAATTAAGCAGTATACAGCATGGTTTGGTGCATGGTTTGGTGCCAGGCACGATTCTATGCATTAGTATCGAGTGCATGGTTTGGTGCCAGGCACGATTCCATGCAGACAACTTGAGTAAAGTTGGAGAAAGGAAAGTTTATGGATTTTATTGATATTTTGAAAAAACGCAGATCTTATTACGAAATTGACCGGAATCTTCCACTGTCAGAGGAGAAGATTTTTCAGACGATTGAGGACGTGCTGTACAATGTGCCGGATGCCAACAATCTGCAAAGCCAGCGTGTGGTCGTGGCTGTAGGTGAGCATCAGGACAAACTCTGGGATGCGATTTACGATGCTTTCGGCGGCAAAGTCAAACGCGAAAAGATTGACAGCTTCAAGGCCGGCTATGGCACGATCCTCTTCTATTATGATGGAAAAACCATAAAGGAGGCGCAGGAGCGCTTCCCCCGCTATGCCGAAAACTTTCCGACTTGGGCCAATCAGTCGAACGGCATGCTGCAGCACAGCATCTGGCTGGCCCTGCGCGAGCTCGGCCTTGGTGCCAGCCTGCAGCACTATAATCCGGTAATTGATGACGCCCTGCGCGAGCTTTTCGACATCCCCGAGGACTGGGTGCTGATCGCACAGATGCCTTTCGGCAATATCCTGGAAGAGCCGGAGGCAAAAGATAAAATTGATATCCGCGAGCGCATGAAAGTCTTTAAGTAAAAAGGACACACACTTGGCCTTGCTATAAAATCAATCAGAACAGAAGAAGGGGGAAGCTCAGTTATCGAGATCCCCCTTTTTGCATCATCATATCACTGGAAAAAACCAGATAAATTATGCCTGTGCATGAAATCGTGCCTGGCACCAAACCATGCATTAGTTATCCGCCAGGGGAAAAGGATGCCAGAGGTCGATCACTCGCGCGAGGAAAGCCAGCGAAAAGCCGGCTGCCTTGTCCGGATCGTAGCTGATTCGCTTGTTGAAGCGCAACTTCAGCTCGTGCAGGCGCTCGGCCATGCTTCTTTTGACGCCGGGACTCGTAACCAGGTCATGATGCAAAAAGACAGCGGTCGTTATATCCTTGAGCGCACGGCTGAGATTGGAATCTTCCAGCTCTTCTTCAGTGAAGATATAGTTTCCTGCCTGATCCTTAGCATCCAGCAGCTCATTATAGATGCGGTCGGACAGCTTGCGATTGTCACATTGCAGCAGTCCATTAAGAATGCCGCTGTTATGAGCAGCGGCGTTGCGCAGAGTCCTGACCGAGCCCAGCTCGTAGTCAAGATCCGCCAGCGTACAGCTGTCTTCTTCAGAAAAAATATCCTGATAGCGCAGAAAACTGATGAAGGCTTTGAGCTCTCCCAGCTGGAGCAGTTCCAGCATCACCCAGACAGGAACGTCCGGTTCGCATTCCAGATAAATATCGCGTGAATAGTCGCTGCTGCTTGCACGCTGCATTGTTCTATAGAGATCCTGTGGCAGATACTGACTGCCCGCAAACTCTTTAACAATCGCGCAAGGATCGATGGCATACAAGCGCAGAAAACGGCTCAGCTTGATTTTAAGGTGATGCTCTATGTGGATGATCAGGTGCAGCAGTACTTCCCGCAGGCGAAAGTCAATGATGGAAAGGTCAACCAGATGCTGGAAGTCCAGACCCTCATATTCTGCTGCACCATCGCCGCCGTCCGGTCGCCTGCGCTCGAAAGAGTCACAGTAAGAACTCAGGCGGTAAAAGCTGTTATTGTTTTTCAGGTAAGCCCTGGCCATCTCTTCGGTGTACTTGCGCTCGAAGCTGATGCCACAACGTTTGAAGACTCTGATCTGCTGATCGAAGTCAAGGAATTCTTCGTAGGATAACGTTTTATACGGCATTTTGCAGACCTTTTTTAAAAAAAACGACTCTCAATCGTGTGCCAGTGATTTTTCCGCCAGCAGGAGGAAAAGCTTTTCTATCTCCGGCTGCAGCCAGATTTCGTACCAGAAAAAAGCGGCACTCACACCAAGCAGCCAGCCCATAATTACGTCTGTCGGATAGTGCACACCCATGAAGAGACGGCTCAGGCCGGGCAGAAAACTGACGACCCCGATCACGGCAGCCAGCCATTTCAGGCGTGGAAAAGCCTTAGCCAGCATCAAAGCAGCCAGCAAATAGAAGGCGACAGCAACCATGGCGTGGCCACTGGGATAAGAGGAACCTCCCTGGCTGATCTGGAAAAAATCCAGCGGACGCCCCCGCCGTAAGATCACTTTCAGCAAGTTGTTGACAGCAAAAGTAAGACCGGCATTAAGAGCCAGGATCACCCAGGCTCGCAGCTGCCTTTTCGACAGGAGGATCAGTGCCAGCAGTAAGAGCAGGATAATATAGACCGGCCAGGTGCCGGCGACGGTAATGATGTACATGATCCGCTGCAGTCCGGCCAGCTGATGGTCCCGGATCCAGGTCAGCAGCGGCAGATCGATCGCGGGTACCCAGCCCAGGCGCAAAGCGACGCCGAAAGCAATAGCAATTCCCCAGATGCTGACAATCCATAGCTTGTGCGATCGGAAGGAACTCAGCTTCTTGGCTTCAGATGAATCTATCAAGGGCATACTCCACATCCTCCAACTGCATAGAAACGTGCCTG
>DIRJ01000021.1:0-6957 GCA_002427505.1 Mageeibacillus sp. UBA5439
CCCTCTTCGCCGGCAGTGAGGTGTTCAGCTATCGCAAGTGCAGCAGCATCTGAATTTTGCAGGATCATTCTCAGGGCAAGGTAACGAAAAGGCAAAGTCATGCCCCTTTCCAGACCAAAGTTCGAATTAACCTCAAATGATGCGAGGTCCGCTACCTGAGCGGAGATACTGATCAGCTCATCAGGACCGATTTTTTCTGCGCTGACCAGCAGAGCCATTAAGCGTGAAGCTGCCGGAATTTCTAAAGGGATATCCGCATTATGACTATAAAGGAGAGGACGCTCGGGTGCGTTGACAACCAGACCTGCAGGTAAGTCAAAGGACGGCACAAAGGCAGCTGCCATGCTTTCACTGTCGCCATCTGCGGCTGCGACGGTTTGCGCCTTTAGAAACAAAAGGCCTGTCAGCATGCTGAAGATAGTGATGAAAACAAGAAAGATCAGAGCAGTTTTAACGAAGTATGCTACTCTCTTATGCTTTTGAAAGTGAGCTTTGCCCGCCATTACAGCATCCTTTCACAAGATATATGTCAATGATAGGGTCTTTTCATTTAAGAAGCAATAATGATTATATGCTAAAATTAGAGCGAAATCCTGGATACGAAGGAGATAAAAAGACCTGGTGTCATTCAATAAATTATCATCATCATATAAAAGCAGATCTGCTATTCGCTTTATAAGTGTAATTTTTGCAGTTATTTTTATGCTGTTGCCGCTGCTGGCCTGTGATTCTGATGAGCCTGAAGCTACAACACGGGATGCAGCTTACGGAGCATTCGGAAAAGAATTCGCTGAGACCTTGGCACATAACTATCCCCGGCGTATAGCCGGATCGGATCAGGAAGCAGAAGCAGCTCAATACATCTTCGATCAACTTGCCCTAATGGGCTATACACCGGAGAAACAGAGCTTTACATTTTTTCAGGGCAGTACATCGCGGAACTCACAAAATGTCATTGCCAGACTGAGTGGATCAGGTTTTAGCTATTCACCTCAGTTCGAACAAGATCGGTCAGAAACAGCTCCGGATAGGGTTGATGATAGAATTTTGATAATCGGAGCCCATTATGACACGCCTGACTTCACTCCGGAGGCAGATGAGAATGGCGAACCGGTGCGTAATACAGCAGATGGTATCCACAATAATGCTTCCGGTGTCGCTGCGGTTATGACAGCAGCAAAGCAGATGCTGCAGGAACAACCCGGTTATGATATTCAGTTTGTATTTTTTGGCGCGGGAAGCAGGCAGCAGGAAGGAGCACAGGCCTTTTTGGCTTCTCTTTCAGACAATGAGCTGAAGCGGGTTGATGCTATGGTCAACATTGGCCCGATCTATGCAGGCGATAAAGTTTACGCCCATGCAGGACAGAATTCCGTTAGATCAGGCTCTGAAAAGAGCTATGAAATGCGCCGGAAACTCTATCAGGTCACAGATATTTTCTTTGACTATGTGCTTAACACTCAGAACAATTACGCTGTTTTTACCAATCAGACCGACTATTACATGCCCTATACTCCCAGCGGAGCTGGTGGAGAACAAATGGGACTTTATCGGGAATGGACGGTAATAGAGTCTGATCACACACCTTTCGACCGGGCCGGTATACCGATTGTGTTCATGGAGTCGGGTGACTACGATGTGGCAGAGAGTGACCTGGGTCAGGAGAATACCAGCCCCCGCTTTGCACCCACCAACGGAATGATCTCGGGGAGCTTGTTCGATGAGAGTGACTATCTGGAAGAATTCTTCCGCACAGTGGAACAAGATGCCTATATGGACATGCTCGCAAGGGAAGGGCAGGACAGTAGTATCACTGAAACAACCGGGACAAAAACTCAGGAGGATGAAGAGGAAACAGATGAAGACCGGCTGACAAAACGGATCAATAATACTGCTTTCATACTGGTTCAACTAACAAGGCGCGGACCGATCGACTATGTTTTTGATCAATAAATATTTGCCTGCTAAGCTTAACGAGGAGAACTAATCATGCTAACTTATTTACTAAACGTGACGATACTGGGCATCAGCGACTGGATTTTTTGGCTTTTTATTGCTGTGCTGGCCAGTGTTATTGAAATCAGTACCCTCAATCTTGTATCAATCTGGTTTATTGCTGCAGCAATAATTACTGTAGTTGTCAGCTTGCTGGGGGCATCTCTGGCCTTGCAGTTAGTGATTTTCTTTTCAGCGTCTGTGATTGGCCTGTTGATATTCATTTTTGTAGTCAGACCGAGATATATGAAAAATGGCGGCAGAACAGTAGCGACCAATGCCGATCGCATCATCGGCAAAGTTGGCATTGTCACGGAAACTATCGATACTGAAATCGGCCGTGGTCTGATTCGTGTAGATAATCAAATCTGGAGTGCCCGCTCTGAAGATGAGGAAGATATTATCGAACCAGGTGCGGAAGTCCTTATTTTGACGATCAGAGGAGTTAAGGCCGTAGTAAAACGTTATCAGAGAAGCGGTCAGTTACAGGAAGATGCAGAATGCAGGGAAGAAGGGCAAAAGCCTGATGCTGTTATGGGAGATGACACAGCCGAGGCTCCGTAATATAAGTATTGTCAAAAAAATGAAATTGCAGATAAACTGTTTTTAAAGACTATTTGAAAATTCACATGGAGATATATTGCAAAGCAAGTATCACCAATAGAAATGAAGGAGAAAACTATGAGCTTAATTTATACAGTCCTCCAAACTGGACCAGCAGGTGTCTGGGAAATGATTGTACTGATGGCAGTTATACTTTTTATTTTCCTGATCGTGATCAAAAATGTACGCGTTGTACCACAGGCTAATGTCTATGTGATCGAGCGCCTGGGCACATATAAGGCCACCTGGCAGGCAGGAATTCACATGAAGCTTCCTTTTGTCGACCGCATTGCCCGCAGGATTTCTCTGAAAGAACGAGTAGCTGACTTCCCGCCCCAGCCTGTTATTACTAAAGATAACGTTACAATGCAAATTGACACAGTCATCTTTTTTCAAATCGTTGACCCCGTGCTTTACAGCTATGGCATTGAGAATCCGATTATGGCTATAGAAAATCTTACAGCTACTACCTTGCGTAATATTATTGGTGACCTGGAATTGGACGAAACACTTACTTCCCGCGATGTTATTAATACCCGCATGCGCGTGACGCTGGACGAGGCTACTGACCCCTGGGGAATCAAAGTGAACCGTGTCGAATTAAAAAATATTCTGCCACCGCAAGATATTCAGACAGCGATGGAACGCCAGATGAAGGCTGAGCGTGAGAAGCGCGAGAGCATTTTGATTGCTGAAGGTCAGAAAGAAGCGGCGATCCGTGTGGCGGAAGGTGAAAAAGAAGCAGCTATCCTGCGCGCTGATGCCAGGAAGGAAACTGCCATTCGCGAGTCTGACGGTGAAGCTCAGGCTATTCTGAACTTGCAGGCGGCCACTGCCAAAGGCCTGCAGATGATCAAAGATGTGCAGGCAGATGATTCCTTGATCGCTCTTAAGAGCCTGGAAACATTTACCAAGGTTGCTGACGGACGCGCCACCAAGATTATAATTCCCTCAGAAATTCAGGGTTTAGCCGGTCTGGCCGTTTCTGTGAAAGAACTGCTGGCTGATACTGACACTTCTGCAGACAAAGATAACGACTAAGAGTCATAGTGCAGACTCTTGCAAGGTAATTAATTAGATAATGTCACAGCTGAAAATACCGAATTCGCTGACAGGAACAGTAAGTTCGCTCTACATTCATGTGCCTTTTTGCCAGAGCAAGTGCCATTACTGTGACTTTTACAGCATCAGCACAGCTGACAGCAGGCTCTTGCGCCTCTGGCATGAAAGGGTCCAGGTGGAATTACAGCGTTTGCAGCGGGAGGCCGAAAGCAATGGCGTCACAATACTTCCATTAAAAACAATCTATTACGGCGGTGGTACGCCGTCATTACTGCCCTTCGAGTTCCTCAGTGAGGAACTCGAACTATGCAGGCAACTTTTTGGTCTGGCAGAGGATGCCGAGATCACACTGGAGGCAAATCCTGAGCAAATCAAGTCAGAAAAGATAGCTGCTGACTGGCTGTCGATCGGTTTCAATCGTTTAAGCATCGGTTTGCAGAGCGCTTCGGATCATTTGTTACGTGTAATGGGGCGCAGGCACAGCAGAGAAGATGCCTTTCAGGCCGTAACATTTGCTCACCAGGCCGGGTTTCGCAATATTTCTCTGGACTTAATCAGTGGCTTGCCCGATGCTCACATGTCGGATATTGAAGATACGCTGGCATTCATTGCTGCCTTGCCCCTGACGCATCTTTCCTGTTATGCGCTGGACGTGCCTTCCCACACCCGCTTTGCAGAAATGCTGGCGGCGGACAGCGGCCGCTTCCCGGATGATCGTCTGGAGAGAGAGATGTTTCATCGCATCCGGGAAGTGCTTATTGACAGGGGCTTTAAGCACTATGAAATCAGCAATTTTGCTCTGGAGTCCTTCCAGTCACGTCACAACACTGTTTACTGGCGCGCAGAGCCGTATCTGGCGGCCGGACCGGCTGCCAGCAGTTATCTGGCCGGTATCCGGCGCAGCAACCCTGACTCTCTTCTGGAATGGAGCAAGACAGTTCTGGAGCAGGGTCCCTTTTCTGCAGAAAATATTACTGAAATCATTACTGAAGATGAGGCCCGCCGTGAAAGCATCCTGCTGGGACTGCGGCTGTTATCAGGTGTGAACGCCGGTGACTTTCAGCAGCGTCATGCCATAGATTATCGTCATCTCTTTGCAGCTCAGATTGAAAAATTAAGTCAGGCAGGATTGCTGGATTTTGATGGTGAAACTTTGCGTTTGACACGCGAGGGAGAGGACTTCTGCAATATAGTTTTTCGTGAATTTGTCTGATCCTGCACTAATGCGAAGAAGACTTCAAATTTGATTCATAATGCGCCATTTTTGTTTTATTTAAAGCGTTGACACTCAGTAATGTGAGTGTTAAATTATGTTTAGCACTCGGAGACATAGAGTGCTAAATTTTTGAAAAAGGAGGGAAGATTCATGGATGACCGTGCAAAAATGATTCTACAGGCTATTGTTAACAGCTATGTGGAGATTTGTGAGCCGATCGGTTCTAAATATCTGGTAGACAAATATAACCTTAACCTTTCCTCCGCGACAGTGCGCAACGTCATGTCCTGGCTGGAGGAAGAGGGCTACTTGGAAAAACCACATACTTCTGCAGGCAGAGTGCCTTCGGATAGAGGTTACCGCGCCTATGTCAATAATTTATCTTTTCTGCCCCAGGTTCCCCAGAAGAAACAGGAAGAATTTCGTGATTATCTAGATCAGCGGATAGACGAGGCCTCAGAGCTGCTCATCAGAGCTGCCGACTTTCTTTCTGAGCAGACGACCTTTGTCTCCATAGCCTTGTCTCCGGATTATGGCTCTGCGAGTATCCAGCAGCTTAAGATATTAATGATTGAGCCGGGTTCAGCCTTGGTGGTGGTTGTGTTTCTGGCGGGTATTGTTCATGATCGTTTGATTCGTGTCTCTGAGCTTCTGGATGCAGACCAGCTGAATCGGATTGGCAATGCAGTAGAAAACGCTGTTAAAGGCAAAGCACTGAAGGACATTACTCTGGTAACGGTTACTGCAGCAGCGGAAGATACGGATATACCGGAAGCTTTACTGCAGCAGGTTGCCTATGAAACGTATACCAGTATCAAGCAGATGGATAGTCTTGACGTTTATATGGATGGCTTGCATCGCTTGCTGGGCCAGCCGGAATTTCATGATATTGATAAAGCGCAGCGTTTTTTTCACGCAATCAATAAGCCGCAAGTCGTAGCCGGCTACATGAGCGAGATACAGAGAGAAGAAGAAAGCAGGCAAACAGAACTGAGGCAAAGCGAAGAGTCGGATTCTGCTTTTCCCGGTGAAGTGCAGGGAAGCGAAGGCAGCGGTCAAAAGAATGATGCCTATATGCTGCGGATTGGCCAGGAGATAGCCTTACAGGGACTTGAAGATATGTCATTTATATCGACAGTGTATCGTTTTTCAGATAAGATCTCCGGTCAGCTGGCAGTAATCGGTCCCAAGCGTATGAATTATGGAGAAATAATTTCTCAAATACAGTTCATCAATAGAGCTTTATCAGAAACTACTGAAGAACTGGAATGAGATTGTCAATATTACTTGCAGTGGGAAAGAAAAGGAGTAGTGAATGAGCAAGGCCAAGAAAAGAAAAGATGAATCTGATTTTAACTCAGAAGCGGAGACGGAGAATCTGGAAAAAAAGACTGCTGAGGCGGATAAGCGGGCAGCTGACAGCCCGGAAGTGAATGAAACACTTGCAGCGGATCTGCCTGAGTCAGAAGAAGACATGGTAACTGACTGGGAAGATCGCTATTTGCGAGTTGCTGCAGAATATGAGAATTACCGCCGTCGCACTAAAAACGAGCTTGAATTTCTGTTTCAGGATGCAAGCTGTGCAGTTGTTTATGAGCTGCTGCCTGTCCTGGACAGTTTTGAAAGTGCCCTCAACATGGAAGCTGAAGCCGGCAGTGATCTGAAAGAATCTGAATCTACCGGTATCAGTCTGATCTATAAACAGTTAATTGCCGCCCTTAAAAAAATAGGTGTGGAGGAAATAAAAGCATTGGGAGAAGAGTTTGATCCGACTTTGCATCAGGCCGTGATGAGTGTCGAAGATGAAAATGCCGGTGATAACGAAGTTGTAGAAGTATTTCAAAAGGGTTACAGAAACGGGGACCGCGTCATACGTCACAGTATGGTGAAAGTAGCAAATTGATTAAGTCAGCGGTTCATAAAAATAAATAAAAGAGAAGAAAGAGGACATTTATATGGCAAAGATTATCGGAATAGACTTAGGCACAACCAATTCGGTTGTTTCCGTGATGGAAGGCGGCGAGCCGGTTATTATTCCTAACGCGGAAGGACAACGTACGACACCATCTGTTGTGGCTTTT
>DIRJ01000021.1:7191-7395 GCA_002427505.1 Mageeibacillus sp. UBA5439
ATTACATCAATCAAGCGTGAAATGGGTTCGAACAATAAACATGTCATAGACGGCAAAGCTTATACACCACCGGAAGTATCGGCAATGATTCTGCAGAAATTGAAAGCTGACGCTGAGGCCTATCTGGGTGAGACTGTGAGCCAGGCTGTAGTAACGGTACCGGCATATTTCTCTGATTCACAGCGCCAGGCAACCAAGGATGCC
>DIRJ01000021.1:7678-51548 GCA_002427505.1 Mageeibacillus sp. UBA5439
TGATCTGGGCGGCGGAACCTTTGACGTATCAATTTTGGAACTGGGCGACGGTGTTTTTGACGTAAAATCTACCTCAGGCAATACCAAACTGGGTGGTGACGATTTTGACAACCGCATAGTTGACTGGATGATTCAGGAAATGAAAAATGGGGAAGGCGTCGATCTTTCAAAAGACAAGTTCGCTGTACAGCGTTTACGTGATGCCGCAGAAAAAGCGAAGATTGAGCTTTCCAGCGTGCTGACCAGCAATATCAGCCTGCCTTACATTTCTTCAGGTCAGGATGGTCCCAAACATCTGGACTTAAATCTGACCCGGGCTAAATTTGATGATATGACCGGGGATCTGGTTGATGCTACAATGACGCCGGTCCGTACAGCAATGAAGGATGCCGGACTCGAGCCTGCCCAGATTGACAAGATTTTGCTGGTTGGCGGCTCAACCCGCATACCAGCTGTTCAGGAAGCGGTTAAGAGCTTCTTTAACAAAGAGCCTTTCAAAGGCATTAACCCCGACGAGTGTGTTGCTCTGGGTGCAGCTATCCAGGGCGGTATTCTTTCCGGTGATGTCGATGAGATGGTCCTGCTGGACGTCACACCCTTGTCACTGGGCCTGGAAACTCTCGGTGGTGTAATGACACGTATGATTGAGCGCAATACTACTATCCCTACCAGCAAAAAGCAGGTATTCAGTACTGCTGCCGACAACCAGACTCAGGTTGAAGTTCACATACTGCAGGGTGAGCGTCCCATGGCTGCTGATAACAGAACACTGGGCAGATTTTTCCTCGACGGTATTGCTCCGGCACGGGCAGGCACACCTCAGATTGAAGTGAGTTTTGATATTGATGCCAATGGTATTGTTAATGTTGCAGCGATTGACCTGACAACCAAACGCAAACAAAATATTACAATTACCGCTTCGAGCAATATGAGTGATGCGGATATAGAACGCGCAGTCAAGGAAGCGGAAGAATTTGCTGAAGCGGACAAGGAACGTGCCGAAAAGGTTCATATAAAAAATGAGGCAGAGTCAAAAATTCGCGCAACTGAGCGCCTTCTGGAAGATGAAGAAACTGCCAAGCTTTACGAGGGCGATGATCGCGAAGCGGTAAACGCAGCTTTGGAAAAACTGAAGGCAAGTCACGCCAGTGATGACTTTGAGGCGATGAAAGCTGACAGTGACGCTTTGGATCAGGAACTCTTCAAGGTAGCAGAAAAGATGAGCCAGCAGGCAGCACAACAACAGCAGGCAACCCAGCCTGACGGACCGGCACCCGGCAATGATCCGGGCACTTATGATGCTGATTTCAAGGATGTTGGCACTGACGAAGACTAATTTGCAGGAAACTGCGGAATATATAATATGATAGTGTCGAGAGCGACCAGAAACAACTGATCGCTCTCAGGCATTTTAGCTTGTCTTTGCTGAGCAGAGACAAAATAGGAGTAAAAAGTGGCAGCAAAAAGAGACTATTACGAAGTTTTGGGCGTCGACAAAGATGCTGATTCTGCTGAGATTAAAAAAGCTTTCTGGAAGTTGGCCAAGAAATATCATCCCGATGTCAATAAGGATGATCCTCAGGCCAGCGAAAAATTCCAGGAAGCTAATGAAGCATATGAGGTTTTATCAGATGCGGAAAAACGGCAGCGCTATGACCAGTTTGGTCATGCCGGTGTTGACACCAGCGGCTTTGAAGGTGCCGGTGCCGGTTTCGGAATTGATCTGGAAGATTTGTTTAACAGTATCTTTGGTGGTTTTGGTTTTGGCGGTTTCGGTTCCGGTTCTGGTTTTTCTCAGTCTCGCCGACCGACTGGTCCGACTCGTGGCGCTAACCTGCGCTACCGCATGAACCTTGATTTCTTAGAAGCGGCCTTTGGCGTTGAACGTAAGATCAAGATCCGCAAAGACGACGTCTGCCCGACCTGTAATGGCAAGCGCACCGCTGACGGTTCCGAACCTTCCATCTGCCCCAACTGTAATGGCAGCGGCCAGGAACAGGTTCAGCAGCAAACCATCTTTGGACAGATGCTGACCAGCCGTACCTGTCAACGTTGTCAGGGCAGTGGGCAAATCATTGAAAATCCCTGCGAAACCTGTAAGGGCGCTGGCACTACGGTGAAAGATAAAACGCTTCTCGTGACCGTGCCTGCAGGTATAAATGAAGGAGAGATGCTGACTCTGCGCAATGAAGGAGAGCCGGGTCGTAATGGTGGACCATACGGTGATCTCTACATTCAGATATATATTCGCCCCCACCCTGTTTTTACACGCGAAGGCAATATGACTTTCTGCGAAGTACCGATCACTTACGCTGAGGCAGCTTTAGGGTCTGAAATTGAGGTGCCGACTATTGACGGGACCATCCCTTATAAATTGAAAGAGGGAACCCAGCCTAATGATGTTTTTACCATCCGTGGCAAGGGAATTCCTTATCTGAACCGCCATGGCCGCGGCGATCATAAATTCCGGGTTATTCTGGAGGTTCCGCGCAATCTCGATGTTAAACAAAAAGAAATGCTTAGCAAGTTCGAGGAAAGTATGACAGATAAGCATTACGAGGGACGCAAAGGATTTATGGAGAAGATCCGCAATATGTTTGGGAGCAAACAGTGAGCTTTGTAGTCTTTGATCTGGAGTGGAACAGCGCTGCGCCCGGGAAAGCGGGAGTCTGTGAGAATCACCCGGAACTGCCTTTTGAAATTATTGAAATAGGCGCCGTTAAACTGTCCGCTGAAGTGAAACCCGTTGCAACATTTACTGCCAACGTCAGGCCCCAAGTATATAAAAAACTAAACAAATACATTGCAAGGGTCACCCGGCGCAGTCAGGCAAGTCTGAGTCAGGGGGACCCTTTTCCTTTGGCTGTATCTAAGTTCATAGACTTTTGCGGTAATGATGTGATTCTCGCCTCCTGGGGTGTGTCTGATCCCCAGGTGCTAAAACAAAATATTGATTACCATCATCTGGATACATCCTTTTTTAACCAAGCTTTAAATCTACAGGTATTATTTGCCCATATGGCAGAGGGGGGGCAGAATTCCCAGCAAAGGTCCATTGAGTACGCGCTTGAGTTTTTAGATATTGAAACTGATCTGAGTTTTCACAATGCCCTCAACGACGCACGTTACGCAGGTCGCATTCTTAATGCACTATTGTTAAAGAACAAGACAGAAGCAGAACGCAAAGCAACCCTCCGGCCCTACCTTTATGATCCGTTCCTGCAGCGCGAAAAATCCTGGCAGACTGCTGTTGCGGCCGGACGAAATGCAGAAGCGACGATTAGAGAGCAAGAGTTCATCTGCCCTGCCTGCCAGCGGCATCTGACTACTGATGAAGCTATTATCAGTACCAAAAAACAGAAGCGCTGGTCCTGGCGATTGAACTGTGAGAAACATGGCCGCTTGAATTGTGTTATAAGTCGCCGCCGGCACGAAGGCAAGGACATTTACCACTTCAAACTGACCCTGCCGTACCCGCCCAATGGCGATTAAACGAGGAAGGATATTGTCATGACTACTGAGTTTTTAAATGAAATTGCAGAAGAAGTAAAAGCTGCCTGGCAGGAGCTGATCGCTGCAGCCGGAGTCAAACCGGGAGATTTGCTTGTCCTTGGCTGCAGCAGCAGTGAAATCCTGGGAGAACGTATCGGCACAGGTTCCAGCCGGATTGTGGGGCACACAGTGATTAAGGCAAGCAGGGAAGTGCTCGATCCTCTGGGCATTGATTTAGCAGTGCAAGCCTGTGAACACCTTAATCGCTCACTTGTCGTGGAGCGCAGTGTTGCTGAAAAATATGCATTAGAAGAAGTTAGTGTCGTGCCGGTGGTAAATGCCGGAGGCTCAGCCGCTGCTGCAGCCTATGCTCAGGCAGAAGATGCGGCTGTAGTCTCCGGAATCACAGCAGTTGCAGGCCTCGATATCGGTGACACTTTTATTGGTATGCATGTTAAATTTGTGCAGGTCCCACAACGCATAAAAACGAAAAAGGTCGGGAAAGCCCATTTAAGCGCCTTGAAATCTCGTTTGCCGCGGATTGGCGGCGAAAGAGCAAAATACAGTTTTGATCGTTCAGTTTATGAAGAAGAACTGGCTCGCGCGATTAAATCTGAGATTAGTGAAAACGCTTAACAAAAGCTAGTAATATACCACATCATTATGGAAGAAAACAGCAGGATCTGATAGACTTAGTTGAGCCTAAAAGGAGGTATTGTGATGAAAAAAACACCACTAAATCAAAAACATCTAGCCTTGAATGCCCGCATGGTTGACTATGCAGGATGGGATATGCCTGTGCAGTATCAAGGCATTACAGAAGAGGTTATGGCCGTAAGAGAGAAAGTCGGTATGTTTGACGTCTCTCACATGGGAGAAGTCCTGGTTCGCGGAGAGGGCAGCGGAGAGTTTTTAAACTGGCTTCTCAGCCGCAATGTTACCGGCAAACAAAAAGATCAGATTACATATGCGATTCTTTGTTACGAAAATGGTGGCACAGTAGACGATCTCTTAGTTTATGAGATGGACGAAAACTGTTACATGCTGGTCGTGAATGCTGCCAACAAGGACAAAGACGTTTTGCATATCAATGATAGCCTGATAACTTACCGTGCAAAATATCCTGACAGAGAAGAAAATATTAAGATTATTGATGATTCTGCTAATTATGGACAAATTGCAGTGCAGGGACCGGAGAGCCTCAAAGTAATGCTCGACCTGGCGGAGAAACTAGGCCTTGATGCAGAGCAAAAAGAACAACTGCAAGGGCTGAAGCGCTATCGTCAGATTCAGGTTGACAAAGACGGTTTCGAACGTAAAATGATTATTTCACGCACAGGTTATACAGGCGAAAATGGTTATGAGATTTATCTGCCTGCTGAGTTAACCAGCGAGGTCTGGGATCTCCTTTATGATTATGGAGTAGCTCCTGCAGGTCTGGGAGCACGTGATGCTCTGCGTCTGGAAGCAGGAATGCCCCTCTATGGACACGAAATGTCAGAGGATATCACACCACTGGAAGGCGATATGGGCTTTTTTATTGACTTTAGCCGCGAATTTCAGGGCGGAGATAAGATGAAAGCCAGATCTACCCGCAAAAAAATTGCTTTAGTCAGTGAAGGACGTGCTATCCCTCGTGACGGATATTCTGTTTTTCTTAACAATGAAGAGGTTGGCGTAATTTCATCCGGCAGTTTCTCACCGACTCTGGGCAAAGGCATCGCTTTTGCACTGGTTAATGCGGATTTCCCTGATGATACTGAGCTGGTCGAAGTCAAAATAAGAAAGAAGATGGAGCCATTCAAGCACATTGCAGCTCCCTTTGTTAAAAAATAATAAGTTATACCGCTATAGGCGGTTAGTACATTCAGAAAAAGAAAGGTAAAAGAAAATATGACCACAGTAAAAGATGATCGTCGTTATGCAAAGACCCACGAATGGGTAGAGGTTGAAGGCAATGTTGCCTCAATCGGCATCACAGATTTCGCTCAGGACCAATTAGGTGACTTGGTTTATGCAGAGGCTGAACCTGTCGGTATAGATGTTGAAATTGATGATCTGGTTGGCAGCGTTGAGTCTGTAAAAATGGCATCAGACCTTTATTCTCCTGTAGCCGGCAAAATCATTGAATCCAATGAGTCAATTGAGGACGCACCGGAACAAATCAATGAGGATGCTTGTGGCACCTGGTTTGTAAAAATTGAAATGTCTGATCCTTCACAGCTGGACGGTCTGATGGATGCTGCAGCTTATGAAAAATTCTGTGAGGAGGAATCTGCATGACCGCTTATCTTCCCATGGATCGGGAAGAACGTCGCGAAATGCTCGCATCGGTCGGTGTTGATTTAGACCACCTTTTCGACTCGATCCAGGAGTCACAAAAATTAAAGAAGACAGATTTCAGTGGCTTACAACAGGAAGGTATTTCTGAGTTTGAAGTAGTCGAGCGCCTGACAGCTCTGGCGGATCTGAATAAACGCACAGATGACTACGACTCTTATCTCGGAGCAGGTTTTTATGACCATTATCAGCCGGCCGCTGTAAATCATTTGATCAGCAGAACTGAGTTCCTTACTGCCTACACACCTTATCAGGCTGAGATTTCTCAGGGTACTTTGCAGGCTATTTTTGAGTGGCAGAGTTATATTTCCCGCCTGAGCGGTATGGATGTCTCTAACGCTTCTTTGTACGACGGCGCTTCGGCCGCAGCTGAGGCTGCCTTGATGGCCTGCCGCGAAAAACGTCTCTACAAAGTTTTTGTGTCAGCGGGCATGCATCCTGAATATATTGAGACAATTGAAACCTATTGTCATGCAGCAGGTGTCGAAGTTGAAGTAGGGGCTCTGAATGAAGCTGGTAAAACAGCAGAATTCCCGACGGAGAAGGGCTATGCCGCCTATATGGTACAAAGCCCTAACTTCTACGGTGTTGTTGAGGATCTGCCTCTGCTAGTTGAAAAGGCTCATGCCACAGGCGCTCTGGCGGCGGCTTCCTGTGATTTGATCAGTCTGGCGCTGCTACAACGTCCTGGAGACCTTGGTGTGGATATCGTCACCGGTGAAGCACAGGCTCTGGGTATTCCCATGTCTTTTGGCGGCCCCGGAGTAGGCTATATGGCAGTGACGCAGAAACTGTTGCGCAAAATGCCGGGACGTATTGCCGGTGAAACTGTCGACCGTGATGGTAAGACCAGCTATGTATTGACCATACAGGCACGTGAACAGCATATCCGCCGTGAGCGGGCCACCTCGAATATCTGCACCGCCCAGGCACTGATGGCGACATCAGCTACTATCTGGCTGGCCCTGATGGGCTCCTCAGGTATCAGAGATGTAGCTGAACAGTCAGCAGCTAAAGCACTGTACCTGCAGGAAAAACTGCTGGCTACCGGCTTGTTTGAGAATATATATGATTCACCTGTTTTCCGTGAATTTGCCCTGACAGCCAAAGGCAGTCTTGATCTCAATAAATTGAATCAGGATCTGCTGGCGGAAAAGATTTTCGGTGGTCTTGTAGTTGATGACAATCGTTGGCTCCTGGCAGTCACTGAAAAGAAATCAAAGCAGGCCATGGACAAATTTGTCGAGACTGTTGTACGTCTTGCTCAGGCACAATAAGAGAGGAGGAATAATATGACTATGCTAAAAGACACCCCCTTGATTTTTACTAAGGGATCAAAATCATTCAAAAGCAGTTACATCCGTCCTCTCGATGTTGAGATGCCGGATCTTGCAGCCTATTACGGTGACAGCTATAGAGCTGAATTGCCGAATATACCCAACGTAGATGAAATTACCGTTGTTCGTCATTACACAAATCTGTCGAACAAAAACTTCAGCGTTGAAGTCGGTACCTATCCACTGGGTTCCTGCACAATGAAATACAATCCGAAAGTTAACGAAGATATGGCAGCTTTGCCAGGCTTCGCCAACCTTCATCCTTATCAGGCATGTGAAACGGTTCAGGGAAGCCTGAAATTGCTCTATGATCTACAACTGCAGCTTAACGACCTGACAGGCATGGATGCTTTCACTTTCCAACCGGCTGCCGGAGCACACGGTGAGTTGACAGGTATTCTTCTGGTCAGGGCTTACCACGAGGACAGAGGTGACACTAAGCGTGATACCATCATCATTCCTGACGCAGCACATGGCACCAACCCTGCAACTGCAGCTATGGCCGGCTATAAAGTCAGAGAAGTAAAGTCAAATAAACATGGCTTAGTTGATCTGGATGCTCTGGCTGAGGTGCTGGGAGATGACGTGGCCGGCCTTATGCTGACCAATCCGAACACCCTGGGTCTTTTTGACTGTAATATTGACAAGATTACGCAGATGGTTCATGACTGTGGCGGTCTCTGCTATTACGATGGTGCCAATCTTAACCCCATCATGATGCAGGCGCGCCCCGGAGACATGGGCTTTGACTGTGTTCACCTGAATGTACACAAGAGTTTGTCAACACCTCACGGTGGTGGCGGACCGGGAGCAGGCCCCGTCGGCTGTAAAAAATTCCTGGAAAAATATCTGCCCAGACCTGTAGTTGTTAAGGAAGCTGACGGCTACACTCTTGATTACGACAGGCCCGGCAGTATGGGTATGATGCGTTCGTTCATCGGCTCTTTCGGAATTCTTGTCCGTACTTACGCTTACATGCTGCGAAATGGTGTCGAAGGTCTTAAAGAAGTTTCAGAAGGTGCTGTCGCCAATGCCCGTTATATTATGGAACGGGTTAAAGAATATTATGATCTGCCTTACGACGAACCCTGCATGCATGAGTTTGTTATCAGCAGCGCCTGGCAGAAAGAAAAATACGGTATCGACACTAATGATATTGCCAAGAGGCTGATTGACTATGGCTTCCATCCGCCGACAGTTTATTTCCCGTTGATTGTTCATGAGGCAATGATGATTGAACCTACTGAGACGGAAACCTGGCGGGATCTTGATGCTTTGGCTCAGGCTCTTATCGATATCGCTAAAGAATGTGAAAGCGATCCGGAACTGGTTAAAGGTGCGCCGCATAGCACACCTATAGCCCGACCCGACGAGACCCGCGCTGCCAAGGATCAGATCTTGACGTGCACAGATTAATCAGTTAATCAGATATTTTGAGCTTTTGCCGGGGGTTGGTTTTTACCAACCCCCTTTTATATGGATTTCTGTGTCATCCGTCCGCTCGTCATTTTGCAGCTATGCTAGTATATTTGATGTTTAGCTGCTTAAACGCTATAATGCCTGATTGGCAGAACATGCGAATAATAAAAGAATTATGAAAAACAGAAAGGACTTAATTTATGGCAATTAAAGTCGCAATTAACGGATTTGGACGTATCGGACGTATGGTTTACCGCGGTATGATTGAGGCAGGTATTCTTGGTGATAAGGTAGATGTTGTAGCAGTTACCGACATGTCCACAGATGCAGATTACTTTGTTTACCAGATGAAATATGATTCTACACAAGGACGTTATTTTGGAGATCTTACAACTGAAAAATCTGATCCTTCACTGGAAGCAAATGACGTTATAGTGGTTGACGGGAAGCATAAGACCCGTTGTATCCGGGCTGCTCAGACTCCTGCTGAACTTCCCTGGAAAGAACTCGGTATAGAATATGTTATCGAGGCGACCGGTCGTTTTACCCAGCGTGAAAAAGCTCAGGGCCATATCGATGCCGGTGCCAAAAAAGTTGTCATCACTGCTCCGGCCAAAGGCGGAGTTAAGACATTTGTTATGGGCGTTAATGAAAAAGATTATAATCCGGCAGAAGATCATATCGTTTCCAACGCTTCATGTACCACCAACTGCCTGGCACCTGTAGTGCACGTACTTCTGAAAGAAGGTATTGGTATAGAGAAGGGTCTCATGACCACCATTCATGCCTATACAGCTACGCAGAAATTGGTGGATGGACCTTCCGTCAAAGACTATCGTAATGGCCGTGCAGCTGCAGTTAATGTTATTCCTGCTTCAACCGGCGCAGCAAAAGCAGTCGGTGAAGTTTTGCCTGACGTTAAGGGCATACTGACCGGAATGGCTTTTCGTGTTCCCGTTGCTACCGGATCTGTCATCGATCTGACCTTTTTGGCCAAGCGTGATACCTCGATTGAGGAAATAGACAGCCTGATGAAGAAGGCATCTGAAAGCTATCTCAAGAACACACTGGCATATGCTGACGATCCTATCGTTTCAAGTGATGTCATTCATGATGCACATGGTTCTATCTATGATTCACAGGCTACTTTGAAGAACAACCTGCCTGATGAAAAACGTTTCTTTAAGATTGTCAGCTGGTATGACAATGAGTGGGGCTACTCCATGCTGATAATTGATCTCCTGATGTACATGATTGAACAAGATCAGGCCTAAGTTAGAGACCAGATACATTTTGTAAGAATGAGGCATAGCCGTACATAACGGCTATGCTTTTTTATTGGAATCATATTTTTCTGTTCATCGGGAAACAAGTATCGTATACTTCAATTGTAAAAACTCAGGGCATTATAACAAAAGCAGACATGGCAAATATTTGCTTAAAAAAAGCGACAAGTAAAAGGAGACTTACGATGAGATGTGAAAGTTGTGGTGCAGAAATTGCAAACGACAGCAGCTTTTGTACCAGTTGCGGGAAAAAAATTACTTTCAGGAGTGCAGAAGAAGCAATAAGCGCTAATCAGCCGCCTGTTGATTATAGTCAACAGTATAACTACGCTCCTTCTCAGCAGCAGCATTACCCTCAGCCTGCCTGGGATGCACCCCTGTCCGTGGGCCAGTATATTGGCATTTTTTTACTGATGATGATCCCGGTAGCAAATCTGATCCTGCTGCTGGTCTGGGCTTTTGCCGGCTCAGTCAACAGAAACAAAAAGAACTATGCCAGAGCAACACTGCTAATAATGGTGATAACAACGGTATTGCTCATTATTTTAGTATCGATTTTTGGTTTTACCCTCTTCAACTTCCTAAACGAAGATCTCTCCTGGCTGCAAAACATGAGTCACTGCTAAAACAGAGAACAAGCCGTTTATCCCTAATCGGAGGAGCGGCTTGTTCACATTTATGATAGAAGTTTATTTATCAGCTGCTTGTTTCGAAGTGTCTGCTTTGCCCGCAGCCAGTTTATTCGTATTTTCAGTACCGCGGAAAACGACAAATTTCCACCAGAGGAATTCTCCAACAAAATTCAGGAGCATGGTCGGGATTTTTATCAGATAGTCATTAATATTATTGTCTGAAGCTAGCTGACCCAGCCAGGCAGTTGCTGGTATGAAAACTACGTAGAAGAGTGCCACCTTGAGCATAGCTATAGGTATATTGTTGGCTGATTTGAAAGTATAACGGCGATTTAGCGTGAAGTTCCAGAGCACTGACAAGACAATAGAAATTATGTGTTTATAGTCGTAGGGAAGACTTGTCAGTCGTTCCAGCAGGATGAAGGAAACAGCTTCAATCAAACCGGCCGAAAGTGAGAGCAAGGTGAATTTAACCGCCTGGATTAATGACTCTTTTGATTTAAGAGCTAGCTTTTTAGTCATATTTTCTCCTCAATCTTCGCTAGTGACGTTCAGTATCTGATACGCTTCCTTGTTGGCCTTATACATAGTTTTGAACACTTCATAATTACGGTCATGTATGGCTTTCACGTCAGGGTTTGGAGCATAGCTGCTGCTGACCTTGACGATATTACGGGCCTCGCTTAAGTCTTCGAGTTCACCGAGCCCTGCGGCGACCAGTAAAGCAGCACCCACAGCCCCGAAATTTTGTGGATCAGCGACAGTCTCAACCGGAAGCTGCAAAATATCAGCCAGAATTCCGGCTGTTACAGAGGACAGGGCGCCTCCGCCGATAAAGCGGATCGGCGCTTTGATTTCCATTTTCTTTTTAATCAGTTCGATGAACCAGCGCATGTGATAGCAGACACCTTCGACAACTGCCCGGATCAGTTCAGTTTTTCCGGTCCCGAGACCGATATTAAAGAACATCCCGCGAGCATTTGAGTCTTCGAAGGGGCAGCGATTGCCATGGAGCCAGGGTGTGAAAATAACTCCGCCGGAACCGCTGGGACACTTATTGATAACTTCAGACAGATAGTCATAGAGAGAGCTGTACTCGCATCCGGGAGCGTCCGAGACGGAGGTCTTTGACAGATAAATATTGATTTCATCCAGAGCCAGATGATCGCGCACCCATTCGAGACATTTACCGGCAGTTTCCAGTTCGGCAAAATAGTTGTAGAGTCCGGGCTGTACCCCAACGACAGATGCAAGCATAGCCTGGGTGTCAGTGATCCTTCTGTCGGTTACAGCGGAGGCCCAGCCGCTGGTGCCCATATAGATATGCGTCTCTCCGGGAGCCACACACCCGGCACCGATAGAGGATAGTGAAGAGTCTCCGCCGCCGGCGAAGACTGGAGTTCCAGCTCTTAAACCCATTTCTGAAGCGATTTCCGGCAGCAGACCGCCTACATTGTCAGTTGATTTAACTATTTTCGGCAGGTGAGCTTCCTCTATGCCCAGGCTATGTATCAGGGGCAGAGAATAAGCAGGCTTGTTATCTTTTTTATCCAGTAGAAGCATGGTGAAGGCGCTGTCATGGCTGCGTACAAAATTTCCGGTCATACGTGCGATAATGGCTTCTTTGACATCCAGCCACTTATGGATTTTCTGAAAAACTTCAGGTTCATGCTCCTTGACCCAAAGGTACTTCCAGACAGGATCTTTGTCACTGGCCGATACTACTCCGGTCTGCATCAGGCTTTTGAGCAGAAAGGGGATACCGACATCGGCAATTTTAGGACCGGGGCCGCCGTATTTTTCTTTCAAATCACCGGCACGCTGATCCATATAACTCATGGACGGGCGCAGATGGTGTCCCTCTTTATCAAGGAGGACGACGCTTTGCATCTGTGAACAGAAACTGATGCCTGCCAGTTCACTGACGGCTTCCGGATTATGGGCGGCGATGGATCTGCTTGTATCAACAATGGCTGCCCACCATTCATCCGGGTCCTGTTCGGCACCTCCGTTGGGCAGGATCTGTAAACCGTAATCTCCAAAGGCTGTATCGACCAGCTGCAGAGAACGGCTGCCTTTGGCAGCATTCTTCTCTCCCAACAAATTGAAGAGGCAGCTTTTAACAGCTGTGGTTCCAATGTCAAAGGTCAAAATAAACATAATTGTTTCCTCTTACTAATCTTAGGTGGTCAGCAAAGCCCCCCGCAGAAAATTCATAGTTTCGGTGATTACCAACTCATCGTTTTCGATTGAGTCAATTCCTTCTTTTACATAGATACGATAGCGTTCATTTAAATATCCGCCGACATATGAGTATTGCAGGGCCAAAAAAATATTATCCAAATGAAAGGCAGCCATTGCAGGATCAATATCCGCCCGGACTTCACCTGTCGTCTGGCCATTTCTTAGAATTTCCCGGTAGCATTGTGAAGAAAAGTTTTCCAGATTGAAGCTTAATAGTTTTGTCATATCATTGTTGCTGCTGGAAATCAGTTCGAGATAGAGGCGTATCAGATTGATTTGCTCGCGATTAGTACGCAGAATGATGCGCAAAACTTTCTCAATTTTACTTTCTACACTGATAAAAGGAGCTTCGTTAACAGTCCGTAATTCTTTCTCAATCAAATCCGAACTTAGTTGAATAACATATAAGAAGAGATCTTCTTTACTTTTAAAATATTTGTAAAGCGAACCTACTGAGATGTGCGCCTGCTTGGCGATCCTATTAATATTTGCCGCTTCGTAACCACGGCAGGAGAATTCATCAATGGCAGCCTGAATAACTCTCTGTTTTTTCTCCGCATCGAGATGATCAAAACGTGGGCTTGAATACTTCATCTATTGCTACCTCTTCCAGAAAACAGGTGAGTAACTGCTCACCTAGCTATGGGTAAATTCTAGCATTTATCACTAAAAAAGCAAATTGGAATATGGAATACTTGACTATTTATATAAATTGGGCTACTTTGAAAAAAGTGAGCACTCACTCACTTTAATTGATCAGCATAGAAAAAGCTGTACAGGGAGGCTTGAAATGATAGATCTGAGTCAGGCAACAGTTGACATAATTACCGGCCAATTAGATGAATTAATTAAGAAACCCATACATTCAATTTCACCACAGGCTTTGTCGAAATATGAAAATGAATATTATCTGGAGAAGTGCAGTAAGAGCAAGGCGATGATAGACGAGGCGCGCAAGTACATTCCTGGTGGTGTCCAGCATAATCTGGCTTTCAACCATCCTTTTCCTTTAGTTTTTACCGGAGCCAATGGTGCATATCTGACTGACATTGACGGGAACAGGTATTTTGACTTTCTACAAGCCGGCGGGCCTGTTGTTCTAAGTTCGAACCCTCCCGAAGTCCGGGAGAAAGTTATTGATTTACTAAATACATGCGGACCTTCTACGGGTCTCTTTCATGAGTATGAATACAAGCTGGCCAAGCTGGTCAGTGAGCTTATGCCATCAGTCGACTGGCTGCGTATGTTTAACTCAGGTACCGAAGCCTGTATGGCTGCGATTCGCGTTGCGCGTCTGGCCACGAAAAAGAAACGGGTGCTCAAGATGGGCGGAGCCTATCATGGCTGGTCGGATCAGCTGGCTTACGGCATCCGTATTCCCGGCAGCAAATTCACGCAAGCTCATGGTGTACCACTCAAAACTTTTAAATACACCGATGAATTCTTCCCGGGGGACCTTAATGCTCTGGAAAGAAAGCTGCGCCGCAATCAGCTGCGCGGCGGGACTGCGGCGATCATGCTGGAAGCTATCGGCCCGGAGAGCGGTACCAGACCTGTCTCGGCAGAATTTGTGCAGGGCGTTGAAAAGCTGTGCCGCAAATATGGATGTATGCTGATTTTTGATGAAGTTGTAACTGCCTTTCGTCTGTCACCGCAGGGTGCACAGGGGATCATAGGTGCAGAACCTGACTTAACTGTTTTCGGCAAAGTCATCGGCGGTGGATACCCGAGTGCTGGCGGTCTGGGCGGCAAACAGGAATATATGAAGTATCTGGCTGCCGGCATTCAGACAGGGGATAAAGTTAAGAAAGCATTGGTCGGCGGTACTTTAGCTGCCAACCCCTTAACAGCCCTGGCCGGTTATTACACCATAAAGCAGATAGTCGAAACATCAGCCTGCGAAAAGGCCAATGCCAATGGTGATCGGCTGACGGCGGGTTTGAAACAACTAATAGAAAAATATAATTTACCCTTCGTCGCTTTCAATCAGGGTTCCATTTGCCATCTGGAAACAGTCGGCACCATGCATTTTTCTATCAATTGGCGAAAACCCTGGACGATACCTGCTGTTCTGGATCAGACCGCAGTGCGCAAGAACGAGATGGAACATATGGGCTCGGCTTATATGGCGGAAGGAATTGTTACCCTTGCCGGCAGCCGTCTCTACACCAGTGCAGCCTACGATGATGAGATGATTGATGAAGCGCTGAGACGCTTTGACCGTATTTTCAAGAACGTTGTCAATCTGGAAGCATAGCAAACAGAGGTGCCATTATGAGCCTGGAAAAACTTGATAATAATGAGCTGAAGCTGGGAGAGGAAATCATTGACTTAGCCCATGTCCTGACCGCAAAAGGCCTGGTTGTCCGTACCTGGGGTAACTTCAGCAGACGCGTGGACAGCAAGAGTATTCTCATAACTCCGAGTGGCAAGGCTTACGATAAGATGAGCCCTGATGATCTGGTCAAGATCGATCTGAGCGGTGATAAAGCAGAAATTGCCAGTCCGGGCAAGCCATCCTCGGAAATGCCGATGCATGCGCTTAGCTATCAGCTCTATCCTGATGTTAATGTAATCATCCATACTCATCAGATTTTCGCCTCGGCGATATCCCTCTACGGACGTTCTTTCCCGCTGACTGCAGAATATGCTGCCGGCTTCGGTTCGGACAGCTTGGAGATTTCTCCTTACAATTTGCCCGGCACGTCCAGCTTGCACAAAAACATGAAGACTACTATGGAGAAAAGCCGGGCCAAGGTTATTTTGATGGAGAGGCATGGTGCATTTATCCTGGCTTCGAATATGGAAGAAGCAGTTGCACGGGCAGACTTGCTGGAGAAATTTGCCCGGGAGAAATTTACGGAGCTGACAGGCAAAGAGGCCGACCGGCGCAGCGATATTCATTTGAATTATGCTGACGAAGAGCCTGCAGAATACCACAGAGACGCACAGGGAAAAGAAGAAGTCTGTGTTTACTCACGTGATCCTATGATTCAAGACTTTTTACAGAGCGGTCTTGCCACCTATCTGGATGATTTTGCTCAGATTTGTGGTCCGACAGTTAAAGACAGGCGCAAAAGTAACAGTGCTGTCTTCGATCCAGCACAAGGGTCAGCACGCTGCTACGGCCGGGATGAAGCAGATGCCTGCAATGTGCGTGCCGTTTTAGAAAAAAATGCCCGTGCAGCTCATGTGGCCCGAGTTAGTAAACAAAGGCCTATTGCCGGCTGGGAAACAAGACTTATGCGCTATATTTACCGGACTAAATACTCGAAGGTAGCTGAGTAAGCAAGATTTCTTGTCTGAAAAAGCCGCTCATCCGCAGACGGGACGGGCGGCTTGAAACCATCAGCCCGAATTTTGTATTTTTTATCTGACAAACATAGCCACAATAGCCAGTATGGTACCGGTGATACCTTCACCGCCGAGCAGACCTGCTGAGATCAGCTGGAGCGGACCTTCTTTGTCACTCTTTTTCTTGCGAATAATCAGTTCCAATACACCACCCGCGAAGATAGGGATTGCCAGTCCGGCGCCTGTGAGCAGCAGGCCGATACCTATAATTGTTGCCGGAATCTTCAGCAATACCAGAACAATGCCGATTACTGCTGCGATGATAAAAACCAGCGGATTGCCTATGCCCGAGATCATGGCTGTAACACTCTGGGCCTGAGCAGCCGGTAATCCGAATTCGGGGCCGAAACCGCCATAGCCTGATGCTAAAGCCACAAAGGCGAGCGTTGCAGTAATAGCACCGAAGAAGCCACCGATAAACTCGATGAGTAATTGCGAAGAAGGCGCTGTTCCCAGCATGGAGCCGGTTTTGAAATCGTTCATCATGTCCCCGGCGTAACCGCAGGCTACAGCTACGATAGCAGCAATCAGGAAAGCGTGCTCAGCTGTAAGCGGCACCAGAAGCCGAATCGCCAGCAGCACAAGAATGCCGAAAATTTCCATCGGATTGAGTCCTGTTTCACCTGTAATGATGGTGGACATGGCGCTGGCCAAAAAGACTCCTGCTAAGAGCAGTAAAGCAACCGCTGCAGATAATCCCAGCACAATTGACAGAACAAAGGCAACCAGAACAGCAAGAAGTCCTAGTGGCAAGCGCTGTTTTTTGCGGCTTTGGCTGCTATTATTTTCTGCTTCAGCTATGTTCTCGCCGGTGCTTTTTTGAGTTTTTCTGCTGCGCCAGCTGCCAATCAAGGAGACCAGCAGAGTGGCCAGACCGGAGCCGACCATCAGACCGATGGACGCTATCTGAATAAAGGATGCTGCTTCAGCTGCTGAAGCGAACCATTGCAGACTGACGCCGATACGGTTAATGGCGATAGCTCCAATGGCTGCGCCGCCTAACCACAGGGCGGTCGATTTGAAACCGATCAGGGAGCCGATGCCGATGGCCATGGGTGAAAGCTGGAAAGCCATGTTTACTCCTGCCAGCGAAAAGGCTGCCATAGCCGGAATTAGCTGGAAGTGGTCTCGCAACAAGACAAAGAGAGCAGCTATAATAAGAGCGCTGAACAAAACCCGGGCCCTGCTGCCGCCTTCGTGGCCGGCTTTCAAGGTTTCTGCCGAAGCCTGGCCGATCGGATAAGGCAGTTTTAATTGTTCAATAGCACGTTTTCTGTAAAGAGCACAGAGTAAAGTACCAAGTACAACCCCGGTCAGTGCGACGATAAATATTGTCCAGCCATAGCGCCCCAGAAGTGAGTTGTCGCTTCCTGCTTCCGGAATTGTCCAGACACCACTTATAAATAAACCCGGAATAGTAAAGGCCAGGCCTCCGGCTACCATTGCCCCGGCAGACATCCCGGTAGAAGCAACATTAACTTCCTTTAAGTTACTACTTTTGAAAAGTCGCATCAAAGTCAGAGATAATACCGCAACAAATATTGTGGGCCAGGGCAGGGCGCTCATGCGTAAGGCGACATACATCGATGATGCTGTCATGAGAATAGAGCCGAATATGGCCAGAAGCAGTGCCCTGACAGTGAAATTGGGAAACAAAGATGATGAGCTTTCTTTCTTCATTAGAACCTCCTTCGTCTTTTCTTCTATAAGAATAGATATTAACACTAAAAAACTGATTGTATTGACACATTTTGACTGTTAAAAATAGAAAATCTTTTTATTTTCTCTTTATGCTGATTGTAGTAGGATGTTAGCTCTCCGGACCGAAATAAACTGTTATAATATAAGCAACTAAAGAGCATCCATTCACTTGGAAAGCGAAAGGAGCAGTGCAAATGCATATAGAGATTTTAGGCAAAGATATTCGTGTCAGTGACCAGCAAAAAGAGAAGATCGAAAGGAAGCTGGAAAAGTTCTCTCGCTATTTCGGCGATGAGGCGCGCGCAGAGGTAATGATTCAACCCGAAGGTGATCAGGTGCGAGCAGAGATGACCATCAAGATCCGCAGACACTATTATCGCGCGGAAGCAGATGCCCCCGATTCAATTTCTGCCGTAGAGCAGGCTATCAACAAGCTGGAGCGCCAGATACGCAAGCAAAAATCCCGCATGAAAAAGCAGAAGAAAGAATACGCTTACATGAGAGAATTTTTTGCCAATGAGCCACTATCCGTTCCCGATGATGAGACTGAGATGGAGATGGATATTATCCGCCGCAAGAGTTTTCAGATTGATCCCATGACACCGGATGAGGCCATTATTCAGATGGAAATGCTGGGACATTCTTTCTTGCTTTTCCTTAGTGAAGAGAATAATAAAGTTGCCCTGATTTACAAACGTAACGATGGCAACTACGGTCTTATTGAACCGGAGTATTAAGTGCAATCAAATCAAATTGATCCATTAATAAATCAAAATACAGCGCCCGCTGATGCTAGTGAAGTCAACTCTTGCGATGAGGCTTTACTTGCTAATCTCAATCCCGAACAGCGGCGCGCTGTTCTTACAACCGAAGGTCCTCTTCTGGTGTTAGCCGGAGCAGGTTCAGGCAAAACACGTGTGATAACGAGTCGTGTTGCCTGGCTGGTAAAGCATAAGCATGTGCATCCGGCGCAAATACTGGCCATTACTTTTACTAATAAGGCAGCCAACGAGATGAAAGAGCGCATCTCCGATTTAATCGGTCTTGACGCACGCGGAGCCTGGATCGGGACCTTTCATTCTATGATGCTGCGCATTTTGCGCCGTCACGCCGAAATGCTCGGCTATCGATCACAGTTTGCAATTTTTGATACCAGCGATCAGGAACGGGTTATGCGGGATGTGCTGGAAGAACTGAATATATCTAAACGAAGCTTAACACCGCGCGAGGCCCTGAACAGAGTAGGTAATTTCAAGAATAAAGGCATGAAGCCATCTGATATCAGAAAAAGCCGCTCTGGCTACATGGCTGAGGACTTGGCTAAGATCTACGAGAAGTATCAAAAAGCCATGTTTGAGCGCAACGCAATGGATTTTGATGATATTCTTCTGCAGACACTGCGGCTATTTGCTGAGCAGCCACATATTTTGGCCCAGTATCAATATCAGTTCCGCTATATACTGGTTGATGAGTATCAGGATACAAACAGAGTGCAGTATGATCTGGTGCTGCAACTTTCAGACCAGCACAAAAATCTCTGTGTTGTCGGAGATGATGACCAGTCCATTTACTCTTTCCGGGGCGCTGATGTACAAAACATCCTGGATTTCGAAAAGGATTTTCCCGATGCCACGGTTATACGGCTGGAGCAAAACTATCGCTCTACCTCTGTTATTCTGGCAGCAGCCAATAATATTATTCAGGAAAATACTGCGCGCAAGCAAAAACGGCTTTGGACAGCCATAGCCGGCGGTGAGCCGATTATGCTTTATCGAGCTGATGATCATTTTGATGAGGCCCGCTTTGTCGCCCGTGATATCGCCCGAAGACTGGAAGCAGATGATAAGCCGGCCGATTTATCATTCGCCGTGCTCTACAGAATGAATGCTCTCTCCAGAAATATTGAATACGCCTTGCGTGACAGCAATATCAACTACCATATCTACGGCGGCACCCGTTTCTATGACAGGCGTGAAATAAAAGACGTGACTGCCTATTTAAGATTGATTATGACGCCGGATGATGATGTGGCTTTCCGCCGCGCGGTGCAGGCGCCCCGACGCGGTATTGGTGAAGTTACTGTTGAGCGTATTAATGCGCTGGCCGGCGAGAATCATGTCAGCATGCTGGAAATTTCACGTCATGCTGATACTTATGAAGACCTGACTCGAGTCGCGGGGCGCGTGTCCGGATTTGCTCAGCTGATCGATGGACTGAGAGCCAAGCTGGACCAGGCAGAAGGCAATATGACTCTGGCCGACTTTATACGCTTAGTTGAACATCACTCCGGTATGATCGCTGCTTTAAAGGAAGAAGCGGAACGCGGTAATACTGAAGCTCCATCCCGTTTGGAAAACCTGCAGGAACTTTTGTCCGATGCTTTGGAATTTGAGGCTAATCTTCTGCGCCAGAATGAAGAAGGGGCTTTTGACGATCCTTTCTATGAGCAGGAAGAAGAGGAACTCACTCCGGTAACAATTTTGCAGAGCTTTCTCGAACGTACAGCCTTATACACGGATCAGGATACTGAAGGTGAGGAAGCTGTGGTCAGCCTGATGACCATTCACAGTGCCAAAGGTCTGGAGTTCGATGTTGTATATCTGGTGGGTGCAGAAGAGGGTATTTTCCCCAGTTCGCGCTGTTTCGAAAGTCCTGACGGGCTGGAAGAGGAACGCCGGCTGGCTTATGTGGCAGTCACACGGGCCAAGCAGGACTTGCTGATCACAACCGCAAACAATCGGCTTCTGTTCGGTTCAACCCAGTATAATCTGCCATCTCGTTTTATCGATTCTATCCCGGAGGATCTCTTGCAAAGGCGCGGCACCGCTGTGCAGCAAGGCGATTACTCCTCAGCCGCCAGAGCGCAGACAGACCGCAATTTGTTTGCTGCCACTGTCGCATCCGCCTTCAGTGAGCGTATTAGCCAAAGCTCTGAAAAGACCGGCGGCCTGGATCCTAAAGACCTTTCAGTGGGTGATAAAGTCCGGCATGCAAACCGTGGTCTAGGGGAAATCATCAAGATCAATATAGTCGGCGGGGATGCCATTTTAACTATTGATTTCGATGGAGAAACAAAAAGATTCATGGCCAGCCAATCTTTCCTCACTAAGGAATAAAGCTTGCCAACTGCTTTTTTGAAGGCTGTATTCATAAAAGGACTAAGTTATGAGTGAGAGACAAAAGTCGTTTTTTGATCATGAAAAAAGAGCAATAACACCGCGACAAATTAAAGAGCAAAATGAAGCGCAGACTCTCTCGCCTTTTGCTCAGCTTTCAGCTCAGAGCCGCGGCCGCGCCAAGCCGGAAGAAGAATGTCAGGTGCGCACGATTTTTGAACGTGACACCGGACGTATTCTTTATTCATTGCCCTTTCGACGTCTGCGCCACAAAACACAGGTGTTTTTCAGCCCGCAAAATGACCATGTCTGCACGCGCATGGAACATGTGCTTTACGTCAGCTATCTGGCGGAAGTGATTGGCAGCGCCCTTAACTTAAATACTCATCTGATCCGCGCTATAGCTATGGGGCATGATCTGGGACACGCTCCTTTTGGTCACTCAGGTGAGACTGTTCTCAATGAACTGATCCAGCAGCATGGCGCTGAGTTCAGCTTTCAACACGAGCTGCATAGCCTGCGGGTGGCTGATTTGCTGACTGATCATCATGGTAAACACGGCTTAAACCTGAGTTTTGAGGTTCGCGACGGTATCGTATCACATTGCGGCGAAATGTATGCTGAGTATGTCCTGGTTCCTGACCGCAATAAAACGGAAAAAGACCTTTTCAATACAACAGCAGGCCTGACCATGCCTGCTACACTGGAGGCTTGTGTAGTCAGACTATGTGACCGTATCTCCTATGTCGGACGTGATATTGAAGATGCGGAAAGATCCAATTTAATGTCCTTTGCTGAATTGCCTCCGGATTTGCGCTTTACTTTGGGCGAGAATAACAGTGCTATTGTCAACACCCTGGTCCAGGATGTGATCAGCAGCAGCTGGGGGCAGGATACGATTTGTTTGTCGCCGCAGATTGGGGCTGCCCTCAGAGAACTTACAGAGATCAATGTCACCCGTATATACAATGCTACTAAAGTCCGCCGCTTTGAACGTGAAGCACGAAATATTATTGAAGGACTCTTTGAACATTTCCTTAAGCTGTCACGCATAATGCCTCAGGACAGGTACGATGAAAACAGCCAGAAATTCTATGAGTTTTATAGTCAGCATCCGGAATTCACTGCTTCGCCTGTGCGCAAGATTGTGGATTATATCGCCGGAATGACAGACTCGTATGCACGCCGGGTTTTTTCGGCGATTTATCAAGTGTGAGGGGAGAAACAGTCATGACTACCGCTTTCTTTGCTATGATGCACCGACTCAAATATATTCAGCGCTGGGGACTTATGCGCAATACGGAAAGCGAAAACGTGCAGGAACATTCGCACGAAGTAGCGCTTATTGCTCATGCTTTAGCTATTCTGCGTCAGCATAAGTTTTCCGAGGGCAGAATTTGTCCTGATCCTGATTATGTCGCCGCCCTGGCTCTTTATCATGATGCTGCGGAGATTATGACCGGAGACATGCCTTCACCGATCAAGTATCACAATGATCCCATGCGCAATACATACAAAGCGATCGAGGCAGAGGCTGCCGAAAAGCTTCTGTGTATGTTACCGGAAGAGTTACAGGCTCTTTACGAAAAGTACCTTATTCCTGCTGATGATCAAATGACGCTCGAAGCTTTGAAACTCGTTAAAGCAGCCGACCGTTTTTCCGCCTGCATTAAATGTCTGGATGAGCTTAAGGTGGGGAACAAGGAGTTTGTCAGTGCTTATGAGGATATCAAGCAGCGTTTAACGGATCTGGACCTGCCTGAGGTAGCCTGGTTTACCGAACATGCACTCCAGGCATATTCTGCCTCTCTGGATGAAATAAGCGCATTTTGATTTTTATTATTACTTGTATATGACATAGAGCTTAAATCGAGTTGACAATAAGTCTTTAAAACCGCTGTATAGTAACGGTTTTACCCTATTATGCTAAAATTAGTATCACTAATATTTCGTGTCAAAATGCCAATATTTATGTATGCATGAATTATTGAACCGATGATTTTTGCTCGAGAATCTGGTGAAAGCTGTATAGGGAAGGAGAGGGACTTTGAGATATCGCAAAGTTGATAGTGTGCCGAAATTTCGTGATCAGAAAGGCCCGGGTTTTCCTTTTCTCGCACGTATTTATGTCCTGCCGCTTTGCCTGCTTTTATTGCTTTCGTCCCTTGCTGCTTTCTTTTTAGCAGTCAGCCTTGCCGGCAAGGAGGAGGCTGCTGCATATACTGACTTTGAAGCATATCTGGATCAGCAGGCTTTTCCCGAATCATACCGTCCCGCCTTAAGAATTCTTCATGAAAAATATCCCAATTGGAAATTTACAGCATCCCATCCGGTAAACGCTAATGGTACAGCTATGACCTGGAGTACGGTTATTGCTTATGAAAGCAGCCTGGAGAGGAAAAACTCTGTTCCGGCTTCATATTCCATAGGCCAACGATCTTTTGACAAGGGCGCCTATAATTACAAAACAAACAGTTGGTATGCTTCTGATGCCGGGTTTTACTATGCCAGCCCGGAAATTATTGCTTACTATCTTGATCCGCGTAACTTCCTCAGCGAAAGGGATATCTTTCAATTCGAAAATTTATCTTACAATCCTCAGATCCATACCCGTGCAGAAATTGCTCAGAGTCTCAGCGGCACATTTATGGCTGATGGTCCGTCCATTCCTGTTGTTGACCAGAACGGAAAGTCCTCCAATATGAAATATCCTGATATTCTGATTAAGGCGGCGGAATGGAGTAATGCAAATCCGGTATTTCTGGCCAGGAGAATAATTCAGGAAGTCGGGGCAGGAGGCTCGGATTCTGTCAGTGGTACAACAGCAAGCTATCCGGGTATCTATAATTTCTACAATATTGGTGCCTACTCCGGCATATCACCTATTAATAATTGCCTGCAATTCGCAAAATATGGGTCAGAGGGCGTAAAGGACAGCTTTACATCTGCCGACAAGGAACTGTATCTCTTACCCTGGACAAACCCTTATCTGGCGATAGTAGGCGGGGCCCGCTGGATCAGTGAAGGTTACATTAACGCCGGCCAAAATACCCAATATTATCAAAAATGGAATATAGATTATAATCACCGCTATGGACCCTGGTGGCATCAATATATGGGCAATGTTATCGCACCTGCCAGCGAGGGCGGGAATGCTTATGATGCATATCAAGCACTTGGACAGCTTAACAAAGCTCACGAATTCATCATTCCGGTAATTGCAGAGATGCCTGCTGAAAAAGCTCCTTTCCCTACAGATAATCGCAGCCGTAACAATTGGCTGCAAAGTATCACGGTATCCTCGGGAGTTATGAAACCAGCCTTTGGCCCTGAAACAAACAGTTATTCAGTTACGGTTGCTGAAGGTGTAGAGAGCTTCACCGTAAATGCCAGTGCCTACCTTTCTTCCTGCACTATAAATGGCCGCGGTGTATACAAGCTGGAGCATGGTGAAAATACCATAAAAGTACAGGCTGTATCAGAACGTGGTGATGTGAGAGATTATTATCTGACCGTTACCAGATCAGGAGAGCCCGGAGATTCTGCGGACAAGCCGGAAGCAAGCATGAGCAGCAGCACACTCAAGGTAGGTAGTTCTTATGTCACTAATGCTGATCCGCAGAAAGGTCAAAATACTGTAAATTATTTGAATGATAATTTACAGCTGCCGGAAGGTTATAAACTGGTGATTTCTGTGGATGGCAAAGCAGTCACTTCCGGTATTGTCGGTACCGGGGCCAAACTATCACTTTTCTACTCAGATGAGCAGGAATCCACTCTAGACTACTATCTGCTGATTTATGGTGATCCGAGTGGTGATGGCAAGATTGATTCATTAGACACAATGGCTATAACGAGATATATTCTCGAAATGTATGAGCCTTCTGAGCTGGAGAGACTGGCAATGGATGTGACACAAGACGGGAACGTTGACTCTGTCGATATGATGTGGGTGATTCGTCATATGCTTGAGATTGAATTCTTGAAACAAGTCAAATAGATTATCGGAGTTGAATAAATGAAAAGAATATCAGCGCTATTTACATCATTTTTGATTACTATACTGGTCATGCTGCTGCCTTATGTGGTTATGGCTGCTACTCCCGTTAATGTTTCAGTTAGCAAAAACGAAGTTAAACCAGGTGACACAGTGACAGTAATAGTGGGGGCAAATGTTAGTTTAGGTACCTTTAACTGTACTATCAAATATGATTCTTCAAGAATGGAATTTTTACCATCCAGCTCAACAACAAATGTAAGCAAACCTGAAGAAGGTCGTTTGAAGGCTGTTTTCGTAACCATGGGTGGTTCTGACGTGTCTGGGAACGGTATGTTTACTCTTGTCTTTAAAGCGAAAAGCCTTGATGGATCAGCAGTATTTATCGTAGATGAAGCGATCGCTGCGAATTATGCAGGTGATAGTATTTCCTTTAGCGGAGGATCCAATTCTGTCAGCGTTAAGTCTGATGCAGCCCCACCTGTAACTCTACCGAATACCATTGCTCCGACTGCACCTCCACAACCGCCTTTGACAACTGTGGAAACAATTGCGCCCACTACGGCTGACCCAAGCGAAACAGAGGAAACAAAGAGCCAGCCGACTAAGGTATTGAAAGCAGTAGACCATAAGGGCCGCAGACTTTCCATACCGGATATTGACTTGGAAGATGCGGATATCCCCAGTGGTTTTGAAGCGGCTGAGCGGGTGATCGACGGTTCCGGTCTGTCAGGTTATTATTCTGAAACTGAAGATTTGTTCTTATCGTTTTTGAGTCTGTCCGGGCAAGAACCGCAACTATATTTCTATAACAGCTCCAGCAAAAGCTTTATACCCTACCTGCGTTTTAAACTGGGTGACGAATATTATCATGTGACCCTTATGCCGGATGAACTGATACCTTATGGCACTACACGCTCCGACGCGGAGATCAGGGAGGTGAACCTCCCGGTTATTGAGTTTAACTTTGGTGATTATGTTTCCTTTGACGAATATATGAAGCAATATCAGGCAGAGCTGTCTAAATCCGGACCTGCAGCCAGTCTCTCCGGACAAACCGACAGCACCGCCGGCGGCGATATTGCTAAAATGGATATTGAAATTGACCGCGAGAAGGCTGCTACATATTTGCTGGCTTTAGTAGGTGGGAATAAAGAAATAGAGAGATTCCTTTATAGTCAAACTCTGGACCAGCTCATGCATTATGATCTACTGCTGGTACCTGCTTTTGGTACTTTCCTGGATGAGGACTTCGATAATCTTGCCCAGGAAGATCCGCAGGGAGCTGCCATGCAGACAGAAACTGTTACCTCAGCTACAGAAATTGTTGGCAGTGATCTGAATGAAGGACAGCAAGGGCTGCGAAGCAGAACTGTCAAGCTTTTTGGCAGAGACATTGAACTCTGGCAGATTATTGCCGCCAGCGGAGGAGTTTTACTGATCTTGATTTTATTGATAATTATCATCATCAAATTAAACTCCGACAGGAAAAAAGCAGAGTATCCCTTTGCAGATGACTTTCTTGCAGACGATAATGTGCAGAGAGCAGAAGAAGATAGTTTTAAAGCAAGTGATGAAGCAGAGGCTGCAAACATCCCGCCGGTCTCCTACAATTATCTGACTGACCTCTCTGAAGTCAGGGATGTTCCTGATATCGGCGTCAAAGCGGAACAGAGCATCGGCAAGGCATATCAGAAGAAAAGCAAAGGCAATGAGCGTTTCAGCACTTATGCGTACAGATCTGATCCGGAAGATCAGGAGGAGATTTAGTTTTTGTGATTAGAAAAGTTTGGGCTCGTTTGCGTGAGCTCTTTTTTAATATGCAGTTCCTGCGATATACCGTCTCCGGTGTACTTGTAACCCTGGTAGATATGGGTGTCTTTTATTTGCTGAGTAATCTGCTTGGCCTTAATAAATGGTATTTTTCGCTGCTTCCGTCCATTGTCTTATCAATACTGGCTGCTTATGTGCTTAACCGTGTCTGGGTCTTCAAATCCAAACAACCTGTATTGAGCGAAATATTTCGCTTTTGTACCGGACGTTTAGTGGTTTCGCTGGTTTTTCAATATGCAGGTTTTTATTTGATTTATGACGTGATAGGATTTAAAGCTGAGATAATTTCCAACTTACCCTGGGCAAAAGCAGTCTCTCTTTTGTTTGTGATTGTTGGCAATTATCTGCTGGGAAAGTATTTTGTTTTTACCGGATGCATAACCAAGGATGCAGAGACAAGAGGCGGTAAAAACGATGACTAGACAGAAAATGTTTGAGAGGACCCCGACAATTAATGAATCACGATACAACACTGCAATATATAAGCGAAACTGGAAAATTCAGTTCTGACAGAAGTTTAGGACGTATCCGCGAATTGAGCCGCAGACTGGGTGATCCGTGGCGGGGATTAAAAATATTCCATATAGCCGGGACTAATGGCAAGGGATCAATCAGCAGTTACCTGACACATATTCTCTCTACAGCAGGATATAATGTCGGTTGGTATACATCTCCTTATCTGGAACGTTTTAATGAAAGAATTCGGGTTATTCAGGGCCCTGAAGTCCTGGAGCAATATGACCGTGATAATGCAGCGGGTGAAATAGATAATGAATCTATCGACCGCATTATGACCCGGGTTTCACGAGCTGCGGATTCAATGCGGGAAGATGGTATTATGGATTTGCCGTCTGAGTTTGATTTGATCACAATGATGGCCCTCATATATTTCAAAGAAAAAAACTGTGACTACGTAGTCCTGGAATGCGGACTTGGCGGCAGACTGGATTCAACAAATGTAATTGAAAACCCGCTTGCCAGCATAATTGCTGCTCCCGGCTACGACCATATGGACCGACTGGGCAACAGCATGAGAAATATCATGTATGAGAAAGCCGGCATCATTAAGCCCGGAACGCCGGTATTTGCCTACAATCCGTCCGACTCCATGATTTCTGAAGAAGATGCGGCTAGCGCCAGAAAGACGCTGGAAGAGCGTTGTCTGGAACTTGATGTCCCTTTGCACTGGATCGGCCGGGACCAGTATGAAATGCTGTCTTATGGTCGCCAAGGTCAGAGCTTCCGCAATTTAGAGACTGAAGAAGTTTATACAACTAAACTTCTGGGAGTTTATCAGCCTGTCAACGCCCTGCTGGCAGTAGCAGCACTTGCGAATTATGTCAGTGCCGAAGACATTAGACAGGGGATCGCTGCGACGGTGTGGCCGGCCCGTTTGGAAATACTATCGCATTCACCCTTTGTTCTGCTGGACGGAGCGCATAACATTCAAGGTTGCCGCGCTTTGGTGGAATCTTTGACCCGCCTGAATGAGAATGCTCCTATGGTTTTTCTTTGCGCTATAATGCAGGATAAGAATTACAGGGAAATGATCAATATTGTATTGAACAGTAAGCAGTATGAAACTGCAGCAATTGTTTTTACAGCCGCACCTGATGAACGCACGGCTTCAGCAGAGCAAATGCTGGCAACGGCAAAAGAAGTGCTGGACCCTGAAGTTGAAAGTAAGCTTCTGATGTCTTCTGTAAGCGACTATAATGCAGCTTTAGATGAAGCTCTGGCCCTGGCAGAGGCAAAAGGAGCCGTGCTTTGTGTCTTTGGCTCCTTATATCTGGCCGGAGCAATCCGGAAACGCATGCGTGACTTGCAAAAAAACCAAACATACAGCACCGGATATAATACTCTTGGCGCTTAGACATTCCCGGAGGTAATAATGGCACAGCCGCAGGAACAAAAATTGAATTCCAATATTAAATGGCAGGCTGCCCTGTCAAAGATAGAAAAAATCGAAGATACTCCGGCAGGAGCGTTCACATCTCAAAGAGAAGCTGAACGCGCTTTATCTATATATAATCGGGCTTTAGACCATATTAATTCAGGCAATGAGGACATTGCCAGGATCGCTTTGGAAAAACTTGTTGCAACTTATCCTCTCTTCACGGATGCAGCTATACTCTACGGCTTATGTCTCGGAGCTGACCGCAAATATAAGGATGCAGAACTCCAGTTCAAGAAAGCTTTGCTAACGGATCCCGATCCTGCAGATGTAGAAATTCTGAAACATTTGCAGGCGCAAGCCTGCCATTGCAAGAATAAAGATGAAGAAGAGGAACGTTCACGTCGCCGCAACGAAAAGAAACTGCTGCCGGTAAGGGCGAGTTTAGCTCAGGCCGGTATTCTGGAGCGGGCGGCAGGTTCAGCTGATGGTGATGAAGTGCGCATGGCCAGTGCCAAAGAACGTGATGATCTGATGAGACAGATCAGCCAGGCCAATAAAGGGTCGTCTGCTTCTTCAGCTTACGGATCCCGCAACAAGACGGTACAGATAATTAGCATTGTAATTATTATTGCCGCGCTTTTGTTTTTTTTGACTCATTTTCTTATTGCTCCGGCAATAACGCGGGCCAATGATCGTAACAGCCGCCTCAAGTGGCTGGAAGAAAAACTAATAGAGGGAGCGGAAACAGACGAAGCCTTCCAAGTAATACTTGACGATTACCAGAGGAGCTTTTCTGAGTGAATATATGTCAGATTATATTGGACTTGTAGGAAATTATTGTCAGACAGGTGAAACAGGACTGCGCAAAATAGTCGCAAAAACACTGGGTTCAGGCGAACCGGCAATTCAGCTGCATCAGAGTAAAAGTATTTTTTTATGTGCTGTCAATTACGGCAAACAGGATTTAATCACTTTTTACACAGACCCTCTTAACCGCTACACAGTCATCCTGTATGGTTATATAGCTTCATTTGATTTGCTCGAAGCAGAACTGCGCCAATCAGGTGTTAAACCTGAAACTGATCTGATGGCTTTAATCCTGCAGGCTTATAAGGTCTCGACACCGGATTTTGTTGACTATCTGCGAGGCAATTTTTCTCTTGTAATAGCTGACAGTGTCAACGGCAATGTCTATCTGGCTAAAGATCATTTTGGCAGTTGTCCTTTATATTATTCGGACCGCATGCGAAACGGAGTGCGATTTTTCGGCAGCAATATACCGGCCATGGCCGAACATCCTGATTTTGAAAAGGAATTTAATCCCGAACCTCTGGCTTATTATCTGAGCCTCGAGTACAATCCCATGCCTGAGAGTTTCTGGCGCAAGGTATATAGTCTGCGGCCTGGACACTGGGCCTTGATTACTGACGATGAGGTGAGGGAAGAGGCTTACTTCAAGGCATCCTTCACACCTGATGAGCGTTCTTTGGCTGAGCACGCAGAAGAGATCTGCCAAGTTGTGAGAGAGTCGGTCGGGTCTTATATCAAGGATGACAAAGCAGGTGCCTATCTGTCGGGAGGAGTTGATTCTGCCTTTGTCACTGTTCTGGCTCAGCCGGAAGATATCTTTTCGATCGGCTACGAGGGATATACGGGCATATTTAACGAAGCTGAGCAAGCTCGCAGTCTTGCTGACACACATGGAATGAAGTTTCATAGTGCCAGTGTCAGCGGCAGAGAATATCTGGACGCGCTTTTGCACACTCAGCAGAAACTTAATGAAGCTAATGGAAATTTGTCTACGGTTGCTCTCTGTCTGCTGGGTAAGCTGGTGGATGAAAGGGTGTCTTGTATCTTAACCGGTGATGGTGCGGATGAATTCTTTGGTGGTTATGACTCTTACCTGGGATTGTCCAGAAAAAAGCAGCTTTATAAAGGGATTGTGCCTGCAAGTATGCGTTCCTTTATCTCCTCGCGTATTAAATCAGATATACCCTATTACTCCCGGGCTTCGTCAATTAAACATTGTGGGATGAAGGCATCTCAGTACTTTTTTGGAACTAATCAGATAGTAAACCCGGCCATAGTTGATCACTTACTTAAAGAAGAATACATGCCGGAAAAAAGCCTGGAAGAATATTTTGCTGCTTTTTACCAGGAGCATGCTGCCGAGGATGAACTGACACAGAAGATGCTTCTGGACATAAATTTTATTTTACCCGGAGACATGTGTGTCAAGCAGGACAGAATGGCTAATGCTTACAATTTGCAGCTGAGAACCCCACTGCTGAATAAATCAGTATTTGAAACTGCGCGCACCATTCCTTCTCATCTGCGTGTGTCCGACAGTGAAAGCAAAATCCCCTTCAGGCAGGCAGCAGGCCAGGTGCTCGACCAGAAATGGATTCATCATAGAAAACTGGGATTTCCCGTTCCCTTTCGCTATTACCTGCAAGATAAGACAATTGCCCAACCCCTGTACGATATTTTGAGAGACCCCCTTACCGAGCGTTTTTTCCGGCGGGAAACAATCGACCGCTATCTGGACGAGCACATGGAACAAGCAAGGGGCCGCCATACGGAGCTGTATCTTATTCTGGCCTTTATGCTCTGGTATAAAGAGAATTTTACGGACTGGAGCTGAACAGACAAGAGGCAAGTTCAGCCGGCATTTTTGCTATATCATGTCGAAAAGGAAATTTGATGCAATGAGCTATATCATAAGAAAGCTTGGTAAATATCTGGCCCTGCTGCTGATTCTCTTTTTGTCACTGCAAATAGTCTTAGCCGGCACGGTTTCGGCAGACAGTTTCGAGGATCTTCCCGGCTGGCCCGCGATTGAAGATATTAAAGCTTCGGCTTATTCAGTCTACAATGCGACAACTGGTGAATTTATACTGGAACAAAATCTGCATCAGCCTTTATGGAATGCGAGCACGACCAAAGTGCTGACGGCTTTGACGGCGGTCCGGCATGAAAAATTTGACCTGGATGCCAAATTACTGGTTTCAGAAGCAGCTACATATTTTGGCGATCCGGCATCTGCAAGACTTAATCTCAAAGCAGGTGAGTTGATCTCTACCCGGGATGTTCTGGGCGGACTGATGGTACTGTCAGCCAACGATTGTGCTTATGTTCTGGCGGAGAATTATGGTGGACTTTATGGCTACACTTCTGATCTGCCTCCGGAAGAGTGGGGAAGTTTTGCTGCCGATGCAGCTGTTAATTCACGTCAGGCTTTTGTCGCTGAAATGAATCGTGTGGCAAAAAGTCTGGGAGCAAAAAATACAAATTTTGACAATCCCTGTGGCTGGGACGGCGAGAATCATCACACAACAGCCTATGACCTGACCATGATGTCCAAGGCCCTTTTGGAAAATGAGGTGTTGGCGGAATTTGTCAATATGGCTCACTATATGCCGGAAGCTACCAACATGCATCCCTATGGAGCCTGGTCTATGGCCAGCAATACTAACAGTCTGGTAGTGTATGGTCCACACTTCTTCCAATCTCAGTACATAGCTCACTATAACGGTGTAAAAACAGGTACGACCCCTCTGGCCGGCAATTGCCTGATCGGATCCGGCATTACGCATGGCGGTCAACAGATCATAGCGGTTATCCTGGGCGGCTCAGTGTATCGGCCGGACGATAACTCTTACGTGAACCTGGCGCTGCCGGTGCGTACATTGCTGGAATACGGTGCTTACTTTTCGGGATCAGACAGCAAGCCATATCAGGAGGCTCCTCTGCCCACATTTTCGCCGCTAGTTAATCAGGATCTGACTGACCCTACAGAAAGCCTGCCTGCAGAAAGTGATATTTCGACCGAAAATATTACGGAGCAGACGACAGAGGCGACTAAGACTGTTAATCCGACACTCAGTCCGCCGACAAATACTGTAAACACGCAGGAAAGTGAAGGACCGGCAGGGAGTAGTGGCATAACAAAGCGTGAGTGGCTGGTGATAGCCCTAAGCGCACTGATAGTTACCTGTGTAATTGCTATTCTCATCGGAAATATCCTGTACAATCGTAAGCAAAGGAAAAATTCTGAAGAAAAATGATGAAAAAATGAGCAAAAGGGACAAAAGAAAAGCTCTGATGAGCTATTTTGAAAAAAATAGTTGACAAGCTTAGTCCTGCTTGTTATGATAGGCGCTGTGTCCTCAGGCATAGGTCTGATTCTGTGCCGGCAGACACACAAATTTAGGGGGTTTTTGAAATGAAGACATTTATGGCAAAAGCGGAAACTGCTGATCGTCGCTGGCTTCTAATCGATGCCGAGGGTCAGACGCTTGGCCGCTTGGCTACACAGATTGCCAGCATTTTGCGCGGCAAGCATAAAGCTGAATACACACCTCATGTCGATACCGGTGATTATGTGATAGTCGTCAACGCAGATAAAATCGTTGTGACCGGTAATAAGGAAGCACAGAAAATGTATCGCCGTCACTCAGGCTATCCCGGCGGCATGAAGGAAGTTTCTTATCAGGATATGATGGCAAAGCATCCCGAACGTATTTTAGAGAGTGCAGTTCGCGGCATGCTTCCAAAAAACAGCCTGGGCAGACAGATGTACCGCAAACTCAAGGTATATTCCGGTCCTGATCATCCACACGCAGCTCAAGAGCCTGTGCAGATAGAAGTTTAAGGGGATAAGAAAGATGGCAGAGAAAAATTTCTTTTATGGAACAGGCAGAAGAAAAAAGGCAGTCGCCAGAGTACGTCTGTATCATGGTAAGGGCAATATTGAAGTAAACGGTAAAAGCTTTGAGGATTATTTCCCCATGGAAACTTTGCGTTATATCGTAAAGCAACCACTCAATCTATGCAATTGTGCAGATCTTTATGACATTAAAGTCAATGTCAAAGGCGGCGGAATTTCCGGACAGTCCGGTGCTGTAAGGCACGGTATTGCCCGTGCTTTAGTTGATGCTGATTCAGATCAGTATAAAGCTTCTTTGAAGAAAGCCGGTTTCCTGACACGTGATTCACGTGCTAAGGAAAGAAAAAAGTATGGCCTCAAAAAGGCGAGAAAAGCGTCCCAATTCTCCAAACGTTAAGGAGACTCATGCACTACGCTTCTGCTTTTTATACAGGGAGCAAAAATGCCGGAACGCTATATTAGTCGAACAAGTGAAGAAACTGAGAATCTGGGGATATCCCTGGCAAAACAACTTTTGCCCGGGGATATCCTCTTATTGTTTGGAGATTTAGCCGCCGGAAAAACTACTCTGACGCGCGGTATCGCTAAAGGACTGGGAGTTATTGATGATGTTTCGAGTCCGACTTTTACGATAATGCAGCAGTATGCCGCCGGACCGGGCGGTCTGGCTCTCAATCACTTTGATGCATACCGCCTGCGTGATGCAGATGATTGGTATGCTGAGGGTTTTGACGAGCTGATGTATACAGATGCTGTGTCTGTAATCGAGTGGCCGGAAAATGTTCTGCCGGCTCTCCCGCATAATGCCTTCGAGATCCGGCTCACTTTTATTGAGCAGGGTAAGGCCAGACAGATTGATCTGCACTATCCCGCCGGAAGAGAAACTGCTGTAAGCGGAAAGGAGACTGACTAATGATTATACTCGCATCCGATACATCCGGTAAATCCATTTCTGTTGCGCTGGCCGAATCCGGCAGGATCAGGGATGAGATTTTGGAAAAAACTGAGATGCAGCATGCCAGCAGTTTACTGCCGGCAATCAATAATTTGCTGGACCGCAACAGCCTCGGCCTGCAAGATATTGACCTCTTCGCGACAACGACCGGTCCGGGCTCGTTTACCGGCATCCGTATAGGTCTCAGCGCGGTTATGGGTCTGGCCTACGGTACAGGAAAAAAAGTGTATGGCGTGTCTTCACTGGCAGCGCTGGCTGCAGCTGTTTCAGCTGAAAACAAAGTTATAGCACCGGTCCTGGATGCCCGCGGAGGCAGAGTTTATTCCGGACTTTATCGCAATGGAGTGAGCCTGACAGCGGAGAAACCACGGGATATCGCCGAGTTTTTAGAGGATCTGGCTAAAGAATACCCCCCGACTGATGAGATAAACTTTGTGGGTGACGGCTGCATCTTGATCAGGAACTATCTGTCTGCAGCCGGACCGGACAATATTCTGACATCATTTAGAGAGAAGGCTGTATTCGCTCCCTCCGAAAAGAATGATATCAGTGCCGGACGGGTGGCGTTGCTGGCACATGCAGCTTACGAGCGCGGCGAAGAATTCCTTGCAGCCCATGAGCTGAAAGCTACTTATGGCATTGAATCCGCTGCCCAACGCAATCTAAAAAACAAAGGTGAGCAATAAAATGCCCCTGGAAATCAGACGTGCGCGTGAGGCTGACCTAAAGGCTGTTTTCGCTATAGAGTCAGCCGTACAGAAAAGCCCCTGGGCTGAATCAGCTTTCGCTGATATCCAGAAGGATGAAGATGCTTATTTTTTCCTTGTGTCCGATGCTGACTCCCAGCCGGTCGCCTTTCTTATCGCTATTAGCGGTGATGATTTTCTGGAGATTCACAATTTCGCAGTTGCGCCGTCTTCGCAGCGGCAGGGTATCGGGAGCAGACTCTTTCAATATGTTTTGCATGAGGCGTCAAAGGCCGGTATCCCCTCTGTGCGTCTGGAGGTCAGAGAAAACAATGCTCCGGCCTTAGCGATTTATATGGCAAATGGTCTGGAGATTGTAGGGATGCGCAAGGGATATTATAACGATAATGGTGAAAATGCCCTGCTTATGACTGGAAAAATCCCCTCTGTTTGGTAAATTAGCTGTAATAACCTGAAAAAGCAGCATAAGCATGTGAAATGTATTCATTGACAGTCATTCGACTTGCTGACTATACTTATGTGAGGTCAATAATCTGTTGCCAGACAGAAATTGTTAAGTTTCAGCACATGAGGCTGACGGAGGAAAATTTATGATTTCAAAGGAAGTCTGTTTTGCTTGCGACGAAGATACGCACATGAAATCTATCGCATTGTTGATTCAGAAAGCCTCGAACTTTGATTCGAGTATCTACATCGAGAAAGATGATCGTCGCGCCAACGCAAAAAGCTTGCTGGGAGTGATGTCACTAGGCATCGACAGTGGTGACCGCCTGATGGTTGTTGCTGAAGGTGAGGATGAAGAAGCAGCAGTTGAACTTATTGTTGATTACATGGCGGATACCGCTAAAGAACTGTAAAAGAAATGTAAATATGGATCTGGTCCGGACCTGATTCATAACAAGTGCTTTTATAAAGAATATTTATCGCGTACTGTTGAGGACTGCATCATAACTGCAGTCCTCTTACTAGCGGCAGATTCATATGCTATGGGGGAGTCAAGTGATGCAGCATAGCTCAGAGCAGCAGCCTTCATTTGCATTCAGACTGAATTTAGTTCCCGAAGAACCCGGTGTCTATTTGATGAAAGACAACACGGGTTCTGTTATTTATGTCGGAAAAGCGCTTTCGCTGCGCAGCCGCCTCAGCTCTTATTTCACAGGCAAACCCGACGGTAATGCTAAAGTCCAGGCCATGATCAAACGCATAGCCGACTTTGAGATCATAGTCTGTTCAACTGAACTTGAGGCTCTGATGCTGGAAGCTAACCTGATCAAAGAGCATAAGCCGCATTACAACATACTTCTGCGGGATGACAAGGAATATCCCTATATCCGCATCACTTTGCAGGATACATTCCCGAAAGTTGAAAAATCCTTCCATGTTGAAGATGATGTCAAGGAAGGTGCTCGTTATTTCGGCCCCTGGTTAAGCGGTGATATCAGCCGTGCACTCAGCGCGCTCCAAAGCATATATCCGCTGCGCACCTGTAAGCGCGATCTGCCACGCGATATCGGGACAAAACGTCCCTGCCTTAATTATTATATCGGCAGGTGCCTGGGACCCTGCACCGGCGAGGTGTCGGAGGAAGAATATGGCGTGATGCTTGCCGATGTCATCCGCTTCCTTGAGGGGCGCTACACTGAACTGACCAAAGGCCTCAAAGCAGACATGGAGGCCGCCAGTGACGCGCTTGATTTCGAACGTGCTGCAGTTATTCGTGAAAAGTGGCTGGCCTTGTGCCGCCTGGAAGAAAAGCAGCACATAGTTGATCCCCAGGGCGGTGACTATGATGCGCTGGCTCTGGAACGCAATGGCAGTGACATTTCTCTGCAAAAACTGGAAGTACGCGCAGGCCGTGTGACCGGCCGTGTATATCGTTTTGCGGAGGATACCGGTGAAGCTGACGGAAATTACCTGGAAGTCTTTCTGCGGTCACTTTACGATCAGGGTGCCACTATACCTCCTTTAATTTTACTCAGCACGGCGATCGGTAATCAGGAACTGACAGCCGCATATCTTTCTGAACTGCGGGGAAGTAAAGTCAGCTTGCGCGTGCCCCAGAGAGGAGCTAAGAAAGCCACTGTTGATCTGGCAAGCAAGAATGCCGCCTGGTCCTTAATGCGACACACCCTGATGGGAGGTAAATCCGCCCGGGATCTGGAGTTTACACTCAGGACTTTAGCCGAATATACCGGTTGTAAAGTTTATCCACAACGGATCGAAGCCTACGATATTTCCTCTGCCGGTGCTGAGGAGCGAACCGGTGCCATGGTAGTTTTTCGCGACGGGAGACCTGAACACAAATCTTACCGGCATTTCACCATCAAAAGCTTTGAAGGTATCGATGACTACCGGGCTATGCGTGAGTTGATTGAACGCAGGCTGCGTCAGCTTCAGGATGAGAATGTTGACAGCAGACCTGATATAATACTGGTTGATGGCGGTCTGGGACATGTGAATGCAGTTAAAGATCTGCTGGATGATGCCGGTATCACTGCTGCGGGAATTGTGAAAGACAACAGACACCGGACCCGTGGACTGGTTCTCAGTAATGGTGATACTCTTGAGTTATCACAGGCTGCCAAGGAAGAAGATGCTGATGAAAGAGCCATCCGTCTGGGACTTTTGCGTCTGCTCACAGCCTTGCAGGATGAAGCCCACCGTTTTGCCAACCGTCTGCGCAATCAACAGGAAAAGAAGCGCCGGATGCAGTATCAGATTGAAAATATTCCCGGAATCGGTCCGGCCCGCCGCAAGCTTTTGCTAAAGGAATTCGGCTCCATTAAAAAAATATCTGAAGCAGGTCTGGAAGAGCTTAAGGCCGTCAAGGGCTTACCGGAAGAAGTAGCGGAAGCAGTTTATCTGCATTATCATCGTGAGGAAATCTGAAGTGAAACTATTTGCCTTGTCTGATCTTCACTTAGCCCATACTGTGGATAAGCCCATGACAATTTTCGGGGAGAAGTGGAACAACCACACACAATTGATAGAAAAATCATGGCAAGAAACTGTGACTGATGAAGATGTAGTGATTCTGGGCGGAGATATTTCCTGGGGCAAGAGTCTGGATGAGGCCTTGGCTGATTTGCATTTTATCGATAAATTGCCGGGACAGAAACTGTTGCTGCGCGGTAATCATGATTATTGGTGGACCAGCCTGAGAAAGATGAAAGAACTCTGCGACCAGGAAAATTTGCACACCCTTCACTTTTTGCGCAATAATACACTGGCTTTCGGCTCTTTTCTGATTGGCGGGACACGAGGCTGGTTATTGCCCGATGACGATGAGTTCACCGCACAGGATCAGAAAATATTTGACAGAGAGTTAATCCGCATGCAGCTTTCTCTTGATGAGATGAAACAAGTGAAAAAGAAGAGTGCCAGCGCACTGACGCAGGTCTTTACCATGCATTATCCTCCTATTTCCGCTAATGGCACCAGCAGTAAAATGTCGGACTTGCTGTCCGCAGCGGAAATTCCGCTGTGCATTTTCGGACATATCCATCACGAGCTGCCTTATTATTTAAGTTCACCGCAGCTCGATAAGGTGCGTTACGTTTTAACTTCTGCAGATCAGCTAAACTTTATTCCTGTTTTGCTAGGAGAAGATGGTAGTCTTCGTGATTTTGATAATTTAACTGCCGATAAATTTAAGGCAGGGAAGGACATATAATGCTAAAAAGTATGACCGGCTATGGATCCGGTTCAGCCGAAAACAATAATCTCTCAGTAACAATTGAAGTCAAGTCTGTAAATCATCGTTTTCTGGATGTTTCTGTGCGCATGCCGCGCAGCTTCCTGCGCTTTGAAAATGCTTTGCGTGTACAGGTGCAGGAAAGAATCAAACGCGGTAAGGTCGATGTTTTTGTCAGCCTGGAACAGCTTGAATCCAGTGGCAGGAAAGTTAAGCTGGACCATGGTCTGGCTAAGTCATACTTTGAAGCTTTATCGGAACTGGCTGAACTGACGGGTTCTGAAGCTTTTGAACCTGTCAGTGTTATGAGCAGGTTTAATGATCTTTTCATTGATGTAGACGACCCTCTGGACGAAGCAAGTATTAGTGATATCTTGACAAAAGCCATGGATGCCGCATTAACCGAATTGGAAGAAGCGCGGCAGGTGGAAGGCAGCCGGCTGACTGGCAACCTTTTAGAGAAGGCGGCAGCTCTTGAAGACGAAAACAAGAAGCTTGCAGAGCTTTCTCCGCGTGTGGTTGAGCAGTATCGTGAGCGACTTCTGGCGCGCGCTGAGGAGCTTTTAGCTGAAGAGCGGCAGGAATGGTATGATGATCAGCGGCTCTTTGCTGAAACAGCGATCTTCGCTGATAAGGCAGCCATTGATGAGGAGATGACACGATTGAGCAGCCATCTGCTTTCCCTGCGGGATATTTTGCAGGGCGAGGGACCCAGTGGCCGTCAATTGGATTTCCTGATTCAGGAACTGAATCGCGAGATAAATACGATAGGCTCGAAAGCGAATGATTTTGAGATTTCGCAGTCCGTAGTGACGATGAAGAGCATCCTGGAGCAAATTCGCGAACAGGTTCAGAATTTAGAATAAGCTGATTGTCCGTTTAAGACAACATAAGATTTCGAGGAGGAGTCGGATTTGGAATATAGAATGCTGCCCATAGGACATGGTCACCTCGTTTCAGAGGCCAGACTGATAGCCATAGTCTCTCCGGATTCAGCTCCGATCAAGCGGCTGATTCAGGATGCACGCGATCGCAGCAGCTTAATCGACGCGACTGCCGGACGCAAGACTCAATCAGTCTTGATTATGGATAGCGACCATATCGTGCTTTCATCCTTGTCCCCGGCATCTTTGCAGGTGCTGCGTGCTGATGCTCGGGGATCTGCTGAGCTAGATGAAGAAGAGGAGCTGCAAAATGACTGACCGAATCAATATTGTGCAAAAAGTAGGTATTACTCTCGTTGTATCGGGACCGTCCGGTGTGGGTAAGAACTCTGTTATTAATGCCCTGCGTGAACGTTACAATGACATCCGCCATTCTGTATCCGTAACAACCAGGCCTCCGAGAGAAGCTGAGATAGACGGTGTGCACTATTATTTCCGGACTAAGGCAGAGTTTGAAGCCATGATTGCAGAAGGTGAAATTCTGGAGTATGACATCTATTGTGGTGAGTATTATGGTACCCCCAGATCACCCCTGGAGCGGATGCGCAGAGAGGGTATTAATGTTCTCCTGGATTTGACCGTCAAAGGAGCTCTGTCCTTAAAAGAAAGTTATCCTAATGCAGTCCTCTTATTTCTCATTCCTCCATCTGAAACAGCGCTTAGGGAAAGACTCTTAAACCGGGCTACTGAAAGCCAGGAGATCATCCAGACCCGTTTGAGCGAATCCTGGGAGGAAATGAATTCAGCCTGTGAATTTGATTACTTGGTTGTGAATGATGACCTGCTGCAGGCAGTACAGGACATTGAAGCTATCTATTGGGCCGAAAAGCACCGTACGTCAAGGCTCTTCATTGACGGAATGCAGTGAAAAAGATATAATCTCAAAGGTATGTAAAAATATAAAAACGTTGTTTATTTATATAGATTTTTAGATGACAAGGAGCAAAAAATGCTAACAAAACCTCCTCTGGAACAACTGCTTCCAAGAGCCGAGAACAGATACGTACTGGCTATGTTTGCTGCCCGCAGAGCGCGTCAGCTGACAGATGGTGCCAGACCTTTGGTCGAAACCAAAATGCCAAATCAGGTTTCGCTGGCCTGTGAAGAAATCGGCAGCGGAGCAGTAGTTTATCGTCAGGGCAAACATGATGTTTCAATTCCCGAGCGTCCCGAAATTATTGCACAGCGTGAAGCCAGCCGCCGTGAGGCGGAAGCCAAACGCGCTGAGGACATGCTGGAAGAACAGCGCCGTCCATCAGCCAGACGGCAGGCAAGAGAAGCTTCCACTTTTGAAAAAGAGGGAATCAGTGCTCAGGAAGCTTCATTGATTGCGGAGCAACTGGTGCAGTTTGTTACTGAGCAGGAAGCACAGGTGGCAGGTCAGACAGCTTCGCAAATAGATTTTACTTCTTTCACCGAGAGCTTGAGTGAGCCAGACCTGGCTGAGTCCGAAGTGAAAGAAGAGGATGAGGACTGATATGCTGGCTACCGATAAATCTATGGCGACAATCGTCGCTTTGGCATCTAACCGCGGTTTTATTTATCCGGGTTCTGAACTATATGGAGGGCTGGCTAACTCTTGGGACTACGGTCCTTATGGTGTTGTTTTAAAACGTAACGTGAAAGCCGCCTGGTGGAGACGCTTTATCGAAACTTCACCCCATAACGTCGGACTGGACGCAGCTATTCTGATGAATCCGCAAGTCTGGGTTGCATCAGGCCATGTAGCAGGCTTTTCGGATCCTTTGACAGATTGCCGTGCCTGCCGTTCGCGTCATCGGGCCGACCAGATTATTGACGACTGGAATGAAGCTAACGGGGTCGAGGGCTCAGTTGAAGGCTGGAGCAATGAAGAACTGCAGGATTATATTGCTGAAAAGGGCATTAGCTGTCCGGTCTGCGGAGCTCGGGATTTCACTGACATTCGTCATTTCAACCTGATGTTTAAAACTAAACAGGGTGTCACCGAAGACAGTCAGTCTGACATTTATCTGCGCCCGGAAACAGCCCAGGGAATTTTTGTAAATTTTAAGAATGTTCAGCGCACATCGCGGCGTAAGATGCCTTTCGGCATAGGTCAGATAGGTAAGGCTTTCCGCAATGAGATCACACCGGGAAACTTTATATTCCGTACACGCGAATTTGAACAGATGGAACTGGAGTTTTTCTGTGAGCCCGGAACCGATGACAACTGGTTTGACTATTGGCGGGATTATTCTTTCCAATGGCTGCTTGATCTGGGACTGACCAAGGAAAACTTGCGTTGGCGCGATCACAGTGCTGAAGAATTATCTTTTTATTCCAAGGCGACCAGTGATGTGGAATACATCTATCCTTTCGGCTGGGGGGAGCTCTGGGGTGTAGCCAACCGTACAGATTACGATCTGTCGCGACATATGGAAGCTGCCAAAGAGGATTTGCGTTATTTCGATCCTTATACCAATGAAAAGTATATTCCCTATGTTATAGAACCTTCTTTGGGTGTGGATCGTCTTTTTCTGGCAATATTATGTGACGCTTATGACGTCGAAAGGCTGGAAAATGGTGAAGAACGCACGGTGCTGCGTTTTGATCCGGCATTGGCTCCCGTTAATGTCGCAATTCTGCCCTTATCCAATAAATTGCAGGCAGAAGCGGAGCAGGTCTATCAGATGCTGCTGCCACATTTCCGCTGCGAATTTGACGAGCGTCAGAGCATCGGCAAGCGCTACCGCCGACAAGATGAGATCGGCACTCCCTACTGTGTAACTTTTGACTTTGATTCGCTCGAAGATAATCAAGTGACAATACGTGAACGTGACTCGATGGATCAGCTGCGTTTACCTATAAATGAACTTGTGGACTATTTTGCCGGCAAGTTCGATCTACCGTAAGACAACTATTTAGGAGGAACAAATGACAAAATACGTCTACATGTTTTCAGAAGGCAACGCAAATATGCGCGATTTGCTCGGCGGCAAGGGCGCTAACCTGGCAGAAATGACCGGAATGGGTCTGCCGGTTCCGCAGGGCTTTACCATTACTACCGAAGCCTGCAATCGCTATTACGATGAAGGCGAAGTAATTTCTGAAGAGATCAAACAAGAAATTGTTGATGCAATGAAAGAAGAAGAAGAGCGCACAGGCAAGGTTTTCGGTGATCCGGAAAAACCATTGCTGGTTTCAGTTCGCTCAGGCTCCCGCGCTTCCATGCCGGGAATGATGGACACGGTTCTTAACCTTGGCCTTAATGATGAGGTAGTCGAAGGTCTGGCGAAACTTACCGATAATGAACGTTTTGCTTATGACAGCTATCGCAGATTCATCATGATGTTTGGCGATGTTGTTATGGAAGTCCACAAAGATCTATTTGAGGCAGAACTAGAACGCATTAAAACTGAAAAGGGCATCGTAAATGATCTAGACCTCTCAGCTGAAGACATGAAGCTGGTTACTGCAAACTTCAAAACTATTTATGAACGTGAAAAAGGCCAAGCTTTCCCGCAGGATCCCAGGACCCAGCTCATGGAAGCAATTGAGGCGGTTTTCCGTTCCTGGAACAACCCCCGTGCAATTTTCTATCGTCAAATGAACAACATCCCTTCTATCTGGGGTACAGCTGTTAACGTTCAGGAAATGGTTTACGGCAATATGGGTGAAACTTCAGGCACAGGCGTGGCCTTTACCCGTGACCCGGCAACCGGCGAGAATGTTCTCTACGGTGAGTATCTGATGAATGCCCAGGGCGAAGATGTTGTTGCAGGCGTTCGTACACCTTTCCCCATTGCTCATCTGCAGGAACAATTCCCTGAAATTTTTGATGAATTCAAAAAATACGGTGATGAACTGGAAGTCCATTATGGTGACATGCAGGATCTTGAGTTCACCATCGAAAATGGTAAGTTATTTATCCTGCAGACCAGAAGCGGTAAGCGCACAGCCTCTGCTGCTCTGAAAGTTGCAGTAGATATGGTTGCAGAAGGCATTCTCTCACGCGAAGAAGCGATTTTGCATATTGATCCCAGCCAGCTTGATGCTCTGATGCATCCCATGTTTGATGACAAGGCACTGGCAGCAGCTGACCAGATCGCCAAGGGTCTGCCGGCATCACCCGGAGCAGCCAGCGGCAAAATTGTTTTCTCTGCTGACCAGGCCTTTGAATCAGCGAAACAAGGTGAACAAGTAGTTCTCGTCCGCGATGAGACATCCGCTGAAGATATCCACGGCATGAGTGCCGCTGAAGGTATTCTGACCGCTCGTGGCGGCATGACCAG
>DIRJ01000021.1:51739-57826 GCA_002427505.1 Mageeibacillus sp. UBA5439
GCTCGCGGCATGGGCAAGTGCTGCGTTGCCGGAAGCTCCGATATCAGCATTGATTATGCCAAAGGTACCATGAAGGCTGCTGGCAGGATCTTCAAGGCCGGAGACTGGATTTCCCTGAATGGTTCCACAGGTACCGTTTATGCCGGACAGATTGCTACTAAAGAAGCGGAGCAGAGTGAAGATTTTATAACTGTAATGGAGTGGGCTGACGAATTCCGTGAGCTGGATGTCCGCGCTAATGCCGACTCAGGACACGATGCGCAGGTGGCACTTAATCTGGGAGCACAAGGAATCGGTCTGACTCGTACCGAGCACATGTTCTTCGATCCTGCCAGAATTTTCAGTTTCCGTAAGATGATCGTGGCCAAAGATGAAGATACCCGGCGCAAGGCTCTGGCTGCCATCTTGCCTGACCAGCAGCAGGACTTCCTTGAGATTTTCCGCGTAATGGATGGACATCCTGTCGTTATCCGCCTCTTAGATCCGCCTTTGCATGAGTTCCTGCCTCAGGAAGAGGGTGAAGTACGCGAACTGGCCAGAAACCTTAATATAGAATATGACGAGCTTAAGGCCATTATCTCCGGTTTGAACGAACTCAACCCGATGTTGGGACACCGCGGCTGCCGTCTGGCCATCAGCTATCCTGAAATCGCAGAGATGCAAACCAAAGCCATTATCGGTGCAGCTATTGCAGCCACCAGGGAAGGTGTGCACGTAATTCCTGAAATCATGGTTCCTCTGGTTTCTGACGTCAAGGAATTAGAGTATCTGAACGGGGTAATCAAGCCTGTCGCAGACAAGATGATCGCCGAGAGCGGCGTACAATTAGCCTACATGGTTGGTACCATGCTGGAAATTCCGCGTGCAGCTATGACCTCGGACGAGATTGCTCTGGAAGCCGATTTCTTCAGCTTCGGCACTAATGACCTGACTCAGATGGGTTACGGACTGTCACGCGATGATGCCGGCCCCATCCTTGATACTTACTATGAAAAGGGCATCTTCGAAGCAGATCCGACGGCACATATCGACCGGGCAGGTATTGGCAGATTGATGCGTATTGCCTGTAAAGACGGTCGCGGAGCACGTCCTGACCTTGAACTGGGCATCTGTGGTGAACACGGTGGTGATCCCTATTCCGTCGAATTCTGTCAGATGTTGAAGCTGGACTATGTTTCCTGCTCACCTTACCGTGTGCCGATAGCACGCCTGGCTGCTGCACAGGCAGCCCTGCGTTATCCGCGCAATAAGTAATTCGATTAATCCGCAAGGAATGAACTTAGTTCCCCCATGCATTCTGTCTGGGGGAACTATTTATTTTGAAGAGATACTAGTATTATAAGACGATGGAAAATGTGCTGAAAGAAAACAAGAACAGAATACTGGAGATCGATCTCCTGCGTGGCCTGGCAGTCTTTTTGATGATGCTGCATCATCTCATTTTTGATTTGCGCTATATAGTGGGTCTGGATGTCTTCGCCTTTCAGGAGACAGTGTGGTTTCAGGAGTATTTGCGGCCTCCGGTTATTTCAGTATTCATCATGGTTTCAGGCATCAGCAGCAGCTTTTCACGCAACAACCTGAGGCGGGGAGTGCGTCTTATGATCGCGTCTCTGCTTTTAACCGGCGGCAGTCTCCTGGTTCGTTATCTCAGTAAGCTTAACTCCGGTGTTATTATCTTCAACGTCTTTCACGTACTGGCAATATCGATAATTGTTTACGCCCTGCTGGAGAAGATTTATCAGCGAAATAAAACAGCAGAAGCGCACAGATTTAAGTTTTTCCTGTTCTTGACTATCCTCGGAAGTCTACTGATTTTTCTCCCCGGGGTCTTGCAAGGGAAGTTTGGGCTGGACTCAACAGTATTGAATATTATATTTTTCGCGCAATATCCTGCGGGCATGTATCTGCTTGACAGCATGGCGCTTTTTCCCTGGCTTGGCTTCTTTCTGATCGGTGCTGCCTTTGGCCTGGTTTTTTACCGCGAGCGCAGGAGTCTCCTGCCGGAGCCGGGGCCAAGACTGGGCAAAATACTGGCACCCTTTACCTTTTTGGGGCGGAATGCGCTGTGGGTTTATCTCCTGCATCAGGCAATTTTCCTGACTATACTCTGGCTGCTGGCGCAAATCGGGATTTTGCCGAAATTCTAATACAGTCAAGGTCTGACTTCTGGTGTAGAATGGGCCGATGAATCATAAAAAGATACAAAGAAAACAGCAAGCACAGATCAGACTGGTCAATCACCGGGAAACAGCAGCGGTGGCCGATGTGGTCCGCCAGTTTTTCGGCAATATTCAGCCGGATGGTCTGACTTTTTACCTTTCTGCGGATGAAGCTTTCATAATTGACATCAGCTGCTCAGAAGAATTACTCCCGGATCTGATTCGGAGACTGATGCGCAAGGAACTGACTGCTGCTGAAAAAAGTCTTTTACCCGAAGTTTTCGAGCTTAAGGTCCGTTTGCAAAACAAGGCCGGTCAGCGAACCTGGCGCGAGCAGACCAGGCCGGCAGACTTGCGCCGCAGCCTGCGTCGCCTGCTCCATATAGCCTTGTCGGAGCAAACAGGCCATAAGTTTCCCTGGGGAACTTTAAGCGGTGTCAGACCTACTCAGCTGGCGCTGGAGCTGCTACAAAAAAAACAGCTCAGGCGGGATCCTGCGGCAGGAAGCAACAGCAGTTTTTCAAGCGAAGATAAGGCAGCAGCCTTGCGAGAGCTGGAAGAGTACTGGAAACTTAGTCAGCCCAAGGCTGCCCTTGCTTTGGAAACAGCAGAAGCTGAACAAAAGCTTCTGAATACGATCGATCCATCCAACGGTGACTACATAGTCTATGTCGGCCTGCCTTTTTGCCCCTCCCGCTGCGATTATTGCAGTTTCATTACCGAATCCGCTGTAGCTCAGGCCAGCTTACTGGATGCTTATGTGGAAGCAGTTATTGCAGAAGCAAAGGGCGTATTCCGGGCGCTTAAGCATCCGCCCAGTGCTGTCTATTTTGGTGGTGGGACACCTACCAGTTTGGACGAAGCTTTGTTCGCCCGCTATATTAGTGGTGTCCTGCAGGAGATTCCGCAGGGAAGTGGTATCGAGTACACCATGGAAGCCGGACGCCCGGACACGATAACTGCTGCCAAGCTAGCGATTACCAGAGAAGCCGGCTTCAACAAAATCTGCATCAATCCTCAGTCAATGATTGATGAAACGCTGGCCGCTGTAAGCCGCAGACACAGCGTTGCTGATACGGTCACGGCAGTAAATCTGGCCCGGGAAGCCGGCTTTAATGATATCAATATGGACTTGATTGCCGGTCTGCCCGGGGATAGAAAAGACGGATTTCTGTATTCTCTGGACCGGGTCATGGAACTGAAGCCGGAATCGATTACCCTGCACACACTGTCAGTAAAACGGGGAGCATTTCTGGACGAAGATGGTAAGGCCGGTGATCCCTTTCTCCCGCAGATATGGCTGATCAGACAGATCGAAGAGGCGCAGCAACAGTTGCGGTCCGCCGGTTATAAACCCTACTACTTATACAGACAAAAAACAGCCCGTTCCGGCCTGGAAAACACCGGTTTTTCCAGAAATCAAGGATCACTCTATAATGTTGCCATGATGAGTGACGAGGTGGCAGTAGTCGGCCTTGGCAGCGGAGCGACTTCTAAAATAATAAGTGACAGCAGAGCAAATCGCCTCTACAATCCTAAAGATTTGCAGACATACATTGAACGCATAGAGTCGATTATTGAGCAAAAATGTGATTTCTTTGCACTCAACTGACCAGTTACCGAACAGGGAGAAAATCAACTGAGAACAGCTGGTTACAGGGCTGAAGTCAACGAGTGGTTGATTGCCTCGCAGTGGACCCACTGCTAAGCTGAAGAGGCTTTTTGATAAAGTTAAGGGAGAGGGGATAGCTCTTGAAGCGTACAGAAGATGCCTTGCTAAAAGTTAAGACAACGCGCGATTTGCTCATGCTGCGACCGCTGCGTTTTCTTGTCTATATTATCGCCTGTTTCTTTCCTGTCATTACACAGCTACTGACAGCTTATGCCCTTTCAAGTGTTTTAGGACTACTGCAGCATTCAGCTGCCGGTGACTGGAGGCGCGCCTTAATCTGGGCAGTGTCCTTTGCTTTAGGTGCACCACTACTGCAAGTAGTGTCACGCTTCATGCGTATTGGCTATATGCGCGACACCCTGCTGGATTTGCGCAAGTTGACCTTCCGGAAAATCCTGGCCTTGCCCTATCAGGATTTTAACCGGAAATCGCGTGACAGTTATGTATCGAAACTGACTAACGATATCAATCTGTTTGAGAAAGACTTTTTTCTATCGTTACTTAATGTGATTTTCGCTGGAGGTTCCGCGATTGTTTCACTATTTCTGATTCTCCTGCAGGACTGGATGCTGGGACTGATCATAGCGGCAATAGCTGCTGTCCTGATGCTGGTTTCACATTTTTTCAGAAAACCTTTGCTGCGGTCCAAAGATAAAATAATGGAAGAGAATGAAATTTTCTCTCTGAAAATGGGCAACCTTTTTTCCGGGCTGGAAATAATCCGACTCAATAATGTGGAAGAACGCTTTACTCAGGATGCTGAAGACCAGTTTCAAGATCTGGAGAGCGCCAAGAACAAAGGCCGGCTGATCGAACGTCTGCAAGAAATGGTTCTGGAGAATATCAGTCTTCTCCTGAGTCTGGCAACTTTGGCTTATGTCACTGTGATGATGGTGCAGGGGCAGTATAGTCTGGCCACGGCCATGCTGCTGCTACAGTTGGCGGGCAACATAGCCTGGCCTTTGATCGGCCTGTTCGGCATGAGGAATCGTCTCATTGCTTCTAATAAGGTCTTTCAGACTCTTCTCAGCAGCGGAGAGGAGGCGGCTGAAGAGGAGAAAAGCACAGCAGAGATAGCCAGCAGTAAAGCAAAAGATATAGATCTGCTGGGCGGAGACATTGAGCTGAGAGGTCTTAGCTATAAGTTTGAAGATGCGAGCGAGCCCGTCCTGCGTCAGGCTGACATTATTCTGAAAGGCGGGGGAAAATACCTGCTGAAAGGTGTGTCGGGAGCAGGGAAGACGACCTTGCTCAATCTGCTCTCAGGTGCTTTTCGCGATTATGAGGGTGATATCAATTACGGCGGAGTTTCTTTGCGTAATATAGACGAAACGACTATTAATGATGGAACGGCCATCATCCTGCAGGACGTTTTTCTTTTTGAGACTACGATCAGAGAGAATATCTGTTTGTTCAAAGAATACACAGATGAAGAAATTGAGCGTGCTGTGCGTCTGTCCGGCCTGACATCTTTGCTCGAGAAATTGCCGCTGGGTCTGGAAACAGAGCTGTCAGAGGATGGTTTAAACCTCTCCGGAGGTGAGAGACAGCGTATTTCCATAGCCAGAGCCATTATTAAACGATCACTTTTATTGCTGGCTGATGAAGTGACTTCTGCTCTCGATCCGGATCTGGGCCGGGAAATAGAGCAGGGGATTTTAAATCTGCCCATGACGGTAGTGGCAATCTCCCACCGTTACTACGCCGGCATATCAGAGCAGTACGATGGAGTGATTGAACTGAAGCAGGGAAAACTGGCTCTTTATCCCACGGAATATTATTTTAACGGCAGCGGTCTGACACGGGCTCTGACTGATGGGGAGGACCGGCATGTCTGATAAGACAACTAAAAAGAATCTGCTCAGGCGCATACTGCCGGTCAAACCTGATCCTGATGCTCTGCGCTTCGGTTTGCGCGGTCAAAGGCCTTTGTTGATCTGGTCACTTCTGCTTTTTACTCTTGCCAATAGCGCAGGAATGGCCAGCAATGTCATGCTCATGCGTCTGGTTGATCAGGCTCTGGCCGGTCAGTTTGAGAATGTGCGCCAGACTTTAATAATTATCATTATTATTTTCCTCGCGGCCATACCGGTAGATATTCTGCATATTCGCTTCTCATCTCAGTATGTGAAGGAATCGATGCTGGGTATCCGGCAAAGATTTTTGGTCAAGCTGCTTCAGCTTGACCTGCGCAGTTTCAGTCAGCGTGGCAGCAGCAGCTTTTATTCGCATATCACCAACGACCTCAATACT
>DIRJ01000028.1 GCA_002427505.1 Mageeibacillus sp. UBA5439
CATATCACCAACGACCTCAATACTCTGGAAACAAATGATATTGAAGGACGTTATCAGCTGGCTACGCAGCTGATTCGGGCGCTGACGGCTCTGGCTGTGCTGGCCTATATTAATATCAGGATTCTCCTGCTCCTGCTGCTGGTGGCAGTGCTTTTCCTCTTTGCCTCCAACTTGCTGGGTAATATCATGAAAAAACATGAGAAGGAACGCACTGATTTATTTAAAGGCTACACCCTCTATCTGCGGGAGATTCTTACTGCCTTCCGTCTGGTAAAGAGCAATAATCTGGAGGAACGCAGTGCGCATGAGTTTGACCGCAAAAGTGAGTCCGTTCAGCATAAAGGTTATGTCATTGACAAAGTTTCTACTTTGGTCAATGCAGTCCTTGAGCTCTTTCTCTTTGGTGTTATCTTCGGTTCCATGATGCTGGTTGCTTATCTGGCAAATAGGGGGCTGGTCAGTGCCGGCTACGTCATTCTGGTTATAAACAGTGGCGGCTCCATGATCCAGCCTCTGGATCAGGCTATGCAGAAGATTCCCCTGATGAAAGGCGCGGAGCAGATCTGGCAGAGTATCGACGAATCTCTGGAAGCAATACCGGGAGAAATTCCGGAAACTGAGCCATTCGACGGCTTGAATAGCGATATCAATTTTCATCAGGTCAGTTTCTCCTATGAGGATACGGAAGTGCTCAAAGGCTTGAATCTGCATTTCAAGAAAGGAAAAAAGTATCTTCTGCTCGGACCGTCCGGCGGCGGCAAGTCAACGATCTTACGGCTGCTGCGTAAATATATAAACCCGGATCAGGGTGAAGTACTGATAGATGATGTCAATCTTGACCGTATCATCAGTGAGGAGTATTTGAGCCGGCTGGCCAATGTAGAGCAGCAGGTTTTCCTTTTTGAGGACAGCTTGCGCAATAACCTGACTCTTTACAAAGATTATCCCGACGACGAAGTGACAGCAGCGATCGAAGCTGCCGGCCTGAAGGATTTTGTTCTGAAACAGCCGGCAGGTCTGGAACAGCTGATTCTGGATAACGGCAAGAATGTTTCGGGCGGTGAAAAAGCGCGTATTGCCATTGCTCGCGGCCTGTTGCGTAAAAGTGATATTCTTCTGCTGGACGAGGCCTTTGCCAGTCTGGATGATGAAGTCGCCAAATCCATTGAAAAACGTCTGCTGGCTCTGGAAGGTGTTACCGTCATTCAGGTCAGCCATGTTGTTTTTCCGGAAACTATTGACCAATATGACCAGGTCTTTGAAATAGTGCAGGGAAGCTCTAAAAAGTCCTCTTAGTATAACTTACTACATTTATACTAATAAATATTCAAAATCTCTATCAAGCTGACAAGATACGCAGGCTAATATTTGAAACTGTTGTGCAGATTGACGCTTTTGCATGCCTGCGTTATACTTTGTATTAGTTTCAAATTGTATAAAATCTATGAAAAAGAACGCTGATATGTTTGTTTAAGTTCCGGCGGGATAAGAGATATTTGAGGAATACATGACAATTGATTTCGCGAAAATGATGAGCGATTTGAGGCAAGAGGGGAACAGTCGCATCGCTCTGGCTTGTGCAGAAGAAGTGGATGCCCTTCATTCCGTTATAGAGGCGCATGCAGCTGGCCTGGCAGAACCCATCCTGATTGGTGCGGAAGATAAGATTCGTGAGCTGGCCGGGCAGGAGGCAATTGATTTAACAGGCATAAGGGTCCTGAATCAATCGGATCCGCAGTTAGCCTGCCAATTTGCTGTGCAAATGGTGCGCGAAGGCAAAGCTGACGCCATCATGAAGGGGATGGTAAAGACTTCGATCATTTTAAAAGCGGTCCTGAACAAGGAAACAGGCATCCGCAGTAATAAACTTCTCTCACATATTGCGATTTTCACTGTTCCCGTCTTAGGCAGGTCTCTGCTGATCAGTGATGCCGCCTTGAACATTGCCCCGGATATCGACACTAAGCAGGGTATTCTGGAAAATGCAGTAGAAGCTTTGCACCTTTTAGGCTACGACAGTCCCAAAGTAGGCTGTCTTTGTGCTGTTGAAAACGTAAATCCTGCCATGCAGGCGACTGTTGATGCAGCTGAGCTGGTCAGGCGCAATCGGGCGGGGGAGATTTCCGGCTGTGAAGTTGGTGGCCCCTTCGCTCTGGACAACGCACTTTTTCCGGAGGCAGTGGCTTTGAAAGGTATAGATGATCCGGTGGCCGGACAGTCGGATATTTTGCTGGTTCCCTTTATTGAGGTTGGTAATGCCTTATACAAGTCTCTGGCTTTCCTGCAGGGATTGCCGGTAGCAGGTGCAATTATCGGTGCAAAAGCGCCTGTTATAATCAGTTCCAGAGCAGACAGTGAAGAGAGTAAGCTTCGTTCGATCGTCCTATCTCTGTATCTGGCTAAAAAACAGAAGGAGCGTTCCCGATGAGTTTGATACTGGTCCTCAATCCCGGCTCCACCTCGACTAAGATTGCAGTTTATCAAGGTGAAAAACCGGTTTTTGTTCGCAGCATCCGTCATGAGGCGGAGAGCAGCAGACAGCCGGTAGTAATCGATCAGCTGGGTTTTCGTCTGCGTCTGGTCAGAGAAGTATTGGCAGAGGAGCAGATTGCTCTGGCGGATCTTGATGCAATTATCGGACGCGGCGGCTTGCTTCACCCTATGGAAGGCGGCACCTATAATGTAAGTCAGGACATGATTGACGATATGGCACAGTGTCGCTACGGTGAGCATGCCAGCAATCTCGGAGCTATTATGGCAGCCGAGCTGGCAGATGACTTGCCCCTATCGGTATTTATTGCAGACCCGGTAGTAGTAGACGAAATGATTCCGGAAGCAAAATATAGCGGCTGGCCTGAGTTTGAGCGTATCGCGATTTCCCACCCACTCAACCAGAGAGCTGTGGCCAAGCGTTTTGCCCGCAGTCAGGGTCGACCTTATGAGGAGATGAACCTGATTGTCGCTCATATGGGCGGCGGCTTTTCTGTTGGCGCCCACCGGCAGGGCAAAATCATTGATGTAAATAATGCCCTGGACGGAGATGGACCTTTCTCGGCAGAACGAACGGGCAGTTTACCGCTGCGCAGTGTCCTTGATTTTTGTTACAGTGGTAAACATAACCTGGAGGAAACAAAGCGCCTCTTTATCGGTCAGGGCGGCTTGTACGCCTATCTGGGTACCAAAGATGGTGTGGAAATTGAAAATCGCATTGCGGCAGGTGATGAAAAGGCGATCATGGTTATCAGTGCCATGGCTTACCAGACTGCTAAAGAGATCAGTGCCCTTGGCGCTGTCCTCTGCGGTGATCTTGATGCGATACTGCTCACCGGCGGTCTGGCTTATATGAAGCCACTGACAGAGCAGATTAGCGGGCGGGTTGAATTTCTCGCTCCTGTATACGTCTTTCCGGGAGAAGATGAAATGGGTGCTCTGGCTCTGGCTGCGGAAGAAGTGCTGTCGGGTGAGAGCAAAGCCAAAGAATATACAGCTATTTAAGTAAGAGAGGGGTCTCTTACAGAAAGGATAGAAGTGAGTGAACATAAGGGGAACTTCCCTTTTAATCTAAAAAAAATTACATTGATAGCCGGTCATTTTGGCAGTGGCAAGACGGAAATCGCAGTTAATTTGGCTCTGCAAAACGGGCAGGCAGGAGTCCCGACCCGCCTGCTTGATCTGGATATAGTGAATCCCTATTTTCGTTCTTTCGAAGCGAAGGCGCAGCTGGACGCCGCCGGTGTTGACTTGCTGGTCACTTCCATGGGCGGCCAGGCGGATGTGCCTGCTATACCCGGCGAAGTTGCCGGTATTTTCAGCAAAAGCGAAACCAAAGAGATTGTAGATTTGGGAGGTGACCCGGATGGAGTGCGCCTTCTCGGCATGTACGAGCGTCAGTTAAAAAATGCCGATTTTGATTTTTTCTTTGTTTTTAACGCCAACAGACCCGAAACTGCCGACTTTGACAAGGGACTCCGCTATTTTAATAATATTGAGTTCATGTCCAAGCAGAAGTTCAGCGGTTTGATTAATAATACGCATATGATTCATGAGACCAGTGTTGATGATGTATTGCATGGTCAGGACATTGCTCTTAAAATAGCTGACAAAGTCGGCCTGCCTCTGATTTGCAATGCTATGACCCGGGATATTTTTGAAAAAGTACAGTCGGACCAGGATCTGTTAGCCAGGCTGAAAGCTCCGGCTTTTATCCTTGACTTACAGATGAAAAAACCCTGGGAAGTATAAATCTGATTCTTAGCTTTGTTTTGTTAATGTACAAATAGGGTGATTCGTCACCACAGGAGGGATTGGTGTTATGAAAGGAAGAGTTGAGTTTCGTACAGATTGGTGCAAGGGCTGCCAGCTCTGTATACCTGTATGCCCCGTAAACATTATCTTTATTGATGAATCGGTGACGAACCGCAAAGGTTATCATCCTGCAACTGTGACGGCCATGGATGAGTGCATTGGCTGCGCTAATTGCGGCAGGATCTGTGCTGATTCCATCATTACCGTCTGGAGAGAGAAGCGGGTAAGGAAAGATCAGAAATAGGAGGATGGCTATGGCAAAGGAATTATGGAAGGGTAATGAGGCGATGGCTGAAGCTGCCATTCGTGCCGGACTTAAGTGTTATTTCGGCTACCCCATTACACCGCAAAGTGAAATACCGGAATATTTTTCCCTGCACCTGCCGGAGCACGGCGGAGTCTTTTTGCAGGCTGAATCTGAAATAGCTGCTATTAATATGGTTTACGGTGCCGCGGGTGCGGGAGTGAGAACAATGACCTCATCTTCCTCGCCGGGTATTAGCCTGAAGCAGGAAGGAATTTCATACATTGCAGGGGCTGAGCTGCCCTGTGTGATCTTAAATGTCATGCGCGGCGGTCCCGGTCTGGGTACAATCCAGCCCGCACAAGGTGATTACTTTCAGGCAACGCGCGGCGGCGGTAATGGAGATTACCGCATGGTAGTTCTGGCTCCGGCCAATGTACAGGAAGCGACTGACCTGATGCGTCTTGCTTTTGATCTGGCAGATAAATACCGCATGCCGGTGATGATACTGGCAGACGGTATGATAGGCCAGATGATGGAGCCTGTCGAATGGCCGGATGAGTCTGCACCGGAGCCGATCGACAAGCTCTGGGCCACGACCGGTACCAAAGGAGTGCGCAAACACAATGTGATTAACTCCCTGTTTATGGAAGCAGAAGCCTGTGCAGCTCACAACATCAAGCTGGATCAAAAATACCGCACAATAGCAGAGCAGGAGACGCGTTATGAGTTAGTCGGCGCTGAAGAAGCGGAAATTCTGTTTGCAGCCTTTGGTACACCATCGCGTCTGGCTCGTGCTGCCAGCAAGATTCTGGAAGAAGAAGATGGCATTAAATCTGCGGTTTTCCGTCCGATTTCACTCTGGCCCTATCCTTATCAGGCCCTTTATGAAGCGATAAATCAGGATGAAATTAAGGCGGTAGTTACAGTTGAATTGAATACCGGTCAGATGCTGGATGATGTCAGGATCGCCAATCAGGGCTGCAAGCCGATTAGCTTTATTGGAAAATCCGGTGGCATGATTCCCACACCGCGTGAGATTGCAGTCGCTGCCAAAGAAGCGCTGGGGAGGAAGTAATAATGGATATGGACCTGGTTTTCAAAAAATCCGAAGGTCTGGCAGATCTGGAAATGCACTATTGTCCGGGCTGTACACACGGAATTATTCATAAATTGATAGCTGAAGTTTTGGTTGAACTCGATCTTCTGGGTGATGCCATCGGTGTGGCGCCGGTTGGCTGCGCAGTTTTCAGCTACGATTACTTTACCTGCGATATGCTTGAAGCGGCACATGGCCGTGCACCTGCTGTTGCGACAGGTATCAAACGCGCCCTGCCGGATAAAACGGTTTTTACCTACCAGGGTGATGGCGATCTGGCAGCCATTGGCACAGCAGAGATTGTTCACGCCGCCATGCGTGG
>DIRJ01000011.1:0-1455 GCA_002427505.1 Mageeibacillus sp. UBA5439
GCGCAAAAGAGCGGCCATCTTGCTGCACCGGGCAATGGAGTGATACAGGTCAAGGCCAGAGCCAACTCACAGGGGCTTTACGACCTCGGTGTGAGAGGAAGCCGCGAAGAACTGCTCAAGGATATCGATTCAGGTCAGATTAAAGGTCTGCTCGTCTTTGGCGACAGTGATCTGCCTGAAGCCTATGCTGATAAGCTTTCCTTCCTCGCTGTTCAGGCCAGCAAATATACCCCGGCTTTTGTACACGCTGATGTCATCTTGCCGGCTTCATGCCTGGCCGAAAAAGAAGGCCTGATTACCAGCAGTGAAGGCAGAGTTCAGGCTCTCCAGCCGGTAATAGCTGCTGATGCAGGCAGTTTTGATCAGCTGCGTTATTTCTGGCATCATTTTGATCGTTCCGACGATGATATAGACTTACAGACAGCACGAGAAGCAGTAGTTTTCTACAATCAGGCTTATCAGGCGATTCTGGATCCGGAGAATATCGACATCTGGGTTCGTCCGCCGGAAGCCAAAGAATAAAACTACAGGACTGGTCCCCATTCCGGGACTTAGCTAAGCCAAAGACCCCCTGCAGCCGGAGATTGTTTAATCAGGCTGCCGGGGGTCCTTTCATTTTTGCTTCAATAAATCATCGTCTGAAAAAATTACGTAATTTACCAAAAAAGCCTTTGCCTTTCTTAGGGGAAGCAGTCACCAGAGGCAGGGGTTTTCCATTTTCATCCACAGCCACTGTCAGCCTTGCATCCGGATAATGCTTGATGAAATCTGACAAAGCGTGATCTTCCGGAAGGTCTATGACTGCATTACATCTTCCATACATACCTTGCATCATAACCGATTCGATAGTCTGAGCCGCCTGTTCTTCCAACTCTGCCACCAGCTGCTCATGGCTGATGGCATCCAGCACATAAGCCTTGAAATAATATATAGATGCCCGGAAGGCGGCATCAGCATCCTGAACAGCTAACCAGATATCAAGCCACAACTTGCCATACACGAGAGCAGCCGAACCCGCTACATTCTTTTGATCGCTCAAAAGCAAAGCATCCAGAAAGTGAAAATATTCCTTCAGGGCATTTTTTCCCAGAAGCTGTGCCTGAGCATGCACTTCTTCCAGAGCGAGCGTGAATCTTTCTACTGTCTCGTCGGAAAAATCCTCTTCCTGAATCCACTTTATTTTCACTTTTAAACTGGTATCAGCATCTGTGATATCATCAAGGCCCAGCTGTCTGGAGTAAAAGCCGGCATTGCGCAAAATGCTCGCCAGATGCTCCTTGCGCATTGCTATATTTTCAGGTCTGGCCCGATCAGGATACTTTTTTTGATTCTTACTATTGCTCATAGCCCACCCTTCTCTGCTGCAAATCCTTTTCCTTGTTTATACAGGCAAGACCCGTTCAGGACTGCATCCGATAAACGAAAATTATCTACTTGCTGTTATTATACTTAAAA
>DIRJ01000011.1:1682-1825 GCA_002427505.1 Mageeibacillus sp. UBA5439
CAGTTAAAACTTGCTGCTTTTTCTGTATAATGATGTTCACTTATTCACTATCAGCCGCTGATTGCACATCCGTTTAGTAAGGATTCAACTTATGACAAAAAAACCACTAATTTACATCTTCGGTCACAAAAATCCGGATACGG
>DIRJ01000011.1:1993-12153 GCA_002427505.1 Mageeibacillus sp. UBA5439
CGGTCACAAAAATCCGGATACGGATTCAATTTGTTCCGCTATCGCCTACGCAGAGCTCAAAAAGCTGCTGGGGCATCAGGCCAAGCCCATCAGATTGGGCAAAATTAATAAAGAGACGGAATTTGTGCTCAATTACTTCGGTCTGCCTGTTCCTGATTATTTACCCACGATCAGGACGCAGATTTCCGACCTGGACATTGATCAGGTTGAACATCTGAGTCCGCAATTATCTCTGCGGACCGCCTGGGATAAAATCAAGAGCACTAATATCAAGGTAGCTGCGGTAGTTGACGAAAACAAGAAACTACAGGGTATTGTGACCTTATCAGATATCACCAGCCGTTTTATGGACATTCTCAGCAATACTGAAGCACTTAAAGTCACACCACTGAAAAACATATTGAAAACTCTGAGCGCCCAGCTTCTGGTCGGCTCAGAAGAACAATTCAAGCCCAGCGGAAGAGCTCTGATTGCAGCTATGACTCCGGACGGCATGGCTCCCTTCATAGAACCTGGCGATATTGTCCTGGTCGGCAACCGCAAAGACAGCCAGCTGAAGTCTATCGAAGCAGGCGCCAACTGCCTGATCATCACCTGTGCCGGTCACGTTAATGCGGATGTACTCCGGGAGGCAGAAAGCAACGATTGCGTAATTCTAAGGACCAGCTATGATACCTATACAGTTGCTCTGCTGCTCAATCAAAGCATACCGGTTGAAATTGTCATGGCTAAAGATAAGCTGGCTGTTTTCCATATTAATGATTATATTGACGAGATCAAAGATGAAATGCTTCAGTCCAGACACAGAGCCTATCCTGTCGTGGACAACAATAATGAAATTCAGGGTTTTATCACCCGCTATCACCTGATCTCAAAAAAAGATAAGCAAGTTATTTTGATTGACCATAATGAGGCCTCCCAGTCAATCGATGGCCTGGAACAAGCCCAAATTCTGGAGATTATTGACCACCATCGTATTGGCGGCATCATTACTGGTTCTCCCATTTACTTCAAAAACGAAGCAGTCGGCAGCACTGCGACTATCATAGCCGGACTATATCTTGATTTCAAAATTAAACCCGCAGCCAGCATTGCCGGCATACTATGCGCTGCGATTATTTCAGATACCATGCATTTTAAATCCCCTACCAGTACCGGTAAGGATCGGTATATGGCCGACAAAATGGCTCAAATTGCGCAACTGGATCTGGATAAATTTTCCAGAGAAATGCTGGATAACTCATCCAGCATCAAAAGCATGAGTCCTGAAGAAATACTAAATTATGACTTCAAGGAATTTTTTCTCAATAAGCACAAAGTAGGCATTGGCCAAATTACATCGAGCAATACGGAAGAACTCAATGCCGTCAGAGAGAGCCTCCTTCACTACCTGCATAAGCTCTTAGAAAAACAGGATTATCATGTTTTGATGATGATAGTCTCCGATCCGAGACGGGAAGGGTCAGAAATACTCTTTGCAGAAAAAGAAAAAGGACTGGTCAACAAGGCTTTTAATACTGATTCTGCTGAAAACAGTATGTTCCTTGAGGGTGTCATCTCCAGAAAGAAGCAGATTGTTCCCTTCCTGAACACTGTCCTGCAGTAAAACTACAGAAAACAAACAAAGGGCGACACTGTTTAAAAGCAATGTCGCCCTTTATTGGCTGCCGATCCAGGATTTGAACCCGGACATACTGAGTCAGAGTCAGGTGTGCTACCGTTACACTAATCGGCAATATGAAACTCACCTTGAGAATGTTAGCACATAGCTGCTTTTACTGCAAGCCGGACCAGCTTATTTAAGGACGGCAAGTACATTTTTTCCTGCAACATAAGCGGATGAAAAGGCCCAGCGCAGATTGTAGCCCCCGGTATCACCGTTTACATCCAGCATTTCACCTGTCAGGTAAAGACGAGGGCAGATTTTGGATTCCAGACTTTGCGGATAAATCTCATCAGTATTGATTCCGCCCGCTGTCAGCTGAGCAAATTTAAAACCACGTGTGGCCTTTACCGGTCTGCTGAATTCTTTCATGGCCCGGGCAATACTGTAGCAGCCGCTAACAGTCTTCTTAAGATCTCCGGCCTTGAGTTCCCGCAGCAGGACAAGCAGAATATCCTGAGCTAAAAGCCCGTTTAATAATTCTTCCCAGTTATAGTCTGGGTGCAGCTCAATCTGCCTCATCATGAAACTGCTCAGCTCCTCCACAGACATCTCCGGTATAAGATCAAAAACCAAGTCACCTTTTCCGGAAGCGGGATCCCTTTCCACAGCCTCAGCCAGTTCCATGGCCGCAATGCCGGAAACACCGTAGTCGGTAAAAAGGAACTCTCCCTCAACTCGAGCAGAACTCTTGCCTCCATGGCTAAGATAACAGGCGGCAGCACGGAGACGCTGGCCTGAGCTGCGCCGCCATTTGCCGGCATCTGCCAGTTCGATCGGTACCAGAGCGGGAAAGAGTTGCGTGCGGCTGTGACCTAAAGCTGCTGCCAGAGTGTAGCCGGAATCATGACCACTGAGTTGAGGCTGGCTTTTACCACCGGCGGCTATAATTACAGCTTTCGCTTTGATTTGACCCTCTGTAATCAGGCTTCCCGACCGAAGATTGTCGGTGCTGCTTCTGAAACTTACAAAAAAAGCATCTTTGCCGGAATCCGGCCTGCACTTGATATCGTAAACCTCCAGCCCGTAATCCACTGCGACATTTCCGGCTGCCACTGCATTTAGCAAAGCGCTGTGTACCGTATCTGAACGCAGCGTACGCGGATAGAGACGCCCTGCCTCATCTTCGAGCAAAACTACTCCCAGATCCAGAAAAATCTGCCGGTATTTAGCTGCATCCACTATCTGGAATACAGGAAGAACGAAATCAGGATCCCCGCCCCGGTAATGGCCCTCCGGAGGGCCACTGTTGCCCAGATTACAGCGTCCGTTGCCTGATGCCAGGATCTTGCGCCCTGCCTTTTCCTGACGCTCCAGTACGCGCACAGACAGCCCGTCAGCCCTGCCGGATCCGGCGATGGTACAGGCAGCCATTAAACCGGCAGCTCCCGCGCCTACAATTAAAATATCAACTTCTTTCATAAGTTCACCTGTTAATCGAGAGCAAAGAGATAACCGTTCTTATCTGTCAGAACGATCAGGGTATTGTTATCCTGCGCTATCAAATTAACAACCTTTTCAGACAATTCACTTTCAGCCAGAAAGCTGCCGCTGTCAAAATCATAGGCGCGAATTATATTGTTCTGTGCCAGAAAAATGCTTTCGCAGGAATTCACCAGCAGCAGGTCACCATCAAGCTTACTGAAGCTGTCCAGACGCTCGAAGCTGAAAGAACCCTCTGCTTTACGCAAAATATACAGGCCCAGCTGGTCACCCTCGTCCACCAGCAAAGCCAGATGGTTTGTCGTCAGCGCCAGATCTTCGATTTTTTCAAAAGACTCCTCGAAAAGGATTTGTCCCTGAACTATATCGGCCAGCAGGACTGTCTGATTATTGTAGAAGACAGTACAATCATCGTTGAGCAGATCAATGGCGGGCAGGACTTCTGAGCCCGGCAGAGTCATCTCGGCGGTTTTCTCGCCCCATTCGTTATATCTGTAAACAAGCATCCCGGACTGAGCATGATTCAGGTTCAGGAGGACAAGATCGAAGCCCTTGCCGTCTTCATGAAAGGCCATATCCAGCGGGTAACCGGATTCAAAGAAACTCAGCGTCAGCAGCGGCTGTGACTGGGCTTTATTATATGCTTTAAGCTCTCCCAGACTGTCTGTCGTTTTTTGCAAAAGCAAAAATCTTTCCTCTGAAGCTTGGATATTCTCGACTGTTGCATCAGTCTCAATAACGATGGATTCACCCTGTGGCTGAAACATGATCAGATTCGATGAGAGCCTGGATTTGATGAAGAGACTGCCGCCTGAACTGGAGATCTCCCCCTCGCGGAAAGGCATTTCATAGGCCTGCTGCACCTGACCCAGCACATCCATAAAAATAACACTTCCTTCTTCCAGCCGTGCCAGATAGGTCCCCATACCAAGATATGACAAAGGATCAGTATTTTTTAAGTCGAAGCTGCTCCTCTGGCTTAGTCCCTGCTGCCTTTGTATTTCGGAGTTTACCTCCTGCGTGGGGAGACGCATTGTAAAGGCCAGAGCCAGTAAAAGCAGGGCGCTGGCTACTGCAAACCAGGCTAAAAAAGGTTTCTGCCCAGCCTTTTGCTCAGTTTTACCCTCTGTAAACTCAGGCATCTTTATCCTCTTCTTCCTCCAGCGAAGACAGAGGCAGGACACTGTTTACCAGCAGGGCAATTACGACACCGACCAGGGTATCAAGAAAACGTGTGACTGCAGCCTGCAGCGGCGTCATGTCCAGAATCGGACCGATGGCGATGATCAAGAGGACAACAGAACCCAGAACTGCCCCGTCTGACCTGAGGAAAGAGACGCTGATCCAGATCAGCAAAAGCACAAATATTGATAAAAGCAGGTTATAGGGCAGGGTATTGTATTCCAGCTTTGTCACTTCCTTCAACTGCAGGATTATCAGTCCGAAAACTGCTCCGATCAGAGTGGACTGGAGGCGGATGAAAGCTGCCACATAACTGTCCTTGATGCTGCCTCTCATAGCTATAATGGCTGCAATGGCTGCTGTAGTTGCATTTGAAGTTTCCGGCAGCAAGAGATAAAGCATCAGCACGAGAAACACGGCCAGAGATGTTTTTATAATACGCAGACCGGGAAAACGTATAGGTTCCCGCCGATGATCTGACCAGGCTGATCTGAATTTTTTAAAAAAATCGTTAATAGCAATCACTCCTAAACTTTCTTAAGCACATTCTAGCAAAAAGGACTGTCTAAAACAGTATAAATTAAAACTCCCCTGTGAGCTTAGGAGAACTCACAGGGGAGCAAATCTTATAGCGGTAAAAAGCTATTCTGACTTAATTAATACATACCCTGAGCAGCGGGGTTCATGGGCGGCTCGGGCTCAGGAATATTGGCGACAACGGCTTCTGTTGTCAGCAAGGTTGAAGCAATGGAGGCTGCATTCTGCAGAGCGGAACGTGCGACCTTGGCCGGGTCGACAATACCATGTTCGACCATGTTAACAACTTCTTCTGACAGCACGTCGAAACCATAGCCCTTGTCTGCAGCTTTAACCTTTTCAGAGATAACGCCGCCGTCCAATCCGGCATTGAGAGCGATCTGGCGGACAGGCTCTTCTAAAGCGCGCAGTACGATAGAAATACCGGTGCGGACATCGCCTTTTGCCTTGTCCATCAAGTCAGATATCTCCGGCAGAACATCAATGAAGGCGGCGCCGCCACCGGCGACAATACCTTCCTCAACAGCTGCTCTGGTGGCTGAAAGAGCGTCTTCGATACGATTCTTCTTCTCTTTCATTTCTACTTCAGTAGCTGCACCCACTTTAATAACTGCGACACCGCCTGACAGTTTGGCCAGACGTTCCTGCAGTTTTTCACGATCGAAATCGGAGTCGGTCTCTGTAATCTGACGTCTCAGCAAAGCAATACGGTCGTCGAGAAGTTTCTTATCACCGGCGCCATCAACAATAATGGTAGTTTCTTTGTCAATCTTGACTTGACGGGCACGACCGAGATCTGTCATCTGGACATCTTTGAGCTCCATGCCGAGGTCAGCAGAAATAACACGGCCACCGGTCAGGATTGCGATATCTTGCAGCATTTCCTTTCTGCGGTCGCCGAAACCAGGAGCTTTGACGGCTGCACAGTTGAAGGTACCACGCAATTTATTGAGGATGATAGTTGAAAGAGCTTCGCCTTCGAGATCTTCTGCGATGATAATCAGGCTGCTGCCGGATTGTACGATTTGTTCCAGAAGTGGCAGAATTTCCTGAACATTGGCAATCTTCTTATCAGTAAGCAAGATGTAGGGATCAGTGTAGGAAACTTCCATTTTGCTTGTGTCGGTAACCATATAGGCGGAGATATAACCGCGGTCAAACTGCATACCTTCGACTACTTCAAGTTCAGTACCCATAGTCTGGGACTCTTCAACAGTAATAACACCGTCGGTGGTAACGCTTTCCATTGCATTGGCGATTTCTTCACCAATCTGCGGATCGTTGGCGGAAATAGCGGCGACACGTGAAATATCCTGTTTGCCCTGAACTTCTTTGCTGTTCTTGCCAATCTGCTCAACTGCCTTTTCAACTGCCTGATCAATACCCTGCTTCAGAATAATCGGGTTGGCACCGGCGGCTATATTGCGCATGCCTTCGTGAACCATTGCCTGGGCCAGAAGTGTTGCTGTGGTTGTACCGTCACCGGCAACATCCTGAGTCTTGGTTGCCACTTCCCTGACCAGCTGGGCACCCATATTTTCGAAACGGTCTTCCAGATCAATCTCGCGGGCGATAGTCACGCCGTCATTGGTGATTACAGGTGCGCCATACTGCTTGTCCAGTACAACATTGCGGCCTTTCGGACCCAAGGTAATTCGCACGGTGTCAGCCAATTTATTAACGCCGGTAACCAGTGACTTACGGGCATCTTCTGTGTATTTCAAATCTTTAGCCATAGTTTTTTACTCCTTATAAATTATCTTTTAGCGTTGAACCGCTTATCATTCAACAATCGCCAGGATATCGCCCTGCCGCAAAATTGTGAACTCATCATCATCGATCTTAACCTCGGTGCCTGCATATTTGCTGATCAGCACACGATCGCCCACTTCGACTTCCATAATGACGTCTTTGCCGTCGATTATGCCACCCGGTCCTACTGCAACTATCTCTGCAACCTGTGGTTTCTCTTTTGCAGATGAAGGCAATACGATCCCCCCCTTAGTGGTTTCTTCTGATTCGAGCATGCGGATGACAACACGGTCTCCTAATGGTCTGATTTTCATAAATATACCTCCAAGTAATTTTTTGCTATATAAGTCTATAACTCTCTTCGCAAATTTAGCACTCACAGCGTAAGAGTGCTAATCCATTAATCAATATAACACGCGAAAACAGTTTGTCAAGCGAAATAATGCTAAATAATCGTGTCCAAAAGTGACATAAAAATGTCTTTGTCAGAAAGGAAATTCAAAATCAGAGATGAGGACAGGAGTGTATGCAGTGTTTCATACCTGACTGCCAGCGCAGTCAGAATCATGCTGACCAGCCAAATCACAGTTAAAGCGAAAACAGCGCCCAGCAATAAACCGCCTAAATGATTCACCCAGCCAAGCAGCGGAATGTGGTCGATGATACGGCTTAGCAGAGTAGCCACCAGAGAGAGAATGGCCCGAAGTGTTACTAATAGTATTAAAAAAGCGACTGCGCCGAGAAAAAGCCGGGCTGTCGCTTCTCCTGCCTGAGTGGCCAGTGGTCCTTGCGCCTGCTCAGTATGTACAATTATACCCCGGGCCCACTTCCCCGGCATGAAATTGGTCAGAGTCAAAAGCAGTTCGTCGCCCAAAGCCTGGATTTGCTCCCCCACATTACTGGAAATGGATGACGTTGTGCGCCTGAAGAAACCCTGAGCTGCCAGCCAATCCGTAAAAGGATTCACAAATAAGTAGGCCAGGACTATGGCAACAAGAGTAGTCGCAAATTGAATTAAAGTTCGCAAGAGTCCTTTGCGGTAAGCAAAGATTAAAAACAGGGTAAATACTAAGACAAGGAGGATATCATATATATATATCATCTTCGTCAGAGCTTCCGGCAAAAAATTCGAAGTGGCTGCCGTCCAGAAGGATGGTTTCACCGTCCGCAACCTCAGCTTCCAACAAGGCCGCTTCAATACCGCTGTTCACTATCAGACGCTGAAAACGACGTGTTGACTCGGTATCGGAGAAGTTTGTCGACAACATCAGTTCACGGATAAAGGGGCCTTCAACGGATATCATGCCCTGCCTGCTGCTGATCGTAAAGGGATAGGCTTCCTTGGGACGATAAACGGTAATGGCAGCTTCCTCTTCCAGCTCGGGTACCGGCAGCTCTGGTACCTCGCTGAGCAAAGCATTAATCAATTCGTTCACACCTGAATGGGTAACTGCCGAGACTCTGTAAACGCGATATCCCTCCCTGCTGATCTCAGACTCAAGGAGATCAACAGCTTCAGCATCTGCAACATCTGTCTTACTGAGAACTACCCATTGTTCTTTCTCAGCCATGCTGGTCTTATATGACTTCAACTCATGATTTATAGTGTGAAAAGCCTCTAAAGGATCAACACCGTAGAGTCCTGACGCATCAACTACGTGCAGAAGCAGACGTGAGCGTTCCGCGTGCCGCAGGAAGTCAAGACCCATACCTGCACCTTCAGAAGCCTTCTCAATAATACCGGGCACGTCAGCCACGACAATGCTGCTGCCGGCGCGCGTAACAACGCCCAGGACAGGTCTGATAGTGGTAAAAGGGTAATCCGCAATCTTGGGTTTAGCTGCGGAAATAACTGACAGCAGGGTCGATTTACCGGCATTTGGATAACCTAACAGAGCTACATCAGCCAAAAGACGCAGTTCCAGACGCAGTGTTCTTTCCACGCCGCTTGTTCCGGCTGAAGCAAAGTTCGGCGCCTGCCTTACGGAATTCTTGAAACTGGCATTACCGCGGCCGCCCCTGCCACCCTTGGCTACGATAATTTCGTCACCGGCTGCTTTTAAATCTGCCAGCAAAACACCTTCTTCATCATCAAAGACCAGGGTGCCGCCGGGAACTTCCACGATTAAATTATCGGCACTGGCACCCGTGCGCAGGTTGCCACTGCCATTCTGCCCGTCTTTGGCAAAAAAATGTCTTTGGTAGCGGAAATCCTGAAGTGTATTTTTGCTTTCGGCCGCACGCAAAATGACGTCCCCGCCGCGGCCGCCATGACCACCGTCAGGGCCGCCATCGGGGATGTATTTCTCGCGCCGGAATGAAACACAGCCGTTGCCGCCGTTACCGGAACGCACTTCAATTGTTGCCTGATCATAAAACATAGGTCAAATAAGTATTAAGTAATACTTATTCCCAGCTTATTGTTCGACAGGATAAACGCTCGCCTTGGTCTTATCACGTCCCAGACGCTCGAAGCGCACTATGCCATCAACTAAAGCATACAAAGTGTCATCTTTGCCGATGCCGACATTATGGCCGGGATGGATCTTGGTGCCACGCTGGCGAAAAATAATATTTCCTGCCAGACAGGTCTGACCATCGCTCAGCTTTGCTCCTAAACGTTTTGATTGGGAATCACGGCCGTTACGTGTGCTTCCCATTCCCTTTTTGTGGGCTAGAAGTTGTATATCTACTCGAATCATTCTGACTTCCTCCGTAATATCATTTCACAGTCTGATTACTGATATATTTCTTAAATTCTCTAATAAAGTCTTAGCGCTCATCAATACAAGTAATGTATTGGGAGCCGTAACTGTCTTCAAGCTGCATGCATCCTATGCGAACACTGCCCATCAAGCTGGCGACTTGTATTAATTGATCTCTGTCTTCACTGTTGTATGAAACCTGACAGCAGATGAGACCATCTTCAGCTTGATAATCCGGTTCAATTCGCGCTATATCCTGCAAACTGCCGATCGCGGTTTGAGCGATAGCGGAAGCTGCGGCACAAATAATGTTTTCACCTTTGACCGCGGTACCTGCGTGTCCATCCAAATGAAAAGAAACGACGCGGTCTTCCCGGTCCAGTTTGAAACGCGCGGTCAGCAAGCTTAGCTCACGATCTCGCTGATGCGTACTTTGGTATAGGGCTGACGGTGACCCTGCTTCCTGCGATAGCCTTTTTTCGACTTGTATTTCATGACGTAGATTTTCTTGCCGCGGCCATGCTTCACCAGTTCAGCCTTAACTGAAGCTCCCTCGACAAGGGGATCACCTACGGTCAGTCTGTCTCCGTTATGGACTGCCAGAACCTGATCAAAGATAATTTCTTCCTCAGCTGCCACGTCCAGTTTCTCAACGAAAACTTCGTCTCCTACCGCGACACGGTATTGTTTACCGCCTGTTAAAATAATAGCGTAATTCATTGCGTTCCTCCTAAAAAGTCTCGCCCGACTCAGGTTGCCGGCAAGCAGCATTAAAACCCCGCCAGAGCGGTCGCCGAATAATGATACGACACGAGGCTCAAACTGTCAAATTAATCCCTGACAAGACTCAGCAGAGCTGATTGCAAAAGTAAGTGCAC
>DIRJ01000054.1 GCA_002427505.1 Mageeibacillus sp. UBA5439
CCATAATTAGCCAAGACTAACTACTGCTAATGATAGACAATTTTCTTACAATAAAAAGATACATGTGTATCGGATTCAATCTTTGAACGCGATCACATACTGAAAACCAGATTGTAGTATAAAAAAGAATGCAGATAATACTATTCGGATCTGTCTGCTAGTATTAAAATTTAAAAAATAGTGATGTCAGCCTGATTCTACTCGGACTGACATCACTCTAGAAAGGAGAACTTACTTGCTTATTTGTGTTTTGCTTATGGAGAGGCTCTCTTAGTAGAGTGGTCCAGGATGGTAGACTTCTGAGACATAGTAGATCTCACCATTAAAGATGCCGACTTCTACCAGCATATCTTCACCTCTCATGTTCAGCTCTGCGACAAAATTATCCAGACTGACCTGCCACAGCTCCATCGCAGATTCTTCACCCGGTCCCAGAACATGGCATTCTGTTGGCAGGCTTGCAATGTAGGGCACCCATTCTTCCTCAGCATTTTCTATTCTATAGGCATTGGGCTGACTGCTATCATCGATCCAGACAACCTCATCCAGAAGAAAAATGTAGGCATCATTATCCAGTGCTTGGTCCAGCCTTAAAATCGCCATAAATTTCGGAATGACATCTTCCGCTTTCTGCCACAGGTTTAAAACTGTATTGTATTCAAAGATCTCACCTGTATCACAGATAGCGTAAAGAATTTCCCGTGTAAACTTACCATCAAGATCTGTACCCAGCCAGATATCGCGGCATTTGCTTGAGTAGGCGCTCTCTTCGCCGCTAACAAGCACTGTCATGCCGTGTTCAGTGACCATTTCATGAGCCCGCGGCAGCTTTGACAGAAGATAGTCAATCAGTTCCTCTACTGATAAATCAGCAAAAGTCCTGTTCGTCTGTTCTGTTGTCGGCTCTGCTGCCGGCTCTGTTTGTACAGCACTTGTCCTTGGCTCATCAAGCTTGCCGGCAGACGTTTCCTCACCGCGGTCTGTTGTTAGCCGGCTGCTGCCCCCGGTGGGGCCAGATGCTATCGGATTACTTCCCTGATCACAAGCTGCAAGTAACAGCAAGCCACAGACTGCTGTCAACAGAAACAAAATGATTAGCTGTGTATTAGTTTTTCTGCTCATCGGAAAAGTCTCCTCTTATAGCCTGTTTATGGGAAGTCATATCAGCTTCAGCCTATAATTGCTGTATAGGCTGCTCAGTATTAAATGCCTTCTTGCTTTGAAATGCTCCGACCAGAAAGAGTACAGGCAGAATCAAACCGGTGATTAATGAGAGCACACTGAACGTACCACCACCTACTACAGTTAAAATATTACCCAGAACAGATAATAGTGCTGTCAGTATACCAAAAACTATTAAGATCTTTGCTTTCCCGGGTTTGCCTGCGTTCACTACTCCCAGAATACCTGTAACTAAACTCACAATTGCGCTCAGGAGCAGGAGCACTGCCGCGAAGACCAGCAGACCGACTCCTTCCTGCTCTGCATACAGAACTACTGCTACCCTTGCAGCCAGCAAGACAATGATAGAGCCGATAAGACTAATTACACCACCGATAATTAGCAGTATACCCGTCACTAACAATAATGCATTTTTATTTTTTTCCATTTTAATTAACTCCTTCAAAAATTATTTTATTCAAAGTTATACCCTATGCCCCCGGCTGTACGTACCCCGTCTCCTGCATAATCCTGAAAGGTCACCTGGACGTAGTTTGAAGGATTATCCGAAGCCCGCCATACATAAAAAGTTACTGTCTCACCTTCCAAGTCCAACTCTCCTGCTGCGCCGTCAAAATAGGTCTCACAGATCTCCCGGTAAGACATTCCCCGCAAATCCCCCTGGTCATAAGCGTTTTTGAGTTGAGTATAGATTTCTTGAAGCTCGTCATTTGTGAAATTGGCAACTTTGCCCACCCATCCCTTATTAGGATCTTCGATACCGGGATCATCGATAGTCGGGTCCGGCTCATCCGCCAACTCTGTTTTATATGTCTCGTAACCAGGCGGCAGCCTGTCACCATCGCTCTCCTCAGCCTCCCATAATTCTCCCCAGGGACGGAAAGCAAACATATACTCAAAGCCATCTTCATCTGTCAGCTCCGGGTCATAGTATCGGTCGGCGATTACGACCCGTTTGCCTTCGTCAATGGGAGAAATGCCTATCCACCAATCGCCCGCTTCCAGAACAGCATCAAGAAAATAGCCTTCAACCGTCTCCAGAAGATACTCATCACCTCTTATTGTGCTTACAACAATATCCTCCATCGCGCCTAGCAGGCTGATCGACAATTGGCCGTTACCTGCTTCATCCACATCAATCGTCATAAAAGCATCGTAAAATTCTTCCTCGGCATCAGCCTCCGGTTGCCAGCTGCCATAGTAATCGGTGATCCACAAAAAACCATACCAGTCACCGTTCCATACGGTCTGAACCGCAGCTCCCGGCTCATCGGAATCAGGCTCGGTCTCACCCGGATCCGGGTCAGCCGGCTCGGTTTCTACAGGCGCAGATGTCGGCGGCACCGAACCTTCCTTGTACAAGGTGATCTTCATCCCTGTAAGTCCATAGTCATCAATCACCATCTGCGATCCCTTAATTACAGCTGTAACGAAAGCAGTACCCTTCTGGCTGATAGATAAAGTATCTCCTTCCATGCTCCAATCGTAAGTGCTCTTTTTGCCATCGGCGATGATATTACACTTGCCGCCTTGCAGAAGCTCAATATCAAAGCCGCTGTCGAAGATTTCATTAGCTGCAAATTCCTCACCAAAGGACTCAACCACTGCCGCCTGCCATAGTCCGAGATTCGGATCATCCGATGCCGGCGGCTTTTTATCTTTTGCGCAAGCTGTAAATAGAAGTAATGCCATCATCATGGCCAGCAGCTTTACAAAACTTCTCCTCTTAAGCTTCATTTATTTCTCCTTATTCCTTTTAAGTTCTTTAAATAAGTGATTCGAGTTTCGAAAACAGGTAATTTACACTTGTGTCGTAAAACAGAAAGTCGTCGATTCTCTTATTCTGTTTTGCTTGGATGGCAGCGCGCCGAGAAGCCGCATCTGTTTCAGAGCATAAGAGCAATTGTCTTATCCGGGGTAAGTGTTTTCTAATCTCGTCGGAGATCAGCAAGCACTTTTCCGCAGATTTATAGCTGCCGGACTCGGGAACTTCCAATATTACTATTCTCGGCTGGTACTTAATGGCGCTATCGACGGCTGACATATAGTCAGACTCAGCATAAAAGTCAAAGCGGTCACCGGATTTTGACTGTGCGATGATTGAATCCGAAATTATTTCACGGCTCATAATCAGCAAAATCTTTTTCTTGTCCATGATGCAAGGGCCTTCCTAATAACATGCAGCTCTCACTTTTATGCGGCTTTTGAGCAGGAATCTATCTGGACAAATTTTAGCGGGAAGAGTTTGCGTCATCTTCCCGCTTTGCTTGAGTTATTTTGTTTTTGTCAGGTCGTAGGACGGGCGGAGCGGCTCATCCGAATCCATAACCAACTTGTCGCCGGTAATAGAGTAATTGTAGACTATTTCAGTGTCCCAGTATGACATTTTGATCTTGACAGTGCTGTCATCAGCGATAGTGTAGGTGCCGGTATCTTTAATACCGTATTCATCCTCAGTATCACAACCACCTTTTCCATCAAACTTGAAGGTAATACCTATTGAATCCCTCTTGCCTTCCCAGGTCCCTTTCAGAGCATCGCCACCGCCACCGCCGCCACAGGCAGCAAGCAGTGACAAAAGCAAAACCATGGCCAACACTACTACTGCAATTCTTCTTTTAATCATCAGTTTACTTCCTTTCTAAAGGGTTCACGTTTCATCCCGTTTAAGCCTAGCATGCCATAGCTGCGCCTGCCCTACCCGTGGCGGGTAGTTTTTTCACAAAAAAAGGGCTGATCGTCAGCCCTGCCGGAAGAAGTACTTTTGGCCTCAATACCAGGGATTAATCCAACCGTTAGAAATCATATAAAAGGCTAACTCAACAGTTTTGGAGAAGCCGGTTTTAGCCAGCATATTTGATTTATGGTACTTTACCGTATTTTCGCTGATGAATAATTCCTCTGCTATCTCCTTGCTCGTCATGTGTTTACACATCAGACGCAGAACTTCCATTTCTCTTTCAGTCAGTGGAGCTTCCCCCTTGGGCATCGGGATGGTCCTTCCTTCGGGAAAATATTTAGCTCCCTCCATCACGCCCCGGATAACCTCTATAAAGTAGTCCAGACTTTTACTCTTAAAAACAAAAGCATCTGCACCGGCTTCTTTAGCTCTTGGGGCATAGGTGATTTCATCAAAGCCTGACATAACGATAATTTTCATATCCGGATACCTGACTCTTAAGTCTTTGCTGGCGTCCAGACCGGAGGCACCGTTCTCTGTACAGACATCCATCAGGACCAGGTCGGGTCTCAGACGCTCAGTATAAATATCCGCATGGGCTGCCGACGGGATGCTGCCCACAACTTCAAAATTACCGGCACGCTTAAGAGCAAAGCTTAGTGAATCACACATGGATTCATGGTCATCAACGATAAGTACTTTATAATTCACATTCTTCCTCCTGGCACTTGGATGGTTAAAACAAAAGACTGATCTAAAATCACATCAAGTTCGCCTCCGTAGGGCTCCAACATATTTCTCATGGCGCCGATACCGCCACCCTCTGTTATCGGGCAGGAAGGCACATCGCCATTATTAGTTATTGTCAAGTTATGACGATCGCCCTCACCGCCTGTCTTTACGGATATTTCAGTCGCAAAACCGTGGCGTACCGCATTGGTGACGCCTTCTTTGATTATATCAGTGAAAATGCGACTTATTTCCTGATCTGCAGGCAGCTCTCCCTCCAGTTTAATGCTCACCCCGATCGAAGCGAAAGCCTGTTTCAGACCAGCGAGTTCTTCCTTGGGGTCAGGCCGGCTTTGCACCCTCTTCAACTCTTCAATAATGCCCTGGGCGAGGGATTGCAGCAAATCGTGGTCCAGAGTATCTCCACTGCGGATACTGCGCAGGAGCAGGGACAGTCTCTGACCCAAAACTTCGTGTGCGCGCAATTTTGCTTTTTTAACTACTTTTTCCCCGCTGAGGGCCTGCAGCTGATCAATCGATTCTCTTAATTGTTCTGACTTAAGCTTGAGCTCTGCCTCTCGTCTTTGCAACTCTGCTGTCAGCTTCCACTGACGGGTAATATCTGTGGCTGCCAGCTGGAAATAATCTTTAGCTTTGATTTCCAGCTTGCTT
>DIRJ01000023.1:0-4412 GCA_002427505.1 Mageeibacillus sp. UBA5439
GCAAAATAATCAGCCAGTCCCATGTAGGTATTTTGACCGCCGCCGCCAAGTCCGTGCGAAATAATCACAAGGCCATGCGGAGCTTCAGTATCAGTATGGGAATACAGATATGCGACCAGCTCCTGCCCCTTATTGGAAGCAAAGCTGTGCCTCTCGCTGCTCAGGCCGGGGAACTCATCGACAGTACGGCTAAGAGGCTCATATACTTCATAGCGTTGGTTGAAATTGCGCTCATATACAATCATAGAAAAGACAAATGGAAAGCTAAGCACAAGTACAATTATGATCACAATGGTCTTAATGTTAATTTTCTTATTTTTCATCAAACCCTCTGGAACAGAATATCTTAATCAGCAATTCTGCCAACCTCTATATTACGGCAGGGCAGGATTCGATGTAAAGGAAGGCCGATCTAGGGTATTATTTGCATATATAATATATGTATAAATAGCAGTGAGGTAGATACCATGGAAAGAACAATCACAGTAACAGGGCAAGGAAAAGCTTCTGCCACAGCAGATTATGTTGTGTTATCGATGTCGCTGGAGGTGTTGCACAAGGAATACGAGCTGGCAATGGAAATGGCCGGCAGGCAGCTGGCACTCCTGCAAGACAGTCTGGGCGCTGTCGGCTTCGATAAGAGCGACCTTAAAACAACCGCTTTTCGCGTAAACACTGAATACGAAAGCGTAACAGATGGTGCAGGTAATTATCAGAACGTTTTCAAAGGATATCTCATCAGCCATAGTATCAAACTGGCCTTCGACTTTGATCAGGTGCGACTGGCGAAAGTCCTGTCAGCCATAGCAGGCAGTCCCTCAGAACCACGTCTCTCTATAGCCTTTACTGTAAAAGATCAGACTGAAATCAAAGACAATCTGCTGAGAATGGCCAGCGATACAGCCAGACGTAAAGCTCAGATTTTATGTGACGCCTCTGCTGTCACTTTGGGAGACCTGCAGAGCATAAAGTACAGCTGGGGCGATGCAGATTTATATTCCAGAACTGATTTCAATCTGGGAGAAAGAAACATGGTTATGATGAAGGCCTCGCTTGATTTCGTTCCTGAAGATATCGAGATCGAAGATACTGTCACTTTTGTCTGGGAAATCAAATAATCGGAAGCCAGGCCTGTGACCCGCCAGGACTGAGCTCAGATGTTAGAATAAAAAGAAAAGCAGCTTACACTCAAAGTTACTGGGAGGTTTTTTATAATGAACACAAGTACAGACGAAAAATTTGTCATCATTGGCGCGAGCGCTGCCGGGATAACTGCAGCTGATGAAATCCGCAAGCTGGATCCAGGCGCTGCAATAACAGTGATTTCAAAAGAAGATATCAAAGGCTACTACCGGCCGCGACTTTCGGAGATGCTCAGCAACGAGAAGATCAGCGCAGAGCAGATTACCTTTAAGAATGACAAGTGGTATGCAGATAGGAAGATTAATCTCCTGCTTAACAAGACTGTCAGTGGAATTGACCCGGTTACTAAGCGGGTCAGCCTGGATGATGGCAGTGATCTTCCCTATACAAAACTGATTATCGCTTCCGGCGCAGAAGTTTTTGTCCCCCCCTTCCCCGGCCGTGACAAAGAAGGCGTCTTCACCCTGCGACACCTGAAAGACATGCAAAATATCAAAGAATACGCTCAAGGCAAGAAAAATGCGGTAGTTATCGGCGGTGGACTTTTGGGTCTTGAGGCAGCTAACGGCCTTAAAGGACTGGGGCTCAACGTGTCCGTTCTGGAACACAATCAGAGGATTTTGCCAAGGCAGCTCGATCCGGAAGCTTCCGCTCTGCTGGAGGAAAAAGTTGATCAGTATGGTATCAAATTTTTGAAAAATGCTGATACTAAGGAGCTGGTCGGTGACGATAAGCTTGAGGGGGTCCTGCTGGAAAACGGCGCAACCATCGCTGCTGATCTGCTTATTATCTCCACCGGAGTCAGACCCAATACAGCCTTCGCCAAAAATACGGATCTTGAAATCAAACGCGCCATTGTTGTAAATGAAAAGATGGAGACCTCGCTGGCAGATATCTACGCTGCCGGTGACTGTGCGGAATTTAACGGCATCAACTATGCTCTCTGGATTGAAGCCGTAGAACAGGGAAAAACTGCAGGTATTAATGCTGCAGGTGGCGAGTACGTCTTCGAGACCTTTATCCCCTTTACTTCTCTGCAGGCTTTCGACACAAAAGCTTTTTCCATCGGCGATGTCGGCTCAAACCCCGAGCGCACATACGAGACATACAAAAACTACCAGGACGGGAATTTCAAGGAACTCTACTTTGCAGAAGATAAACTCTGCGGAGCCATTTTGATTGGTGATACCTCTAAACAGGCAATAATCAGCAAGGGTTTCAAGACCGGCATTTCTAAAAATGAGATAATTGCAAAACTGGAATCCTAACGAATATCCGGCTGCTGCAACAGGACAGGGCTGACTGATCTTCTGTTTTGTGACCGGGCTAAAATAAGAAGTCGCTTCTCTGAAGCGACTTCTTCGTCTTTCCTCCAAAAACTATACAGCTACTAATTTCTGATAAAGCTCATGGACATTCAAAGCCTGCTGATAACGCTTGCGGTGCCTTTCTTTCGCCTCCTTAGTCTTGCATTTAGCATAACTGGCTGTAAAGCGTTCGTCGATAGTCACTCTTTGCGTACCCAGAACTAATTTATCCGCCAGATAAAGAACACCGGCTTCATCCAAGTCCTCTTCCCAGCTGCCATCGTGGTGGACTTCAATCATTTCAGCCAGTTTGGGGTAACCTAGCTCCCGCAAAGAGCAGGCAGCAACAGACTCGTGTCTCTTGCTGTTACGACAAAGATCATGCAAAAGAGCACCGGCGTGAATGAGTTCCTGATCTAATTTTCTGCCGGCAGCAACTAGCTCAGCCGTTAATTCTGCTGCTGCCCGGGCAACTGCCTGCGAATGCTGCCTGACCCCTTGCGGTGTTTGAAAGCGATCCCAAAGTTCAGCGATCTGCTCATCTGTAGGAATAACAGATACTGCTGTCTCAGACTGCTGTTTCCGCTCATAGAGCCGGGCTTGTTCAAAATCTTCCGGCGTATTGAGATTAAAAAATACTCCTTTATCGTCGACTTCAAGATCGATTGTCGGATCATCCAGCGACAGCAGGGCACCTTTCAGCCCCTGATCACCGGTATAAGCTATTAATCTGTCAACGTGTTTTTTGGCTAGCAAAACCGGATGGCCGCCCTTGCCCTGATAAACAGGCCGAGCCACACCGGCCTGAAGTTTCTTCAGTGCCTCCAGACTTTCCGGTTTTACCAGAGGCATGTCACCAGGTGTAATAAAAACAGCGTCGTAATCTTCCGCCAAGGTCTCCAGACCCAATTTAACGGAATCAAGCATTTCAGTTTCAGCGTAGTATTTATTCTCACAGACCCGCACTTCACGTTTTTTCAGGTATGCGGTCATCTCCTCAGCCTTGTGACCGATAACCACAACGATATCAGCTACACCTGCTTGTTTCAGAGTATCGATCAGCGTGCCAATAATAGTATCATCAGCCAGAGGCAATAATGGTTTAAAGGACTTCATTCTGGATGATAGTCCTGCAGCTGCAATCACTGCGGCATAACGCATCAACACTTCCCCTTTCAGGACATCTCAATAGATACTACGATAACATATTTCATTGACCCGGTCCCATCAGGAAGACTATATGTTTTTTCTATCTTGGGCAGTGCCGGGCACAGGCAGATCAGTGAAATATTCAAGAAGCTGATGGCGGATAAGCTAGCTAATTCATGCCATTAACAAAGCCGCTTCAGCTGAAGCGGCTTTGTCGATTTAGTCAAGAATGAATTTAGGGCAGCAGGAGAATATCTTCTAATTCGCCGTTCTCGCTGGCGCTGTCGAACATTTGCAGGAGTTTCTCTACCGTCAGCTGTCGCTTCGCTTCACCTGAAATATCTACCACAATACGTCCTTCATAAAACATGAGCAGCCGATTTCCCAAAGCGATCGCATCTTTCATATTATGAGTAACCATCACGGTCGTCAGCTGGTGCTGGTCAACTATCTGCTTGGTAATTGCTAAAACCGTCTTGGCGGTTTTAGGATCAAGGGCAGCTGTATGCTCATCCAGCAGGAGCAGTTTTGGCTTTTTCAGTGTCGCCATGAGTAAGGTTAGCGCCTGCCTTTGGCCACCGGAAAGCGTACCTGCTTTGTCAGAAAGTCTGTCTTCCAGACCCAGTTCCAGAGATTCCAGTTGCTGAGAGTACAGTTCCCGCTCAGCTTTTGTGACCCCCCAGCTCAGACCGCGACGGCAGCCGCGGCGGTAAGCCAGTGCCATGTTTTCTTCTATCATCATACCGGCAGCAGTACCCATCATAGGATCTTGAAACACTCTGCCAATATAAGCAGCCCGCTTGTACTCCGGCA
>DIRJ01000023.1:4702-8913 GCA_002427505.1 Mageeibacillus sp. UBA5439
CAAGCAGAAGATTGAGATCAATCAGTGCTTTTTTTTCATTAACGGTATTGCGATTGAAAGTCTTGTTGACCTTTTCTATCCTAAGCATCTCCATTCTCCTTCGCTTTAAGAGTCAGATTCGACAGCTTAGACTTCCAATACGGAACCGCCAGGAAAACAGCAACTACCAAAGCTGTCAGCAGCTTAAGATAACTAGGATCAAGTCGCAGCCAGAGAATAGTTTGGATAACGATATAGTAAATAACCGCTCCCAGAACTGTGCCCAGCAGACGGAGGGCAAAATTCTTAAATATCCGGCTGAAGAGAGCTTCGCCGATGATAACAGCAGCCAGCCCGATTACAACTGCCCCTCTTCCCATATTAATGTCGGCAAAGCCCTGGTATTGGGTCAGCATAGCTCCGGACAGAGCGACCAGCCCATTACCCAGCATCAGACCCAGCACAAGGTTAAAATCTGTATTCACTCCCTGTGCTTTAGCCATATTGGGATTTGCCCCTGTCGCCCGCAGCGACATTCCGCTTTCAGTGCCGAAATACCAGTATAAAATACCGATGATCAGCAGAAGGAAAATACCGACGCTAAAAATAGGAGACCAATAAAAGGCTTTCTCTCCCTTGGCAACTTCCTGCAGGTAGCGCAGGGAAACAAGCAGATTGTAATTATTGACGTTAATTGCAATGTTAGGCCGGCCCATAATCAGGAGGTTCACAGCCCAGAGGGCGAACTGTGTCAGAATACCGGCCAGAATTGTGGAAATCCCAAAGAAAACATGAAAGATCCCGGTGGCCAGTCCTGCCAGCATGCCGGCCAGGAAGGCAAAAACCAGGGCCAGCCAAATATTGTAATCATTTGTCAGCATAATGACGAAGACTGCTCCCCCTGTGCAGAAGGAGCCGTCAACAGTCAGATCAGCAATATTAAGTACTCGAAAAGTAATATAAACGCCAATCGCCATGATACCCCAGATTAGTCCCTGGGCGACCGCACCCGGCAATTGGTCCAAAAGGTTAGACAAGCTTAGTGGCATAATCACTCAACTCCAATCAGTATAAATCCACGGATGAATAGTCGGATCGTCTACGGTACAGTAGCCTCATAGTCAGCAGAGACACTTATTCCGAGATCTGCGCAAATTTCCGGATTATACATCTTGACAAAGTTGGGTGCATACTCAATCGGCATTTCCGAGATGTCTGACTGGCCAATAAGGATTCTGTATGCCATTAGCCCTGTGGCATAGCCTAAATCGTAGTAATCTATAGACAGGGTTGCGACACCACAGCCGGCACAGATGCCTTTTTCACCTGCGACAACAGGAATTTCTGCCGGGAGGCAGATATTATCAATCAGGCCGGTATTGGCAGCGACTGTATTGTCTGTAGGCACATAAATTACATCGACTTCATTAACCGCAGTCGTAGTAATAGCTGCCAGGTCGTTGGAATCGGTAAAAGGATAGAGCTTACAGAGATAACCCAGCTCTTCCAGCAAAGTCTGCATTGTATTGACCTGATAGAGGGAATTAGCTTCGGCTGAACAGTAAAGCAGTCCGATTGTTTCTTTGTCCGGGAAAAGCTCCTGGATAACTGCGGCCTGCTGGTCAAGCGGAGCCAGATCGGACGTGCCTGATACATTACCGCCTACCGTGCCCTGAAAATTCTCAATGCCCAGCGCTACCCCGTACTCTGTGATCGATGTCCCCAGAACGGGTATATCCGCTGTAGCTGTTGCAGCTGCCTGCAGAGCCGCAGTTGCATTAGCCATAATCAAGTCATACTTGGAGGCAACAAATCCATTAGCGATTGAAGCCGCTGTATTAGGGTCGCCTTGAGCATTTTGATAATCAAAGCTCACCTGATCCCCCAGTTTTTCTGTGAGGGCATCTTTGAAGCCCTGAGTTGCCGCATCAAGTGCCTCATGTTGTATCAGCTGTGATATGCCGACCCGGTAAAAGTCCTGGCTCCCTCCTGAAGTCGATGGTGTCGACTGAGTCGTTTGGGGCAAAGTTGTCGCTGTTTCATTACTGGTGTCACATGCGGTAATACTGATAACAAAAACTGAGACCAGCAGAAGAGCAAAGATACTTAGCACTTTTTTCATGATCTGTTCCTCCTTCTTTTAATTTTTCATTAGCTTGAATCTTACCTTTGATACAGGTAATTGCATAGTTATAAAAGGGAAGTTCAATAATATGCACACTAGCATCAGCTAATCAGCCCGAACTGTCAACAAAAAGACAAGAAAATAAAGAAGACCGGCCAGGTTTATTATTCTAGTCCGGACCGACCGGAAGATATGAAAAATATTCTCTCAAACTCAGAAGCAAAACTGCCTGAGTCCGGAATGATTAATCTGAACCCGCTTTAGCTCCCAGCCGGAAGGCAGCTCCCGAACAATTAAAGGCGCAAGCTGATCAGCTTCATCGGCTGAACCGGCGAACAAGCCCAGTATCGTAGGACCTGCACCTGAGAGGCTGACAACAGAGCAGCCACAGTCGAGAAGCCTTTTCTTAATTGTGTCATATTCCGGAAGCAGTTGGCGACGATACGGTTCATGCAGGAAATCTAGATTGCCTTGTCTTAATAAATCGTGGCTTCCTCTGGCCAGCCCCTGCAGCAGAAAGCCGAAAGCTGCCAGCTGTTTTACCGCTTCCCGGTGGGGAATGAATTCGGGCAAGACGGCACGTGCTTCCCCTGTGCTCAGTTCAAAGTCCGGAATCATCAGGAATGTATGAATATTCTCATGGCAAGGCAAGTTGACCGTAACCAGACCAGTTTCATTGCTGGCGGATAAAACCAGGCCTCCCAGAATTGCCGGTGCAGCATTATCCGGATGACCTTCCAGATCAGTAGTCAGCTTAAGCAGCTCCTCTTTATCACAGGAGCCTTGATGGATGTATTGACCGGCCATAAGTCCGGCAATCGCACAAGTAGCAGAAGAGCCCAGGCCGCGGGCAATAGGAATATCACAAGTGAAGTCTATATCTATCAGGGGCAAGTCCACTGTCTGCTGACTTGCATAGTAACTATAGGCTGCAGCAATCGCCTGCTGTTCAAAAGGCTGTTTCTTTGCCCACTCATACAGCTGATCCGGAGTCAGCCTGACTCCTTCCCGCCAGGACACGACGGCAACATTAAAAATGTCCAGAGCCAGTCCCAGACAATCAAAGCCGGGACCAAGATTTGCAGTGGTGGCAGGAACGCAGATCTCAAGCTTCTTCATAATTTGCTCCAATCAGCTGATCTATAGCAGCTTCCATCTCCTCAGGCAAAAGACATTGTCTTTCCCGGGGCTGAAGCGACCACAAGTCCTCGATTGCCGGTGGCAGTCCGGTGCCTAGTAATTGCTGCAACTGTAAAATCTGTCCCCTGTCATCCGGTGGTAAGTCCTGTCCCAGTGCGGTAAGCACGGTTTCAGCAAATTTATAGGGGCTAGCTGTACTGACGACAAGACGTCTTCCTGGCATTTCGGCATTAAACAGGGCATCTGCTGCCACTGCAGAATGAGGATCCAGCAAATAGCCATAGTCGGCATAGGTTTTCTTTATACGGGCAAGAACTTGCTCTTCCGTCACCCAGGAAGACTCGAGATCGAAAAGTTCCGGGTCAAAGGAGAAGCTGCCATAGTTTTTCAAGGCCTCCATTAAGTCACTGATATAGGAATTATCTTCTGTCAGTAAGTGCAAATACCGTTCCATGTTGCTGGCGATAAGTATATCCATAGAGGGAGATGTCGTCTTCAGCAGTTTTCTGTTGGCATCATAGCTGCCGGTCGACAAAAAATCATGCAAGACTTTGTTGCTGTTGGCTGCCAGATGAATTCTGCCCACCGGCAGCCCCATTTCCTTGCAGTATCTTGCTGCGAGAATATTGCCCACATTGCCGCTGGGTACGACAAAAGACAGGGGGTCGCCGTATTTTTCGCAACTTTGTAAATAGGCATAGATGTAGTAAACCATTTGAGCTATCAGGCGTCCGACATTAATAGAATTAGCTGAAGTGAGACGAATCGACTGCCGGCTCATTCTTGCGCGAAAGTCTTCCGCCTGCATCAGAGCCTTGACACTGCGCTGGCAGTCGTCGAAGTTTCCCTCGACAGCAAAGGCGCGCACATTGGCACTCCTGCTGCTGAGCATTTGTCTTTCCTGAAAAGTGCTTACCCCGCCGTGAGGATAGAAGACTGCAACCAGGGCATCCTTCTTGCCGGAAAA
>DIRJ01000012.1:0-35073 GCA_002427505.1 Mageeibacillus sp. UBA5439
TGATGCCGCTGCCGAAAAGTATTACGATGTCGACTGGAAAGGCAAGGTAGCGCTGATTATCGGAAGTGAAGGCAAAGGTATTGGCGAAAAATTGCTGAAACACTGTGATTTTCAGATCACTATCCCGCAGCAAGGCGAGATCAACTCGCTCAACGCTTCTGTCGCCTGTGGCATCATAACTTTTGAAGCAATGCGGCAGCGAGGTCTCTAGTGGCCGCTAAACCGGAAGCACCGGATAGAGATTTAATTCAGGAGCGCGATCTTAAGCTCTGGCTGCTCAGTCAGACCGATAACGAGGATGCTGTCTCTGAACTGTTGCGTCTGTATAAGGGTCTGGTGCGCAGTGTTGCACAGCCTTTTTTTCTTCAGGGCGGCGAGAAAGACGACTTGTTGCAGGAAGGTATGATCGGCCTTTTACAGGCGATCCAACAATACGATCCTGATCAGAATACGACCTTTCGCAGCTTTGCCAGGCTGCTTATACAAAGGTCCATGCTGGACGCAGTACGCTCAGCATCACGTAAGGGTCATGAACCGCTCAACCGCTCAATTTCACTGGAAACGGAAATCAGCGACGCTGAATCCGATTCCCAGCTGCTTTTGGCTGACATGCTGGAAGATGACGCTCCGGCACCTGATCAGGAAGTGATATCTGCGGAACAGCTTGAAGCCTTTCTGGCTTTCATGCAAAATAATCTTAGTGGGCTGGAGCTCGGTGTTGCCAAAGGTTTGCGTCTGGGTCTCAGCTATCAGGAAATAGCTGAGAGTCTGGGACGCAGCAGCAAGAGTGTAGATAATGCCGTTCAGCGTCTGCGTGCGAAATTAAAAGATTATGGGAAGGCAGAAGGCCATGAATTCTCGTTGTAAATCGCGATATATGATCCGTAAACGCTGGATTAGCCTGACACTGCTGCTCGTCTTTACCGGATTGCTATTTTCCAGCAGTGCCTGCAGTTTGCTGGAGTTCGGCACTTCTGAAAGAACTGGAAAAGCAGATGATGACTTGTTCATAACGCCGGAAAACGGTGAGTATCTTAACGAAGTTGAAACTGTCCATACCCTGATACTGGCTATGAACAACACAGATAAGATTGAATCTATCTGGCGGCACATTCCAAGTAAGCAGCGCAGTGAAATCAATCTGTCTCTCTTTGTCAGTTACATCCGAATTCTCAAGCAGGTTTTGCAGAATAATATTGTTTCCTTCTCAGAGGCTACAGCTGAAGAAACCGCAGCCCTGCGTCTGAATATTTCCCGCTCTGTGCCCGCTTTGGCTGATGAGGCTGATCGCAGCTCTTTCTGGTATATCCAGACACAGGGCAATAATAACCAGCAGGAAAAATTCGCCGTCAGCATTAATAATACTGAAACCGGTATGCCTTATTTTTCTTCGGTCTGGGTGGCCAAGCAAGCTTTCCTTTATGACTATATACGTCTTTATTTCAGTGCTCTGGAAGAAAGAAATCCGGGAGCACTTTTCGGCTTGTTGCATCAGCAGCTTAACACCAATATGACTACTTATGAAGAAGCTGTAGAAAGCCGCGTGACTGCTTTGCTTGCCTACTATGGAGAGTTCAGCAGTCAGCAGCTGCGTTCCTATCGGGTAGTTGAATTAATGCCCGGTAACGCCAGAGTCGTGCAGTCTAATCTCCCGGACGGTTCGGGAAGCCGCACTGTTTCTTTCCGTGAAAATAACGCTGTGATCAGCGTCAGTGAGAGGATTCCACAAGTACTGGATTTGATTGATACTGAAATTCACCACAAGGGCGAACTGAGTTTCAGACTGGAAAGTGCTACGCACAGATTAACGTCAGCAGGCTCCTTGTCTAAGCTGGGCATCCCGCTGGATATCAGGCTGCTGTCGGAAAATGATACAGAAGCAGACACTGTAACTCAGGGCAGCCAAGTGAATTTCCGTGTCATCTGGCCGGGCATTCAGATCGATGCCTTCGGTTCCTTTAATACAAATACCCAGGACTTTGATGGCGTCATCAAGCGCATAGATCTTTTTTATACTGATTATGAAACCGGCAGCGGTCTTAGTGTCGGTGAACCGATTAATCTGCTGTATATAAAATACCCCTTCGCACGGGAAAATGACTATCTGATTCGCAGCGAGAGTCATGAAGTCGAACTTACTCTTGCTGTGCAGGTGGAATCCGACTATATCGCACGACTGACGATCCTGTCAGAAGAAGCTCCTTTACCTTAAGGGGATCATTTTATGCCTGAACTTCCTGAAGTAGAAACCATACGCAGAAGTCTGACTCCGCTTTTGCTCGGCAAAAGAGTAGAAGGGCTTGAAGTATACAATCCCGGTGTCCTGATTGAATACAGCAATGTTACTGTTGTGACCGGCATCATTTTCGCCTTGCGCCGGCGCGGTAAATATCTCCTGATTGATCTTCGCGAGGGCACAAGCAGGCCTAAGCATCTCAGCACGATCATGGTGCATTTCCGCATGACAGGAAAACTGCTGTATAAAGATCATTTTGAAGATGTGGCCAAACATACGCATGTCCGTTTTTACTTGTCAGACACGCTGGGTGAAATGTGTTATCTCGACTTCAACGATGTGCGCCGTTTTGGCAAAGTCTGGCTGCTCCCTCCCGGAGGCGAAAGTATGGATCCCGGTTTTGCCGGATTGGGACCTGAGCCTTTGTCTGCAGAATGGACCGCTGCTGATTTTCTCGCTCAGATAAAGCATCACCCCCGCAGCACAGTTAAATCACTCCTGCTGAATCAGGAGGTCGTTGCCGGCATCGGCAACATCTATTGCGACGAGGCACTCTTCCGCGCCGGTATCCATCCTGCCCGGCAAAATGAAACGCTGTCAGAAGAAGAGGTCCTCAACTTGCAGCAGGCCGTGCGTGAAGTTATCGCTGAGGGCATAGGTCATCGGGGCACCAGTTTCAGCGATTATGTGGATGGTCTGGGGAACCGGGGCAATTTTCAACTGGAGTTAAGGGTCTTCCAGCAGGAAGGTAAAGCTTGCTCTGTCTGCGGCACTGAAATCGAGAAAATCCGCGTCAGCGGACGCGGCACACACTTCTGTCCCCGGTGTCAGCCCCGGCTTATTGACAAAGAACGACTAGCGCGCTAATATAGTAAAGCTGAAATGTACCTGTAGCTCAATTGGATAGAGCGTCTGACTACGGATCAGAAGGTTCCGGATTCAAGTTCTGGCAGGTACGCCAGGGAGAAAACCCCCGCAAATGCTGACTTACAGCGCTTGCGGGGGTTTTTGTCTTTTTCGGTGAACTTAGTCTGTAGTTTCAGTTTATATACTTACAAGTTACAAATCTCTGCAGCCAGCCTGACATTGTTTTTCAGAGCTTCAAATTGCAGGTAAGAACTGTAACCCCCGGTTAATCTGTCAAACTCAGCGTTAGCTGCAGGGTGATAGTGCTGTCCTTCAGCCTCTGCTTTTTTGGCCACAGCCATAGCTGTTTTTAGCAAACTCAGATCATCAAGTTTTTTCTCACCTGGAATCTGATTAATGAGCAGGAGTCCTCCTTTTTGGTCTAGCGAGACTTGCTCAGTTCTAATGGTAACCAGCGGAAGGTTAACAGAATTAAAAATATAACCGCTGTAGCAGTCCTGACCGATTAAATAGACTGTTACCCCACGCTTGGATAACCAGTCAAAACTTGCCGCAATATCTACAACATCCTTGGGACCGCAAGTTAAAAGGGCAACAGGCAACTCAAGCAAGGCAGGCAGATCCGGGCAGAGTTTTTCCGCTTCGATGTCACCAATGCCGCCCATGCCGCAAGTCACAGCCAGATCAAAACCAAGTTTTTCACAGACTGCCATTGTGCCTGAAGCAGTGAGAGCACCACTTATATGCTCTTTAATTGCCCGGGACAGAAATTGATAGTCAATCCTGTAAATATTGTCTTTCCGCAAGCGAAATTTGAGAAAATCCACCATGTGGCCGATCACTATCTCCCCATGGTCAAGCCAGACAATATTCTTCTGCGGGAAGGGCCAGCTTCCCAGCAATTCCTCATTGCTGATGGAAGCCAGCCCATGGCTGAGCAAGGCACTTTCAACAAGAAAGCTGCGCATTATCGCCAGCCGTCCAAATCATTAATATTTTCTGCATTTGCCAGAGTTAAGGGCAAATAAACCGGTCCTGCAATCTCTTGACCTTCGTTCAGCATCACAGCCATCTGTAAGGCTGCTGCTGTGTACTTTTTGCTTGAGTAGGACATTGAGCCTGTCATACCGGCCTCTTTAATCGAAGCTCTTGCTTCGTCTGTAAAATCTACACCATAGACATAAACATCAGACACGCCGGCGGCTTCAAGAGCCTCAACAGCAGCCAGAGCCATAATGTCGTTGCAGGCAAAAATACCCTTCAGTTCAGGATTGGCCAGCAGCAGATCCTTGGTTGCATCATATGCCAGACTGGCATCCCAGTCACAATTAATTGTATTGCTGAGAGTGAAGGAATCATCTGTAGCAATTGTATCGATAAAACCTTTGCTTCTGCCCTCACTTTGTGCAGCTCCGGCTAAACCTGCCAGGACTGCAACTTCTCCGCCTTCAGGAAGACGAGCCATCATGTCTTTGGCAACGATTTCACCCTGATCTTCAAATTTGACTGTTATTTTTGCATCAAGATATGCACCAGCTTCTTCCAGAGCTTCAAGATCAACACCAGGACCGAGATTGATAACTTTAACACCATTTTCATTGCACTTTTTAATGCCGGGAATCAGGTTGCTACCATCAATCGGGGAAACAATAATAACATCGTAATCCATGTCGGCCATTGTCATCAGCACATCCAGCTGCGACGCAGTATCACCTTCAGTGGTGCCTGTTTGAACATCAAGCTCAATACCATAATCCTCTGCAGCTTCTTCATATAAATCTTTCATATTGCTCCAAAATGGATTTGTTAAAGAGATTATTACGGCACCAACTTTCAGATCCGCAAAATCTTCAGGCATAGTTCCGATTTGATCCTTTAGAGCTGTATCAAACTCCTCAAAAAGTTGCTTAACAACTGCCGAAATCTCATGATCATCATCTTCTGCCGGTTCTGTCAAGGCGGGAACCGTAGGCTCTGTTTCTTTTGATGTATCGGGCGGGGCAGTCTCCGTTCCAGTTGTAGTGACTCCAGTCTCGGTAGGCTCACCTTCTTTAGCGTTGCCACAGGCTACCATGGTCAATAAGATCATTAGTGCCAGGACAATTGTCATGATTTTTTTCATTTTCTCTCCTTCTTTCTAAAACGTTATCTATGCAAACTTCATACAAGCAAGTGTTCATCCGGCTACGCGGTTTTTTCGTTCTCTGAACTCTGCCAATAGCACTGCCGTAAGCAATATTGCTCCTGTTATAAACTGCTGATAGTACGAAGATATGCTCAACAAAGTTAAGGCATTTCGAATCATGCCCAAAAGAAATACAGCGATCACAGTACCAGGCAAATTTCCCTTGCCGCCACGCAAGAGAGTACCGCCCATAATCACAGCACAAATTGCATCCATTTCCATATTTAAACCGGCATTGGCTTCTGCAGAATTGAGTCTGCCCGTAATAATAATTCCGGCAAGGGCAGCAAAAAATCCGCTCAACGCAAAAACTGACAGTCTGTAAGCCTTTGTATTAATGCCAGAGCGCCTTAAGGCTTCTTCATTTCCTCCGAGAGTAGCAATATAGTGGCCCCATCTTGTCTTATAAAAAAACAGGGCCAGCAAAACTACGCTGATGAGTGCAAAGAAAACCCCGTTTTCCATACCCAGAGATTTGCCGCTGGCAAATCTGCGGAAGGCAGAAGGCAACTTTGTTATCGGAATACCCTTGGTAATGATCAGTGACATGCCCCGGAAAAGAAAAGAAGTACTCAGAGTAATTATAAAGGCATTAATCCTGCTGAAACTGATGATAGCCCCGTTTATGGCTCCCAAAGCAGTACCCGATAGCAAAGCCATTGCGACACTGAAAGGAACGGTCCAGCCGGTCTGCAGCAAGCTTGCCATGATAATAGCGCTTAAAGATAAAATCGAACCAATTGATAGGTCAATACCACCTGTGACAATAACTACCATCATGGCTATTGCCAGCAAAATTCTGTATGAATTTGCTTCAGAAATATTAATCAGGTTAACCGGGTCAAAAAATTTGCCTGTTTTGAGGCCAAGGAAAAAGGCCAGCATAATACAAAACAGCAGGAGCAGGAGGCTTGAAATATTTCTCTGCAAACGTATTTTCATCTCAGGCCCCCCACTTGATCAGATGGTGTATTTCATCAGGACTACTGTCTTTAGTTAATACACTGCCTATGCATTTGCCTGCTTTTAAAATAAAAATTCTGTCCGCAATGTCAAAAACCTGAAACAGATTATGACTGATAATTAAGATACTGCGTTTCTCCGCCTTAAGATCGCGCAAGATACGGAAGACACTTTCGGTCTCACTGATACCCATTGCAGCTGTAGGTTCATCCAAAATCAAGAGTCTGGCTTCCTGGCGCAAAGCACGGGCCAGAGCGATTCCTTGTCTTTGGCCGCCGGATAAGTTCCCCACATCCTCTGATAAATCCGGAATTTGAATCTGCAGGTCAGCAAGCAGCTGCTTTGCTTCCAGAGCCATTCTCCTTTTAGCCAGAAAGGGGCCACACTTCAATTCTTCACCCAGAAAAATGTTCTCGTATGAATTCTTGTAATTATCTAAACTTAAATCCTGATAAACAACCCGGATCCCCAAATCTACTGAGTTTCTCGGTTTGAGATGCTGATAGTGTTTTTCGCCCAATATAATACTGCCGGAATCCGGAATCAGACTTCCACTCAGAATTTTGATCAGGGTTGACTTTCCTGAACCATTATCTCCGACTATGGCTGTTACCTCTTCCTGCCTCAGCTGTAAAGAGAGGTGATCTAGAGCAACTATATGATTAAATTTTTTGCATAAGTCATTAACTTCAAGCAAAAATGTATTTGATTGAATCATTCTCTGAATATTAAATTTCCTTCATGTGATTAAACATTTAAGACGATAGTCAGAGTAGATTTTAAAGTCAAATCAGCTTTTCAAATAAAGCCCGGGCTGTTTTATTCCTGAGGCTAAAGGCTTGCCGGATCTATGCCCCGGACATCAACAAAGGTCAGGGCTTCTGTGGTGGCTGCGGTGTGTCTTACAGTTTCCCCATCCGCACTTACTTCCAGCAGTTCCTGCCTGAGCCAGTCCTTTTCCGCAGCTGTCGGGAAATCTTTAAAAATCCAGTCTCCGTAGCGAATCAGCAGGTCCGCGATGGGCTCATCGCGGACTTCACTTATTTCAAAAATATGCGTTGCAGGCTTGTAGCCCCAGGCTTGCAGCAGCTCGGTCAGAAGGTGTGCATGTTCATTGCCAAAGGCTTTTTCATAGCCGTGGACTTTAGCATAAAGCTCCTGAAAGAGAGGTTCTCTCCGCTGCAGATGATTGGAAAAAAAGAATGCATGCCGCGATGCTGCCAGCATTTTTTTGACATTGGTTACGGAATTGAGGGCAGGTGTTTTGAGTGCCATGACCAGGTCAAATTGCCTGACCCAGGCCCGCTCTGCCAAATCGATTTCTTCCCAGGAAGAGCGCACCAGTTCGTAGTTTGCCGGCTTCCATGACGAAGCTGTCAGAGTTTGCTCCGCTTTTTGCAACATTTTATCGGCAATCTCGACACCAACAACTTTCTTTACTCCGGCTTCCAAAGCCAGCAAAAGATAGCGGCCGGATCCGCAGCCGACATCAAGCATCTGTATGTCCTGCAGAGACATAAACTCTTGCAGAAAAGCAAAGCTGTTTTCCTGCTTTTCGTCAGGCAGTGCCGGAAAACCGGCAGCGCGCCTGTTCCAGCGTTCACGCAACTCCACCAGATCGTTTTGCTTCTGTTCGACTTGTTTAATTAAATCATCAATATTCATCAGTAGTTCCTATATAAATACTTTCGTTGAAATAATCAGTCAGCACATAGTCTATAATACCTTTTATGACAAAGGAGGCAAATATGGCAAAGCAGAAGTTCTCACCGCAGCTAAAGCATTGGCGTTCCAGAAACAAGAATCAATTGCTGCTTGTTATCGCAACGCTCTTTTGGATGGGTCTCTATACATATCCTTCGCTCTTTACTCCCTATCTTGAAGGGATCGGGGCTACTTTAACTCAGTCGGGTCTTATTCTGGGTGGTTACGGCTTCACTCAAATGATTTTACGTCTGCCTCTGGGGATTTGGTCAGATTATCTGCAAAAGAAAAAATCCTTTGTCATCGCGGGTATGACTTTTGCCCTCATCAGTGCCCTGGGTCTGATGTTCACACATGAAATCCGGCTGATTTTTATTTTTCGCGCCATGGGCGGTGTGGCCGCTGCTTTCTGGGTGCAGATTTCAGCTCTTTATATGAACTATAATGCCGATAACAGTACCACGGCAGTCGGACACCTGGGCTTTGTCAACAGCGCCGGTATTATTGCAGCCACTTTTATCGGAGGTCAGATCATTGCACGTTTCGGTTACCCGCAAGGTTTCGGCCTGGGTGCTGTTTTCGCAGCTATAGGTCTTCTGCTGTGCTTGCTTCTGCCTGAGGATCAGGCACCAAGCAAAGAGGAAGCTGAAGCCGGACTGCCTGTACTTGAGGGCCTTAAACTTAGTCTTAGCGATAAAGGACTGATTTGGGGATCATTTTTCGCTGCAGTAACACAGTTTCTGTCCTACTCCGGAGCCCAGGGCTTTGTGCCGCAATACGCAGCCAATCTGGGTCTATCAGCCTCTCAGATCAGTATCATGGTGACGATTAATAAAGCAGCCAGTCTGTTAGCTATCGTTTTAGTGAGCCAGGTTCTGCTCCGCTATTTCCGGCTGAAGCAGATCCTGACTGTCAGCATGCTGATCAATACTCTGCTGCTTTTCTCCATACCGCTGGCCCGAAATTATCTGACCCTGCTGATAATCATGTTCTTCCTGGGAATTGTCTCTACGACGCAGATGACTTATTTCATGGACGCAGCCACCAGCCACATCCCTTCAAAAAGGCGGGCGACCGGGCTGGGTTTCTTTCAGGCAGTCTACGGTATCGGCATGGTGGTGGGACCGACAGTCACAGGGGCAGTTGCAGACCTTTGCAGTCTGTCGCAGGCCTTTCTTGTGACGGCTTTTGTCGGCCTGGCTGCTGTAGTGCTGATGATCTGGAAACTGCCGGATCGCGGGGCAATTCGAAAGTGAGCCGGCAGCTGCTGATGCCACAGGAAAACAACATATGGTCAATCGCTGTCAAGGATTTGTTGAAACAGTGACAGGCCTGCGGTCAATTCTTTTTCCGTCGCCCCGGCGAAGCCGAAAATGAAATAATTCCGCATCATTGCTGCCTCCTCACTGCCTTCCTGACAGAAATCAGCAACAGTATTGATTTTAATACCTGCGCGGCGCAGTGCTTGCAGCTTCTTCTCCGTCACACTTGCATTAAGTCTGGTCACCAGCGAAGTTCCCGAATGGTAGTTGAACAGCTCATATCCTGCCTCTTGCAGCAGCTGCAGCAGCAAGTTATTTTTTTTTGCATACAGGGTGCGCATGCGATTAACATGACGCTCAAAAGAACCATCTCTAATAAACTCACACAAAGCACGCTGGACAAAGCCGGACACCGGGCATTCACTGCTGTAGTGGGCTTCATATTTTTCCAGAAGATCCTGAGGCAGGATCATAAAGCTGATGCGCAAGGCTGCCGCAACTGATTTGGAAAAACCACTCATATAGATAACGCGGTCACCTGAATCGAGGCTTTTTAAAGAAGGAATCTTACTGCTCCGGTACTGGAACTCAAAATCGTAGTCGTCCTCGATGATATAACGGTTTTTTGCCTTGGCAGCCCAGTTCAGGATCTCAATCCGGGCATCAACCGGCATCACTGCGCCAAAAGGAAACTGGTGCGATGGTGTCAGGAAGACAACAGATACCTGCTCAGGCAAGGCGCCCACATCAACAGAGTAAGTTACGCTGTGGCTGCTGTCGTCCCGGTGAAGATGATTGATGGCTATATAGTTGCTGGAAGCATGCAGATAGGAGGTTTTCCCGACCATATAACCGGGGTTTTCCAAAGCGAATACCGGTGTGCCCGGCAGAATATTTTCTAAAAGCGCAGTCAGCTGACTGATCCCGGTTGAGATAATAATGCGCTGCGGCTCCACTTTAATACCACGCGCGGATTCCAGATAGCGCGCGATCTCTTCACGCAGCTCGAGAAGTCCTTTGGGAGGAGTATGATCCAAAATTCCTGTATCTTCTCTGATCGTCCTGCGAAAGACCCGCCGCCAGTCTTCATAGGGAAAATGAGTTTTGTCGACACCGGATATTGAAAAATTGTAAGCATAATCAGCCTCTTCTTCTTCCGGAACTGCTGCATCAATTCTGGGCAGGGTCAGCAGATTATCAATCGGCTTCACATAATAGCCCGACCGTTCCCGGGAATAGATATAACCTTCGACCAGCAGCTGCTCATAAGCCTGATTGACAGTGTTGACAGCTACCCCCAGCTCATCTGCCAGCGAACGAATACCCGGCAGTTTGCTGTCTTCAGCCAGGTGCTGTTGGCGGATATGCTCTGCCACTTGCTCATAAATCTGTTTGTAGAGGACTTGATCCCGGTCCAATTCAATATACAGCATATAAAAAACACTCCTCAAGTTAATTCTATATTAAAAAATGCTGTCAGACCCGAATCACTCATATCTGTACCCATTTTACATATGCATTCTGTTTCTTTTCATGGAGGCAGATTCGACTTAAGATAAAGATATAAAAACACTTTCAGGAGGGAAGATCAATGGATATTTTTGAGAAATTGTACGGCGGAGTGATTATGGATGTCACCAATACCGAAGAAGCAAAAATTGCAGAAGCCGCCGGTGCAGTCGCGGTTATGGCCTTGGAACGTGTACCTGCGGATATCCGCAAGGACGGCGGCGTTGCCAGGACATCTGATCCTGCTATGATCGAGGCTATCGTCCAGGCAGTCAAAATACCGGTAATGGCCAAAGTACGCATCGGTCACTTTGTTGAAGCACAGATTCTGGAAGCTATCGGGGTAGATTTTATTGATGAGTCTGAGGTTCTGACTCCGGCAGACCATGTCTACCATATAGATAAGAAAAACTTTAAGACTCCTTTTGTCTGCGGAGCCCGCAATCTGGGAGAAGCTTTGCGCCGTATCGCTGAAGGCGCTGCCATGATCCGCACCAAAGGTGAAGCCGGTACCGGCGATATCAGCCAGGCCGTTACCCATTTGCGCACTATTATGGCGGAAATGTCACAAATAGCCGCAATGAGAGAAGATGAACTCTATACAGCAGCCAAAGAACTGCAGGTTGATTATGAGCTCTTAAAATACGTTCACGACCAGAAAAAACTGCCTGTTCTCAACTTTTCAGCCGGTGGTGTTGCTACTCCTGCTGATGCCGCTCTCATGCGTCAGTTGGGCGCGGAAGGTGTCTTTGTCGGCTCCGGTGTCTTTAAATCGACTGAACCGGAAAAACGCGCCCGGGCAATCGTCCAGGCCGTCGCCAACTACAATAATGCTCAGGTTTTGCTGGAAGTCTCCCGCAATCTGGGAGAAGCTATGGTGGGCATAAACATGGATGATCTGGAGCAAAGCTTTGCAGGACGCTGATGAAGAACTGTGGACATGAAAACGGAGCGGACAAGAGTAATTGTCCGCTCCGTTGTTTTATTGTTTATCGATTCGTTTTACAGCTATGTCAGATTAAAGAATAATATTCTGCTTAAAACTTATGCTTCGAGGGCGGCATTCAGGCTGTCAACCAGCTCATTGACATCAATACTGTGCACCATGGCAGCCTGCTCTAGTGTTTCCGCCTGAGAAGCCGGGCAGCCCAGGCAGTGCATGCCTGCACTCATCAATATAGGAGCCAGACCGGGATTAAATCTCATAATTTCACTAATCTTCGTCTCTTTTGTTATTTTTGCCATCAGAAAATCCTTTCATTACCCCAGTGGGCTTGTCGTATTCTTGTTTTGAAGAAGCTGTCTAAACAAAACAGTATTTCTTCACTGCATCAGTATCATGCATCCGCAAAGAGAATAATGTTTCATTTATCACGCTGTAGGACATATTAAGGCAAAAGATGAAAATGCGAAAGCAGAAACATCACTTTGCTCAGGGCCGCGGTCCGGGATCCGGTCCTGTAACCAGGTCCCCGCTATATTGGATGATGCCTCCGGCATCGATAACCAGGGAATAACCGCGTTCCCTCACTATCTTAGCTGCAGCAGCTGAGCGATTACCGCTGCGACAGTAGAGGAGCAGGACAGCATCGCGATCCGGAATTTCGTCAATCAGGCGGTCTGCAATCACTTCCGGCGGCATCAGGATGGCGCCGCTGATGTGGCCCTCTGTATACTCAGCTTCGGTCCTCACATCAATCAGAAAGACATTTTCACCCAAATGCCAGGCAATTCTCTCCGCGGTATCCGGATCAGTGACTACTGTAGCTTTTTCATCAATTATCTCTACAGCTTTGGCATCTGCCTGAGGCGGATAGGATTCCCTGATGGTCTCGCTCAGGCTGATGCCGGCCAGGCTGCCCACCGGAGGCTGCTCCAGCTTGTCCGGAAAAGAAATCGTGACCAGATCTCCGATTTGACGTGAGAAATCATCTGTAGAAATAATTAAATAGGAGTCTGCTCTCAATCTGACAGCTTCTATTTTAAAATCATCTTTGCTACAAGCCATCAGGCTGAGGACAAAGAGCAGACACAGGACAATGATCAGATAAGCTTTCTTACGCATATTGCTGCCTCCCGGCTATCTCTGGCATACTCTTTTGAGTTAAAGTATACTACATAAATTATAAAACTATCGGACCGGGGACGCAGTCCTTTAAATTCATCTCCAATTAATATAGAATGTATGAGAAAAGCACACGGATCGCCGCGTCTGAGTCGCAACCGATCGTGGGTCCCGTGCGATGTGGCCCGTGAAACCCGTCAGGTCCGGAAGGAAGCAGCGGTAAGCGATAAACCATATGCGCCGCGGGGAAGCCTGCCTCGGTTGTGACTCAGGAGCGGCGATTTCTATAGAAGCGAGGTCAGCTTGTCCACTAGTGAAAATTTGGCACTCTATCGCCAATGGCGTCCACAAAATTTCCGTGATGTTGTCGCCCAGGAGCAGGTCGTCTATCCTTTGCAGCAGAGTGTACGCAATGGACGCTTCGCTCATGCCTTTTTGTTTAGCGGCAGCAGAGGTACAGGCAAAACTTCAGTAGCTAAAATTTTTGCCAAAGCAGTCAATTGCCTGAATCCGGATGACGGTAATCCCTGTAACAAATGTGAAATCTGTCTGGCTGCCAATAAGGGTTCCCTGATGGATATTCAGGAAATTGACGCTGCTTCCAACAACGGAGTGGATGATGTCAGGCGGCTGACATCGGAAATCATCTTTGCTCCTGTCTTAGCTCACTACAAAGTTTACATAATTGATGAAGTTCATATGCTTTCCCAGCAGGCTTTTAATGCTTTGCTGAAGACTCTGGAGGAGCCCCCCGCTCATGCCGTCTTCATTCTGGCGACTACAGAGCCGCATCGCATTCCCGCGACGATTGTGTCCCGCTGCCAGCATTATGAATTCAGGCGTATCAATCTACATGATATCGTGCAGCGTTTGCGCCTGATCTCGAACGAACTTGCTCTGAGCATCTCTGATGACGCTCTTTCCGTTATTGCCCAGCTGGCCAACGGCGGCATGCGTGATGCCATCAGTTTGCTGGATCAGCTGCGTCAACTGCCGGGTGAAATCTCCCGCGATGATGTACTGCAAATGGCGGGACGGGTTCCTGATCAGTTTTTGCATGCGGTGGCTGCAGCTATTCTCAACTATGATGCTGATACACTTTTAACTTCAATTCAGGAGCTGGTAATGAGCGGACGGGATCTGACACGCTTTCTGCTCGACCTCTCCGCCTATATGAGAAATCTTTTGATCGCAAAAGTCTCCCGTGATCCTGCAGAGCTGATTCAAATGACCAGTGCCGGTCTGACCCTGCTGAAGGAGCTGGCAGATCAGGTTTCGACCGATCTGATAAGTGAGAGTATTGCCTCATTGGCGCGGCTTAATTCAGAGCTCCGCTTTTCACCGGACATTCGCACCAGCCTGGAGATCGGCTTGCTGGCTCTGGCGGCACGGCTGGGAGGACATCCTGTGGAGTCAGTTGCTGTAGCAGCTGCAACACCTGTCAGGCCTGTAAGCGCAGAAAAGCCTCCTGAAGTAAAGGCCGGGAGCAGGCAGGAAACTGCCGGCCGGCAAAGACCGGGCGAAGAAATCGTTGAGGCAGAAAGTCCGCAGACCACAGAGCAGGTTGATTCTTCTCTTAAGGAAGAAAAATCTGATTCTGCTCTGTCCTATGAGGATGAGACCCTGCGGATCTGGCAGGCTGTTCTGGAGGCCATCAAGGAGGAACATCTGATGGATCTTTCACTGATGGCACGTCCGGCTAGAGTCAGCCGTAAGGAAAAGGTCTGGACTCTGGCTTTTGATCACTCCCTGAAAGGACAGTATGCCTGTATCAGTGAAGCTGAATCGCGCGAAACTATACGCAGGATTCTGGCAGACAAACTGGGCGAAAGTGTGCAGCTGGAAGTTGTCCTGGAAGATGAAGCCGGGGCAGATGCGGTTTCAGCTGAGGAAGACTGGGTTTTAAAATTAAAAAGAATTACTGATAAAAGATCCATCCCTCTTCACATTGATGAGGAATTATTAAAAGGAGGAAGTAAGTAATGGCAAGAAGACAAGGCGGATATCCGGGTGGCGGCGGCAGACCGCGCGGCGGTGGCGGTAACCAGATGGACCAACTGATGCGGCAGGCTCAGCAGATGCAGGAAGAGCTTGCCAAAGCGCAGGAAGAAACAGCTGAGATGACTGCTGAATCAACGGCAGGCGGCGGTGTCGTGCGCGCACTTGTCGGCGGGAATCATCAAGTCCTGGAACTTGAGATTAATCCTGACGTGGTCGATGCAGAGGATGTCGAGATGCTGCAGGACCTGATCAGTGCGGCCATAAATGACGCTATGCGCCAGCTTGATGAAAAAGTTGAAGCACGCATGTCGCAGGTCACCGGCGGCAGCATAAATTTCCCCGGTTTTTAACAGATGGCCATGCGCTTTAGTCCTGCAATCACCCGTTTGATTGCAGAGTTTAATAAATTGCCGGGTATTGGCACCAAAACAGCCCAACGCCTGGCCTTCCATATCCTGGCCCAGGATAATGAGCAGGCTCTGGCTCTGGCTGATGCGATCAGAGATGCCAAGCAGGGCGTTACTCTTTGCTCTGAGTGCTGTAATCTGACTGAAGACGATCCTTGCGACATCTGCAGGTCTCAGAACCGGGATCGCAGTGTTGTCTGCGTGGTTGAGAATCCGCGGGATGTATCGGTTATGGAGCGGGTACAGAATTTTGACGGACTCTATCATGTCCTCCACGGTGCGATTTCTCCAATGGAGGAAATCGGTCCGGAAGATATTAAGCTGCGCGAACTCCTGCAGAGGCTGCAACAGCATCAGGAAATCACAGAGGTTATTCTGGCGATGAACCCCAGTATTGAGGGCGAAGCGACAGCCCTCTATATTGCCCGGCTTTTACATAAGACAGGAATCAAGACAACCCAGCTGTCGCATGGCATCCCGATGGGGGCTGATTTGGAATATGCTGATGCAGAAACCCTGAGCAGGGCTTTAAAGAATAGACAGGAGTTGTAAATCTCATGGATAAAAAAACAAAGGTCGGATTCGCTGCTGTGCGTGAGCGCTTTTCACGTTATATTGCAATTGACACTCGCTCAAATCCACACAACAGCGCTGTAACGCCCAGCAGTGCCGGACAGTTGAATCTGGCGCGTCTGCTTTATCAGGAACTGCAGGACATGGGTCTGGAAGCTTACCTGGACGAAGAGCACGCCTATACTTACGGACGGCTGTCAGGAAACAGGGCCGGTGTTCCGGCGATCGGTTTTTTGGCACATCTGGATACAGCACCGGATCTGGCAGGAGTCACTAAGGAACCTCATATTTTCATCTATGAAGGCGGGGATATCCGTCTCAATGAGGAGTTCAGTATTGAGGTCAGCAGTTTTCCTTTTCTAAAGGATCTGATCGGTGAAGAAATAATTACCAGTGACGGCACAGCTTTGCTGGGAGCTGATAATAAAGCCGGCATTGTTGCAATCATGGAAGCTCTGGACTACCTGACCGCTCACCCGGAAATCGGACACGGCGATATAGCGGTAGCTTTCACCCCTGATGAAGAAATCGGCCACGGCGCATCTTTGCTGGATCTGGATCGTTTTAATGCTGAGTTCGCCTACACAATGGATGGTGGGCCGATTGGAGATTTCAACTATGAAACTTTTAACGCGGCCAGCGCAAAAATCAGAATTCAGGGCCGTAATGTTCATCCAGGTACCGCCAAACATACAATGATACATGCCGGTCTGATCGGAATGGAATTGCACGGCCTGCTTCCAGTGGGGGAAAGGCCGGAGTGGACGGAGGGGCATGATGGTTTTTACCTGCTGACTGATTTTAAGGGCACCGTTGAAGAGGCGAATCTCGAATATATTATTCGTGATCATGACAGGGATCTTTTCCGGGAGAAGAAAAAGCTGCTGGAGGATATTGTAGAATTCTTGAATAAAAAGTACGGGCAGAGAATAAGTCTTGAAATCGAGGATTCTTATTACAACATGCTGGACCTGATCCGGGAGTCCGGCCACGTCATTGACCTGGCCCGTAAGGCGATGACAGACCTGGCTATCGAGATCGTCGAAACACCTATTCGCGGCGGCACTGATGGTGCTCAGCTGACATACCGCGGCCTGCCCTGCCCTAATATTTTCATCGGCGGCTATAATTATCACGGCCGCTATGAACTGGTCCTGACACGCGGCATGGCCCTGGCTGCTGATCTGATTGTAAAAATTGCAGAGCTTAACGCAGAGCAATAGTCGGGATCATAAAATTTCTTATAAGTAAAAAGATGGCCGGCTATGTGACCATCTTTTTCATTGTCCTGGAAAAATAAATTTATCTGTTGATAATGAGAATATCTTCAGGCCGGCACATATTGAGATAGTCACGTGCGATGCCTTCGATGTATTCATCCGAATCCAGCATGGCATATTGCCGGTTAAGATCGTCATATTCTTCATACAAAGAATCCATCTGGCGCCGGAGTTGTTCCTGCTCCAGATTCAAGCGCTGATACTCTTCTTCCTGTTGAAAATACAGATTAGTGCAGACTGCAGTTATCAGTACAAAGATAACTCCCAGACAGATACGCAGAAGGTAAGCACGCGTATTGCGATTACGTGCCTTGTTTGCTCTGGGCAGATTTTCACTTTTATTTGCCTTCCCCGCCACTGCTGATCTCCTGTCGTATAGACATCTAGCCTAGTTAAGGCTAATGGTAATAGAGTTTGTTCGGTTTTGCAAGTAGCGGCTCCTGGAATTTTTCTGATTTAAGGGAAAGATCATTCGCCTGTTATCAAAATGTTATCTCTTATTTCTCTGTTTCCAGTAGTTCATAGAGGGTCTCTGCCTCTTCTTTGCGGACTGCAGGACGCAAATCCACAACGCGAACTCTGGTCTTTCCCTGACCAAAGCCAATTTCCAATATATCACCAACTTTGAGTTCTGTGCCCGGCTTGGCCTTCACTCCATTAACGCTGATCCTGCCGGCGTCGGCTATCTCCTTAGCCACGGTACGGCGTTTGACTATACGTGACACTTTCAAAAATTTGTCTAATCTCATTTAACTTCCTCCTCACGCTCACGTCGCTTGGCTTCATCCCAGAACTCGTCTAAAACTTCCAGTGACAAGCCTGAATCCAGATCAATGCCTGTTTCTGCAGCTATCTCTTCCATGCTCCGGAAACGGCGGATAAAGTTTTCCGAGCAGGCTGTCAGTGCTGACTCAGGTTCAATCCGATTCAAGCGCAGAAAATTTACAACTGCAAAGAGCAGATCACCTGCTTCAGCCTGAATTGCCCGTTCAAGTTTTTGGTCCTGTGCAGGGCTAAGGGCCTCTTCACGACCTGACAACTCCGCTTCCAGTTCGGCCAGCTCTTCCACCATCTTTTCACGTGCACCCAAGGATGAAGGCCAATCGAAACCGATTCCGGCTGCGCGTTTCTGCAATTTGGCGGCCCGCATCAGCGCCGGCATGGACCGTGGTACATCGGTCAGCATTTGCGATGTCTTATTATAATTCCGCTCCAGCTTTTTATTTCTGGTCCAGGTATCCAGACCTTCTGCGGCAGTCAAAGCACAGTCATCCCCGAACAGATGTGTATGCCGGGAAATCAGCTTTTTTGAAATTCCGGTCACGACATCCGAAAAATCAAAAGCTCCCCGCTCTTCTGCTATCCGGGCATGAAAGACAACTTGCAGCAGCACGTCACCCAGTTCCTCACAGAGTTCCGCGTCATCCTGCAGCTGAATAGCATTAACAGCCTCATAGGCTTCCTCCAGCATATTTTCCTGAATAGAGGCGTGATCCTGAGCCCGGTCCCAGGGGCAGCCCTTTTCACTGCGCAAAAACGCCAGCAGCTCGAGCAAATCCCCGATATCATAAGTTTCTCTTCCCTGAAATTCCTTATCCTGCGGATCAATCATTTGGATCTAATCCTCCCTCATCTATCAGCTTCAATGCACATATTTTCTTATGCCCTTAAGTATAACGATCTTATCTGCCTTGTGTTGTCCGAGTTTTATTCTATAATGGTTCAGCAACAAATTGCTGACAAGTGACCAAGACTGCGGATAATAAAGCATTTACACAAGAGGAGAAATATCTATGCCCAAGAAACCTGTACTGCTGCTCTCAACTGATCGCAACAATCCCTGGCACAATTTAGCCCTTGAAGACTATCTCATGGGTCTGTGCGAAAGTGACGCGGATGACTCCGGCGACAGGCGCTATAGCGCCATTCTCTATCTCTGGCAAAATACCAATACCGTGGTTATCGGCAGGAATCAGAATGCCTGGGCAGAATGCCGCTGTAAAGTTCTGGAAGAGGAAGGCGGATATCTGGCCCGGCGCAGCACCGGGGGCGGTGCGGTCTATCACGACCTGGGCAATCTGAATTTCTCTATTATCTTACCGCAGTCAAAACTTGATCTGGATGAAAGTTTTAAAGTGATTCTGGACGCTGTCTTAGACCTGGGAATTGAGGCTGAACGCAGCGGCCGCAACGATATTCTCCTGGCGGGGAAGAAATTCTCCGGCAATGCTTTCCGCTTTGCACACGGTGTGGGCCTGCATCATGGCACCTTGATGCTGCATTCCGATTTTGAGCGTCTGCTGCACTTCCTGACGGCCTCTACTGCCAAGTTGAAATCCAAAGCTATCGCCTCAGTACGCTCGCGCGTCGCCAACTTACATGATGTCCGGCCCGATCTGACACTGGCGGAGCTGGCCGCTGCTATCAATAAGTCCTTTGTTGAACGCTACGCAAAGGAAGGTAAAATTGAAAAGCTGACGATTGACCAGTTGACACGTGACGACCGGCTGGCTGCCTTGGAGGAAAAGTATGCTTCCTGGGACTGGCGCTACGGCAGGACAGTTCCCTTCGACCTGGAGATCGAGACAGGCCGCTTAAGCTGGGGCGAGGCCAAACTCGGTTTTGAAATTAAGCAGGGCAAAATTGAAAACGCCGTCGTCTACAGCGATGCGCTGGATGGCGATTTTATAGATGATATTGCTAAGGTCCTGGTCGGAGCAAGACTTGCTGCAGACGACATGGCCGGGCGACTGCAGCAAGTGGTCGGTCGGGGAGTGGAGATACTGACTCCCCGGCAGCAAATGGTTGAAGATCTGATTAAAACAATAAGAAGCAGGATTTCCTAGTCGAACATTCCCTCCGGCAGCCAGAGCAGGGCAAAAGCCTTGACTGCAATATCACGCTTCAAGGGTCTGATTAGCACCGTTATTACGTTATCTGCCGCATTGTCGTAGACAGCAGCCATAGTAGTTAAAGCCTGCTCCATTTCAGCGTCCAGGGCCGTCTTCTCAGCAACCAGGCGTTTGAGAGCATCTTCAGCGCGGACAATATCTTCGGCCTGTCTCTTTGAGCGGCTGGCGCTTTTGGCTGCTGTACCGGCTCTGCCCACTGATGATTGTGTGACCAGTGACTTGCCTAAGAAAGCCCCCAGAACAGCTGAACCGAAGGATATGGCCGTCTGCCGCTTGGCATCCTTGGACTGCTCCGTCTCGCGGTCAACCCTCTCTTCTGCCTTGATAATTTTTCCTTCCAGGGTTTTCTGTTTTTTATCGTACTGGTCCCGGAGCTTGTCCAAAGCAGCGTCACGCTCTTCGCGGGCTGCCAGTTGCACACGCGCAGCAAAATCACGCTCCGTTTCCCCCGGCTCCGAAAAGATCTTCAGTTCCTGGTGGGTATAGTAATCCAGAGTGTCCGTGCGATAAGCATGGTCTACCGCCTGCTTCTGCCACTGAGTATAACTGGTTTTCTTGCGCGCATCAGCCGGCAGAGAGGCATATCTTGCCTTCGCCGGAGGCCGGTCTTCACTGTCTATCTCCTCCGGTTCAAAGCGCTTTGATTCATTCCAGTCAACAGTAAGCAGGCCTTCTCGCAGGGGAGTGATACGCAGCAACTCACGGTCCTCACTGATCGCATGCTTTTCATTTTCGTAGTGAATGCTGAGATATGCCAGCAGGGCCGGAATATACTTGTCACCGGCAGGCGAGCTGCCATACAGGTAGTGGACCGGAATGCCGGCTGCTCCCAGTGGGGGCTGGCTGCTGTGACCACTCGGGACTGCGGCTTCCTCCAGAGCAGCTGCCGGCTCGATTCCGGCAACTGCCTGATCCGGAGCTGGTCCTGCAGCCGTAACTTCAGCCGCAGGCACTGCCGGAGCCGGGGGCACAGGCAAATTTTCCCGCGCCAGCAGGGCCGTCTGTTCTCTGGTCAGAGGTCCCGCCAGATAGGACATGCAGAATCTGGTCGTAAACAAGGTCGGCTCTTTCTCCGAAGGCCGGCGCAACAGGAACTGACGTTTTTCCAGATTGGCTATCGTTTCCGACAAACTGCCGCGCTCAAGACCGATATGAGCAGTGTCCACCAGTCCTTCCAGCAAACGTAAACGATCGCGTTCGGTGGAAAGGCGGCCGATAAACCAGCTGCCTATATTGGACAGGCCCTTGTAATCCAGATCAGCCGGGTTTTGCGTCGCCAGAACCATACCCAGCCCATAAGCACGGGCCTGCTTTAGTAAGGTCAGCAAGGGCATTTTAGACGGTGGATTTGCGACCGGCGGGAAATAACCGAAAATTTCATCCATGTAAAAGAGTGCTCTGAGGCTGTCCGTTCCCTGTTTACTGCGCATCCAGCTGATCAGCTGGTTAAGCAGCAGTGTCAGGAAAAACATCCGTTCAGCCTCCGACAGATGCGACAGGGACAGGATCGACAGGCGCGGCTTGCCTGCGGCTGTATAGAGCAGGCTGTCAATATTCAGCGGTTCACCCTGCAAAAAGCTGGCGAAGGAAGGGGAGGCCAGGATGGCATTAAGCTGCAGAGCCAGATCGAATCGGTTTTTCTCCGGGAAAAAAGATTCAATATCCATGACACCGATGGTCTTAACCGGCGGATTCTGGACAGCCTGAATCAGGTAGGGCAGGTCAACTGCCTTGCCCTCATGCCAGCGTTGGCGGATTATTTCAGACAACAAAACATGTTCCCGGCTTTTGATCGGATCCGCGTCGATGCCGATCAGGTGCAAAACGCTGCTGCTTGCTGAAGCAACCATGTCGTTGACTATTTCCATGTCTTGTTCCAGCGGTGCATTGAACAGCCCCTCCACTGACAGTGGCCGGCCAAATAAACCCCCCGGCGTATAAAGAGCGAAATCACAGCGCTCGCGCATCACGCGGATACGATCTCCGGTTTGTGCTGAAGATGTGAGACCGGCTCGCCAGGCATCAGCTTTTTCTGCCGCCAGTTCATCTGCCGTAATCCCTCTGGCCTGGGCTTCGCTCTCCTGGACCCAGGGGCGGAATTCCTCTGCAGTCAGGCCCGGAAAAGATAAGAGCAGATTGCCCATATCTCCTTTGGGATCGACAATGATGGCGGGAATACCATCCATGGCGGCTTCCTCCAGCATGGCAATGCCGAGACCCGTTTTGCCGCTGCCGGTCATACCGACACAGATGGCATGAGTTAGTAATTCCCGGGAGTCAAACAACATGAAATCGGGACGACCATCGCCATCGCGATCTTCAGCGACTGTTCCTAAGTAAAATTGTCCAAGTTTCTCATATTCCATATACGTCTCTCCTGATAAAAACTGAGCGCGGCTGCCGCCGCGCTCATCTTCTGCATCACAAGTCCCTTAGTCAAGGATTCCGCTGGCTTCCAGGTCTTCCAGAGTGGGTTTGCTCTTTACGGCCCTTCCGGCTGCCACCAGAGCATTCTTGGTATCTTTCAGACCATTACCGGTAACAATTACGGTTACTGTCTCTTCTGGCTTGATAATGCCTTGCGCCAGAGCAGCTTTAATGCCGGCTGTACCGGTAACACCGGCAGGTTCGCCGTAGATGCCCTCAGTACGTCCCAGCAGACTCATAGCTGCCAGAATCTCCTCATCCGGTACTGCAATCCACTGTCCGCCTGAAGCTGCCACTGCGCGCTGAGCCTTGACCACATTGCGCGGTACACCGACTGAGATCGAGTCGGCCAGAGTATTTTCCTCAGTCGCGACCAGCGGTTTGCATTCGCAACCGGCATTAACGAAGGGTGAACATCCGGTTGACTGTACTCCCAGAATCTTGGGAATGCGGTCAATCATACCCATTTGGAAAAGGTCATAGAAACCCAGATAAACGCCGCCGACGGTGCAGCCGTCACCTACAGAAAGGACGACCCAGTCGGTCGGCTGCCAGTTCAGCTGCTCGGCTATTTCGAGTGAAACAGTTTTCTTGCCTTCTGTCATGACCGGGTTAATACCGGCATTGCGGTTAAACCAGCCGTATTTTTCGATAGCCATTTTGGAAAGATCAAAGGTATCTTTGTAATTGCCGATAACGGAAACCACGCGGGCTCCGAAGATCAGCATCTGGGCCAGCTTGCCTTCCGGTGCGCGCTCAGGGACAAAAATAACGCTCTTCAGACCCATACGGGCGGCGTTGCCGGCGCAGGAGGAGGCGGCGTTGCCGGTTGAAGAACAGGAAATAGTGTCGTAACCCAGCTCAATAGCCTTGGCAACGGCGACAGCGCTGGCCCGGTCCTTCAGAGAGGCAGTCGGATTTAATCCGTCATCCTTGATGTAGAGTTTTTTCAGGCCGAGCTCATCACCCAGGCGTAAAGATTCATACAAAGGTGTCCAACCTACCCGCAGAAAGGGTGTGAAATCACGATCCTGCAGGGGCAGGAAGGCCTTGTAGCGCCACATGCTGTTGGTGTGGTCCTGAGCCAGACTTTCACGTGAGACATTTTTCCTGATTTCATCATAATCATAGAGAATATCGAGAATGCCTTTTTCACCGCAGTCAGGGCAGGTCAACATTTCAGCATCGTAGGGAAATTCCTTATGGCAGAGCGTACATTTATACCCTCTGACATGCGGAAGCACGGCTTGTTGCTTATTGGTCATTTAATGGCCTCCTTCTTATTAAAAGCAGCCTGCAGAAGTGTAGTCGCAGGTTTTATATGATTTGAAAATAGTCTACCATAAGCTCTTCCGGGAATTACATAAATCTGCTCCCGCTATGCTAGGATGGAGACCTATGAAGGATGATGGGAGAAAAAACTCAGTTGAGAATCCGCTGTGCCGCACAGCTGCAATCCTGGCCGGCGGCAAAGGCTTGCGTATGGGACAGGATAAGCAGACTCTCAGCAGGAAGGGACAAGTTCTGGTCCACAGCCTGATCGGGCAGCTGCAGGCCTATTTTGACGAAATTATTGTCGTGACAAACTCAGCCGGACTTTATCAGGGACATGACGTTTTGCTGACGCGGGACAAATTGCCCTCCCGCGGACCGATGAGCGGCATCCATGCCGCTCTCAGTGTCGCAGTCTCCCCTTATATTTATCTTACGGCCTGTGATATGCCCGCCTTCGAGCCCGAACTGCTGCAGCTTTTAATGGCAGAACTGAACTCCTGCCAGCCCTGCAGCGGTGTAGCTGTGGAACGGGAGTTCCGCAGCAGAGATGGCAGCCTGCGCCTGCGTCCGGAAATTTTCCATGCTGTTTATGCGAAAAGTCTGCTGGCGGGGCTGAGAGAGCAGGTTCTGTCGCAACGGAGCAAAGTCGAAGATTTCATGCACGCAACTGATTTTCATTTTTTAAAAGAAGAAAAAGTCCGGCAGATTTTGCCGGACTGGTCTGTCTTTACTAATATCAATACGCCGGCAGAAGCTGCAGCCGCAGGCCTGGACCCACTGACAGCCACTGATCATTTCTGATAGCGTTCCGCTGCTTCCTCATAAAAACTCTGGTCACTGAAGTAGTCAATCCGCATGGCCTGACGCACGCGTTCAACCGTTTTTTGTGCCTTGGCGGCAGCAACCAGACTGGCATCTTCCAGAATTGCAATAACTTCAGGTATGCGCTCTTCCCAATAGGCACGCCGCTCACGAATCGGTGTCAGAACATCTTCCAGAACATCAATCAGAAAACGTTTTACCTTGACATCGCCCAGGCCTCCCCGCTGATAGTGAGCTTTGATCGCATCAAGATCCTCATAGTCCGGCCAAAAACGTCTGACATGTTCCTGTGAGGCAAAGGCATCGAGATAAGTGAAGACAGTGTTGCCTTCAATTTTTCCGGGGTCTTCCACGCGCAAATGATCCGGATCAGTAAACATCGACATGACTTTGGCCTTCAGCTCCTGAGAATCATCGCTCAGATAAATGCAATTTCCCAGAGACTTGCTCATCTTGGCCTGGCCGTCAGTTCCGGGCAGCCGCATGGAAGCTTCGTTTTCCGGCAGCAGGATATCCGGCATGACCAGAGTTTCACCGTAAGTGTTATTGAATTTATGAACGATTTCCCGACACTGTTCCAGCATAGGGCCCTGGTCCTCACCCACAGGAACTACCGTCGCATCAAAGGCCGTAATGTCGGCTGCCTGACTGATCGGATAGATGAAAAATCCCACAGGAATGCTGGATTCAAAACCACGCAGACCGATCTCCGTTTTCACCGTTGGGTTGCGGCGTAAACGGGAGACGGTGACCATATTTGTGTAGTAAAAGCAGAGCTCAGTCAGCTGGTTTACTGCCGACTGCACAAATAAAGTTGATTTAGTTGGATCCAGTCCCACTGAAAGATTATCGAGGGCCACCTCCAGAACATTCTCGCGAATCTTCTCCGGATTATCTGCATTATCCGTCAGGGCCTGAGCATCCGCGATCATGATGTATATCTCGTCAAAATCCCCGGAATTCTGCAGCTCAACACGACGGCGCAGGGATCCCACATAGTGTCCCAGATGCAACCTGCCCGTTGGGCGGTCGCCGGTGAGAATAATATTCATAAGAAGTACTCCTTCCAAATTAACTTGATCTCTCAAGGGATAATTCTAACAGATTTCGTAAAAAGTCTCGTCACTGCAGTTTGTATTTGCTTGTTCCGGTCATATTCAGATAAAATTAAGCAGTGAGCATTTGAGGAGATCTGAATGAAAACAAAAAAAAATAAGATCCTGATCAGTCTGGCGGTTTTTTGTACAGCCTTGCTGTCCCGGGCACCGATCAGCAGTATCGGGCAGTTAGTTCCCTACATCCAAAAGGATTTGGCTCTCTCAGCCGCTGCCGCCGGTTCAGTAACAACAATCATCTCGATTATGTATGCACTGATGTCGCCTGTCGGCGGCTATCTTACAGCTAAAGTAAACGCCAGGAAACTTATTTATTTCTGTTTGTCGCTCACTTTTGCCGGCACCTTAATCCGTACTTCCCTGGGGAGTTTCGGCCTGTTTACAGGAACCATACTCGTCGGTGCCGCTCTCGGCATAATCAATGTGCAGCTGCCCATTTTCATCAGGAATCAGTTCCCGCACCGGGTCGGCTTGTATATGGGCATGTACACTACAACCATGACCTTGTCCACCGGCATTGCTTTTGCTTCCGTTTTACCTCTGATGGGCCTGAGCGGAAGCTGGCAGAACTCACTGCGCATCCTGTCGCTCTTAGCTGTACCGGCTCTGCTGGTCTGGCTCTTCATACCGGCAAGCTCACTCTATACAAGTGAAGCAAGGGTTAAGCTGGACATTTCCTGGTCAAAGATGCGAGCTTATTTTCCTCTGGGCATCTTGTATGGTCTGCAGGGACTGATCTACTTTTCCCTCACAGCCTGGATGCCTTCCATCCTCATGAGTCAAGGCAGAAGCGGTGCAGAATCAGCTTTTATGATGGTGCTGCTGCAAATAATCAGCCTGCCTACAAATTTCACCTGCGGCTCAATCATGCAGCGCAGCAGCAGAAAATGGCTGATGGCTCTGCTGGCTTCCGGCTTGTTTCTCAGCGGATTATTCCTGATCATCTTTGCTCAGGAAAAAATGGCTCTACAGGTAATGGCCATCATTTTATTGGGTCTGGGTAATGGAATCATGTTTGCCATGCCCTTCGCCCTGCTCGGCTTCTCAGGCAAAGACCGTGAGGAAAACATGAATATTGCTACATTCGTGCCCTTGGTCGGCTATATGCTGGCTGCTATCGGTCCGATCGCATTAGGCTATCTTTATGATCTAACACAAGGCTGGACGGCTCCGATCATCTTTATGATGTTTTGCGCTCTGGCCTATTTTATTTTTGGAAAAAAAGCAGGTGATCGCGTGGACGCCGAGCTGAAAAAAGCCTAGGCCTCCTCTTGTACTCTCAGCTTTTCCCGGCTTTGCCTGTGACGGTGAAGCGGCAAATTGCTGCGGCAAAAAGCAAAACAACAAAAAACTCCGTCCACATAGCATCAGTGAACGGAGTCGTTTGGTGCCCAGAGCTGGAATCGAACCAGCGACACACGGATTTTCAGTCCGTTGCTCTACCGACTGAGCTATCTGGGCAAAGAAGTGCCGGTTCTGGGACCGGCACTTTGGCGACGCAGAAGGGGCTCGAACCCTCGACCTCCAGCGTGACAGGCTGGCATTCTAACCAACTGAACTACTGCGCCGTGTTTCCTTACCTTCTAAGGCTTCGATAGTCTATCAGATTAACGGGATGATTGTCAATTACTTAATTTCCATTTCCAGTAAGTAACTATATCTATAAAATTTCTGATCCGTCAGAGTCCAGATCATGGAGCTTGACCGCCGGATGATGCAACACCTGCTGGCGGCGCCTGTCCAGAAGATCTATCTCTGCAGCCGTCAGATGAGCCAGACGCAGTTTACTTCTGTGACCTTGCTTTTTCCATACAATAATCTGAGCCGGCTTGTCATTTTTATCAAGCCAATAGCATAGTGTTTCAAAAAAACGATTTATTAACAGCTCTTCTCCGCCCACTTCATCCCAGAGCATCAGATCCGGAGCTTCATACTGATATGTCTGCTCCAGAGACATATAATCTGCCAGTCTGAGAAAAGCGCTGCGGTCAAAGTCGACTTTCTCTCCATCTCTGTACAAAAAATAATCAAGATCAGCAGGAAGCTGGTCGGGATATTCTAGTGTCAGTTCGGCAGGAGCTGCTGCAAGCGGCAGCAAAATGTGCTGAAAAGCAAGCCTGTTGCCTCCGGCACTGCGATGGCGGACCGTAGTGTAACCTCGGATCGGGCCCTGAAAGCCGTTCAGGAATTCCTGAACGGCAGTGGACTTGCCCGAGCCGCTTTTTCCGGAAAGTATAAGAGTATGCTGCAAGGAATCCTGCAGAAGTATACTTTCCAGTTTCGACAAGGCTTCTTGCTGTGAGCTGAATAAATTCAATCGCTTCTTCAGCATGCGCTCAGTTTCCCTGTATGTAATCAGCCGAGCGATGCTGTATCAACTGGGCTGTGATGCTGACAGCAATCTCCGCCGGTGTTTTTCCACCAATATTAAGACCGATAGGCGCTGTGATCCGTGCCAGTTCCTCCTCCGTGAAACCACGGCCGATGAGGCGGTCATGCACGGTCTTCGTCTTTTTCTTACTGCCGATAACACCGATGTAGCGGGCGGGGGTTTTCAAGACCTGAGCCTGCACTTCCAGGTCATTTGTATGGCCGCGTGTCATGACGCAAACATAGTCCCGGTCAGTAATCGTAACTGTTTCCGAGATCCTGTCCAGATCAGTTAAACGTACATCAAAGGCCAGAGGGAAGAGGTCCGGATTAACAAATTCTTCACGGTCGTCCAGAACTACAGGGGCGAAATCCACCGCTGCCAGTGCCGGTACCAGAGCCTGGCCGACATGGCCGCCGCCGAAAATATAAACAAAGCCCGGAATGACCAGTTCCTCAATGAAAAGGCTGCGCCCTGCTACTTCAATTGCTTCCGCCTGCCGGTAGATTTGCTTAGCATCGGCCAGCAAAGCCTGAGTCACCAGATGGTCGGAGGGATAGCCCAGAAAGATGTCCCCCTCCTGATTGCTGTTTTTTTCAGCCGGCGCATAAAGGGCTAATCCCAGTGAATCATTTTCGCTCAAGTCGGTAATCAGCCAGGCATAGCTGTGATCCTTAATTTTTTCCAGTGCCTGCTCGACCAGTTCCCGCAGAGTGGAATCGCCGGCATCCAGATACAGGAAATGCACGCTGGCATCACCGCCGCAAATCATTCCGATATCTTCAATATCATTCTTGCTCAGGTGGAAGTTATGCGTCCGGGAATGTTTTTCCTTGATAACTTCCTGAGAATACTGAATTGAGCGGTACTCGACTGCGCCGCCGCCGACTGTTCCCGCCAGCCGCCCGCCTCTGCCCACCAGCATGCGGGCACCGGCTCCGCGTGGGGTCGCACCGGAACTGTAGGTCACAGTAGCCAAAACAGCACTCTCACCCTGGTCCAGTGTTTTTTTCATTGAAGCAAAAATTTCTTTCATGGTCAGCTCTCTTATCTAGAAAAGTTCATTTCATTTGCTTATTCGATTTTATCTTTGCTGTATTATTTGATATTAATGCGAATAGTTCGCAAATGCAACTTGCCCGGAGAGAAGTCGCTGTAGTTACTGTAAAAGCACTGTCTGCAGATATGACGAAAATGTTAGTATATAGGATATAAGACTGACTAGCGTCGAGTTATGACTGCTAATTGAAAATGCATTAAATCCGGAGGGTGTAGAAATGCTGAAAAACAAAGATATTGAAGCTTGTATGACTATCCGATTGGATGATGATTTACCGCTCTATCCTGAGTTCAAGCCCGGGATCAGACGGGCGCCTAAACGCAAGGCCAGTCTGAGCGCTAGCGACAGAGAGCTGGCCCTACGAAATGCTTTGCGTTATATTCCCGAACAGTATCATGTAGAAATGGCAGCTGAATTTTTGCAGGAGCTGGAAGAACATGGCAAAATCTATGGCTACCGCTTTCGTCCACAAGGAAAAATCTATGGCAAAGCAATTGATGAGTACAAGGGCAAGTGTATTGAAGGCAAAGCTTTTCAAGTTATGATTGACAACAATCTGGACTTCGACGTTGCACTATACCCTTATGAACTGGTTACTTACGGTGAAACCGGTTCTGTCTGCCAGAACTGGATGCAATACCGCTTAATCAAGAAATATCTCGAAGAACTGACGAATACTCAGACTCTGGTGCTTTATTCCGGCCATCCGGTCGGCCTCTTCCACAGTCCGACAACTGCTCCCCGTGTAATCCTGACTAACGGTCTGATGATCGGTCAGTACGACAATTTGGAAAACTTCAACCGGGCTCAGGCGCTGGGTGTTGCCAACTACGGACAGATGACTGCAGGCGGCTGGATGTATATCGGGCCCCAGGGCATTGTTCACGGTACTTATAATACTTTGTTGAATGCAGGCAGACGCGAGCTGGGGATTCCCAATGACGGCAATCTGGCCGGCCACCTTTTTGTCAGCTCCGGTCTCGGCGGCATGTCCGGTGCTCAGGGTAAAGCCTGCATGATTGCCGGCGGAGCCAGCATCATCGCAGAAGTTGACTATTCCCGCATTGAGACCAGAAATGTCCAGGGCTGGGTCAGTCACATCAGCGATTCCCCGCGCACAGCTTTCAGGCTCGCTCAGGAAATGATGGACAGGAAGGAAGCCTGTGCTATCGCCTACCACGGCAATATCGTTGATCTGCTCGAGTACGCAGTCGATCATGAGATAAAAATCGACCTCTTATCCGATCAGACTTCCTGTCACGAACCATACACCGGCGGCTACTGCCCGCAGGGTCTTTCCTTTGCAGAACGGACTGAGATGCTGTCCAGCGATCCCGAACATTTCCGGGACTGTGTAAATCAGTCTTTGCGCAAGCACTATGAGGCAATTAAAACTCTGCATGACAGGGGCACTTACTTTTTTGATTATGGAAATTCTTTCATGAAAGCAGTTTTTGATGCCGGCGTGACGGAAATTTCACGCAACGGAAGCGATGACCGTGACGGCTTTACTTTTCCCTCTTATGTTGAAGATATTATGGGCCCCCTGCTGTTTGACTTTGGCTACGGACCCTTCCGCTGGGTCTGCCTCTCAGGTAAGGATGAGGACTTGCATGCAACAGATGCAGCGGCCATGTCCTGCATTGACCCGCAGCGACGCTATCAGGACAGGGATAACTATAACTGGATCCGTGATGCGGAAAAGAACAAACTGGTTGTCGGCAGCAAGGCCCGTATTCTCTATAGTGATGCTGAAGGCAGAATGCAGATCGCGCTTAAATTCAATGAAATGGTGCGTCAGGGTAAGATCGGTCCGGTCATGATCGGTCGTGACCATCACGATACCGGCGGCACTGACTCTCCCTTCCGGGAAACTTCCAACATCCGCGACGGCAGCAATATCATGGCCGACATGGCAGCTTCCGTCTTTGCCGGTAATGCAGCCCGCGGCATGAGCCTTTGTACTCTGCATAACGGAGGCGGTGTCGGTATAGGGAAGGCCATCAACGGCGGCTACGGTTGTGTGCTGGACGGTTCCAGGCGTATAGATGAGATTCTGGTAAATGCAGTAGCCTGGGATGTCATGGGCGGGGTAGCCCGACGTGCCTGGGCCCGTAATGAAAATGCTCTGAGCACCGTAATGGAATATAATCAGAAAGCGGAAGGCCGTGATCAGCTGACCCTGCCTTATCTGGTTGATGATCAGTTGATAGAAGATACTTTAAAAAAGTAAGCAGGAGAGAAAAATGACTTCAGAAGTAAAAATAGTTGAGTGTGTTCCTAATTTCAGCGAAGGACGTGATCTGGAAAAAATCGAAAAGATCGTCGCCCCACTGAAAAACCAGCAGGACGTAAAACTGGTAAATTATGAAGCTGATCCCGATTATAATCGTCTGGTTGTAACTGTAATGGGTGAGCCTCAGGCAGTTAAAAAGGCTGTACTTGAAGCCATTGTTGCAGCAACCGAACTGATCGACCTGAATCATCATCAAGGTGAGCATCTGCGCATGGGCGCAACAGATGTCGTGCCCTTTATACCGATCCGCAATATGAGTATGGCAGAAACAGTTGAACTGGCCCGGGAGATGGGGCAGGCCATATATGAGCGCTGTGCTGTCCCGGTTTTCCTCTATGAGGAAGCCGCCAGCCGTCCCGAACGCAAAAACCTGGTAACAATCCGCAAAGGACAATTTGAAGGCATGGCTGAAAAACTGAAGCAGGATGACTGGGAGCCCGACTTCGGCAAACGCGAAATCCATGCAACTGCCGGTGTTACAGCGGTTGGTGCCCGCATGCCCCTGATCGCCTACAATATTGACCTCGGCACAGATAACCTCGATATTGCCAATGCCATTGCCCGGTCGATCCGCCAGTCAGGCGGCGGCTTCCAATACATTAAGGCGGGCGGCGTTGAGCTCAAGGAAAAAGGTATTGTCCAGGTCACTATGAATATCACTGATTACAGAAAAAACCCTATTTACCGGATTTTTGAGACAGTGAAAATGGAAGCCATGCGTTATGGCGTTCCTGTTCTGGGCAGCGAAATCATCGGCCTGGCACCGCTGGAAGCTCTGACGGACACCGCAGCTTATTATCTGGGCCTGCACGATTTCGACAGCAGCAAGCTAATTGAAACAGCCCTGATTGAGTAAGAAGATTTATTGAAGTGCCGGTGACGGCCGGCCCTGCTTATAGGAGGCACCGTGTCATATTTATTATTAAAAAATGCAGATCAGTTAGTAACACCGGAGGGGCATAGTGCCCGCTTCGGAGATGAAATGTCCCGCTTGCGCATTTTATCTGATGCCGGCCTTGTGATTGAGGATGCGAAAATTCTTTTTGTCGGCACGACAGAAGAGGCGGAAGGCTATGTCGCAGCTAATCTCCCGGCGGGAAGCAAAATCACCCGCTACGACGCTTCCGGCAAGACCATCCTGCCGGGCTTTGTAGATTCACACACACATTTTATTTTCGGGGGCTACCGTGAGCATGAGTTTAATCTCAGGCTGCAAGGCGCCGCTTACATGGAGATAATGAAAGCCGGCGGCGGAATCGCCTATACTATCGGCGAAACAACTGCCGCCAGTGAAGATGAACTCTACGAGCTGGGCTGGCAGCGGCTGCAGCGTATGGTCGGGCTGGGCATTACAACTGTAGAGGGCAAGACGGGCTACGGTGAGGACAGCAAGACTGAAGACAAGATGTTGCGGGTAATGGAGCGCCTGGACCAGGATCATCCGGTTGATATTGCCAAAACCTACATGGGTGCCCATGCTGTACCCAAAGCTTATCCGGGTGGCGCTTCCGCTTATGTCGATTATCTTATCGCGGAGGGCTTGCCCATGGCAGCCGGACGCGCCGAATTTTGCGACGTTTTCTGTGAAAAGGATGTCTTCGAACTGGAGGAATCTGAGCGCCTGCTCCTGGCAGCACGCGACCAGGGTTTTAAACTCAAACTCCACGCTGATGAGATCGTGCAGCTGGGCGGGGCAGCTTTAGCTGCCAGGCTCCAAGCGACGTCCGCAGATCATCTTTTAAAATCTTCAGACGGGGATCTGATCGCTATGCGCGATGCCGGTACAGTCGCGACCTTGCTGCCCTGTACAGCCTTCTCCCTGAAGGAGGACTACGCGCGCGGACGTTTCATGATTGACAAGGGACTGGCTGTAGCTCTGGCCTCAGACTTAAACCCGGGCAGCTGCTATACGCAGTCTGTACCGCTGATGATCGCTCTGGCAACTATTTATATGGGCCTGAGCATCGAAGAAACCATCACAGCTCTGACACTTAACGGAGCTGCTGCACTTGACCGTGCAGACTCAATCGGCTCGCTGGAAGCAGGTAAACAGGCAGATCTTATCCTGCTGGACGCGCCCAATTACAGGCACCTCTCCTATCATTTTGCAATGAATCTGGTGGACACAGTAATCAAGAAGGGAAGAATCCTAAATTAATGACAAACAATTTATTCGACTACCATCTGCACAGTTTCCACTCTCCGGACGGCAGCATGGAACTGGAAACCATAGTTCAGCGCGCCCGGGAACTCGGCCTCACTGAAATTTGCATTACAGATCACGTTGAAGTTGACTCTTCTTATGGCGATGACTGGCAAACAAGTCCCGAGACTCTCAGGGCACTGCTGAATGATTTGAAGCGGATGCAGGAGTTGACCAATGGTTTTGTAAAAAAAGGAGTCGAGCTCGGCTTTCCGGATTATAATCCGGGCACGGTAAAGGATATGGTCAGCTTAGTCAATCCGGACGATTTTGATTTCATCATTGTCAGTCTGCACCAATACCATGGTATATCCCCCTTAACTGATACTTTTTTCAAAGAGCGCACACTGGCTGAGGCGGCAGCAGCCTATATTAAAGAAATAAACGAACGCATCCGTGAGTTCCCGACAGAATATTATGATGTTCTCGGCCATATCGACTTTGTCGTCAAAGGGTCACATGGCTACGATGATCCCAGTCTCAGTCTATCTTTTTTTGAAGAAGAACTGAGAGAACTATTCCGTTTTCTGATTGACAAGGGCAAAAGTCTGGAAGTTAATACGTCCGCCTACAGAGCTTTACCCGGCCATAAGCTGCATGGACTGGACTGGCTGACCTTATTTGCCCAGATGGGCGGAGAATATGTGACAATTGGCTCGGATGCACATAAAAAGGAACAAATAGGTTATCGGCTGGCAGATGCTTTAGATCTAGTCCGGGCAGCCGGCATCCCTTACTTTGCTACTTTTGATCAGCGTCAGGCGATCATGCACAAAGTTAAATAGTACAGAGACATATACTTCCTGATTTCAATCCAAAGCGGGCAGATATTTTGCTATACTGCAATCAACTAGCAGTTGAACAACCAATCGTGTGGTCAACTTTCAGTCAATTCAACTCTCCGGTTATTGTATTCAGGCTTTTGCCGGCCACATACTAAAGCTGCTGAACGCAATAGCTATAGCCTTTCAGAAAGAAATTGATCGGAGAAAAGCATATGTACGAAGTAGATGGTTTGGGTATTCGCATTGCCCAGTTAAGAAAAAAACAGGATCTGACGCAAGAGGCTTTCGCACGAACGCTGGGCGTATCGCCTCAGGCTGTTTCCAAATGGGAAACAGGTATCGGTTATCCTGACATCACCCTCCTGCCGCAGATAGCGAAAGAACTGGGTGTCAGCATTGATCAATTGTTTGGGAGAAATCCGGCCAGCGAAGAAAGCCAGGCCAAACCCTTTCCCTTCCCGCAGACAAGAGGAAATCTAAATCTGCAGGGCAGTCTGGGGGGCATTGCCTGTTATGCAGATATACCCGGCAAGCAGAAGGATGGCATTATCACTTTTGATGACGGCAGCCAGGTTAATCTTGAAAGCCAAACGATAATTAACCGCGGCAAGAGCCGCATCACGCTGGCCTATGCAGAAGAGTATGAGATCAGCGGCGAAGAAATCGCCGCCGATGAAGACGATTCCTCAGCCGGCAAGGCAGGCGACGCAGGAAATGAGGATCCAGATTTTTCTTACAGTGATCCCGGTTTTTCT
>DIRJ01000012.1:35300-93004 GCA_002427505.1 Mageeibacillus sp. UBA5439
GTGCTGGGCGCATGCAAAGTCCTGATTATTCACGATGAAAATGAGAAACGAAGATGGCTGGCAGAGGGCACACCGGATTTTATGCGCATGCTGAAAGTTGAGCAGCTGGGCAGCACTTTAAAAATCAGCGTTGATCAGATACACAAATCTATCTTTAGAAGCAGAAAAATCAAAGGGCAGATCACACTTTATGCCCCCATGATAAATATGAATCGAATTGCTGTAAACATCAGGGGATCAGGTGATCTGATAAGTCAGGTGAATTTCGAAGAAAGTGATCTGCAGATTTCAGGTGCAGGAGATCTGAAAATGGCGAAATGCGGATTGACAGAAGTAAAAATCAATGGGGCAGGAGACTTCTACGCCACAGAAGCTCATGATGCTAAAATCGCGATTGCCGGGTCCGGGGATGTCACCATAGACCGTGTCAGCGGAAAATATCTATGTAAGGTATCAGGAGCAGGTGATATTGGTTTTCGCGGCGGTGAGTTGGAAGATTTATCCGTACGCATTGCCGGGGCAGGTGACCTGGATGCAGCTGCAGTCACAGTGGGAAACCTTGACATATCAATGCAGGGCGGCGGCGATGCTGTTATTGGCTGCGTAACAGGCAGGTCCATCGAAAAGCTCTCCCTGGGTGCCAGCCTGACCATACTAAATCGCTCCTGAAAAGAAGATCGGATATTTTGAGTTAGGGGCCCGTTGTCAGCGCAACGGGCCTATTTGTGCGTAATAATCCTGATCAAGAATTAATCTGCTGAAGTAAAAACGATTGTGCACGATATCATTGATCGATGCAATATAGTCTTCCGGTATGGATTCGAGACTATAAGGGGCATGTACTTCAAAAGTGCCTGTTGATGAAGTATAGCGGCCATACTCCGAAAGCCAGCTCAGGTCGTTGAACAAAACCAGGCCCGGGCTGTCAGAAAGTATGTCTCTTCCCATCAGCAAACGTGAATCGTAGGGAAGGCCCATAAGATTATAGATGGTCGGCATCAGGTCAATATTGGCAGCAGGCTTATTAACTTCAACCGGCTCCATGCCATCAACGTAAATAATGCCGGCACTGCGGTACAATTCAAATTGATGATCAAGATCTTCACCGGCGAACTCATTCAGACTGGCATCCGACAGACCATAGGGATAGTGATCTGCACCCAGAACGATCAAAGTGTGGTCAGCGATACCCGCATCACGCAGGCGTTCCAGCAGATAGGTCATGGCATCTTCAAGTTCCAGATTGCAGGCAATATAACTCTTTGCCTCTTCTGACATTGGCAGGTTTTCCACCCGGTGCCAGTTCTTGGTCACCATGGCGTTGCCGATACGTGTATAGGCAGCGTGGCCACTCACTGTCAGATAGTAGACATTAAAGGGTTCCTGATCAATCCATTTGTCGACAGATAGTTCCATCATCTCCAGGTCAGATTCCGGCCAGCTGGGCGTCACATCCAGACCCCTGCCCAAAGCATAATAGTCATAGCCCATGGCCGGGTGTGAAACATCACGGGAATAGTAGTCAAAAGTATGATTGTGGAAGGCATAGGAAGCATAATCCGGCAAACGGTTCGGATAACTGAATGCCTGATCACAAGAAGCTATCTGGTACAGGCTCCACACCCCGTCTTTAGGATACAGACTGGTCAAAGCTACGTATTCACCATCATAGGTGGAAACGCTCCAGATCGGATTATAGAAATTTTTAAGATAAAACCCTTCTGTCATCATCTTGTATAATGTCGGTGTCAGCTCGGGGTCAGGTACAAAACGGGAGAAACTCTCTGCTGTAATCAAGATCAGATTGTAGCCTTCACACATCCCTGTGTATTCATTCTTAGTAGTCGCTTCAACAGTGGAGAAATACTGGTCCATCTGCGCCAGAATCTGGCTGTCACGACCGGCAGCAAGAGCATCAAAATCAATATTAAGCACGTTAGGAGAATCATCAATTACAGCCGGATCTGTCTCAGTCGGAACCTCTGTTTCCGCCGGCTTTGTACTATTGGTATTAGTGCTTGTCCCCGGTGGATTCTCGTCGGTCGGCAAAGTCGTTGTCATTGTCGGCATGGTCGGAAGTGTGGGATCAGCATAATCATCGTGTAATTTATCCTGTGTTCCTTTGATTTCAAAAATAGAATTACGCAGATCAATACCCATAGCCGTATATGTGCCAAAATATTCGGATGCCTGATATGGACGATTAAGATAGAAAAAATACTCACGCGCAACTTCGGTCTTGGGCAGGAAAAAGAATGTCAGATGAACTGCTGCACCGATCACTAAAGCAGAGATCAGGGGCAGAAAGCGTTTCCAGCCCATACTGCTTTTGAAGTCACTTCTCGGTTTGGAAAGCAGGAAGGCAAAAATGATTACCGGCAGCAAGAGTAAGATGATTGCCCAGAGCTTATTCCAGATCAGCTGGAGGATAAGGTCCATAAACTCAACCACCTGAGCGCCGCGCCCCACCGAACTCAGAATAAAATACGTACGGAAAAAACTATAATAAACCAGTTGACCGGAAATGAAGACTGTGGCGGCTAATAAGAGAATATTCATCACTATCCTGCGTGCTCGGGGCGGAATGATCACAACTATGCCCCAGGCAAAGATCCCGTTAAGAAGTGAGAAAAACAAAACAGCGAAATAATTGGGATTGAAGCCGCCGGTTCTGGTTAGAGCATTCATGATCGTTTCCTGCCAGACAAAATAAAAAATCATGAAAATCCCAAGCACGAGGAAATGTCTGCGGGCATCTATATTTCTATATTTTTCTTGCAGATTATTGAACTGTTCTTTTAGTTTCAAGGAAATCACTCCAATCCGTACTGTGACCATACTTACACGAGAGCAAAGCCGGTCGATTATTTCTTCAATTGATCACATCATATCATTTCCGGAATTTTGACAGATTTGTCTGCTATTGCTGTGTCATGTCGACAATATTACTCCTTTCACTAAACACCGGCAAATTACTATTTAGAGACAGGTCCATGCAGGGACCGCGAAAGGATTACTATGAAGGCAGTAGTTTTAATTGTGGAAAACCGGCCAGCTTATCGTCTGCGTCTTTTGTCCGGTCTGCAGCAGTCCGCGTCCGACTATGACTGTATTGCCGTCTCTGACATTCAGGAACTCAATGATCTGGACGAGGACAAATTCAATCGGGTAGCTCTGATCCTGACAGCAGAGTTTTTTTCGCCCCATCTGGCCGGGATTTTTCCCGGAGTTTTACGTCTGGAATTAACAGATAAAGCCCCTGATGAATTTTCAACAGAGATCCTGGAAGAAATTTCCGGAAGGTTCAGCAAGGATTCAGCCGACAAGATTCATCTCTATCTGCCTGAGCTGATGGAGCAGGGACGCTGCTGCCTTTCCCGTCAATCATCTGTCGCCTGCATCAAAGATATCATCGCCGGAGTTCTGACCAGGCCTTTGGCTGCACGCAAAAATGAAAATACTGAAGCAGGCATAGAATTGCGTAAACCGAAGGAGGTCGAAACTGTCTCCAGCCAGACTGACTGTTCACTCGGCTGCTTATTTTTCTTTTCCCGCAGTGAACGGATTAAAGCCTCTGCCTGCCTGCTCACAAGCGGGAAGAGGAAAGCTCACGACATGATTTATCTGCCGCTGATGCCGCTCTACGATATGGCTTACCCTTTTCGCACCGGCAGCAGGCAGACACTGGGAGACCTGCTTCTGACTATCAAAAACGGCCGCATTCCTGACCATGAGGAACTCGGCAGTTATCTCTACCTGCATGACGACGGATATTACACCTTTCCCTGTCCTAACCGGGCGGACGATTTGATCTGCGCGGACACAAGAAGTCTGCGCGAGCTGATCGTGATGCTGAAAAAATACCTGGGAACCCGCGCCGCTCCGGCTCATTCTCTGATTGAAGCGGCCGGTTTGACTTTAGAAAAGCATGCCATGTTAGCGGCACTTTGTGATTATGTTGTGATTGAAACCCCGGCAAAAACGACAGATGCCGCTTTAATGGCTCAGCAGGAACTGGCAATTTTTCTCAGCAAGCTGCCTTCTTCCTGCGAAATCTATGAAAGCAGTCAGATAGCCAAACTAAGTGAGGAAGCGCCATGGTTTTATTAAATTATAAAGAACAGCAGGCATTCATCCGCAAGATAGTGACACAGCACAATGCCGAAACCTTGGCAGATTGTGGAGTTTTGAAGCAAATTATTGTTAACGAAGTGCGGCGGCGTTCCCGGGGAGCAAAACTGAGTCTGCAGCAACAATCCGATATGGTCGACCTGATCTACAACGCGATGACAGGTCTGGATGTTTTGCAGCCATACTTCGAAGATCCCGAGATCACAGAAATTATGGTTAACCGGCCTGATGAGATCTATATAGAACGGCAGGGCCGGATGCAGCAAATGGACTTGCGTTTTGACTCACGGGAACACCTGGCCAATGTAATCAGCAGATTCTTCGGACGGGCTAACAAAGTCATTCACGAGCGCTCTCCTATTGCCGACATGCGCTTGCCGGACGGGTCGCGCGTGCATGCAGTACTGCCGCCGGCGGCTCCGGATGGGCCGATCTTATCTATCAGGCGTTTCACCGGCATCCTGCCTCGCATGAGTGCTCTGGTCGCCAACGGAACTCTGTCGCAAAGTGAAGCAGATTTATTGCAGGCAGCAGTGGTGGAACGGCAGAGCATTTTTATCAGTGGCGGAACTGCCTCAGGAAAAACCACGATGCTCAACGCCTTAGCAGCCTATATTCCTCCCCATGAACGGATTGTCACCATCGAGGATGCTGCTGAACTCGAACTTTCGGGCAAGCATAACCTGGTCCGTCTGGAAGCGAGAAAGGCAACTTTTGATGAACGCGGCACTATCACACTAACTGATCTGATCCGCTCTTCTTTGCGGCTAAGACCGGATCGTATCATCGTCGGTGAAGTACGCGGCAAAGAAACATACGACATGATTCAGGCCATGCAGACCGGACACCCCGGTTCCATGTCGACCGGTCACGGCAATTCCCCTGTAGACATGCTTGACCGTCTCTCTCTTTTTCTCATGACTGCATCCGATTTGCCCTGGGAAGCCAGCCGCCGGATGGTGGCCTCAGCGCTAGATCTCATAGTTCATTTAAGACGTGACTCGTCAGGACAGCGCCGCGTTGAGGAGATTATCAAGATCAATGGTTACGACAATGGCAGCTTCATGCTGGAGCCCTATCAGAAAGGAGGGTAAGGATGAGAGATATTTTTCTGTCCCATGGGTCTGTTTACCTGCGCTTTTCGGTTTTAGGCCTGATCTTAGCAATTGTGCTAGGCATCCCTTATGACCTGAATATCGTAAGAGAGCCGGTATTTTTTATCATAGCGGCTCTGCTCTTAGGCCTGGGTTTTTCATTTATGTGGCAGTCTTCTAATCAGGAGAGCAAAAAGAAACATTATCTGCACTTTCTCTCCTATCTGAGCGGACGTTTGAGCATGGGAGTCAGTTTAGAGCGGGCACTCTACGAGTCGGTTGAACCGCTGGCAAAAGAACTGGGACAGCACCAGCTGCTGATTCGGGCACTGAAGTCGCTGCGCAGTAATCTCGACGCTCAAATGGCTTTAGATAATGTCCTGCAAATTTTTGCTGAAAAGATGAACTTGCCTGTATGTACAGAAGATATGCGTCTTTTGAGCCTGATGGCCGGGGCGGGCGGCAAAGTTGAAGATTTTATTAAACAGCGACAGCGTTCATTGGCTACTCAGATGTCAATTCAAGCAGATGTTGCAACCGAATATAAGGGAAAATCTACAGAATCAGCCCTGATGTCGGCAATGCCGTTTTTTATGGCTTTTTCCTTTATGCAGAAAAATGTTCAGGAATCAAGTTCTGCGACTCCCGTTCAATGGCGGGGTCTTCTGTTTGTCACAGCTGTCTTTGTCATTTTGCTGGTAATGCAGACTGTATCCTGGCGTGAACCGGCAGCTGCCAGGAAGAAGAAAGTAAGGAAGCCGCGCCGAAACAAGAAAAAGAGAAGTAAAAACACAGAACTTAAATCCGGTCGCTGGACAAGGACTCTGAAACATCTATATTTGGACTTGCTCCCGGGGAATCTGGGTCTGCACTTATCTGAAGCAATGGCAACAGTGTCCCCCGATGGTGAAGCATCCTGGACGCGGCACTTCAATGAAAAGAAAGTTGCCCTGGTCTGGGGTCTGGTACTTTTTCTTGCTTCACGTTTGTTTGCTCTGGGATCAGTTTCTGTGAATATAATACTGGTAATCTGTCCCTGGATTCTGCATGACCTCACTCTCATAGCCAAGGCCAGAAACATGCGTACTGATTACAGATACAACGCTCCCACTACTATCAGCAGCTTGGAAATTCTACTGTCCAGCCAGCTAACGCTGGAACGGAGTCTGCAGATACTGGGTCAAAGCTCCGCTCTGTCAGAGTCTGACGACAGACCCCTGCAAAGAGATATCAGGCAAGCAGTTCAGCTGCTCGACAAGGGATACAGCGGCTATGATGCTGCTCATTTTTTGGCGGAGAGATGTCCCATACCGGAAATTCAGTCAGCTCTGCTATTGATGGCGCGTTACAGTCAGCAGGGCGGTACGGAATTGCTTGAGCTTTTACACTTGCAGACACAGCAGATCTGGCAACTCTTTCGTCATACACAGCGCGGCATGATGGAGCATCGTATGATGCGCTTAATCATCCCCATGGCTCTGGATTTGTTTGTGATAATTGCAACCATCGCTCTGCCCTTCATCAGCGATTTTGGCAGCATGCTTTAGGGTCAAATTGACGGCCATCAGCCGCCTTTGTCTGCAAGAACTGCACAAGTCGCCTGCTACAGGAGTGCAAAATAAAAACATCAGAAAAAAGGAGAAGTAAAAATGAAAAGTAAGATTTCTAAAAAGAACAAAGTACTCAGTCCGGGATCTGCTGATCGCAGTCTCAGACTAGCTGCTGTCGGAACTCTGGAAGTTGTGATTATAATTGCTGTCCTCTTAGCTGTTGCTCTTCTCTTTCGCACAGAGATCACAAAGTTTTCCAAAAGTTTATTTGAAAGTGCTTTTAACACCAATTATGTGGAGCTATTAAAGCCAACTGCATAGATTGACATGCAAGTATCCGGGGAGGGAGAGGCAGGTATGGAAAGAGGGAACAGAAAAATTTGGTATTTTTTGCTGAATCATTTCGCTACTGACCTGCCCGCTGCAGATCCTGAACAAGAGAACAAGATCCTGCGCTATCCTCCGGCTGAGCTTTTGCGCAGCAACTGGTATCTGAACCGGAATGTTTTGACAGTTCAGATTGATGACAGAAATCTCAAAACTCTGCTGGAACTGGATCCGGAAAAGATGAGGAAGTCCGACTTAGGTCTGGAAAGATTTCTGTCAGTAGTAAGAAACTGTGAGCGTCTGGAGGAGGAACTTCTGAGTGTAGATGAAATGTTCCTTCATCCGGCGCTCATTCATTTTTCCGCCTCTGCGAAAATCCTGACTTTACCCTTCCCTCCGGGCATGATCACTGCCGGTACTCCACACAACGGACTGGCACAGCCGTGGATATTTGCGTCTGCTGATACACAAGATCCGGGCAAGTCCGGTCTGTCCTGCCTGCTGGACTGGCTGGCAGAACATTACTCTATAGATCATAAGGCAATCAGGGAACTGATGCCCTTGTGTCAGGAAGGAGATTACCAAAGACTCCGTCTGACATTGTCAGGAAGCAAAGAAACAAATAGAAGCAAGGCCTTAGATCTCAGCCCGGCAGAAAGCAGAAGCGAAGCATCCCAGCACTGTGGCAGCAGTAAAAATAAGCAGCTGCAGCTGAGTCAGGAACAAGCCAATACAGACAAACGAAGAAAGAAAACTATGAATATACCTGCCAATACTAAGAAGATTGAGAAGAGCCCGCCGGAAGTTCAGGCGCCAGACAAGAAGCGGGGAGGTCTCTTCGGCGGCCTGCGTTCGCGCTATGCGCGTGATTTCCAACAATCGGAAAAAACAGCCGATCTGGTCCTGGAGGATCCCTTCTTCCGCATGGCCTGCCTGTCCGAGGGCTTGCCGGGAAGTAAAGAGGAAAAACTGGGCCACCGCGCCTTTATTCTGATTGACGAATTTTTAATCGGACGCGACTCGGATTTAGTTGATTTCTGGATCGATTCGCAAAATGTCAGTCGTCAGCATGCCCGCATCACCCGGCGGCAGGGCAGTTTTTTTCTTGAAGATCTCGGCTCCCGCAACTCAACCTTGCTGGACGGTAAAAAAGTCAATAAGCACAAGGAGTATTTGCTACCCGACAAGTGCCGCCTGACTTTTGCTGACAAGGCTTATTACTTTGAGGCCAACAGTTAGTTACTTAGTACCGAATAAACGATCTCCTGCATCTCCTAAACCCGGAAGTATATAGGCATGGTCGTTAAGTCCCCTGTCAAGAGCTGCACAATAAATGGGAACACAGGGGTGGGCAGCATGCAGATGCTTAATTCCTTCCGGAGCAGCTATCAGGCAAACAAATTTGATACTGTCAATATTGCGCTGTTTGAGAAAGTCCACTGCCGCTATAGCTGAGTTACCGGTAGCAAGCATCGGATCTAAAAGAATAACATCCCGGGTCGCAACATCATCAGGTAATTTGCAATAGTACTCGACAGGTTCCAGAGTTTCCGGATCACGATATAAACCGATATGTCCTACTTTGGCTGAAGGCACCAGGTTAAGCATACCATCCACCATGCCTAGTCCTGCCCGGAGAATCGGCACCAGGGCCAGATCTTTTCCCGCAATCATCTTACCCGTCATTTTTTCCATTGGTGTTTCAATTTCAACATCCGTCACGGGAAGGTCGCGCGTCACTTCGTAGGCCATCAGCATGGCCACTTCATTAACCAGATCGCGAAAATCCTTCGTGTTTGTGTTTTTATCACGCATCATTGTGATTTTGTGTTGAATCAGTGGGTGATCAAAGATAAAAACATCACCAATCTCTTTTGTTTCGTTCATCAGCTAAATCCTCCTCAGTGCTTACCTGTGATGTGCGCGGTGTGCGGGCAGTTTAACCAAGCCTGAACACCCTAGCTACTGCTTGAACTTTCTGATCCCTAGTTTAACGCAGCAGGATAAGGCTGACAACTGAATATTGACTGTAAAGAGAAAATTTATACAGCCGAAAAATAAAGATAAATTGCAGCTGAAGGAGGATTTCGGAGATTACTGCGAACATAAATTCGTTTTATACCTGAAAAAGCTTATTTATTGTGAATAATGTTAATAAGTTTGTGTATAACTCATTAGACAAGGCTTTGCCGGCTTTTGACCTTTAAAAGGCTTGATTTACGCTATTTTAACAAAAGCGTAATATTTGTGACAAACCGCAGAAATCTTGGTCTAGTGGCTGAAAGCCCTATTATTAGTTCGTTTTCGCCTGTGAATAAGAAGCCGTTCTTTATGCATTGTCCGCCACACACGCACAGGCCTGAAGGTCATCATGACAACTTGATTTCTTTTCAGCTTTCTCTGAATAAGCAAAAATCCAAATTAATAATAGTTATAAAGCGTGCATGCTATGGGGCCGTTATACAATTTCCTTCTTTTTTTAGCTTTTAAACCGAAATCACTTTCGAAGTGGTCCTCAGCTGTAATCAATGATAACGAAATTCTGTATTTCTGTTCCCGCAGCGGTCTTGCCAGCCAGCGCCCCAAGTTTACTGCTATGGAGCGGGCTTCTGCTTCGTCCTGCATCCTTTCACCATAGGGCGGGTTAGCCAGAAAGAGTATTTCCCGCCCGCCTGCCCGTTCAAGTATGTCTGTGAAATCGAGCCTGGTGCTGTCGCGCCTTGCAAAATTTATAATTCCGGCAACCTGAGCCGACCGGGCATTGGCCTGAGCAGCTTCCACAGCCTTGCCGTCGATATCAAAGGCCCAGAAGCGGCTGTTGTCTTTGGGGTCAATGATGCTTTCCCTGTCTCTGACTTTCCGGCGCTGCTCCTTAAAGGGCCGGGGACCGATTGCCTCGAGATCTTCGGCTGCAAAAGTGCGCAGTCTGCCGGGAGCCAGGTCAAGTGCAATCAGAGCAGCTTCGATAATCAAGGTGCCCGAACCGGTGAAAAGATCAATCACCACTCCATCATGCCGCAGCACATTAGTCAGGTATGAGTATTCCAGCAGGGCAGCTGCCGTTGTCTCGCGCAAGGGAGCAAGATTGTTTTTTCTGCGATAAGACCGCTTGTGCAGAGCTTCTCCGCTGGTATCAATCATCAGAGACAGAAGATCGTCTACCAGGCTAAACTGTATTTCGTGTTCTCCCCGTGCAGGGTTTTCAGTCAAGCGGGCATTCTCCGGCATAGCTCTGGCCGCCAGCAGTGACTTCACAATTGCCTTTTTGATAACCCGCTGGCAGGCAGGCACACTGCTTAAGGCGGAATTGCGGCTGTAACCCGTAACCGTAAAAGCAGCATCTTTGTTAAGGTATTTATTCCAGGAGATGCGACTTACCTCCTCAAACAGCTGATCAAAGTCCTTCGCCGGGGCCGACCCTAAGCGGAGCCAGACTCTTTCAGCGATACGACTGCTTAAGTTAAAAAAGGCAACATCATCAGGCATTTTCTCGGTGCTGGTCGGAATCAGAGCTCGGCCATCCTGCAGAGAAAAGGACTTCTTATCACAAGTCAGTTTCAGCAATTCATTGGACAAGGCCCGTTCATTACCAAATAAGACCGGCAGGACCAGGGCCAGCTCGCTATTATTTTCTATGTTTACCATTTTGCTTACCTTAATTCCTTAATAATCTGATGAAAACTTTACACTCTATATCTACTAATATTAACAGTAAAATCACTTTCAGATATTTGAACATATAAATGCGAATTCCTTGTATATATTCCACACAGGAGTGTATAATTTGCTGAATATTATTGTATCACCACTCTATTCATAGATTTACACTTTATTCATTCGTGTTACACTCCCAAATTAGGACAAAAGCAGGTATTATGCCCTATTTTTGGAGATTATGGACTTATTCTCCACTAGTTGACTGACTTGAATAAAAGTTGCTATTTCCTGTTATCAGTTAATATATTTTAATTTCCTTGTGCAAAATATCTACAGATGCATAAGGTTTTATAAAATGCTTGTCGAGTTGTGATGAAGGTTTTCCTGTGCTAACATTACCTTGATTCAACCGCTGTATTTATGCGGAGAAAACAGGAGGAAACAAAAAAATGAAAAAATGGTTAGCTATTATTTTAAGCTTAGTCATGATCTTCTCAGTATTTACTGCTTGTACACCAAGTGAAGATCCCGAACCAACTGACAAACCAACCGCAACTGATCCAGTTGTAGAGCCTACCGATGGCCCTGACGAAGAGCCCACAGATGGTCCTGACGAAGAGCCCACAGATCCGCCGGCAGGTGGAGAACTCACTCTTGATAATATCAAGATCGGCTTTATCCACATCTCCGACCCAAGTGACCAGGGCTATACCTACAACCATAACCGCGGTACCGAAAAAATGGTTGCCGAACTTGGCTTGCGTGAAGACCAGATCATAAACAAATTCAACATTCCGGAAACATCAGATGTAGAGATCGCGGCACGCGAACTTGTTGAGCAGGGCTGCAACATTATCTTTGGCACCAGCTTCGGTTTTGAAGAATTTATGTACAGAGTTGCTGCAGATTATCCTGACGTCCAATTCTGCCATGCTACCGGTTTCAGAGCTGCAGGCAGCGAACTGAAGAATGTTCATAACTATTTCGGTTCCATTTATGAAGCTCGTTACCTCTCAGGTATTGCAGCCGGACTGAAAACCAAAACCAATAAAATCGGCTATGTAGCTGCACAACCTTTTGCTGAGTGCATCTCCGGTTTTACCGGCTTCTATCTTGGCGCCAAGAGTGTCAACCCTGACGTTACCATGGAAGTTAAATACACATATGACTGGAACTCTCCTATTAAGGAAGCTCAGATGGCACAGGCCCTGATCGACTCAGGCTGCGATGTTATCGGACAACACGCTGACTCAACCGCATGTGCAACAACCGCACAGCAAAATGGCGTATTCCATGTCGGTTACAACGCTGACATGCGCGACGCTGCTCCCGATGCCTCTCTGACATCCGCTGTGTGGGACTGGTCCATCTATCTTGAGTTCGCAGTTAAACAATTAGTCGCCGGTGAAGAAATTCCTGTTGACTGGAGTCAGGGTTTAGCTGATGGTGCTGTTGATATTTCACCCTTGAACGAAGACATTATTGCTCCGGGCACTGAAGAAGCAATTGAAGAAGCCCGTGAACGCATCGTCGGTGGCTGGAACGTATTCACAGGTCCCCTGTACGACAATGACGGCGAAATTGTTGTTGCAGAGGGAGACGCCTTTGTTGAGCCTGCTTCCGCACCTTCGTGGGAGCACATACTTCAGGGCATCACGGTAACGGAATAATTAAGCAAGCAAAATTTGCTTTAGTTAATCTCTGAACTGTCTAAGGCGCGTCTGCTGACGCGCCTTAGATAAACTCGCCGCAGTAAAGCTAAGTATCCGGCGAGTTTTTTTTTGAAGTTCTAGTCTGTTTTACAAGGAGGATATGAATTTGACAAGCCAAGAGAAACCTGTTGAGCATGTCGTTGAAATGCGTCACATCTACAAATCTTTCGGCAAAGTCCAGGCACTTAAAGACGTCCATCTGGACTTGCGTAAGGGGGAGATACTTTCTCTGCTGGGAGAAAATGGCAGTGGCAAAACAACTCTCATGAATACATTGGCAGGTATTTATTTCCCGGATGAAGGAACAATTACAGTCCAGGGACAGGCAGTGGCCATCTGTGACCCCAATGTTGCCTTTAAACTCAACATTGGAATGGTGCATCAGCATTTCAAACTGGTTGATGTTTTCACAGCGGCAGAGAACATAGTCCTGGGATTGGATGGCAGCGTAACGATCAACCGCAGCAAACTTTCTGAAGGTGTAAAAGAAATTATTAACCGCTACGGCTTTAAACTTGATCCTGACAAGAAAGTCTATGACATGTCGGTATCAGAGAAACAAACTGTAGAAATTATTAAAGCTTTATACCGGGGGGCTGAAATTCTGATACTGGATGAGCCCTCAGCTGTACTGACCCCGCAGGAAACAGAAATGTTGTTTGAGATCATGCGCACAATGCGCGATGACGGTAAGTCAATTATCCTTATTACACACAAACTGCAGGAAGTACTTGATGTCTCTGACCGGGTTACCGTCTTGCGCCGCGGAGAATACATCGACACTCTGGAGACCAAAGATGCAAGTGTGCAATCGTTAACAGACATGATGGTCGGTCACTCTGTTACGCTTGATATTGACCGGCCATACTTCCCGGAAGAAGATAAAAAGGAAATTCTCAAAATTGAGCAGCTGACCACTCTTACTGCAGACGGCCAGCGTAAATCTCTGGATAATGTGAGTTTTTCGGCTTACTCCGGAGAAATTCTGGGTATCGCAGGTATTTCAGGCAGCGGACAACGCGAATTATGTGAAGCCATTGCCGGTCTATACCCGGTAGAGAGTGGCTCCATACTGTATGAATGTATGGCTACAGGCACTCCCGTCAGAGAGGAACTGGTAGGCAAGAAGCCAAATGATATTGCTGATTGTGGAGTATCGATGGCTTTTGTGCCTGAAGACCGGTTCGGCATGGGTCTGGCTCCTTCTCTCGACATAGTCGATAACGTAATGTTGAAAAGTTACAAGGATTCAAAAGGTCCGCTGGTTGATCGGGATACTCCAAAAAAGGTATCGGAGCAAATGGTAAAAGATCTGTCGATCGTAACTCCAAATGTCTATACCCCTGTCAGACGTCTTTCGGGCGGTAATGTGCAAAAAGTTCTGGTGGGCCGTGAAATTCACTCCCAGCCGCGTCTGCTGATTACTGCCTACCCGGTCAGAGGACTTGATATCAACTCATCCCATACCATCTATGACCTGCTCAATGAGCAAAAGTTGAAAGGCGTAGCAGTTATCTACATTGGAGAAGACCTCGATGTACTGATGCAGATTTCTGACCGTCTCTTAGTCATGAACAACGGCAAGGTCACCGGCATTGTCGACCCGCGCGAAACTGATAAGAATGAAGTTGGTCTGATGATGTTGGGTACTGATAAGGGGGAGATATCCGCATGAAAGATTTAAAGAAGAACTTTTATTCGCCTGATCAGGCCGGCTCCGGTACTGCAGGCGCGGGAGATGTGGGACCGGCTTGTGACTTTCAGTCAAAAGAACCATTAGTGCGAATTACTAAGCGCGAGGGTGCTTCACTTGCCTACAAGGCACTTGTCATTGCAATATGCCTGATTCTGGCATTGCTTACCGGGGCCCTGCTCTTCCTTGCCATAGGTAAGAGCCCGCTTCTGGCCTACAAGACAATCCTGACCGGTTCTTTTGGTACTGCAACCACTTTTAAGCAGACAATCGTTATCTGGGTTCCCCTGCTGGTAACGGGCCTCGCGGTCGGTCTGGCTTTTAGAATGAAGTTTTGGAATATCGGCGGAGAAGGCCAGATACTTATGGGCGGAATTGCCGCAACCTCTATGGTCATTTACACCGGACTATCCGGTACTCCCCTTTTGATACTGATGGCAATCGCAGCCCTCATCGGCGGTGGTATTTTTGCAGCTGTTCCAGGCTTTTTTAAGGCAAAATGGGGCACAAACGAAACCTTGTTCACTCTGATGCTCAACTATATTGCTATCAATCTTATTTCACTTCTGCAGCATCAAAGTGCCTGGAAACCTGAGGGATCTAATTTCCCGATTGTTAAAGACATCAGTGACCGAGCTGTTTTGCCAAGTGTCTTCGGCATTCATATCGGCTGGATTTTTTCTTTGCTCCTGGCCCTTCTGGTTTATCTTTATATGCACAAAACCAAGCAGGGATATGAAATTTCGGTAGTCGGTGACTCGATCAACACTGCCCGTTATGCCGGAATGAATACCAACAAAATTCAAGTCCGCACCATTGCCCTGTCGGGTGCTCTGTGTGGCTTTGTCGGTTTTATGCAGGTGGCCGGTGCTGATGGGACTTTGACCCAGGATACCTCTGGTGGAGTCGGCTTTACCGCCATAACCATAGCCTGGTTAGCTAAGCTGAATCCCTTTGCCATGATTATTGTTGCAATGTTTATCGCAGTATTGAAAAGAGGGTCCCTGGCAATTCAGTCAACCATGCTCATTCCTGCTTCAGCGGCAGATCTGCTTACCGGTCTGATTCTTTTCTTCATGCTGGCAACGGATTTCTTTATTGAGTACAAGTTGGTTTTCCGTGGCCATTCAAAGTCGGAGGAGGCATAAGTAATGACAACTCTAATTAATCTGATAAACGCCGCAGTACGTTCCGGTACACCACTTTTGTTAGCGACCAACGGTGAGATTCTTACTCAAAAATCAGGCAATCTGAACCTGGGTGTTGAAGGCATCATGTATATGGGAGCCATCGGCGGTCTGGGTGCCGCCTGGTATTTTGAAAAAGCCTTTGGCGGAGGCGCACTTGCTGCCATTGCCTGTTTTTTAATCGCTTTCCTTATGGGCCTGCTGGGCGCTTTGATTTACTCTGTATTGACAATCACCTTACGTGCCAACCAAAACGTCACCGGTCTTACTCTTACTATTTTCGGTACAGGTTTCGCTAAGTATTTTGGTGAGCATATGGGCAATCAGGCCGGTGGTTACGTAGCAGTATCCAAACAGACAACCGGTATTTTCACTTATGCACCATTTGCTAAACTGACAGAAATTCCTGTCATCGGGCCGCTCCTGTTCAGCTACAACTGGATGGTTTATGTGTCTGTAATTTTCGCCCTCATCATGGGTTGGTTTTTGAACAGAACCAGAAAAGGCCTGATGCTGCGAGCTGTTGGCGAAGATCCTGCCACCGCGGACACTGCCGGTATCAGCGTAGCACGTTATCGTTACGGTGCGACACTGATAGGCGGCGGTCTTGGCGGCTTAGCCGGCATGTATATGGCTATGGTCGGACAGAATGGTATTTGGACGACTGACTGTGTATCCGGTTATGGCTGGCTGGCAATTGCCCTGGTCATCTTCGCCACCTGGAGTCCTTTGCGCGCTATCTATTGTGCGATCATCTTCGGTGGACTTGACGTTATGTATATGTACTACCCGATCAAAGGTCTGCCTACACAAATTTATATATCACTGCCATACGTGGTAACTACTCTGGTTCTGATTTTCACCAGCATGAGACAAAGCAAGGAGCACAATATTCCTGCCGGTACAGGCCTGAATTATTTCCGCGAAGATCGCTAATCGTGATTCATTCTCTCTAATACGCTAGAATATAGGATAAGAATATTTAGTTCACGTCTCTGCAGCACTGCGGAGACGTGAACTAGCGTAAAGGAGCAAAACAAATGTATGACGTATTGATCATAGGTGGAGGCCCCGGCGGTTACATCGCAGCTGAACGGGCCGGACAGGCGGGTCTCAAAGTCGTTTTATTCGAAAAAAACTCTCTCGGCGGTGTCTGCCTGAATGAAGGCTGTATCCCCTCCAAAGCACTCTTAAACTCTTCCAAACTATACAGCCATGCCAAAGACAGCAGCGCCTTCGGTGTGACAGCTGAAAATGTCTCTTTTGACCATTTGAAGGTTGTCAAACGCAAGAGGAGGGTTGTCAGGAAACTGGTCGCCGGTGTTGGACAGGCCATGAAAAGCTCTAATGTTGAGCTTGTTTCGGCTTCTGCTGAAATTGAGTCAGCCAACAATGACGGCTCCTTTACAGTTATTGCTGAAGGCACATCCTATACCGGCAAACATCTGATTATCGCCACCGGATCTGAAGCCATTCTGCCTCCGATTGAAGGAGTCAAAGAACATTTTCCTGCAACAGTAATTACCAACCGTGAAATTCTGGAGTTGGAGGAAGTACCGGAAAGGCTCGTCGTAATCGGCGGTGGTGTCATCGGTCTGGAGATGGCCTGCTATTATCACGCAGTCGGCAGCCAGGTAAGTGTCGTCGAAATGCTGGATCATATAGCCGGCAATGTCGATCCTGAAATCGGTAAGCGTTTACAGGAAGTCTATGAAAAGCAAGGCATGAAATTCTATCTTAATGCCAGAGTCATGTCTGTCTCCGGCAATGATGTCTGCTTCGAGCAAGATGGTGAAAGGCAGATGGTCACAGGTGATAAGATTCTGCTGTCCACCGGGCGCAGACCGGTTACCAGGGGCTTTGGACTGGAAAAGCTGGATATTGCAGTAGAGCGCGGTGCTATTGTCGTCAATGATAAGTGCCAGACTTCCGTTCCCGGAGTTTATGCAGTTGGTGATGTTGTGGGCGGTGCCATGCTGGCCCACGTTGCTTACCGCGAAGGTGAAGTCGCTGTTAACAATATTCTGAATATAGAAGACCGGATGAGCACTGCAGCCATTCCCTCTGTTATCTACACTGATCCGGAAGTAGCCTGGGTTGGCAAGACCGAGCAGGAGATGCTGGCCCTGAACCGCGCAGTCAAGGTCGTGGAATTGCCAATGGCTTTTTCCGGACGCTATGTGGCCGAAACTGAGCGAGGCAGCGGAATTTGCAGAATGATTCTCGATGCGGAGAAAAACACCCTGGCCGGCGTGCATCTGATGAGCCAATACGCTTCCGAAATCATCGTGGCCTGTGGCGTCATGATCGAAGAGGAAATGACGCTGGACGAAATGAAGAAGATTATCTTTCCCCACCCGACAGTGGGTGAGATCGTCCGAGAGGCCCTGTTTAAGCTTTAGACCTAAACTCCCGGCAGATGGAAGAAAGTTCCTGATCCAGCTGTGTTAAACTAAAAACCATCAAGTATATTTATCAAGGAGGCGTACTAATGGAACGCGAAATTATTAAAACAGATGCTGCTCCGGCAGCTATCGGCCCATATTCACAGGCAGTAAGAGCTGACAATCTCATTTTTGTATCCGGGCAGCTGGGAATTGACCCGGTAAGCGGTGAAATGCCTGACTCAGTCGAAGAACAGGCCAGGCTTGCTCTGAAAAATCTCGACGCAATTCTGACTGAAGCCGGCTCGTCTGCAGCTGATGTTGTGAAAGCAACCGTTTTACTGGCTGATATGGGCGACTTCGCTTTGGTTAACGAGCTCTACGGAGATTATTTCCCCAGTCCTTACCCTGCACGGGCGGCTTTCGCGGTCAAAACTCTGCCAAAAAACGGCAAAGTTGAGATCGAATGTATTGCAATCCGCAGATAAGTACTTGCTGAAAGAGTCCTGCCCCAGCCTGCCGTATTCTGAAAACGGCAGGCTTTTTTAATGATTTTCAGATTTTTATAAAGTCAGCCGGCAGCAGAACCGGCAGAACAGCAAGAAAGGCTCGGAAGTTAAATGCAGGCGCCTGAACCGTCAAAGCGCACCAGCTGAGCCTCTCCAAAGCTTATGGTATAATGTAGCCGGAGGCTGATACTAATGAATCTGATAAAAACCACTACAACCAGGCGCCGAATGAAATATGGAGCCTTACGCAAAAATACCGTCCAGGAGACTAAGTCAGACGCGTATCTTTGCCCCAATTGTAAAAAACTTGTCAGCTATGTTCCGGTTTATACCCTGAGGCGTTGCGTCTACTGCAATCAGGAACTGATCTGGGAATCCAGCACAACAGCTAACTAGCTTATCATTAATCCTGCCAGCAATCCTTGCACTTGCAAAACTTCTCGATTTTTAATTAGTAGATATAAATTTAACTGCAAGATAAAAAGAGCCCCACCGCAGTGGAGCTCTCTCCTGTTAACAACTGCTTAACTCCACAGCTGCAGAGCAGCTATTTGTTGCTAGGGCTCAATAATAACATCGTAACCGGCTGTCCAGCTGGGATTGGCAGTAGCCAGAGAATAGTTCACGACCAGCACCTCCTGTATACCTTCAGAGGCTACAAACTGGGGAACACTGCCCTCAAAGTGCCGCGGATCAATCTCGTAAACATACTCGTAATTGTTAGCCAGGTGGGGCAGGAAAGCCTTGGCGTAAGAATCTTTGATCACAAGAATCTTCTTGCCGTTCTTAAGACCGCTGCTAATCTGCATCAGGGGAGCATCGCCACCGGAGAAGGCCATATATTTCTCATTGCTTTCAGGGTTCCAGGTTGTGGCAAATAGGTGCATCTGGTAACCACCTGACTTGACTGAGTCCGGATAGACCCAGGCTGTTGCATCGTAATCTTTCGGCCGATAGACAGTTACGTTATCAGCTTGTACGGCTGCCTTTCCTTCACCATAGGAGTAGAGATAACCGTAAAATGGGCCGAGATCATACTCTTCGTACTCGCTCAAAGGCAGGGCCTCCTGACCGGAGCCCTTACAAAACGCGACATAACCATAGTAAGCACCCAGACCGGTCCAGTGATGGTCTGTCTTGAAATACACGTACTCTTCATAGTGCTGAAGAATTTCATCATAGACGTCAATCGATATAACATCATCCTTCAGTCCGTCATAGATCATCTGGATGGCGGTACGCTGTGAGTGGCTGCCGGTATGATAATCTGCCGGAGTGTAAAATTCACTGGAGGTAGGAACAACCATGCTGTACAAGGTTACTGAGGCGGGTAAATTATCACGCAGCCTGTTAATTCTGGCCGAATAGTTGGCGATCCCCGTCTCATTTAAGCCGAAGAGTTCCATGATGCGGTCGTTCATGATCATGATACCCTGATTGAAGCTGGGCTCTCCCTCGACATCCTGCGGATTTTCAATCCTATTCTCTGTTGTCGTGGTAGTTGTAGTCTCCGGGTCGGTCCCGGTCGGATCTGTCGTGTGTTCACTGCCTCCGGTCTCTGATGACTGGGGATCGGTAGTCTGTGCTTGTGTTGTTTTAGTTTCCTCTGTGTTAGAAGCAGGATAGTCTGCCGGATCGTTGGCACAGGCGCTAAAAACACTTAGCAGTAAAGACAAGGATAAAACAAGCACTAGAAGCTTTTTTTTCATTTATTTCTTTCTCCTTAAGATAAAAGTACAGGAATCAGTATCTGTTCACAAAAAGTCAATTTAAACATAAGGCAATCTTAGCACATAGTGAATATTTTTAACTCTTTGTCATGAACTTTCAATATAAGTTTCTTAGCCGGTCCAGGGTTCACCCCATGGCTGCCAGCTGTCTCTGCCGTCGCCGCTGATGGGCATGGGCGGATCCATTCTGCCGGGAAGTGCATCACTGATCACTTCATAGACCGCTTTCAGCCTGGCCCCGTACTCACGCAGGAAACTATAGAGGCTGGTGCGGTAAGTACGCGTGTCTGTCGCATAACCCTGATAGTCCAGATCAAGGGCGCGGGCAATGTAAAGAGCGCGCTGGAGATGGAAAGTCTGTGTGACCACGATTGCTTTGTTGATCTCGAAAACATGATGGGAACGGTAGATGGAATCATAGGTATCCAGACCATAGTGGTCCATGAAAATTGCTTCCTCGGGGATGCCCTGTTCCAGCAAATAACGACCCATGACGCCTACTTCATTGTAATTGTCTTCCCTGTGATCACCGGTCACAAGGATACGGTCGGAAAGGCCTGCCCGATAGAGCTCAACAGCCCCATCAAGCCGGTCGCGCAGCATATCGCTGGGGTAATAGTTGTTGAGGACCTGAGCTCCTAAAACGATGATGGCATCATAGGGCGGCTCTGTTGCTTCCACTTTTACAATTGCTCTGCCGCCCCGCCAGGCAACCCAGCGGTCTACCGCAAATATGGTCAAAACAGCTAAAAGGATGAGCACCAGAATAGTGATCACTATTGCCTTAACAATTTTGCCCAGAATTCTAAGAATATTGACTACTGTGGATTTCAGATTCTGCATGCATCTCTTTCCGCTAAAAACAAATTACAGCGCTCTGGCTGTTATTATACAGATTGCTCACATCAGCTTGCCCTGCGTCTAGTGTCAATTCTACCGTGGAACATGATAAAATAAAGCAGATGATGTGTAAACTAAAGAGAAAACGTCAATATCGCAGAAGAAGCTTGCTGTTCGTCAGAGTCACATGTTTCCTTCTGCTGCTAAGCTTTGCTTTTACTACATTGGCCGCTTGCAGTAAGTCTTCCCCGTCTAACGGTGAAAGCCCAACTGAGGTGGAAAGCATTCCCGGCAGCAAGGGCAGCAGCGACAGCTCTCCTCCGGACGGCGATACCGTCGAGCCGAGTTTTTATGTCGGTTTGCCCGGAGAACGTGCAGAGCGCTTTTCTCTGGCCTATGCCCGGCTTGAGGATTTAACACTGAATCCTTTTCAGAGGGAAGAGGAAGCTAATGTCTTCGAACCTTATGATTTCATTTATGAAAAACTTTTGCGTTATAACAAAGACGAAGGCAGGTATGAATCGGGTATTCTTGATAGTATCAGCCTGTCCGGCCGGCAAGTAGTCCTCCATATCAGGAGTGAACTGTCTTTTCACAACGGCTTTAACTTACTGGCCAGTGATGTCCTGCAAACTTTCGAGCTTTACCAGAAGACAGGTCACGAGCTGGGCAAGATCCTGGATGAAGCTGTGGACTCTTACGCAATGGACGACAACTTTACTGTCAACATCAGCTTGTCAGAAGATAAGGATGCGGTTCTCCAACTATTTGACTGTATGGAGAAAATACCCATCCTTCCCTTCCAGCTCTGGGATGCAGTTTTACCTGCTGTCAGCAACTTAAGCAGCCTACAGGAGATCTCTCCGCTCCCGACAGTTGGGAGTGGTCCCTACCGTCTCCTGCGCCAGGATGATTTTGTCGTGATTTTGGAGAAGTATACGCAAGAGCCTGATTCCTCTTATTACGATAACTACCCACAGTATCTTATCTACTACAAATACCAAAGAGATGAGCTGGCTTTAGCTGCCTTAGCTCACAGCGACCTGGATGTATTTTTAAGACGGAGTGATTCGCATCCGCTGGATGTTATGTCAGATACTCTAAGTTTATTTGCTGATATGTCTTTTTGGGAGGGGGATTCCGCTGAGAGTTTCTTCCCCCTGCCTGTACAGGAAAAACGGATGGGTATAGCTCTTAACCCGGCATCAGATCAGCTGCAGAAGCTTGAGTCCCGGAAATTCATTCAAAGCATTATGCTTAGCCTCAGTGATACACAGCAAAGCCTGTATCCCGGTGTTGCCGGCATCACTAGTCTGCCTGCGTGGGATCAGCTCACCCTGCCCTCTATTCTGCCGCAAGACCTGATCAAAACAGATGCCGGGCTCTTGCCCGGCACATCCTCACAGTTGCTTAACAGCTATTTAGATGAATTAGGCTGGAGCAGGGATCCTCAATCAGCTTTATTCGTAGATGGAACTGGCAAATTGGTCGAACTTGATTTTTATTATCCCGCCATCTCGGACGAGCTCTCCGCTGTCTGCCGCCAAATGGCTGAAAGCGCCAGAGACCGCGGACTAGCCGTAACCGCCCGAGAATTATCCATTGAAGATTGGCAGGCTCGTCTGCAAAACCATGATTATGATTTGATTTATATGGAGTCACAAGCGGATGAAAGTATCCCCCAGCTGCTTACCCGCATTCAGCTCTGGTCCGGACTGGAAGCCGGCAGCTTACTGGAAGACAGTCACGATTTCGCAGCTGAAAGCGGGCGGGACTTAATTGAGCTGTGCAGAACTGAAGCTCTGGCATTCAACTCAATTACCCCTTATCTGCAGAATCTCAATGCTTTTTTGATTGAGAACAGCTTATTTATCCCTCTGGGCATTGCCCTTGAGAGCGGTGGAGTCGCCAGCGACCTGTATTTCAGCTCAGATTTGAATGGGCAATTGCAAAACCATTAAAATCTGCGCACGTGGTCCCACGACAATTCGTGTGGTTCTTTTCTGCTTTGTGCATAGCCGATAGCGATCGAAATAAGATAACGCTCAGCTTCTTCCATCTGCAATATCTGGCGCATATGCTGAGGGTTGTCTTCTTCAAAAGAGCGACGGCTCATACCGATAATGCAGGAGGAAAGACCCAGCTGCTCTGCAGCCAGGCAAATTGATTGCGTTGCTATACCTGCATCGATCGCTGCATAATTTGACGGCACTGAAGATATAATCAGGACCAGAGGAGCTCCATAAAAGAGATTCTTAGCCTGGCGGTCTTTCATACTTTGCAATCTGCCTGCATCCAGACGGGCATAAGTACGATCGGAAATCTGCTGAATCAGAGCTTCATCTGTAATCAGCGAAAAACGCAGCGATTGAGCATTAATTGCGGTAGGCGATGCCAGTCCTGCCTCCAACAACTTTTCCGCGTCTTCCGGCAAGACTTTTTTATCCGAAAAATCCCGGCAGCTGCTGCGTTTTCTAATTGCCTCTAAACAATTCATATTTCTGTCCTTTCTTAAAAGATTCTTATACTCAATATCCTATCATTAAGTCTTAAAACTGTTAAAATTTTTGGCAAGCCTGATCTTTATACGCTAGAATTGAAAATAATATAAACACAACTGAGCGCTGCTTTTACACAAGCAGTCGTGCTCACCAGGCAATGAGGAAAAATAGTGCAAATTATCAACTTAAAAGAAGCTATCAATAACGGAGTCAGCGCTGCCGGTCTGATCTATGTGAATTCCGAACCACAAATTCGGCCCGGACGCAAAGATTATGTACTCGGTGATCTGATGTGCAAAGGCCACATCGTGCAGTTCCGCTCCTGGGAAGATGATGTTCTGGAAATTCTGAAGGAGCACGGCAAGGGAATCTATCTGGCGAAAACTATTGGTCAGGAATACAAAAGTTTAAATTATATTAATATCCGATCCCTTGATTTATACGTGGGCGACGCAGTGACGGAGGAGGATTTTCAGGATCGCATACCGAGCGGCGAGCTTGAAGAAAATTGGACTGATATCTTAGGACAATTGCAGGAACGCGGTCTCTCAGATGTATGTGTTCAGCTGATCAACGATGTTCTGAATGATCCTGAACTGGATGGCCGCTTTTTTACAGAAGGTGCTGCCGTCAAACACCATGACAACCAGATCGGCGGGCTGTGGAACCACAGCAGCAAGATGCTGCGCATTCTGCTGGCTTTGCTTGATAACAATCAGGAGCTTCTGCCTGCGATCGATCTGATGACTTTTTCCATAGTCGCCCATGACATCGGCAAGGTCTTCGAATACGATGCCCTGTCGATGTCCGAACACTGGTATGCCAACCACCGGGTGCGCGGAATTGAGTTTTTAGTTAAATACCGTGAGCGCATATTTGAAAGCTACAGTGAAGAGTTCTACCGCCAGGTGCAGGCTGTTATCGCTGGTCATCACGGGGAATATGGCGACAGACCTACCACTGTCGCAGCTGTAATCGTTCATTACATTGATAGCCTGGAAAGTCAGACAACCGAGCTGCTGCGGGAGCAGGAAGCATCCCCGCAAAGTAAATTCATCAGCCCCGGCTTCGGCTATTTAGAGTCGATTTATCCCGATAAGCTAAGAGGTGACTAGCAAGTAATATTGCAGGTATCCCCTCTTACTCTTTATTTTTCTCTGCTTTCAAGTATAATGGCTGGTGTTGCTTGGGATGAGAGCTTTTTCACAGGAGGAAATCATGGATAAAAAAGATGTTGCCATCATTGGTGCAGGTTTGGCTGGTATTTTCGCTGCTCATGAGCTGAGCATGCAGTGCCCTGACTTAGATATAGTTGTGCTGGAACAGGGAAGAGCTATTGCTGCTCGTTCCTGTCCTATTGTTGAAAAAAAGACAAAGCAGTGCATTGGCTGTGTTCCCTGCGCCATTATGCGCGGTTTTGGCGGAGCGGGAGCTTTTTCCGACGGAAAATTCAATTTCACTACTGAATTTGGCGGCTGGCTGACTGACTATCTCGATCATGACACTGTGATGGGGCTGATTGATGACGTGGATAAGGTCAATCAGAAATTTGGTGCAACTGATGCCGTTTACACCACTTTTTCGGCAGAAGCGGAGCAAATCCGACACAAAGCATTAGCACACGATATTCACCTGCTGGACGCACGCTGCAAACATCTGGGCACGGAAAAAACCAAGGACATGCTGATAGCCCACTACAATTGGCTCAACGAGCATGTCGACCTGCGTTGCAATACCAAGGTTGAGAATATCCGTCCCGAGCATGCCGGCAAAGCTGTCAGGGCGAATGACGAGCTGGTCCCCGACCAGTATGTGTTGGAAACCGATAAGGGCGATATCACCTGCAAATATCTGATCGCCGCTCCCGGCCGCGCCGGTGCCGAATGGTTCAGCGATATCTGCCGTTCACTCGGCTTGCCTTTAATCAATAATCAGGTCGATCTGGGTGTCCGGGTAGAATTACCGGCCCTGGTTTTTAAAGATATCACCGATGTTTTATATGAAGCTAAGCTCAAGTATCAGACACGCCAGTACAGTGACGTTGTGCGCACTTTCTGTATGAATCCATACGGCTACGTTGTGACGGAAAACACTGACGGAATTATTACCGTAAACGGTCACAGCTATGACGACCCCAGCCTGCGCAGCGAAAACACCAACTTCGCCCTGCTGGTCAGCAATCGTTTCACCGATCCCTTTAACGAGCCTTACCGCTACGGCAAGCACATCGCCTCTTTGTCCAACATGTTAGGCGGCGGTGTCCTCGTCCAGCGTTTGGGAGATCTGCGCAATGGTCAGCGTACCAACGCCCACCGCATGTCCAAGAGCTTCGTTAAGCCGACTCTGGATGCGACACCCGGAGACCTCAGTCTGGTCCTGCCCAAGCGTCATCTGGATAATATTATTGAAATGCTCGATGCTTTGGACAAGCTGGCGCCGGGCACTGCGAATACCGACACACTTTTATATGGAGTTGAAGTAAAATTCTACAGCGCGCGCCTGCAACTGACAAAAGAATTCGAAACATCCATGCCGCGCTTTTTCGCGATCGGCGACGGCGCCGGCATAACCCGTGGACTGTCGCAGGCAGGAGCCAGCGGCTTGCATGTAGCCCGCTCGATCATAAAGCGTCTCAAGGCCGAAAAAGATACAACAGAAGCCAATCAATAGAGGCAGCGGGCTCAGCTCAGATCTCTTACTATTTGTACAAGTTTGCCGGCCAGACTTTCCCAGGAAAAAACCTGAACAGATTGTGACAGGCTTACCCTCTCTCCGTTAGCGCGCAGAGTACGGTAAGCCTGTTCTTCCATGGCTGCTGATAAACGTGACAGGTATGCCGGGATATCTTCCGGGAAAGGCTCATCCAGATTACGCAAACGAGGCATTTCAACCCAGCTGATCAGATCAGTATCCCCGACATAGGGTTTTAGCTGTTGTGACAGGGCCGGCAGCTTATTGCTGACCAGAGCTACCCCTGAAGCCAGCGCTTCGATGGCAATCAGACCCAGCCCTTCATAATAGCTGGCCAGCACAAAAACATCGCTATGGCGTAAGTGTTTTGCCAGCTCAGCCTGTGTCTCAACATCAAAAAGGCGAATCGCAGATGCCGGGATATCTCCGGAGTTTAAAAGCGCTTTAAGTTCTGCATCCGCACTGCCTACTAAGTCCAGACGAATTGCCGGGTTTCTTTTATATAGGTCCGTAAAAGCGGTCACCAGCTCAAAAACACCTTTTGCATGTGACATTTTTCCCGCATAAAGGAAGCTGACAAAGTTATCATTATAGGTACCCGGCCGCTGGATAACCGGAAAAAATATGTTATGATCAAAAGCTCCTCCGGTTACTATTATCTGTTCCGGCAAGAGATCAAAACACTCCACCAGATCCGTCAGATGTGAGCGGGAAAGCGCAAGAACCTTACTCAGACCGCGTAAACTGCCCACCGATCTCCTGGCTATGTCCGGGTTTTGCCGGGCCTGACGAATATCCGTACCATGAGATATTCCGATGACCGGAATATCGGGGAAAAGCTCCAGCACCATGGCACTGAGAATCCAGAGATGGTGTGAAATAATGACATCCGGCTTATATTCTTCTTTGATCCTGATTAATTCCTGATAAAAAGCTCGCTCCCAGCAAGTGACCATCTCCTGGTCCATCCGGCAGTAGCGGGTTGAGGGGTAGGGCATTTCATCGCTCATACCAACAATAGGGAAGGGCAAGCTTTCGGTTTCAAAAAACACGGGATAATGGCTGTCACAAGCTATCCATTCCGCTGTTTCATCCTGCCGGCATAGGGCTGCCAGCTCCGCAGTGGTTTGGTCAGCAAAATTGCGGCTGGCAGGAAGAGCATATAGGGCCGCCTGCTGCCAGTCAGTCTGCTTTTCAATTTCATTAATAAGATTGTGGAAGTATACACCACTGCCCGTGCGCGTCGGCAGCTGGGCCAAACAATGCAATACTCTCATTCCTGTCCTCCGGCAGTGACTCGCTTTCTGCGGCGCAGGTGACGCAAAAAAGAAAAGAAGATAAAAAACAAAATATTAGCAATCACAATAGCAGGGCCCGTGGGAAGATTCAAAGCATAGGAAGCAAAAATTCCGATCAGAAAGGCTGCGACCGATACCAGCACAGAGACGATGCTCACTTGTTTAAAATTGCCGAAAAGGCGCATAGCCGTAATGGGCGGAAAGATGATCAGGCTGGAGATGAGCAGGGCTCCCATCATACGCATACCCAAAACAATGGTGACAGCAGCCAGAACCGCCAGAACGGAATTCCAGAAATTACTGGATATGCCGCTGGCTTCCGCAAAGGCCTCATCAAAGGTTACCGCGAAAATTTTGTTATAAGAAATAAGGTAAAAGAGCACCACAGTTACTGAGAGAACCAGACTAAGAATCATATCGGAATCAGACAGTGAAAGAATGCTGCCGAACATGAAGCTGAACACGTCTGTATTCATTCCCTTGGTTACAGAGATAAGCAGAATGCTGATGGCCATGGCAGCAGATGAAATCATCGCCACCGCAGCGTCACCGCGCAGGGGATTGTTTTCGCTGATACGCAGCAAAAGAAAAGCCGCCAGTATTACTATCGGCAGAGCTACGACCAAGGGAGACCAGGAAAAAATCATGGCTATGGCTAAGGCTGCAAAACCCACATGCGAGAGACCGTCGCCGATCATAGCATAACGTTTAAGCACCAGACTGCTGCCCACAAGAGCAGCGCTGATGGATATCAGCAAGCCGGAAAGCAAGGCCCGCCGTAAAAAAGCGTAGGATAAGAATTCAAAAAGCATTTACTTATCCTCCGCCCTATGCAGAAAGCTGGCTGCCATGACACTATCCAAATACTCTGCTTTCGGTCCGTAAAAATAATAGTCCTTGCCCAGATGCAAGGTATGCGTCGCATCATGCATGACGCAGTGAATATCATGGGAAACCATAATGATAGTTTCGCCTTCGCGGTTCAGACTGCGAATCAGATCATAAAAATCGTGCGAAGCGATAGGATCGAGTCCGGCAGTGGGTTCGTCCAGAAGTAAGATGCCATCCGATGCCAGCAGAGCTCTGCCCAGGAGAACGCGCTGTTGCTGACCTCCCGACAAATTACGGAAAGAGCTTGCTGCCAGATCTTCTATATCAAGACGCCGCAAGGTTTCCTGTACTGCCTGACGGTCCTCGCGAGTATAGAAGGCAAACATTTTATGTCTGTTTAAACGTCCGCTGCTGACAATCTCTGTGACGGAAGCCGGAAAATCTTTCTGCAAGCCGGACTGCTGAGGCAAATAGCCGATGTTCCGTTGTTCCATCTCCTCAGCGAAAATAATTTTACCCTGGTAGGGTTCTTTCATCTGCAGCAATCCTTTGAGCAGAGTAGTTTTCCCCGAACCATTCTCGCCCAGAATAGAAACATACTCGCCTTTTCTGATGGAAAAACTCATGCTGGGAGTGACCGGCCTGCCATCATAGGCAAAAGCTGTGTCGTTAAGCTCTATCAAAACCGGACCGGGTGTTTTCGCATTCATCTGCCTAAGGCCTTTTCTAAATTATCAGCATTCTGCTGCATCAGTCCAAGGTAGGACACACCCCGGTCAATCTCTGCCTGAGTTACATTGTGAACAGTATGAAAGAGCAACTTCTCAGCTCCACTTTCTGCTGCTATCTGATTTGCCAGTCTTTCATTAGAAAACTCTATGGTAAAGATATAAGGTACATTGTTTTCGCGTACCAGATCAATCAGTGCTGTTACTGTCTTTGGTGCCGGCTCCGACTCGGCAGCGCAGGCTTCGTAGGCAGCATAATATTTCAGCCCATACTCAGCTGTAAAATAGATCAGCGGGAAACGGTCTGCCACCACGATATAATCCCGCGCCCCGGCTGCCACAATTGATAAAAACCTCTCATGGAGTTCTTTGAGACCTGCTTCCAGCTTACTGAAATTCTCCTCATAGCTCTCCTTGTTGACAGCATCCATTTCTACCAGCTTATTCTCGATCGCGGCAGACATGGCGATTGCGTTCAGAGGTGAAGTCCAGATATGTTCATCCACAGGTCCGTGGCCCTCAGTGCCCGCATGATCGTGATCATGGTCATCCGCCACTTGAATGATACCGCTGGTAACTTCTTCACGCAGATCCACATAATCCATCATGCGCAGAGTATTGTCAGGATTTATCTCCTCTGATCCCAATAGCCGGTCGACCCAGGCCTCGGAACTGCCTCCATTGTAAATAAATAAATCTGCTTCATTAAGCAAGATGATATCCTGTGGTGACGGCTCGTAGGCATGAACATCAGCGCCGGCCGGCATCAGCATCCTCACCTCAGCCTGATCTCCCGCAATACTGCGGGCAAAATCATAGGAAACAAACATTGTCGTCACGATTTTCAGATCCGCGGCAGAACTGTCCTCCGGACTTTTGCTGCAGGCACTGACCATGCCGACTAAGGCAATCAGCAGGGCAGCTAATGTAATTCCGGCTAAGACTGTTCTTGTAGTCTGCTTCTTGTTTCTATTGGTAATTCTATTCATCAAATCCCTTATTTCTGCTCAAGATTAACTTCACTGTCCAATATTTTAACACTTAGCACCAGAGCATGGAGAAGGGGTAACAAGTTCCTGTCCTTTTTTCAGCAGATCGCATAAACTAGGGCAGATAAGAAGTTTTTTAGAGCGGGGGCAAGTATGCCAAAAGACAAGGTGCTGATAACGGGGGCTGATTCCTATATCGGACAAATGCTCTTAAAGGAGCGGACACTGCGCGATGCCTTCAGCTGGGTTGAACTGAAGCGTGATCTGGGTAAAGCAGAGATCCTCAGCGAGCTGTCCGATGCCAAACTTCTGCTGCATCTCTATGATTCAAGAAGCGGATCAGAAGAACAGCTTATTGCTGATAATGCCGGCTACACCGGACAACTCATCGCCCTGATGGAGGAAAGCACTGATGTGCTGCCTTTTATTTATGCTTCCTCTGACTATGATGACTCGGCCTATGGGCGCAGCAAGTTGCTCAGTGAACAGCTGATTCGTGAGTACGGCCAGCGTCGGCGTATCCGGAATATGATCTACCGGCTGCCTGTCCTGATAGGAGAACAGCTGTATCTGGATGCAGGAAATCCACTGCATGATTTGTGCCGTCAATTGATCCTGGACCAGGAAGCAATCATCCTGCCTGACTGGGAAGAGCATAGATTCGTAGATATCAAAGATGTGACCGGGGAAATTACACGAGCACTGAACGGCAGACCCTTTTATGCCACTGTTGACCTTTCTATCTGTGTTATTCCTTCAGAATACTATGCCGGCTGGGAACGCGTACTGTCTATTTTAAGAGAGATAAAAGAAAAGGGAGAGGCTTACCCTCTCCCGCTGCATAGAAAAAATTCGCTGGAATATAAACTTTATCTCACTTATCATTCACTGCTGGACTACTATTCCACCAGGGATACCAAATCGCCGTAGCCGGCAGCTGCCATATCTTCCAGAGCTATGAAGCGCAGGGCGGCACTGTTGATGCAGTAGCGCAAGCCGCCAAGTTCTTCCGGCCCGTCAGCAAAGACATGTCCCAGATGAGAATCCGCGGCGCTGGAGCGGACCTCGGTCCTTTCGCGAAAGAGACTATGGTCCTGATAGTAATCAATCATTCCCTTGCTGATCGGTTTGGAAAAAGAAGGCCAGCCGCAGCCGGAATCAAACTTATCCGTAGAACTGAAGAGGGGCTGGCCGCTTGCTATATCCACGTAAATGCCCTTCTCCCTGTGATTGTTGAACTCATTGTCAAAGGGTCGCTCGGTTGCACCATCCTGAGTCACCTTATACTGCAGATCAGTTAAATCGCGCCGCAGCTCCCTGTCGGATAGACGCTGGTATTTTTGCTTACCGGCATACTCTCCTGCCAGCTTCTCAAACATTGCCGGGTTGACTTTGCCGCCTGCCGCGCGGCTTTCCTTCAGTTCCGGTACAGCCAGCTCTGCTTCTGTCAGAGGCAGAGCTGCCAGCTGTAAATTTACATGACAGTAACCGCCGGGGTTCTTGTCCAGATAATTCTGATGGTAAGTTTCTGCCCGGTAAAAATTAGTCAAGGGGTAGACTTCTATCACAATCCCCCTGGAATAGTCTTTGCGTCTGGCATCAATGTAATCGCAGATTTCATCAAAATCATCTTCATCTGTATAATAAATACCCGGACGATATTGACTGCCGATATCATTGCCCTGACGATCAGCAGTGCTCGGGTCAACAATACGGAAAAAATGTGCCAGTATCTCTCTGAGGCTTAGCTGATCAGCATCATATTCCAGTTTCACGCTTTCTGCAAAGCCGGTGTCACCACGCCGGACGTCATGATAGGTCGGATCTTCCGTTTTTCCATTGGCATAGCCTGCCACAGTACTTATCACGCCCTGTCCCAGACGGCGGTAATAGCCTTCCACGCCCCAGAAACAGCCTCCGGCCAGATATATTGTTTTCTTATTCATAGGATCTTCTCCTCTTCTATCTTAATTAAAACGGGAATCACTGCGCCAGATACCAAGATTCTCAGATTTGGCCACTGCTTCCAGTTCTTTCAGATAAGCATGAAAGTAGGTGTTGGGTCGGTAACTCTTGACCTCAACCAGACCAAAACGGGCCAAAAGCTCATTTAACATGGTATGTTCATCCAGATAGACATAGGCCAGCATACGATCGTACTTATCAAATTCTTCGGTATCAAACTGCAGCCAGACCCTGATCCCGGGTTCAATCAAAGCCGAAACAATGCGGGATACATTCTCTCCCTCCACAGTTCGCAAAGTTTCGTCATGATGTGAAAAAGATTCGGGAGCGTCAATGCCAATCAGGCGCAGGCGTGTGCTTTGGCCATTAATCTGCACAATCAGGGTATCACCGTCTACGACACGTTCCAGCACGCCTGACTGCAACTGTTCGAGATCAGCCGCTCCACCTGGACGCAAAACATCAAAGTCAGGGCTGCCTTCGCTGATGGCAGCTGTGTAGCCAAGGATTTGCTCCTCGTCCAGAAGCTGCATCTGATTCAGAGCCGGCAGTTCTTCAATAATCCTTTCAGAACCGGCAGTTGACGGCTGACTTGTATTTTCAGGCCGGGGAAGGTCTAATCGTGAACAGCCTGTGACAGAAAGGAGGATGAGCAAAGCCAGAAAGACGCTCCACAAGGCGGTGCGGAGTCTTTTTATTCTTTTAAAGTGTGAATTAAGCCTTCTCACGTTCTTTTCACATTTGTTCAAACTTTCACTCTTTCAAGGTCACATGTCACGAGTATTCTAATATCGTAGCTTAAAGGCTACTAACACCTCTTCATACGTCTCCTCTGGTAAGGGCCCCGCTGGGGCCCTTATCTATTTTTCAGAAAAAAAGACTCAGGAATTGTCTTGAATGAGCTCCAGTTTTTCATCCCTGATTCTCCGGGCCTGCCAAATAATCTGCTCAATATCGAGCGTGGGCCAGGATCCGTCACGATAGAGGACTTTTCCATTAACCATTGTAAGTGCTATATCTGAAGACTGAGCAGTTGTAAATAAATTATCCGCAGGATTATAGACCGGCTGCATATGAGGAGCACTGAAATCAACAATAGTCAGATCAGCTGCCAGGCCTGCCGCCAGATTCCCGGTATCCCTGCGTCCCTGAGACAGGGCTCCGTTGAAGCTGGCCATCTGCAGAAGCTCTGCTGTTGAGAGGAACAGCGGATCGCGCTCCAAACCTTTTTGCACGTATGAAGCCATGGTAATTTCTTCAAGCATGTTTAGATTATTATTGCTGGAAGCCCCGTCGGTTCCAAGGCTGATGCGTATTCCGTGTTCTTTCCAGGCACGCAGGCGGGCAATGCCGCTGCCCAGTTTAAGATTGGAAGTAGGGCAATGGCACAGTGTCACATCGTAATTGCGTAAAATCTCCAAATCGCCAGTTTCCAGATAAACACCGTGTGCGGCCACAGTAGGGACGTCAAAAAGACCCAGATCTGCGAAATATGCAGTGGGGGTCTTGCCCTGATGACGAAGCTTGCATTCCTCATGTTCTTTCAGAGTTTCCGATAAGTGAACCTGCATGCGCAGTTTGCGTTCTTTTGCATAATCCAGCAATTCACCTGTCAGAGAAGCAACCGATGAATATTCGGCGTGTAAGCCTGCATCAATCAAGAGCAGGCCATGAGAAGCCGCACTCATTTCCAGCGCACGCTCTGTCTCACGGTAAGCAGCCATAAGCTTGAATTTATCCTGGGGACCTCCGGCCAGAGATCTGCTGAGATTGGCCTTAATGCCGCTCTCCACAACAGCACGGCCGATGTTTTCAATACACATATACATATCATTGAAAGAGGTCACTCCGCTTTGCAGCATTTCCGCAATGCCGAGCAAACTGCCCCAATACATATCTTCTCCCGTCAGCAGATCTTCAAAAGGATAGATTCTTTTCTCCAGCCAGTCATGTAAAGCCAGACCTTCGCCGTAGCCGCGCAATAAAGTCATGGGCACATGACAATGCGCATTGACAAAGCCGGGAATCATGACTTTATCACTGCCGTCATATATTTCTTCTGCTGCAGCAGTCTCTTGAAATTCCGGCAGTTTACGGGGGTCCTGCCTGCCCAGATAGCGGATTTTTTCCCCTTCAACCAGAACAAAATGTTTCGGCATAATGTTGCCGTCTGAATTAAATACAGTGATATTGCTAAATAACATAAGCTCTCCTTGGTGCCGGGCTTGGCGACAGATTCACCTGTCAGACTCAGACAGGACTTAGGGTTCCGGATCCGGCTCAGGTTCAGGCTCGGGCTCGGGATCAGGTCCGGGCTGGTCCGGCTCAGTTTCTTCCGGTTCAGTTTCTTCCGGCTCTTCCCGGGAATGTTCCGGACAGTCGATTCTGGGCACGTTGGATTTATCGAGATCGAAGATTTCAGTCCTCTGATGGGGGCACTTCTCCACAGCCCGATAACCCGTATCGGTACAGATCCGCACTCTGGTGATATTGCCTTTTTCCTCAAATTCGAGCGGTGTTTTGTCTTCGTGCAGCTGCGCCATTACATCCTGCCAGATACGGATAGCATTACGTGAATCTGCGTCATCAATTTCAGTACGTCTGCCGTTCGCGTTGTCAAAGCCATACCAGACGGCAGCCGTATAATACGGAGTGTAACCGCAGAACCAGACGTCAATCTGGTCACTGGTTGTACCGGTCTTGCCTGCTGCTGTCTGAAGCGGCAGTTGCGCGTAGGGCGTAATCCAACTGGTATTCATCAAAGTTTCTTCCAGAATAGAAGTCATTATTGTCGCTGTCCCGGCGGAGAAAACACGGTCGTAACGCGGTTTATTTTCCAGCAGGACATTGCCGTCAGCATCCAGGACGCGTCTGAACAGGACCGGCTCGGTATACAAACCTTCGTTAGCGAGAGCTGCGTAAGCCGCTGCCATATCCGTGGTAGTTACACCCTCTGCAAAGGCACCCAGGGCACCTGATGGTTGCTGTTCATTAGTTCTGTCAATGCCTAAACGGCGTAAATATGACAGACCGGTTGACGGGCTTAACAGTTCGGTATAAATTTCAACAGCAATCGTGTTATAGGACTGCTGTAAAGCCTGACGGGCGGTAACCAGGCCGTAATGCTGGCGGGTCACGTTGACCGGCCATTCTACATCCGGATGCTGCGGGTCCAGAAATTTCGGCTCATCATTGAAGATGGATGCCGCGGTGATCATGCCGGTATCAAGCGCAGGGCCATATACTAAAATGGGTTTGATTGATGAACCGGGCTGACGGTAGGCCTGGGTAGCACGGTTAAAGATGAAGCTGCTTTTTTTCTCACCAAAGCCGCCGACTAAGGCAACAACTTCGCCTCTGGTGGCAGGTTCATTTGACACAATCGTTATCGCAGCCTGAGGCGGCTCCGGAATGTCAGGTAAGGCTTCATAATTAGTGGCGAAAAGTTCCTGCTTTTGGAAACTGGCTTCAGCCTTGCGCTGCACTTCCTGATCCATGGTTGTCTCAATCGTCAGCCCATGCTGGAACACTGCAGTTTGTGCCAAATTGTAGGAATAACCGCGCTGCAGCATAAGTTGTTCAATAACCTGCGCCACCACTGCGTCAATGAAGTATGATGTAACACTATCGCCTTCTTCTCTTTCATCAGCAACGAAAATCAGCTCGCGATTCAGAGCTTGATGATATTCATCAGTCTCAATCTTTCCCAGCTCATACATTTTGCCGAGGATAATGCGCATACGACGCATGGCATTACGTCGTCCATATTCCGTCAGGGGATTGTAAATAGAGGGCAAGTTGGGGATACCTGCCAAAAAAGCGCTCTCTGCAAGATCGAGCTCAGAAACATCTTTGCCAAAATAGGTCTTGGCAGCAGCCTGCACACCTGTCAGGTTGTTGGCCATGGGAACCATATTGAGAAAAAGCTCCAGAATTTCATCCTTGGACAGCTGCCGTTCCAAATCCAGAGCCCGCTCCCATTCCTGTACTTTGCGCTGGGCAGATCTCTCATCCGCTCCCGACATCATTTTTACAACTTGCTGAGTAATCGTAGAGGCGCCATGTGTGGGATTTCCGGCGTTGATCAAAATGCCGGCCATGGCATTGGCTATGCGTTTAGGGTCAATACCTTTATGTTCAATAAAACGCTCATCTTCTATGGCGATAAAAGCTTCATCAATATAGCTCTGCTTTATTTTGGTAATAGATACATATTCACGATTTACATTCTGGGCTCCGGTCAGTTCCTGCACCAGCTGCCCTTTACCGTCATAAATAAGAGTGGCACCTTCCGAAGATCGCAGATCAATAATCTCAAGTGGCGTGGTGGTTGAAATATAACCGGAAAGCATGCCGCTGCCTATGCCGGCGACGAAAACCGCCAAAATCATGATGAGGACCAGGACGATCTTAATACCCTTCTTCGCAGCTGACCAGACCACTTCCGGTACAGACTGAAAGCTTCGGTTCTTTGTCGGATAGCCGCTGATGCGTTTGCGCCATTCCTTTTCAGCCTTCTTATAGCTTCGGCTTTTTTCTCCCCGGGCAGGCGGAGCTGCGTACTGGTGATGTTTCGGGACCGGGCGTCTGTTGGCAGCAGACCCGGGCTGCGGCTCCGATGTTCTGGCTACACGCGTGCGTGCATCGACAGCCTCTTTTTCAGAGCTTGCTTTATCATCCGTGTCAGCCCTGGAAATCGGACTTCGCATAATGTTCCCGGAAGAATTCCCCTGTCCGGATGGAACGGAAGCTTCAAATTTATCTTGATCAGAATTCATATTTTTGCAGTACTTTCCTCGCTTATCTGCTTATTTTACCATATCAGCTTATCAGGCTGACATCCGCCTGTATGCTAGTATGTTGGCTAGCAGGCTTAAGGAGATACAAATGAGAAAAATTGTAGTGCTTGATGGTTATACATTAAATCCGGGAGACATCTCCTGGGATGCGTTTGCTGAACTGGGCGAACTCATCGTGCATGATCGCACGGAGCCGAAGCTGGTAGCAGACCGCATAGCGGACGCTGAAATTGTATTAACTAATAAAACTGTAATTCTCAGAAGCGATATGGAACAGGCACATAAGCTGGAATACATAGGTATTCTGGCCACCGGTTTCAATATAGTTGATCTGGAAGCAGCCACGGCCAATGATATTGTTGTTACCAATGTAGCATCTTATGGACCTGAAGCTGTTTCACAATATGCTGTTGCTCTCCTGCTGGAAGTAGTTTCGCAGGTAGGTCTGCACAGCACAGCTGTTCTGAAAGGAGCCTGGCAGACTCAGGAAGACTTCGCTTTTACACTGGCCCCCCTGATTGAGTTAAAGGGGAAAAACTGCGGCATCATCGGGCTGGGCGCAATCGGCAAACAAACAGCACGCGTAGTACAGGCTTTGGGTATGAAGGTATACGCTCATACGACGAATCCCGATCCTGTCCTTGAAAGTGACAGCCTGTGCTTTGTCGACTTGCCTGCACTGTACAAAAACTCTGATGTGATTTTCCTGCACTGCCCGCTGACCGCAGAGAATGAGCGCCTGATCAATCGTGACAGCATAGCTCAAATGCGCGATGGCGTGATCATTATCAATAACGCCCGGGGCGGCCTGATTCAGGAAGATGATCTGGCGGCAGCTCTGAACAGCGGCAAGGTTTATGCTGCTGCTGTCGATGTGGCTTCTTCCGAACCGATCTCTCCGGACAATCCTTTGTTAAAGGCGAAAAATATTTTTATCACACCTCACATAAGCTGGGCGGCCATAGAAACCCGTGCCCGTCTGATGCAGATGGCAGCAGAGAATCTGCAGGCTTTTCTCAGCGGCAAAGAGCTGAACAGAGTTAATTAACGCGATGAATCCACCGGCAGAAAGCCTCTGCCGTAAGCCTCGTCATATGATGTAACAATGACCATGACATCATCATCGATCTCTCGGACCAGTGAATGCAGACGGGGCAGCTGCGAACGGCTGCAGGCACAGAAAATCACATCCTTGTCGGCTGCAGTATAGCCGCCCTGAGCCTTAAGCACCGTTGCACCACGTGTCAGTTTGTTGGCTATTGTATAGTTCATCGCAGCTGTGTGCTCCGGATCAGTCACAATAATTGCCATTTTCCCTGATACGAAGCCGTACATAAGCTTGTCCATCACCAGAGTCATGATCGCGCTGTAGATAAAGCCATAAAGAATGGAATCTATATCTCCGTAAGCCAGGCCACCAAAGACAATAATAATACCATCAATGGTCAAGGTCAGCTGCCCCAGCGACATATGGGGTCTTTTGCGCCGGATAGACATGATGATGAGGTCGGAACCGCCTGTACTGCTGCCATTATGATAAATAATCGCCAGACCGATACCTACCAGGGCACCGGCAAAGATTGCCGCCAGCAGACGTTCACCCCTGTAAACCGGCAGCAGAGGGCAGACCAGGTCAATAATAAGTGTGTTGGCCAGGACGGTCATGAAGGTGCGGCCCAGAAACTTTTTGCCCAGAGTTGCGAAAGAAATCGCTATGATGGGGATGTTGATTAAAAAGGTTGCCAGACCAATGGGCAGATCAGTATAGTGATTCATAATAATCGCTAAACCTGTAACTCCTCCGGGAGCGAAATCGGCAGCAGAAACAAAATTATAAATACCAATGCCAAAAAATATCGAGCCGACAATATCGTAGATCAGATCACGGAAATATGATTTTAATTTCTTACGCGTGAAGGCTTCTTGCAACTTCGACTTCATTTAAACCTCTTTCAGATATCCGTACGCTAAATTGTAATTTTGCGATGCAGTAATCATTAAATCCGACCTGCCGGAGTAAGTAATTGTAAATTCTATTATGCACCAGAATGAGTGATTGTGAATAATTCATTATTTCAAATAGTTGAAACTTACAGCCGGCAGGTCAGACGGGAAACATAATCCTCACCTGTGCAGACTCTCAGCAAACAAAATGCACAGATCCTCTGATTTAGTCTAGAATAAAGAAAGAATGAATATAAGAATATTTGGCTATTTCTTATCCGCTCAGGGAGGTTATAATGCGAGCTTTGATTCAGCGTGTTTCACGTGCAGATGTTCAGATAGCAGGGAAGAAAACGGGAGAAATAGGGCCGGGTTATGTTGTTTTTCTTGGTGTAGGCAGCGAGGACGACGCTGACAGCTGCAGCAAGCTGTGGAATAAAATCCGCCGCCTGCGCATTTTCGCGGACGAAAACGGCAAAACAAATCTCGATATTTCTCAGGTGGCAGGCGATTGTCTCATCGTGTCGCAGTTCACACTCTATGCCGATCTGCGCCGCGGAAACAGGCCCGGTTTTTCCTATTCAGCACCGCCGGAGCTGGGCGAATCTCTCTATGACTTGTTTGTCGAACTGGCAAAAAAGGATATTGAAAATGTCCGGACAGGTGAATTCGGAGCGGAAATGAAAGTCACGCTCAGTAATGAGGGACCCTTTACTATCTGGCTGGACACAGCAGAGTTTTAGCTTCAGGCAGGCTGTTTTCCGGCAGCAGCTTAGATGGTTTGTTGGTATAGATGAAGGAGACATAAGATGAAGATCACAAACAAAGTAATTTCTCTGGTAGTCGGTATCTCGTTTATTATTGCCGGAATTGTTGCTCTGGCAGACTTTATTGAAATTCCGCAGATAGTCGGCATTATGCTGAGTCTAGCTGCTTTGGTACAGGGTCTGAGGGTTATCTGGATTTATATCCGAACGGAAGATAAGTCCACTTTCAGACCCAATCTGATTCTGGTATGGGGAATTCTCCTGATTTTGCTGGCAGTCTTCCTCTTTGTCAGCTCTAATATAGCCTCAGCCATAGCTGTCTATCTGGTCGGTGCCTGGTTTGTTGCCGAAGCAGTCGCGTCCTTCTTTACGCTAAAACTTCTGGATAAAACTACGATGAAAATCAGCATTGGACTCAATGTGTTGATCCTTGCCGGTGGTATAATGTTGATTTTGCATCAGCCTCTGGGAATTGAAATACTTACTCTGCCGCTAGCTGTCACCTTAATTCTTGACGGTGTCAGCATGGCCCTGCTGGCAATCATGCGGCGTGATCCCGCAGCAAGGCAGACAGAAACAGTTCAGGACCCGAAAGAGGCAGCCAGACTCCAGGACAAGTATTAGATTTTCAAACGTGCGAAGGGAAGTGCCTGGGGAATGATATCAAAAGAAAACGAAGGTGCACGGAAAATCAGACCATCATAATTGCCCAAAAGATCTTCACCATTTGCAGAAATAAATTCTCCTGACAGTACGTCAGTGATGCTGATAAAGGGACTGTTTAAATGCTTGCCCGTAAGATAACGCAGAGTCAGGGGCACAAAGCGCAGCTTTCCCATCCAAACCACATCGCAAAGATTCAAGACAGAGTCGAAAGGATCAGCCATCGGCGCGGGATTGAAGCCGTTGCCGTAAAAACCCCCATTACATAGAGCTACTGTGACATAATCTTTCTGCCCGGAAAATGACTCACCGTTGCTAAGTTTTAATTTATAATTAGCCGGAAAAATTTTCCTGCTGCCCAGGTTATTGACAACGCTGAGGTAGTAGGCCTTGCCTCCGATTTTAGGATTCGATTTCATGAGCTCATATGCTCTGCGCAGGACAAGGGTGTCCAGACCGAAGGAGACTACGTTTAAAGCGTAAGCGCTAACTCTGCCGTCGTCGCTATTAGCTACCGGGTAAACTTCCGTTAATGCTTCCTCGCTGGCATGTTGGCTGTAAAAACAAACACCGGGTGGAAAAGACAGGCGCACCAGATCCAGAAGTCTTAATTCCGGATGCGGCATGGCGTTCACAATATCTTTGAGGGGAAGCTTTTTCTTGCCAAAGATCGTTTTAGCGAAGTCGTTGGCGGTACCGGCAGGCATAACACCGAGAGCACAGCCACTTCCCTGGATAGCCTGAACCACCTCATTAAGTGAACCGTCGCCACCGGCTACGTAGACTATACCCTTATCACCATATTGATCTGCGAAGAGCTTGGCAGCCTCATAAAGGTGCCCTTCATGCTGAGTTATTAAGATGTCATAGTTTGCAGACAGTCCTGCTTTGTCAAAAGATCGGATAATCTGATCGTTCAAATCGCTAGTGAGTGCTTTTCCCTGACCTGCCTTACCACTGAGAATTATTAAGAATCTTCGCTCTGTCTCCATAGCCCCAACCTCTTTACTGCTATACTCTGTCAGTATAACATCACTGAACTCTGACCGTTTGATAATAGCTTGCTCAGGCAAGGCGAACAAGAAAAGGCTTCAGAAAACCGGAGTTTTAATCTATGCCGGCCAGCATTTGGAAATGGTTTCCTGCTTCACTGTCAGCAGAGAAATACACTTTGTCTTCTGCCAGAATGAATCTTAAATCCAGCTCCACATCAGGACGCACTTCCTGATTGTAGTGAATCAGCAGATCACGCACCTCATGCTTCCTATGTGCTTCCAGACTGAAATGATTATCAAACCAGAGCAGGTAGCTGGTGTTATTAACATGTCCGTTCATATCAAAATCAGAGTAAACAGGTCTGTATTTGTAAATCTTTTCTTCACCCTCAGGAATGTCTATTTTGGCCAGAGGCTTCAAATCATCAAAATTTTGGATTTTCCGGCTAGGGTAAGGCGGCAAGCCCTGCTTAACCGGGTTTACCATGCTGCGCTGGTCCAGGTCGATGATACTCCAAATACTGGAAGCACGGATCATGGCAGCTCCGGATTCATCTTCCAGTAAAAACATACGGGGATACACGCCCAGACGGGCCGGTTCAGCCCAGGAATAAGTCTGAACCTTATCATACAGGCGCGGATAAGATGCAAAAGCTAAGTGATAGCGCAGGCAGACCCAACCGGCATTTTTGGCTTTCAAGTCTTCAAAGCCATAGCCGTAAACACGGCTATGGCTTTCCGCGACCTCCTGCAACCAGGCCAGAATTGATTGCAGCGTCCACCTGCAATTCAAGTCGACATCATCAGTAATAATCAGTCGTTCCTCAACATAGCGGCCGTCTTCCCGCTCTACATATTTACTCGTATTATTATTATCCATCCACCAACCTAGTATTCTATGCCTGCACGTGCGCCCAGGCCTTCACTTTCATAAGGATGTTTGTGCATCTTCATTTCGGTATAGTAATCACTCTGTGCAATAAGCCTGGCTGAAGGGTCACGGCCGGTTACAACGACCTCCAGCTGCCCGGGCTTGGACTGCAATAACTCCAGCAGGCGTTCTTCCGCGACCATCTCCGTGGAAATTGCACCCAAAACTTCATCCAGCACCAGTAAATCATAATCTGCCGCGGCTTTATTGAAAACCTCTTCCAGTCTATGCTCAAAAAATTCGCGTGACTCTTGTTTTTCCTCAGCATTCATCTGAAACACGAATTTGGTGAATGGCTGTCCTGAGACTACTGAAATACCAAGTTTCTCCATTTGTTGCAGCTCAGCAGATTTCCCCGATTTCAGGAACTGTACAAAGAGCACTTTGAGTCCGTTGCCGCTGGCGCGTACTGCCAGGCCGGCAGCTGCAGTTGTTTTTCCCTTGCCGTCACCGGCATAGAGATGGAGTTTTCCTAATTTTTCACGAATATCCGTCACTTTTTTAAATCCTCCGTCACTTTTGTCAATGCTCAGGAACAGCCGGTTGTTTCGCCGCAGTCCAGACACACTTTGCAGGTGCCGTTGCGAACCATGCGGGTACCTGAACAGTTGGAGCAGGTGGAGCCATCATAAAGGCGTTCACCACCTTTGGCCGCATCAGCTGCACTCTCATGGATATATTCATCCATACTGATCTGCGTCGGCGTCACAGCAGCGGCATCTCCTTTATGTTCGCTGCCGTCCGGCTTGACCTGAACGCGGGAGTAATCGCCTGTCTCGATGTCAATTACCTTGCTGATCAGGTCGGACACGGAAGTACAGTATTTGATGTAAGGATGACGCTGCACAAAGCCATAGGGTTCGAATTTCTGTCCACGGAGCATTTTGGAGATTGATTCGGGCTCAATGCCGTACTGCAGCATAACTGAAATTGTCTTGGACAGGGAGTTCAGCAAACCGGTAATCAAAGTTCCTTCACGGTCAGTGGTCATAAACAGCTCAACCACCTTACCGCTTTCATCGCGGTTGACAGTGATGTAGACTTTAACATCCTCGATTTGAGCAGGGTGCGTAACACCACTGCGAATACCCTCAGGCTTGACGCGCTTATGCACGCCGGGCGATGCCAGCCCTTCCTCACATGCCGCCAGAGATCTGCGGGCATTCTCAGCATAATGCAGCAAGTCCTGATAGGACATGTCCGCCAGGGGGATATCATGGCTGTTATCAGCTCCCAGACGCAGGTTCAGGGGTTGAGTGAATTTTGAACCGTCGCGGTAGAGAGTAATACCCTTGACACCCATTTTCCAGGAGCTAAGCACTACATCTGCAAAATCTTCAACTGTTGCTTCCCGGGGCAGGTTTACCGTTTTGGAAATTGCGCCGGAGATCAAAGGTGTTATGGCGGAGACCATCTTAACATGACCGAGGTAATGAATATAACGCTTACCTGTCCCACACTGGTTGGCTGTATCAAAGACTGGCAGATCTTCTTCTCTGAGATGGGGTGCTCCTTCAATTTTCCCATCCAGAATCATGCCCTTGTCATCAACTCTCAGGATGTAATCAGTGATATCTTTACATTCAGAGGCTGAGTAGCCTAAAGCCTTGAGACCATTTTCCACTACTGGATTGACCAGTTTCATATAGCCGCCGCCTGATAGCTTTTTATAACTTACATGGGAGAAGAAGGGTTCAATGCTGGTTGAAGCACAATCCATGGCAAAAGAAATCGTTCCGGTAGGGGCCATGACAGAAACCTGCGCATTGCGATAGCCATATTTTTCGCCCTCAAGCTCAGCTTGCTGCCAGCTTGTCCTGATTTGCTCACTAAGATCTGCCAGGCCCAGCTTCTGCAGTGTTTCATGTGAAAGACGCGGCAAGTCATAGTTCAGATCTTCTGCCTCATCCCGGCGCACTCCTGCAGCACGGCTGTGATTACGAATAACCCGCAGCATGTAGGGCTTGTTTTTTTCATAATGTGCAAAAGGTCCGCAGCGCCGGGCCATCTCAGCAGAAACAAGATAGCTTTGTCCGGTAATCAGACCTGATAAAGCTGCACCGATCTGACGAGCCTCGTCCGAGTCATAGGGCAGGCCGAGTGACATCAGCAAAGCGGCCAGATTCGCCATACCCAGACCCGTGGCACGAAAGCCCCAGGTTTTGCGGGCGATAGCTTCGGTAGGGAATTGCCCCCAGTAAATGGAAGCTTCCAGTACAAGCTGGCACAAAGTTATCATATGGGTCAGGCCCGCAACATCATAATGCTTCTGCTCAGTGTCGTAGAAATTTAAGACATTGATTGAGGCGAGGTTGCAGCTGCTGTCATCAAGAAAAGCGTATTCACCACAGGGATTGCTGGCATTGATCCGGTTGTGTTTGGCACCGTATTTACCGTCTTCTCCGGCGGGACAAGTATGCCAGGCATTGAAAGTGTCATCAAACTGGGGTGCCGGATCAGCACAACGCCAGGCTGATTGATTGAAAAGTTTCCAGATCGAACTTACAGAAACTTCTCGGTTGACACTGCTATCGATACGCCCGCGCAGTTCAAATTTTGCATCGGGCTTACGGTCGAGCGAATCAACTGCTTTCATAAACTCATCGCTGAAGCGGATAGAGTTATTGGAGTTTTGGCCGGACACAGTCAGATAGGCTTCTCCGTCAATATCAGCGTCGTAGCCCATTTTGGACAAGGCAATGACCTTATCCTCTTCTTTGGCTTTCCAGGAAATAAAGGTTTCTATTTCCGGATGATCAACATCCAGACAGACCATCTTCGCTGCCCGGCGTGTTGTGCCTCCCGACTTGATGGCTCCGGCATTGCGGTCGAGTCCTTTCAGAAAGCTCATCAGACCTGAAGAATGACCACCGCCTGAAAGCCTTTCGCCTTCTGCCCTGATGTTGGAGAAATTAGTTCCTGTCCCTGAACCACCTTTAAATAATTTAGTCTCAGTAACATAAGCCTCAGAGATTGATTGCGGACCCATTAATTTATCTTCGATCGAAAGTATGAAACAGGCTGAAGCCTGTGAACGGGTATAGGTGTCCTCCGACTCCACCACTGCCGCTTTTTCTTCGTCATAATAGTAGAGAGAATTATTGCCGCCGCTGATACCATACTTAAGTTTCAGTCCGGTATTAAACCATTGAGGTGAATTGGGCGCGAACATTTGCGCCAGCAGGGCATAGACAATTTCATCATAAAGGATCAGAGATTCTTCCTGACTGATCATGCCCTCATCAAGCAGGGCAGCAAGCCAAAAAGAGACCATGCGGTCTGCTACCTGCCGCATGGAATGTTCGTGACCTCGCTCGGTCGGAACTCCCGCCTTGCGAAAATATTTGCTCGCAATAATATCACAGGCCTGCTGAGAGTAGTGCACGGGGAATTCGAGATCCCTCATGTCACAAATAACACGGCCGCTTTTATGATCCTGCAGCAGTACATCAACCTTTTTCCATTGGAAAAGATCAAATACCGTCTTGTCGCTATCCTCCAATCCCACAGTAAAGTAACGTTTTATATACTGTTTACCCGTCTCCATAACTCTCTCCCTTTTTATAAAGTAACTACGCTATATAGTGCCTTGTTTTAGATAATACCACCACATGTTGTGGCTAGCTTGAAGAAAGAAGCAGATTAAGCACAATGTAATCTGATTGTAACAATAGCCTTCAAACCTGATTTTTTGTCCGGGTCATCTGGCGGAAAATGCTTAATCTGCGGTGGTTGAGCGGTGCCCGTGCACATGTGTTTTCGTTGTAAAAATTTACAAGGTCATTTATACTGTCCTTGTTAATATGCCGAATTTTAAATAAGTATTTTGTACATGTATACTAGAGATTCGCAAGATGAAGAAAATTAAGTAAAGAGAGGTTATTGGCAGTGGGCATTGAAGAGCAAAGTACTACGTTTAATGAATTTGAAAATCTAATTACGGTTGTGATTCACTCCATCCAGGGCCGGGGCATGCGCGGCGGCGACCCTCTGACGGAAAAAGATAAAAAAGATATTAAAGTGTTATTGAGTGAGTGTCGTGGTATTGCTAATAAAGTTTCCCGTTGCCTCAATACCAGAATTAACCGTGCTGAATTGTCTTCGCTGATGCGCCGCTATGAGGTCAACAAGCCTTTTAAGATCAGTCCCATGTTATATGAGTTTATTGAAGCCAATCTGCACGTCTATGACTTGGCTGAAGGTGATTATGATTTTACTGTCACCCCCCTGACCATTGCCTGGCGTGAAATTGATGAGAAGGGACTGACTGATTACGACGATATGCTGCAGGAAGCTCTGTCGCGGGTTGGAGCAGAGTACGTCGAGCTGGTTCCCGAAAGCTCCTCGGTTATTCTTAAACTTCCCAATATGAGGCTTGATCATGGCGCTTCGTACCGGGGATACACCCTTCGCTATATGAAAGAACATCTCGTTAAGAACGGCGTGACCAGCGGTTACATTAATATGGGCGGCACCCTCCACATGATCGGGTGCAAACCGGACGGCAGTCCCTGGCGCAGCAGTCTGCTGAACCAACTTGATGAAGGTAATGCGATCGGTGTAATTGAATTGCAGGACAAAGCTATCGCCTCAGCAACAGTTGATGAACGCGGTTATGTCAAAGGAACCAGGCTTTATCGTCATCTGATTAATCCTTATACCGGGAAAAAACGTGATGCCGGCCTGTTCAGTGTCAGCTGTATATCCGACTCACCCTGGCTGGCAGATATTACAACCACTGTCATGTTCCTGATCGGTTTAGAGCGGGGTGAAAAATTCATGAAGCAGATTTCGGAAGAAATGAATGTTTTCACAGCCTATACAGCTGTCAACAATGAAGGAGATGTGTTCGTCAGCCCCAGTCTTGAATTCATTCCTGCCGGAGAGCTCTGATGCTGCCGGGCTCAGATGACTTCCGGGCCGGGTCAGTAAAGTCTTATTATGATGCAGCGCGTTACTGTATTGAAGAACTGGAGGCAAATAGTTTTGAAGCATATGTCGTGGGCGGTACTGTCCGCGACATTCTTTCCGGCCGGAAAGTCTCTGATCTCGATATAGCCACTTCCGCCCGCCCCGATCAGGTACATAAAGTTTTCTCCGGCTGCAGAGTAGTGGATACCGGAATTAAACACGGCACGGTCACGCTGATCCTGCCGGCAGATGATGCCGGTAAGCTTCATCTTGAAATTACCACTTATCGTCTTGAATCTGCTTATAGCGACGCACGTCATCCCGACCAGATTGAATTCACAGATTCGATTGAGGAGGATCTGGCCAGACGTGATCTGACAATAAATGCCATGGCCTGGCATCCTCAACGCGGCCTTCTTGATCCTTATAACGGAAAAAAAGATCTTGAAGCCGGAGTTCTGCGGGCGGTAGGCCTGCCTGAAGAGAGGTTCCGGGAAGATGCTCTGCGCATACTGCGCACCCTGCGTTTAGCAGCAGAACTGGGTTTCCTTATCGAAAAACACACGGAAGATGCTCTCATAGCTGCAAGGGAACGGCTGACACTTGTTGCTGCTGAAAGGCTTTATGTCGAGTGGGCGCGCCTGATTACGGCGACTGAGGCAGGTCCAATTATTAACAAGTATTGGCAGGTCATCGCCATCTTTCTGCCGGAATTTTCCGCCTTCAGTGACAGTGTAAGCAGGGAAAAATTTCTGCCGCGGCTCAAGCTGCTGCCGGCCCGCTTTGCTGACCGGATGGCTTACCTGGCTGCACTGGTCAGCTGCGGGATCAGTACAAACTTAATCAGTCCGGCCCTTTCTCTCTGCCAAAGTTTAAAATGTCCTAAGAAGCTGGCACAGGAAATAGTCTGCCTCAGCGAAGGGGCAGTCACTGCCTTCCCTCCGGACAAGCTATCGGTTGACAGGATCCGCCAGCAGCTAGCCGCCTCCGGGCGAAGTTTTGATGATCTCTTGTTGCTGAAAAGCCTGCTTGGTCAGGCTCAGGAAGACATAGAAGAGCTCCGGAAAATTGATCAGGAACTCAGTCTGGCAAATCTGCACGGTCTCCAATCCCTTGACATCGGTGGTGAAGACCTGGTCAAGCTAGGCTTCCAGGGCAAGGCTGTCGGTTCAGCCCTGAACAAGCTCTATGAAGCTGTACTTTGTGATGGTCTCGCAAATAAGAAAGACAGTCTCCTGGCAAGAGCCCGGACTTATCCTAAGTAAAGCATTTTCTACAAACAATTATATCTGCTTTAAGTGTTGTTGATTATCGTGCAAATATTTGTATAATTAGTAATAACTTCTGACTGTACAACTAATTATCTCTTCTGCATTGGCCCCAAAAACTGTCTTAAGGCTGAAAGGGTATGGTGACTCCTATAATTAAAAGAAAAGCACATTCACTATTTCAAATGCTCGTCTCAATTTTCCTGTCATTTGTTCTTGCCCTGTTTATTGGCGGAGTCATTATTGAGCTAACCGGTGAAAGCGCTCTGAACACTTATAAGGTTTTGGTAAACGGAGCTTTTGTAGGTAAAAACAACATCAGTGAGACGCTCATAAAATCCAGCATCCTGTTGCTTACCGGGCTTAGTTATGCCTTTGTCGCGGAATGTGGTCTCATCAACATCGGTGCTGAAGGGCAGCTGTACATAGGAGCTGCCTGTAGTACTGCTGTCGGCATCTACTGGACTTTTTTGCCGGGTCCCCTGCATATGCTAATCGCCCTGCTGGCAGGTTTTATCGGTGGGATGGTCTGGGGCGGCATCGTTGGTTTCTTTAAAGCTAAATTCGGTGCTAATGAAATCATTATTTCCCTGATGATGAACTACATTGCTGCACTCCTGGTAAGCTATCTTGTCCATGCACCCATGAAAGACCTGACGCAAACTTACCCTTATTCATACCGCATTGCAGACAGTGCCAAGCTACCCCGGCTTCTGGAAGGAACCCGCCTTCATGCCGGTATTATTGTAGCTCTGGTCTGCCTGATACTTTACTGGTTTTATTACAAGTACACTTCCAGAGGCTACAGGATGCGTGTTATCGGGCAGAACAGGCTGGCTGCCGAGTATGCAGGCTATAATGTCCGCAAAAATGTTTTTGTAGCCATGATGATCGGCGGCGGCTTTGCCGGCTTAGGCGGAGCACTGGAAATACTTGGAATTCAATACCGGCTGTTCGATAATTTTTCCTCAGGATATGGTTTTGACGGTATATCTGCCGCTCTTTTAGCAAATTCCAACCCTGCCGGAATGGCACTGACTTCCATTCTTTTCGGCGGCTTGCGTAATGGCGGTCTGATGATTCAAATGAGAACGAATGTCTCCAGCACTCTTACCAGTGTGGTACAGTCACTGGTCATAATCTTAGTCCTGATGAAAGTTTTTAACCGGCTGCCTTTTCGGGGCAAGAAGAAGGAGATCGATATTACGGGTAAAAGGAGTTCAAACTGATGAATTTTGTACTTAGCTTTATTATCTCTGTAATACGTCAGACAGTCCCCATCCTTTATGTTGCACTCGGTGTACTTATAATACAGACATCCGGCATTATGAACCTTGCCTCCGAGGGAAAGATGCTCATCGCATGTTTTATCACCGCGATCGTCGCTTTCTATTCCGGAAGCGCCTGGATCGGTATGTTGGCCGGCATCCTCATAAGCGGCATCATTGGAGTAATTTATATATGGCTCATTCAGGCCTTTTATTTAAACCAGATTATAGTTGGTCTCGTCTTTAACACTCTGGCTCTTGGTATTACTACCTTACTTTATCGTCAAACTTTCTCTGCCGTTATGGAACTGGATCCCATTCTTCCCTCTTTTAAAACTGAAATCGGGGGTTTTTCACTGCCGGTATATCTTGCTTTCCTGATGGTGCCGCTAGTGAGCTGCTTCCTCAAGCGCACCAATCCCGGTCTCAAGATCCGTTCTGTGGGAGAAAATCCCCGTGCTGTTGAGTCGATGGGCATCAGTGTTCAGGGAACCCGTTATCTGGCAGGCTTTTTAGGCAGTCTGCTCATCGGTGCCGGCGGGGCCTTCTTTACGCTGGGAGTATCCGGTATTTTTGCAGAAAATATGACTAACGGCCGCGGCTATATTGCGCTGACCGCCGTCACCGTAGGGCAATATTATCCTAGCGGCACTCTGGCTATCGTGGCCTTGTTCGGCATAGGTGATGCTCTGCAGTACCGCCTGCAAGCCGCCGGAACTGCACTGCCACATCAGTTCGCCCAGATGATACCTTATCTAATGACCGTCATAGCACTTGTTCTCTTCGCCCGCAGCCCCAGATCTCCTGCCAGCCTGGGAAAACCATATTATAAGAATCGTTAGCCTATACAGCGGCAGCTCGTCGATGTATTGCAGATAAAAGGAGGTTGAACTTTCATATGAACAGAAAAGTTAGTAAAAAAGCAATCGCTCTTGTTCTGGTGCTGATGCTTATCGTCACTACACTGTTTGCCTGTAATGACCCATCATCAGGTCCCAGCACTACGCCGGAAGCAACAGAGCCCAAAACAGAACCCGCAGCAACCGAACCTGCAGCAACCGAACCCGGAAAAACTGAACCCGGACCGGCCGAAACTGAGGAACCCGGCTTGATCGGGGAGGGCTTGAAAGCTGCCATGATCTTACCGGGCCCGATCAGTGATATTGGCTTCAGCGGCCCTGCATATGATGGTCTGCTACGCATGAAAGAAGAATTAGGTTACGAAATCAGCTTTGCAGAATCTGTCGCTGCCGCTGATTATGAGAATGTGTTCAGAACATATGCAGCAGACGGATTTGACATAATTTTTGCCCAGGGTGCGCAGTTCCTGGAAACCGCTATGTTAGTAGCCGACGATTACCCGGATACCTGGTTTGCTGTCAGCAGCGCTTTTGCCACCAACGAGAAGAATATCTCCGGCTGGAACCTGAGCAGCCATGATGTGGGCTTTCTGGTTGGTATTTTAGCAGCTCAGTTAACTGAAACTAACAAGATCGGTAACGTTTCAGGTGCGGAGCTGCCGCCTCTGGTGATGATCAACGACGGTATCCGTGCCGGCGCTGCCTACATCAATCCGGATGTAGAAGTTATAAATATCTGGACCAGTGCAACCGCTGACAATGCACAGACAAAAGAAGCCGGTGTGGCCCTGCTTGATAGTGGCTGTGACATACTCCACTCTTCAGCCGGTGTTGGAACGCCGGGAGTTGTTTCTGCTGCTGCTGAAGCCGGCAAGTATTTAATCGCCAACTCCGCTGACTGGACCTCCGTTGATCCTGATACCGTCCTCACAAGCGCGATGGCAGGATGGAGTACTGCGGCCTTCAACACAGCGGTGGCATTTGCTCAAGGAGAGCTGCAGCCGCGTCCCTACATGAACGGTATTGCCGAAGGCGCTGTCTACCTGGCTGACTATACTGCCAAAGCCCGTGAAGTGATACCTGCAGAGGTGTTTGCACGCGTGGATGAAATCATCGAGGGAATTTTGGCCGGTGAAATTGTTGTTGAGGACGAAGTGGCTAAGCTGCCCTAAGATCGGCAGCCACTATTGACAGAAGAAGGCACCTGATAAAGCACAGACATCGATGTGCAGGCAGTTACTCTGCCTGCACGTCTGATCAGATCAGCCACTACATCCGAGGTAATAAATGGAGAAACAAGATCAGGCCAAATTGGAGTTAAAAGGAATTACCAAAACTTTTGGTGATCTGATAGCTGTCGACGATTTGTCTCTAGCCGTAAATGTTGGTGAAGTTCATGGGCTCCTGGGTGAAAACGGAGCCGGTAAGAGCACTTTGATGAATGTGCTTTACGGCCTGCTCGTAGCTGATTCCGGCGAAATTCTGATTGATGGCCGAGAAACAAAAATTAATTCACCCCGTGATGCAATTTCTCATGGTATCGGTATGGTACACCAACATTTTATGCTGGTGCCGACAATCAGCGTCCTGGAAAATGTGCTCTTAATGTTGAGTAACGAAGAGAAAGCTTTTCTGCCGAAAGCAAAGCAGGTCAGAAAACGTATTCTGGATCTTTCTGAAAAATTCGCTTTGGATGTCGACCCCAATGCTCTGATCCGAAACCTGACTGTCGGGCAACAACAACGCGTCGAAATTATTAAGGCCGTTTATAACGATTCAGACATACTGATACTGGATGAACCTACTGCTGTGCTTACACCCAGTGAAACTGTCGAGCTGTTCAGCATCATTGAACGTTTGCGGGACAGTGGCAAATCTATCATTTTTATCTCACACAAACTTCAGGAATTAATGGACATCAGCAACCGTATTACTGTTTTGCGAAACGGTAAAGTTATTGATACCGTAATGACAAATGAAACCAGCGCCGAAGAACTGTCTTACCTGATGATCGGAAAAAAGCTGGATCTGCAGCTATATAGAAATATAGAGCCTGCCGGTGACATTGTCCTGAAAGTTGAAGATCTGCTGGTAAAGTCAATGAGTGGGTCGATAGCCGTTGATCATCTTAATCTGGAAGTACGTTCAGGAGAAATCTATGGCATCGCCGGTGTCGACGGCAACGGACAATCCGAACTCATTAAGGGAATATGCTCATTAACAGACTGTGAAAGCGGCAGCATCACTATCGCCAGTAATCAGCTTAAGCTGATGTGTTCGCCCAAGGATGTTCTGGAATGCAATGTAGCACATATTCCGGAAGACAGGCAGCGTATCGGCACTGTCATGAGCATGAATGTCAGTGAAAATCTGGTTCTTCATAACATAGACGACCCCCGGTTCCGCAGTCACAAACTACTGGACTGGAACAAAATTAACCAATACTCTGAAGCAATTGTTGAAAAATACGATATCAGAACTTCCGGCGTTGAGGCGCCGATGTCTTCGCTTTCAGGAGGCAACCAGCAAAAACTGCTGGTAGCCCGTGAACTGATGAAGGAACCCAAACTTCTTCTGGCCATGCATCCTACCCGCGGGGTTGATATCGGTGCGATTGACTTTATCCATAAGCAGATTGTTGCCGCAAGAAATGATGGCTGCGCTGTATTGCTCATCTCTACAGAACTTGAAGAGATCCTTAGCTTAAGCGATCGCATAGGTGTTATCTACAAAGGAAAGATTAAGGGCGAAGTCAGCCGTGACAAGGTAAAAATGAAAGATATCGCCATGTGGATGGTTGGCAAAGGTGCCGGAGACTAGCTGCCCTGTCCGGATAATCATTTAGCGCCGGACATGATCAGACCCGCCCGGCGGAGTCTTATTTGTTCTCACCGCCGCTTTCTTTCTCGTCGGCAGACCTGTTTATTTCTTTATTTTCCAAATATTGAACATAAAAAGTGGCAGCCAGCATCAGGATGCTGCCCTCTAATTCCCTCGCGCTAAGCATCTGCCCTAAGATCAGCGCTCCACCGATGGCAGCAAAAACAGCCTCCAGACTCATAATCATCGAGGCCACTGTAGGCTTGCTGTCTCTTTGCGCCACGATCTGCAAGGTGTAGGCGACCCCGCAGGAAAAAACCCCGGCGTAAAGTATCGCCGGCAAAGCCGGCTTGATTACTGCAGGCTGCAGACTTTCAAAAGACAAGGCCGGTATCAGGGACAAGACCGCAGCAATCAGAAATTGCGAGGCGCTAAGGGCGATAGGATCCAACTCACCCGCATATTTTGCTATCGTCAGGATGTGGAAACTATAGCCGACAGCACCGACCAGCAGGAGTATGTCCGCCGTGGCAAAACCGCCGCTGTCACCAATCGTCATCAAAAACAGACCTGCTACGGCGATAGCAACAGCCAGCCAGTAGCGGAGACCCACTTTTTTCCCAAAAACCTGACTGATGATCGGAACAAAGACAATGTAGAGGCTGGTTATAAAACCGGCTTTGCCGGCACTTGCTGTCTGTAAAGCGACCTGCTGCAGGGAACTGGCGGCAAAAAGAATCAGACCCATGATCAGGGCAGCTTTAAGGAATTTACGGTCAAAAGTGGTCTGGCGGTAGATAATCAAAGGAATTAAAACCAAAACACCTATGCTGTAACGCAGGGCATTGAAAGTGAAGGGACCGACATGGTCCATACCGGCTGACTGCGCAACAAAAGACATGCCCCATAATAGGGCTGTCAGAAGCAGCATCAGATGTGCTCTTTTACTTTTTTCCACCTCTTTACCTCTCGGCCAAGTTGATACCGTTATATCTTACCCTAAAGAAGCAAAAAGCGCGCTCTGCCGGGCACGCTGATTCAGGCCCTTCTTTGCCAAAATTGCTAGCGGCGGTTGAGTATTATGCTGCCTGATTTCTCACCATTGATAGTCAGTTTATTCCCATTCAGAGAAAAGCTCGCTTCTTCCTTGATGGTAGCACCTAGCTGAGTTGTAGAAAGGCTGAGCCTGTTCCCGTTAAGAATTTCGTACTTAATCTTAATAGTGTGATAGCGGATGGTTTCGTACTCCTCATCTGCTGCATCCTCAGGATCCACCGGTATTTCGGCAGAAATCTCAATTTCACCATTGGATTTAAACTCCAGAAGCGTCGTACCTGCACCGTCGGTCACGTCCATATTGCCGCTCTCCAGCTCCCACAGCCCTTTAAGGGAGTTGTCTGCTCCGCCGCAGGCAGACGGAAGCAGCAAAACACAGAACAACACCAGCATCAGGCTGAGGCTGACCAGCTTATTCTTCCTCATAATCAAGACCTTTCTTTGCCTCTTTTCCTGCCTGTTTTTACCTTGCCAAGGTATGGACTCATGCAACTATACTATAATAGCAAAAATACCAGACAGTAAGAAGGCGGCGAGAACTCGCCGCCTTCTTCCCGGGTCTTCCCATTCTTACACTTGCATTTGAGTATTTTCGCTATAAAACAGAGATCTGCTAGTTAAATCGAAATAGGGCTGGAAGAGCGCCAGTAATTCATTCCAGTAAACGGGATGCTCCTGCGTACCGCTGTACACCCGCTTTTTTGCGTCCTGAATAAAGACAATTAGTTTCCAATATGTACCGGTGGTGCTTTCGCCGCTGTCATAGCTTTGCTGCCAGTCATCCAGAAACAGATCATAATAGAGACTGTCAATCAATCTGGACAAGTCTCCACATGCTTTTCTTCCTAAAATGTCCTCACGGTTGTCATCCCGGCACATAGTTATTTTGTAAGTACAGCAATTAGGATAGTGCCGCCGAAAACCGATTTGGGAAAAGCCTTTGAAATAGTCACCCATGTAAAAACACAAGCCTGTAATATATGGGATTACCTGCCTGCCATCTTCTGTGTACGCTGTCGCACCAAAGTATTTGTCGCAGGCACCACAGTAATACCTGTACTTCAACTCATCCTCACTCAGTCTTTCCCAGAGGAGGTCAGTTGACAGAGGAAGGAGATCGATAATATCCGTCATGCCACAGTGAGGGCATTTGATCTGTGCCATTTTTGCCTCCCTTCAGATAGCTTCCAGTCTTATTCTTATGTTGAGCTGTGAATTTTGCCGGCGCGTAAAATTTACGTGCATTGTAAGCAGAACTTGCTGCTGATTTGGAAATGCAAAAGCCTTCGGGTATCTGGTAGCTTAATCTTAACAGATAGCTGTTTAATATGCTACTTTATATGCATATTTATGAATTAATATCAGAAGCTATGGCCGGTATTAACTGACAAATCTTTCTCGTCAGGCTCCCAGATAAGCTGCCGAGACACGCTGATCCTGCAGCATCTCGCCGGCGATACCTTCGTGTACTATTTTTCCCGTCTCCAGCACATAGGCACGATCCGCGATACTTAAAGCCATTCTTGCATTTTGTTCCACCAGCAAAATAGTAATGCCTTCACTACGCATTTCCTGAATCAAGTCAAAGACTTCCTTAACCAGTAAAGGTGCCAGGCCCATAGAGGGCTCATCCATTAGCAGCAGCTTGGGTCTGGACATCATAGCTCTGGCTATTGCCAGCATTTGCTGCTCGCCGCCTGAGAGAGTGCCTGCAGCCTGATGCCGTCTTTCTTCCAGACGGGGGAAGCGTTGCAGAATCCTATTGATATCCTTTTTCACCTCAGTTCTTTTTGTCCTGGTATATGCTCCCATTTTTAGATTATCTTCAACATTAAGCCGCGTGAAAATTCTTCTTCCTTCCGGCACCTGAACCAGGCCGGTAGTCACAATGTTTTCCGTCTTTAGTTGGAGCAAATCGATGCCATTGTAGATGATCTGTCCCTGGCGTGCCTTCAATAAGCCTGATATGCAATGCATGATGGTTGTTTTTCCGGCTCCGTTAGCTCCGATCAGAGAAACTAATTCACCCTCTTCTTTAATTTCCAGGCTGACACCCTTAATCACATGGATCGGTCCATAATAAACATGCAGGTCTTCTATGGAAAATATGTTTTTCATGCTAGGCCTCCGATCCTAAATACGCAGTGATGACTTCTTCGTTGTTTCTGATCTCTTCCGGGCAGCCCTCAGCAATTACGCAGCCGTAGTTTAAGACTACGATCTTATCGCAGATGCCCATGACCAGCTTCATATCATGCTCTATCAGCAGGATTGCCATGGAAAATTTCTCACGCAGGGCATTGATCCTATCCATCAGTCCTTCGGTTTCCGACGGATTCATACCTGCTGCCGGCTCATCCAGGAGGAGGACACGCGGATTTGTTGCCAGAGCCCGGCAAATCTCCAGCTGGCGCTGCTGGCCGTAAGGAAGATTGCCGGCATAATAATCGGCATAGGGCTCCATGTCAAAAGCCCGCAGCAGCTCCCTGGCTTTTTCATCTACTGCTTTCTCTTCACGCCAATAAGAAGGGAAACGCAAGATTCCTTCTGTAACTGAGTATTTTCCCTGTTGGAGATAACCGACTTTGATATTATCCAGAACAGACATATTACGGAAAAGACGAATATTCTGAAAAGTGCGTGACAGCCCCTGGGCAACGGCTTTGTGCGGTCTGTTGCCCTTAAGTTCTTCACCTTCCAGTATGACTGAACCGCTGTTGGGGCGGTAAACATGTGTCAGCAGATTAAAGATGGTAGTCTTGCCGGCACCATTTTGTCCGATCAAGCCGGTAATGCTATTCTCTTCAACAGTAAAACTCACATCCTTAACAGCCATTAAGCCGCCAAAGCTGAGTGTCAGATTTTTAAGTTCAAGCAAGGCCATGCTATCTCCTGCCTTTCATCCTATGCTCGAGCGGTTCTTCCGGAGTCCCGGAAGAGGTTCCTGTCCGGTCGCGCAGGGCACTGTCAGCTTTACGTTCAGCACTGCCGCTGGCCGGAACGTTTTCCCTTTCCACGGCTCTGCCGCCGCCGACTCCGGAAATGGGCTGAGCCTCCAGTCGTTCGCGGCGAAAAACTCTGGCAATCCCCCGCTGTGACAGCTCCCTTTGACCCAAAAGTCCTGACGGACGATAATGCATCAGGAAAACCAGTATTACTGAATAGATCAGAGTACGGTAAGTATCTATACCGCGGAGAAATTCCGGCAGAAGCGTCAGGAAAAATGCTGACAGCACTGATCCTGTCAGGGAACCGATACCGCCGAACACAACCATAACCATAAAATTAACCGATTGGTTGTAGTCAAAGAAACTTGGCTCCAGCACCCCTGCATAATGGGCATAGAGTCCACCGGCAATGCCGGCAAAGAAGGCCGAAAATGAAAAGGCGATCAGCTTGTATTTAGTCACGGATACACCACAGGCTTCCGCTGCTATGTCGTCCTCGCGGATCGAAATAATAGCCCTGCCGTGTCTGGAGCGGATTAATGTATAGATAACTATAAGTGTAATAATAAGTGCCCAATAGCCGATAGTATAAGTAGTGTCCAGGGCAATACCTGTTAAAGGTTGGCCACCGCCGGTAATTTTCATTGAACGCATCAG
>DIRJ01000038.1:0-30509 GCA_002427505.1 Mageeibacillus sp. UBA5439
TGATTAGAGCGTTTGACGCTTACAGCTTATCGTGCGATTGTATCTGTTTTGTCGTAGGATTACATAAAAGGACTCCGCTACCGATTGTATCCGTAACGGAGTCCTTTTATGGTGGAGACGAGGGGAATCGAACCCCTGTCCGAAATCGCTTCGTTTGGAATCTCTCCGGGTGCAGCCTATGCTTGAAGTTCGCAAGCCTGCTGAGCACAGGCGATCATAACAGAACTTGCTAGCTCTTAATACGCAGTCAGCGTTCGAGCAGACGCCGGCTGGGAGCTTCGTTTAACCTGCTGCGAAGGAAGGTCTGTCTAATGACGTTCTTCTACAGGCGACAGAATACTATAGAGAACGAGAGCCGCTTATGCAGCTGCTAATGCCGGTTGTTGATTGGCAATTAAAAGTTTTTCCCGTTTTTTAAAGAGGCCAACGAGAATCCTCTACCCGCTATTCCAACTTCGACAACCCCGTCGAAACCAGTGCGTCCCCATATTAAATTTTCAAAGATCTCACGCGTCCGAATGTAATTCGAACTCTTGTTTGTTATTTTAGCATATTACACGCTCTCCCGCCAGCTCAGCGCTAAATGTAACGCTGGTGCAGGCGCCTAATAGTCGCGTTTTATGCGGCGTTCAATGTCACGTTCAACCTCACGCTCGCGAATACTCTGCCGCTTGTCGTAGAGCTTCTTACCACGCGCAACCGCAATCTCCAGTTTCACTTTTCCGCGTACAAAATACGCTTTTGTCGGTACCAGAGTCATCCCCTTCTGCTGCACAGCTGCATCCAGCTTCCTGATCTGCGACTTGTGAACCAAAAGCTTCTTGTCCCGCATGGGGTTATGGTTAAACTGGTTACCCTGTTCATAGGGAGCGATGTGCGCTCCCACCAGAAAGAGTTCGCCCTGCCTGACAACAACGTAAGACTCGCTCAGGCTGAGGCCACCCTGACGGATTGATTTAACTTCCGTCCCCTTCAGAGCCATTCCCGCCTCCAGAGTCTCCAAAATTTCGTACTCAAAACGAACCTTGCGGTTGTTTATGATCATATTATTTTTTTTATTATTTTTCATAGACATCATCTCAAATCAGGTTCTGGATTATAACAGCTATTTAACTGTGCGTAAAGCGCTCCAAATCCAGAACTGAAGTAGCATCCTGATCTGCCCCGGCCCTTCTGCCCTGCTTCCAGGCATAATATCCGGCAGAGGCGACCATAGCTGCATTATCTGTACAAAGCGACATCTGCGGTACGACAAGCTTGAGTCCTTTTTCCCTACTCAGCTCTCCGGCCATCTCCCTTAGTCTGGAATTAGCGGAAACACCTCCTGCCAGAGCAATAGTATCGTAAGCGGTCTGTTCAACAGCATCACGCAGATGACCGATCAGTGTTTTCACCACAGCTTCCTGAAAAGTAGCAGCAAAGTCCGCCACCGAACATAAATCAGTCCAGGGAATGTCCTGCTTCTTTGCCTGGCGTTTAAAGCGGTCCAGCTGCTGGATAGCGGCGGTTTTCAGGCCACTGAAGGAAAAGTCCAATGAATCTGCGATGCGCGGCTGTGGCAGCGTGAAGGCCTTCCTGTCCCCTTCTTGTGCAGCCTTGTCAATTAAAGGACCGCCCGGATAGCCCAGACCCAGGACCCGGGCCACCTTGTCAAAAGCCTCACCGGGAGCGTCGTCCCGTGTTTTTGCTATGATGCGGAATCTGCTATAGTCATCAACTGCTACCAGATGCGAGTGCCCGCCTGAAACAACCAGGCAAAGGAAAGGCGGTTTTATGTCTGGGTCCGACAAGTACACTGAAGCTATGTGACCTTCGATGTGATGTACCGGAACCAGGGCTTTTCCAATCGCAGCCGCATAAGACTTGGCAAAGGAAACACCTACCAAAAGTGCTCCTACCAGACCCGGGCCGACTGTAACAGCAACAGCACTGAGTTCAGCAGCTGTAATATCTGCTTCCTTTAAGGCCTGGTCTACCACAGGCACGATTGTCTTCAGATGCTCACGGGAAGCAATCTCCGGGACCACTCCTCCGTAAAGAGTATGCACATCAATTTGTGATGCGATCATGCTGCTGATCAGATGGCGGCCTGAATCAACAACAGATGCCGCGGTTTCATCACAAGAAGTCTCTATTCCTAAAATATATTTCTTATTATTATCCATGAGCATAAGTTTAACAGATTCTGTATCACAAGCTGCATGAATCTGCTAAACTTATGCCTAGAAAAGGAATTCTGCATGGCTGATATATATCTCTCTGATAACAACAATCGTAGTAAAAAAGCTAAGATGCACACAGTATGGATAGTGCTGATCGCACTGATCACTCTACTGGCATTCGCCTTAGTCGCCATTGCCATCAGCTCCTTTATAAAAGCCAGTCAGATTATGGAGGAAGCAGGCAGCGAGCTTTCCCCCTTCGCTGCTAACCTGCTGCCGGACTATGCCAACGTTGTTTTCCAGACTCTGGACGGACAGTTAAATCTGTACGGCTGGTGGATTAATGCACAAACTGACAAGGCGCTGGCAACTGTTATTCTGGTGCACGGTCAGGGCATGAACCGCCTGCCTTACGGACTGGACAGCGTAGACCTCCTGGATGAGCTAAGTGCAGCCGGTGCCTCTGTCCTTACCTTTGACCTGCGCAGCAGTGCTGAATCGGATGGTACTATGGCTTCCTTTGGTTATATGGAATCGGATGATGTTATGGCCGCTTTGGCATATGTGGAAGCTCTTGCTCCTGACCGGCCCATCATTTTATATGGTATTGGCAGCGGTACCACTGCTATATTCCGTGCCATGCTTAAATTAGAAGAGATCCATACTCTCCCGGAGAGCGATCCTGCCCTTGCGGACAGCTTACTGCCCCATCCCGATAGAATATCTGCTTTGATGCTTGATACGCCGGCCCGCTCCAGCGATGACTTTATCGCGGCCATCATGGCCCATGAGGAAGGCCCGGGCCGCTATTTCTTTCCTGTCACCGTACCACTGACCATCCGTCTGTCAGCCGGTAATAAGGAAAAGCAAGACTATCTCAACTACTTATCCCAGCTGACCATTCCGGTTTTGCTTCTGGGTCATGAAACAGACAGTTTTCTGCCGGAAAAGGCCTACCTGCCTTTGTGGACTGAACGTGAAAGAATTCATCCTACTCTGACACAGACCTTTCAGGCTAAAGGAGCCGGCCATCTCACAGCCTTCCCCAGTGAAAGCCGAGGCTATACCCGAGCCATTACGGATTTCATCAATACATGGTTTTAGTTTGATTTTCTTGTTGTTAAAAAGATCCGCTGGAACCGAATCCACCACCACGATTGCGGCCAATCTCCGCTACTTTATCAACCTGAATAAAATCCGGATTAATTACTTTTGCAAAGACCAGTTGCGCAATCCTTTCGCCGGCTTCGATGTAAATACTGCCGACAGGGTGACCTGCTTCATCCAGATATAAAGTGTGGTCGCTTACACCAAAAGCAAGATGCTGGCCGGTTTTTCTGTGGAAATACTCGCTGAATTGGACAGGCCTATACGCCAGATGCATTTTCGCCACAAGATCAGGGTTTTTCAACAGAATGGAACCGTCAAAATATAGTGAATTTGTGTTTTCTGCGATAATGCAGACCTCATCCCGAAAATCAGAATCGATAGTTCCCGGAGTGTTGGGAATACGCAAGGAAGTACGCAGCGATAATCCACTTCTCGGACGCACTTGCGCTTCGATACCTTCAGGCATAGCCAAACGGATGCCACTGGGAATCAATACAGTCTCTCCCGGTTCTATGACCAGGGATAAGCGGGACCTCAAATCAAATCCGGACGAGCCTGCCGAAGCAGTTACCGGCAGCAGATCCTCTTGACCCTCAATATATACTATAATACTTTCCTTATTATTCATTTTCCCTCTGATAGTGAAGCTGAATCACTGCTCTTGATTTCTCCGGTATCAGCATCAGCAGGCTCTTCCCTGTTATCGCTGACACCGTTAATTATTATTTGCCGTTCTTCCAGAGGTTTGACACGTTTTTTGCGGTCTCTGCTCTTTGAGCTTTTGCCATCTTGGGCAAATTCATTATCTAAGCTAGTAGCCATCTCAGCTATTTTTGATTCATATACATCACAGAGATTACGGTAATACAACAGGTCTTTTTTCATTGACCAGAATTGTTCGCGCAGACGGGATAACTCGGCCTTGACTTCCTCTTTAGCGTCAAGTGCTTCGTCACGATTCAAATAGGCGATTCTTGTCTTTTCATAAGCATCCTGCATCATGCTGACAGCATTTACTAAAGCAAGCACGGAAGCAGAAGTTTCATTCAGGCCCGGAGACTGTTTGCTGACTTGTTCAATCATAGCATCAGCCGTGGCAGCAATATCTCTCATCTGTTCGACATCGTCGTCAGCTGATAAAGAATATGTCATTTTTCCGATACGCACTTTGATACGCTTACGTGGCGACTTCACTTGTATACACCTCCCAGGATCAAAATTTCAACTAATCTGTCCCGAAGATAAACCCATGACTGTCCTATACAGTCTAACAAATTGTTGAGCCGTTAATGACTCGGCTCTGACATTATCTGAAAGTTGTTCTTCTCTTAAAAAAATATCCAGTCTTTGTCTGGCAATACCTTCTTCTTGCATTTTAGTATACATGAGAGCATTTGCCAGCGTTTTTCGTCTGTTTCTCAGCAAGGCAGCAGTGAAAGTCTGAAAGCTGCTTGCAGAAGCAGCGCGCTTGTACTCTGAATCGTCATAGGCAATTAAGGAATAGAGGGCAGATGTTGTACGCGGGACAGGATCAAAACTATGCCCGGAAACAGTCATCAGCTCCTTCCACTCGCCCCAGAGAGAACTGATCAGGGCAAGCGGCCCATAAGCCTTGCTGCCGGGGACTGCCAAAAGCCTGTTCAAAGCAGCTTTTTCAAGCATAAACAACATTTGACCGGCCTGGGGAAAATCACAGATCATTTTCAGAATCAGATCTGTAGTTATGTAGTAAGGCAAATTGCTGAAAACCAGCAAGTTCTCATAAGCAGCTATTTTTTCTGCATAAAAACTGAAATCAGTCTTCAGTGCATCTTCATAGAGAAAGTAAGCATTCACCTCCAGACCGGCAAAGACCTCTGCATGAAATGATTTAAAACGCTGATCAATTTCACAGCCAAGATACATACCGGCTTTCTGGGCCAGTTCTCTGCTCAGCAGTCCCGGTCCCATGCCAATCTCCACCAGAGCGTCATTTTTATCCGGAGCTAATTGCTCCAGAATGCGGTCAAATACTCGCCTGTCGATCAGAAAGTTTTGCCCCAGTGAATTCCGCGGAGAAAAAAGCTGTTGGCGCATAAGCGTCAACAGCTCAGTTTTTAAAGTATTTGAAGATTTTAGAGATTCATTCATGGATTAGCGGGAAAAGAATCTACAGCCGCCATACTCAACCACAAATTTCTGGCTCTCGTGCCAGCTTGAATTAACCCGGTGTGCGGCATAAAAATAATAGATTGAGTGCTGAACTGCGCTGCCACCTTCGTCAAATACGAATGCTACTGCTCTTTTTGTTGTCTCGTTAATATAATTGGTGACATTGGCATGATAACCCCAAATCTGGGCTATTTTAGCAGTACTATAAACACCGCTGAAAGTCATGCTGTCGCGGATTGCCTGAGCTACCAGAACAGCACCTGTATAATCACTGCCAAACTCGCCCATCACCAGGCCTTCCAAAACTGCCCTGTCTTCAACCTGTACCGGTCTGCCGGCATAATTGGGATCCGGATTAGCAATGCCGAGCAGAAAATTGCCGGAAGAAGGTGCCACTGTTGCCGGAGGCTGAGTTACTGTAGGTGCAGCCGTCGGCTGGTTTTGTATCGGTGGCTGAGTCGGGCTGGTCACAGGCTGACTAGTAGCGCTGCTTTCTAAAACAGGAGGTCTGATTGCCTGCAAATACTCACGTGCAAGATAACCTCTCTCGCCCCCGCTAAGCTTAACTTCAACCCACGCTCCCTCAACTCTGATCACATGCACAGAACTGCCATAGTCTATTACTTGTTTAGCCAAAGAATCAGTAGACGCATCGCTGCGCAAGTTAACGCCACCGACCGCAGATACGTACAATGTCAGGTCCACATCGTAAGATCCGCTGGGTGGATTGAGGAATATCTCGTAGTCAGATAATTGCAGCGTTATTGCTGTTGTTGTAAAAATATCGTCCGCGCTGTCTTCTGTTCCAGTTGGTAATTCGCCTCCTGTAGTTTCAACAGCAGGTTCAGAAACAGGCATGGGCGCGACAGTAGGTGCAGGATAAATATCAATAAGCTCCGGCAGATCGCGACCTAAATGGTCAACCTCAAGCAGAGCCTCTTCAGACTTATTGTGGACTTCGAGTTCAGACGTTTCCGCCGGAGTCGCTGTTTCGTCAAAATTTACTGAGAGAAGACCGGATTTTCTGGTTTTCTCTTCAAAAGCTTTAACTATCAGGACTGCTGCCAGTGTAAACACAAGTGCTGCGGCCACAAGCAACAAAACTCGATCTAGTCTTCTTCTTGCTTTCATTCAAAGCCTCTTTCACAATCCTAGATCTATTGGCACATTGTAACCAATATTATGGAAAAAATCAAAGTGCATCGGCTGTGGTAAAATTATGCCACAAAGACCCGGGACAACAAGGGCTAAAGAGGTTTTCACGATGGACGATTATGATGATAGAACAACTGCTTCTAAAGACAAGAGAAGTGCTCTGATATATAAAAGAAGGAAGTTTGATCCGATATCAATTATTTTACTTGTCCTGGGTATCGCTTTGCTCGCTTTCGGGACATATTTCTTAGTTGAGCCGATCATTCGCAATAATAAACAAGATGCTGCGGCCAAAGAGCTGCTGGGGCTTATTGATGCTGATTCACCCCTCCCCACCATTACTTTCCGGTCAGATGCTTTGATTGTCAATGGCGAAGTTGAACATGAAGAATCCTTTTATACCGTAGCACCGGATCCGGGAGCAAGTGATAGCAGCACAACGGAAGGATCTGAACCTGCAGACAAGGAAAACAATCTGCCTGTAGTTACAGTGTATGGAATGGGCTCAATCAGGATTCCGGGCATTAATCTGGTGATGCCGCTGGCAAACAATACTGATGTCTACTCCTTACGCGTGGCAATCGGACATTATCCTGCTTCAGCCCTGCCTGATGAGACTGGAACAGGAGTTTATTTCGGCCACCGCATGACTTCAGACGGCCGCTATTTCAATAAACTGGGCCAGGTCAGTGTGGGATCGGATGTTTATATAGATTATCAGGGCAAAAGATATACCTACAAAGTAGATCAAAACTATATAGTTCCTGTTGAGGATCTGGCTAGCATAGTTTTCCGTCAGAATACTGCTTCACAGCGTATTTTGCTGATTACCTGTCATCCCTTGAATTCTCCGCCGGGACAGTCACCGGAACGTATTCTGGTTGAAGGTTATTTGACAGCTGTCAGCGGCTAAAACAGAGTTGAAATCAATTCCAGCCGCTGATCAGAGGATAATTAACTTAAAATTTATTGATATAGCTCGTCTAAAGATATCTGGTTGAGTAACTCTCTTAAAATATTAGCTTCTTCCTGGGTGAGGGTTATCCCCTTACCCATTTTTTTATGATCCGGTGCCCAGTCACGAAGATCCAGTTTAGGAGACGCATCATTCCAGCTAACGAAGTTTAACTCCCGGTTCCAACCTGATTTGCTTGTTGAGAGCACTGCTATTTCTTTTTTAATTTCGAATTTAAATTCTGCCATTGTTTTACCTTTCTTAGTCTTAAAGTTTATTCTCGGTGATCTGCCAAATATCCCGGGCATAATCACTAATTGTACGATCTGAACTGAAAGGGCCGCTGCGGCAGATATTAATCCAGCACATCTGCGCCCACTGAATCGAGTCACGATAACTGTTGTGTGCCAGCTGGCGGGCCTTTCTGTAGTCATCAAAGTCGCCCAGCACATAATAGGGATCAGCAACTTCTGAGCTGGTGCCACGGAGCATACTATCATAAATGGCCTTAAACATGCCGGTATTGCCGTCTGTAATACTGCCGTCTACCAGAATATCAACAGCACGCTTTAAACCCGCTATATTCTCGTACTGCCAGTGGGCATTGTAATAGGCCTTGGTAGCAGGGAAATCCTTCAGTTTGGGTCCGAACATAAAGCTGTTTTCTTCACCCACTTGCGACAATATTTCCAGATTGGCTCCGTCATAAGTGCCTAGGGTAAGGGCACCGTTCATCATGAATTTCATGTTGCCGGTACCGGAAGCTTCCATTCCGACCGTTGAGATTTGCTCCGAGATGTCGGCTGCCGGGAATATTTTCTCAGCGTAAGAGACATTGTAATTGTGCAGAAAAACTACGCGCATCTGTTCGTTTACATCTGAATCACTATTAATCATCTTGGCAATTTCATTGATAAACTTTATGACAGCCTTGGCATTGAAATATCCCGGCGCTGCTTTAGCTCCGAAAATATAAGCTACAGGAGGACCTGAAGCAGCTTTCGGCTTAGCTTTGATCTGATAATAACGGTCCACAATCTCTAAAGCATTCAGGAGTTGACGCTTATATTCGTGTAAACGCTTAATCTGCACATCGAAAATGAAGTCATTATCAAGGCTGATAGCTTCTTGCTTCTGTATGTGACTGATCAGGCGCTTCTTGTTATTATCTTTAATTTCAAGCAGACGGCGCATTACATCTGTATCGTCAACGTAGCTTTCCAAATCTCGCAGCAGGGAAAGATCCCTGACCCACTGATCAGATCCCAGCAGTTCTGTGAAAAGTTCGGACAATTCCGGATTGCATACTTTAAGCCACCGTCTGGGTGTTACACCATTTGTTTTATTGTTAAATTTTCCGGGTGCATGATCATAGAATGGCTTGAAGACAGTGCTCTTGATCAGATCACTGTGGATCTGAGCAACCCCGTTAATGGAAAAACAGGTATAGGCAGCCAGATAGGCCATATGGACCTTGCCATCATGTATGGGAGATATTTGCTCAACTTCCTGCTGATTTAAACCCTGACCTGTCATTTCCTCTTCAAACTGCTTGTCAATTTTTTCGACAATCTGCAGAATTCTGGGAAAGAGATAGCGGAAAATCTCAACATTCCAGGTCTCCAGTGCTTCCTGCATAATCGTGTGATTAGTAAAAGCAAAAGTGTTACAGCAAATATTCCAGGCTTCTTCCCAGCTTTGTTTGTTTTCATCAATCAGCAGACGCATAAGCTCCGGAATTGCTAAAACCGGATGAGTGTCATTGAGTTGAATACGATTATGGTCAGCAAATTTCGAAAAATCACTGCCATACTTTTCGCGGTAATCTCTTACTATGACCTGCAGGGATGCAGAAACAAAGAAGTACTGCTGTCTTACCCGCAGGACTTTACCATCGTAGGACGTGTCGTTGGGGTAGAGGACGCGTGTTATGTCCTGAACGCGGTTACGTTCAATAACCGCATCGTCAAAACGCTGAGAATTGAAGAGATTGAAATCAAATTCTTCTGCCGGTTCTGCACGCCACAGACGCAAAGTTCCCACATTATCAGTGTCATAGCCTGAGATCGGCATATCATACGGTACTGCGTAAACATCTAAATCGTCATAATGCACCAGCATGGTATCTTCCCGGCGCGGCACGATAAAGGGATACCCCCATTCCATCCAGGAATCCGGATACTCTTTCTGAAAACCGTTCTCAATTTCCTGTCTGAACAAACCATAGCGATAAAGAAGACCATGCCCGATAACAGGCAATTTCATCGTCGCCGCAGAATCCATAAAGCAGGCCGCCAGTCTGCCTAAGCCACCATTACCAAGTCCGGGGTCGCCTTCCTCCTCCAGCACACTGTAAAAATCATATCCCATCTCTTCAACAAGTTCTTTGACCGGTTCCAGGATATTCAAATTGATTAAATTGTTTTCAAGGCTGCGTCCGACTAGAAATTCTGCTGAGAAATAGTGGACTTGCCGGCCCCCACGATATAGATTGCGTGTTTTTTCCCAGTTCGGCGAAAGAGCCTCCATAACTGTTCGGGAAAGCGACTGATAAAACTCATATTCACTGGCATTCTCGAAGCCCTTCCCGTATTCGGAAGACAAATGTGATAACATGTGTTCCTTAAATTTTATTTTATCCATAGTCATTACCTTTCATAAACCGAAGCTATTATAACAGAAAAGGTCCTGCTGACAATTAACATAAATTGACCGCTGCTGACACCTGCCGGCAGTAAGTATGGCTCCTCACAGATAAACATTAGTCCAGACTGTATGAATGAATATACTACACTTGATCATCTTTACCATATTACTCAAGCTAAACTACGACGATCTGCTGACCAGGTCATGTCAGTTGGTCGACCTTTTCATTCTGGCTTTGCTGATCGTATATCTGCGCAGAGCAGACTTCTTTATACTTAATATATATCCTGATCTTTTGTGGCAGCTTGTTATCCTCACGTATTTTCTGCCTTTGATCTTGACTGCTGCCTACTGTGTCCTGCCTTTTTTCAGGGCAAATCTGGGTGCAGGAGATATTCTCTACCTGTTTGCAGTTGCACCTCTTGTCCCCGGAATTGAAGGCTTTCAACTTTTATTTATCGCCAGCATGCTGGCGCTTCCCTTTGCTCTGCTGAACTATTTCAGGCACAGGAGAAGTTCCGCCATTAAAGCTTCAGATTATTTCTTCCCCTTTATTCCCTTCCTGACTCTTGCAACCATCATCATCAAGCTTTTACCGAAAATTAGCAGCCTGACAGAGTGCCTTCCAAAGAATTAAACTAGTATACTAATGTTATTGTATAGAGCATTAACGTATTTTTATAGACTAAGCCTAGCTGCGACACAGCTCCGGATGAGGTAAAAGGATGTCTGATAAACATAAAAATGACAAAAGCGACAGCTTAATTGTTCTTGATCAGGAAGCTGCGGCTTTGATGAAAGAAAAAACAGAAGCCCGGCGTTTGCAGCATCTGCCCGCGGTAATTGCCCTGCTGTTAGCAGTCCTGCTTTTCAGCTTCACTCTGCTGGAAAACCTCTTCCCTGCTTTCTCCTTATTTAGCCAACCGGCCAGCTGGAGAACTCTCGCTCTGAGGCAGGTAATTCACTGGGGCGTGATTCCCCTGCTTGTCCTGGCAATAGTTCTCCTAATATATAAACCCTCATCTTCCCTTATTTCCCGGCGCAAGGAAGCGCCGCTGAGTCTGGCGTCGGCTCTTTTACTGGGGATTGTCTCTGCCTTTGCTTATTACGTCTTGCTGGAACTGCTGCAAAGCATCGGACTGATCAGTCAATTAAGCAAGTACTTACCAGCGTCCCTGACTATCTTTGCCCCATTTTTACGCACTACCGCCGGCAGAACTCTGGCAGCCCTGACCTTCACCGTATTCTTGCCGGTGATCAGCCTGATACCTTTACTTTTAGGCCTCTTCCTGACTCCTCTTTTGGGAAGTGACCGCCGCTTACTTTCACTCAGCTTCACTTGTCTCTTGGGAGCGCTGCTGCCTCTGGATATTTCTGCCTTTTTTGCCTACTTTTTATTGTGGATTATTTTGAGTTATATTTACCTGGCAGGCAGTAGCCTGCTCACGGCAGCACTTGCCTCTTGCGGCTATCTGACGACACTGATCTATGCTCCGAGTGTCTTTGAACTGCTCAGCAACCGTTTTATCGCCTGGCAATCAACATCTAAACTTCAGGGAACACTGCTGATCTTCGCCTTATTACTGATTGTACTTATTCTGGGTCTTCCCGGAGTGTTTCATTTTAATTTGCTAAACCGTGAACAACGACACAGTCAACTGGCTCTCTCCTTGCAGCCGCATATCTTAAAGCACCTGGAAAAGACCACAGCTCGATCTGCCCTGTCCTGGCTTCTGCTAGTGATTGCTTTGATCTTATTGCTGGCTGCCTTGCTGGCTAATCATTTTATCTGATTAACCTTCATATGCTTCCTTATATTTAGAGGTCTTTTCAGCATGTTCCTCGTAGGTAAAAGAGAAATCTGTCGTCCCCGTTCCGGTCGCAGTAAAGAAAAGATATCGTTCTGCTCCGGGCCAGGTGCGTTCAGTTGCCGGCCATAGTACTGCTTCAATGGCTACTGCACCCGGAGAATTAATAGGACCCGGAGGCAAACCGGTAAAATAATACGTATTATAAGGACTGCCGGCATACTCCTGCAGTTCATCGGCATTCATCCATAATTGGGGTTCTTTACCATCCCTGACCCGCAAATAATTTACTGTGGGTTCAGCTTCAAGAGGCATATCCGCATTCATGCGATTGATAAATACCCGGGCAATTTTATTCATTTCAGAAATAGTGCCTTCAACTTGAACGACAGAGGCAAGAATAATGGCATCATCCAATGTCATTCCCTGTTGTTTGGCTCTTTCATAATATTTCCCCTCAGCAATTTTAGCTTCTGTATTATTCAGGAAGATCCGCAGTATTTGCTGCTCGGTGGCATTGATATCGAAAAGATAAGTATCAGGCCAGAGATAGCCTTGCAGGAGCCATTCTCTGCCCGCACGCTCTTCAATACCGGAAATAAATGAATAGTCTGTGAAAAGAGACGGACGCATCATCATGGCATCCAAAAGTTCCGGACTAAAACGCATACCTGCTTCAATCATGGCATCCCTCATCTGCTCATAGGTCATGCCTTCATAAAAGGTAAGGGAAATCTGCTTAGGCTGCCTGGTTAAGATCAGCATCATCTCATCATAAGTCATATCCGGCAGGAGATAGTGCGTTCCATATTGGTATTGACCATCAAATCCGTTGAATTTGGAAATAAGCTTATACGCAAAGGTGTTTTTTATTAAGCCGGCTTCCTTTAAAGTCTCAGCTATATCATCAGTATTGGATTGCTGGGCTATAAAAATCTCGACAGCACCTTTTGTATCAGCGGTAATCGGAGACTTGCCCTCCCTGTCAAAGCTTTCTGACATCGCATCCAGTCTTTGGTTTTGTTCTTTTACATAACGGAAGCCCAGGAAAAAGCCAACCAGCACTGCGACAATCATCAGGACTATGAGTCCGAGGAATAGCAAGGTTTTTCTAACTTTTCGCGGCATTTATTTTCCTACAACTTATCAAGACTAGATTATTATCGTGTGGTTAAACTATGTACTGTATTATACATCGCTGAAAAAGAGTGGTCAAAACCGGGCTTTACTCACCGGGTGTCACTACCGACTTGGATTCATCGCGGGCAGCTTTACCCTTCCAGCGTAAAATTAACGGGGTGCCCTTGAAATCGAAACTTTCACGCAAGCGATTTTCCAGATAACGCTCATAGGAGAAATGTAAAAGCTTTATATCGTTGATAAAGAACAGTATGGCAGGAGGTGCAACACCGGTCATGGTGGCATAGTAGATTTTCAACTGGCGGCCTTTATACTGAGGAGCCGGATGCATAATGACAGCATCGGCAATAACATCATTCAGCAGAGAAGTCGGCATACGGCGGTGATAGGCTGCATGCACTTCTTCGATAGTCTGCCAGAGCTGATCGATGCCATCACCTGTTTTTGCAGATAAAAATACCACAGGAGCATAAACCATAAAGTTGAAGCGCTGGCGAATCTTTTGCTCATATTCATGGCGCTGCTGCGCCGACTGAGGCATCAGATCCCACTTGTTAACAACAAATATTGCAGCCTTGCCCAGCTGATGTGCCATGCCGGCAACCTTGGTATCCTGACTGGTGATGCCTTCGACTGCATCAATCATTATTAGGGCAAGTTCGCAGCGTTCAACCGCTCTTTTTGTGCGCAAAGTGCTGACATATTCGATGGAGTCATCAATTTTGCTTTTGCGCCGCAAGCCTGCGGTATCTATAAAACGATATATCTGATCCTTATGCTCAATATCGCTGTCCAGTGAGTCGCGCGTTGTTCCTGGAATATCCGAAACAATGCTGCGTTCCTCACCCAGAAGTTTATTGGCTAAAGAGGATTTACCGGCATTAGGGCGGCCAAGAATAGCTACAGCTATCTGATCGAAATCCCCTCCGTAATCAACAGCCGGAGGAAAATCCTTGATTATTGCATCCAGGAGTTCAGACAGCCCCAGTTTGTGTGTAGCGGAAATCGCAACTGTATCGGCAAAGCCCAATTCATAAAAAGAATAGAAGTCGGGCGGCGGGTCACCGGGAACATCTATCTTATTGACTGTGCAGACTACTGGTTTCCCACTCTTGCGCAATCTCCGGGCAATATCAAAATCTATGTCGGAAATGCCCATATTGATATCCGTTACAAAGCAGATTACATCTGCCATCTCAATAGCGATATCAACCTGCCGGTGCATCAGATCCTGTAAGCTGTCTTTAGATCCGGTCTCAATGCCGCCGGTATCTATCAGCACAAAGTCATGACCCGCCCAGTCAGCGTCAGTCATAATACGGTCACGGGTAACACCGGGCTCAGGCCCGACAATCGCCAGCCGTTTTCCGGCAAGCGCATTGAAGAGGGTTGATTTCCCGGTATTAGGTCTACCTACAATTGCTAAGATCGGCTTTTTCATCAATTTCACATTTTTCTTAACATGAAAAAGCAACGAGCCTGTGGCACGCTGCTCCATTCACGAAAAAAGTCAGATTTATTATTCTTCTGAGCTTACTACTTCTCTTCCCTTGTAATATCCACAATTTTTGCACACCATGTGTGATGCTTTCAGTTCATGACACTGTGGACACTCGGTAAGATTCGGAGTCGCTCTCTTTTTCCAGTTAGCGCGACGTGAGCGTGTTCTTTGTTTTGAAGATTTCCCCTTAGGAACAGCCATATATGCCACCTCCCCTTAATAGTCGTTATTTTCAAAAGTATAAATATTTTTAAGTTAATATTTTATGCCTGTAGCATTATGAAGGATGTGACCATTCTTGTCAAATATCTGCGCAGCTTTCAGTACTCTTCTCAGCCTCTATTTCAAGTAACAGTTTTGTGCTGATGGCATGTCTGTTATCAACAGCTAGAGCGTAACCCAGCTCAATATTCCCCCCGAGATCAGACAAGGATCCTTTTGCTTCATGAGTAAGCAGCGACAGCCTGATCAGGCCGTAAGGCGTCTCAAACTGCTCCAGCTGCTGGTCACCCTTGTTAAAAGACAGCTGCATCTCTATCTGGCCGGTGCGGGCCAGAGTTATTTGTCCATCCGGATACAGGGACAGGCTGGTTCTGGTCCCTTCCATTCCGGTTGCTGCGCTCTCATCATAAGAAACTACCCAGGAATCATCTTCTGAACGATGCCGCAGTGTGCCGACAGTGGATAAACGTACAGGACGTTGCTCCTTGCCGTCATACCACTGGCTGCTCGTAAGCAGAATCCGAGCCATTTGCCTGTCATCAATTGATCCGTAAGTTTTCATTCTGTGAATTGAGGCTTCCTTTCAGCGTTCAAATCCTTCCGCATTTTTGATGTCTACATGGTGCACACCTTCGATCTCAATGTCAAGGATACGCTCAATATTCTGCTCAATTCCCGGTCTGACTTCTGTAACATAAAAGCTCACATCGGATTTGTGTTTCTTTTCATTTTGCAAATCCATTGAACTCAATCTTTCTTTCACCTCACGCGCTACCGCCTTGCTGCAATCCACAAGTTGTGTTTTCGGCAGTGACTTTTGAATAACATTTTCTAAAAATGGAAAATGCGTACAAGCCAGAATCGCTATGTCGGGCTCTTCCTGTTCTCTCATACCGCCAAGGTAGTATTCTGCCCTCTCTTCTGCCAGCGGTCCCTCCCAGTTACCCTCTTCTACCAGCTGAACGAAATCCTGGCAGGCCGCTTGTATTACGATCGGTTCCGGCAAGTTATTATCTGTAAAAGCGCGGGGCAGTTCTCGGGCAAAAATCCCGTTGTTAACTGTCGCTTCAGTGGCAAGAACGGCGATTTTTGCTGCATCACTGCTGGCTGCAGATGCTTCCATGGCTGCTTTAATACCGTCATTGATTACGCCGATGACCGGCAGGGAGCCGGCTCTTTCCTGGGCCGCATCCAGAGCAATAGCGCTGGAGGTATTGCAGGCAAAGACGATCAGCTTAACACCTTGACTCATGAAAAAATCTACATTATTCAAAGTGTCATGACGTACAGTTGCCGGTGAGTTACGACCGTATGGTGCATTGGCGTTATCTGCCAGATAAACAAAGTCTTCCCGGGGCAGGAGTTTCAATAATTCGCGCAAAACAGTAAGCCCGCCCAGTCCGGAGTCAAAGACACCGATCGGAGCAGACTTCGCTACACGATTGTATGTTTTAGTCATCAGTAGGCTTTCCCCCAGATAACATTACAGCTTGCAGGTTTACCGCATACATAGCACGTGTCGCTGCTACTGGTTTTATCTTCTGTAATACAACGGGAAGTCGCGCCTGTACGCTCTTTCACCTCTGCCTCGCAGTCGGCGCTGCCGCACCAGCAGCCTTTAACAAAGCCGGCTTTGTTTTCCAGCAAATCAAAGAACTCTTCACTGCTGTGGGCTGTATAAAAATGAGCTTCGCGGTGAGCTTTCGCTTTGTCAAACAGGCGCTGACGATACTCCGTCAGCAGGACGGGAATTCTTGCTTCAAGTTCATTCAGGGGCACATTTATTTTTTCACGATTATCCCTGGTCACCAGAACACAGCTGTTGTTTTCAATATCCCGGGGACCGATTTCCAGACGTAAAGGAACGCCTTTCATCTCATACTCTGAAAATTTCCAGCCGGGCATGCGGTCACTGTCATCCAGCTTCACACGATAACTTTGTTTCAGGAGCTGATGGATTTCAGCGGCTTTCTCCAAAACCCCTTCTTTATGCTGGGCAACAGGAATAATCGCTATCTGTATGGGTGCTACAGCCGGCGGCAGTACCAGTCCGTCGTCATCACCGTGCACCATGATGATGCCGCCGATTGAACGGCTGGAAACACCCCAGGATGTCTGATGCACATACTGCAGCTGGTTATCCCGATCGGTATATTGAATGTTGAATACTCTGGCAAAACCATCACCAAAGTAATGTGAAGTCCCTGACTGCAAAGCTTTGCCATCGTACATCATGGACTCAACTGTATAGGTTGTTTCCGCTCCGGCAAATTTTTCGCTCTCGGTTTTCACACCTTTAATCACCGGTATGGCCAGAGTTTCTTCAAAGAAATTTGCATACAGGTCCAGAATATCTCTGGTTTCTTTTATTGCCTCTTCTGCACTTGCATGAGCAGTATGACCTTCCTGCCAGAAGAATTCCCGCGTACGCAGAAATGGACGCGTTGATTTTTCCCACCGGACAACTGAAACCCATTGATTGTACAGTTTGGGCAAATCGCGCCAGCTTTCAATTACGTCGGAATAATGGTCGCAAAACAAGACTTCCGAGGTCGGGCGCACACAGAGACGCTCAGACAATTTTTCTTCGCCGCCATATGTTACCCAGGCAACTTCAGGGGCGAAACCGTCAACGTGGTCCTTTTCCTTTTGCAGGAGGCTTTCCGGGATAAACATGGGCATGATAACGTTCTCGTGACCGGTTTCTTTAAAGCGACGGTCCAGATTATCCCTGATCAATTCCCACATGGCAGTAGCATACGGCCGCACAACCATGCAGCCCCGCACTGCTGAGTAAGAACTCAGTTCAGCCTGCGTCACAATATCGGTATACCACTGCGAAAAATCTTTATCACGCGATGTGATAGCCTTAACCAGTTTTTCTTTTTTACTCATGTTCATCTCTCAATCTGATTTATATTAATTTATTACAGCACAGTAACACTAGTGCTGAGATTTTTCCGTCACCGAACATTTATCCAAATCAAGCATTTCCACGGTTTGTCTGGCAATGGACAATTCTTCATTGGTAGGGATAACAAAAACTTCTACCTGAGAATCTTCAGCTGAAATTTTGCGTTCTTTGCCTCTGACCTGGTTAGCTTCCGGATCCAGCCTGACACCCAGATAAGACAATCTGTCACAAACAGCCTGACGCATTTTCGGATCATTCTCACCTATCCCCGCTGTAAATACAATAGCTTCCAGCCCGTTTAATACAGCAGCGTAAGAAGCAATGATTTTACTTGCCTGATAGTAGAACATGGATAAGGCCAGTTGCGCGCGCTCATTGCCGGCGTCTGCAGCCGCTTCCAGATCGCGAAAATCTGAACTTACTCCGGAGATTCCTTTGACACCACTTTCGGAGTTCATAATTCTATCGACATCTTTGCAGGAGATCCCTTCAAGTTCAGCAATAAAAGGAACGATTGCAGGGTCAATATCACCACAGCGAGTACCCATGATAATGCCGGCAAGAGGAGTCAGACCCATCGAAGTATCTAAGCACTTTCCACCTTTAACTGCTGCAAAAGAAGACCCGTTACCCAGATGGCAGCTGACTAATTTCAAGCTGCTGGCCTTGAATTTGCTCAGCTCAGCACAGCGCCTGGACACAAACATATGACTGGTGCCATGGAAACCATAACGACGAATCTGGTGTTTTTCATAGTAACGATAAGGCAGACCATACATATAGGCTTCCGGAGGCAGGGTCTGGTGAAATGCAGTGTCAAAAACGCAGACTTGCGGCACTCCCGGCATAAGCTTCTCACAAGCTTCTATTCCCATCATGTTGGCGGGGTTATGCAAGGGTCCCCAAACATATGTCTGGCGGATAGATTCTTTTACTTCCTCAGTAACGATGGCAGGCTCAGAGAAAATCGGTCCGCCGTGTACGACACGGTGACCAATACCATTGATTTCGCTTAATGATTTTATAATTGGATGATCAGGGTCTAAAAGAGCATCGACCATGCGCTTAGCAGCGTCTCTGTGGTCCTTCATTTCAAATTTTTCTTTTTCGATCTTGTAGCCATTGCTGTTCGAATGACTGAATAAGGATCCGCCAATGCCGATACGCTCACACACCCCTTTGGCCATGACAACTTTATGCTCGAAATCAAGTAGCTGATACTTCAAGGACGAGCTGCCGGAATTGATAACTAAGATATTCATTATTTACTCCTCAATATTATTACTATTTTATTCTTCACTTTCCTGAGTACTCTGCACGCAGGTAAGGGCTACGACACCGACAATATCTTCTGTACTGGCGCCACGGGAAAGGTCATTAACCGGTTTAGCAATGCCTTGCAGAATCGGTCCGTAGGCGTCAGCCTTGCCCAGACGCTGAACCAGTTTATAAGAAATATTGGCTGCATTCAGATCAGGAAAGATCAGGCAATTGGCATGACCGGCAATTTTGCTGTCCGGTGCTTTTAAGGCTGCCACTATGGGAACCAGTGCACTATCAGCCTGCAGCTCACCTTCAAGGAGGATGTCCGGATTCTTTTCTTTAGCCAAAGCAGTAGCTGCCGCCACTTTTTCTACCGACTGCCCCTTACCGCTGCCTAAAGTTGAAAAGGATAACATTGCGACACGAGCTTCCTTCCCCGTCAGCCTTTCAAAAGATTCAGCTGATGAAAGCGCGATCTCGGACAGCTCATCAGCATCAGGATCTATCATAAGCGCAACATCGGAAAAGAGCAGCAGACCGTCTTCGCCAAACTCCCTCTGCGGAGTATCAATCAAAATAAAAGATGAAACCAGCTTGGTGCCGGCTTTCGTCCGCAGTATCTGTAAGGCAGGACGCAGGGTATCAGCAGTACTGTGTACAGCTCCCGCTACCAATCCATCAGCCAGACCCGCTTTAAGCATCATCACACCAAATGGAATTGCCTTAGCCATTTCTTCAGCAGCAGCAGACTCAGAACAGCCTTTATGCTTGCGCAGCTCCCAATATTTCTGATTAAACTCTTCCCGTAAAGTGCTCGTGGCCGGATCTTCAAATCTGGCTTGAGATAAATCCAGGTCCGGATGCAGCTGGCAGATCTTATCTTTTTCGCCAATCAAAACAATGTCCGCTATCCCCTCAGCCATTATTTTGGCCGCTGCCGCCGCAACTCGCGGATCATCACTTTCGGGCAGCACAATAGTTTTGTCTGCAGCTTTCGCTTTCTGTAAAACCTTCTCCATAAAAGTCATTTGCGTCCCCTCCCCTATGCATAATTGCACAACGCTGAAATTATACCATAAGGAATAGCGCCTTTCCCAAAAAAAGGCGCTATTTCCTATCTGAACTGACCAAATCTCAGTGATTTAATTTTAGCTGTTTTCAGCCCGAAAAATATTCCGCTCTATTAGAACTTTCCACTGGAACCGCCAAAGGTCCTGCCGGACGAGCTGGTATGAGTGGTACTGCTGCTGCCTCTTCCGCCGCCGCTCCTGGTCTCCGTGCTCCTGGGGATAGCTGTTCGTGCCAGTGACGACGATAAGAAAAAATCATTGGAGTTTGCTATCTGCATACTATTATCCAGCAAGTAGGAACTCGCACCTGAACTAAAGCCGACTGAGGTCAGTGGTGCTTTAAGACCTTTCATAATTAAGGCTGTCAGCAATAAAGCAATGGCGGGCGGAAGAATATAAAAGCTAAAGGGACGGCTGACTTTCTCCTCCGCAAAAATCCCTCTTTCCGCATTGTCCAGCGTCTTTTCACTGAAGTCAGTCAGGTCTGAAAAGGCTCCATACATATTGTCGTCACGTAAAGACGGCAGAATTGCATCAAGTAGCTGTTCCTGTGCATAGTCATTAAAAATTTCGATGGCCTCGCCATGTGTGGCAATAGCCCAATCTCTATCTGCCATGCTGATCAGAAATAACATACCGCTGTGGGAGGGTCCTAAACCCAAATTTTGATTTTCAAAATATGAATCTGCATAGTCTGTTGGATTAAGTATAGAAATATCTTCACCCAGAGTCAGGATGACAATATCAGTACCATAACGTTCACTGATGCGATCAAGCTCCGCTGCCAGGGCTGAGCGCTGGTCGTCTCCTAACAGCCCCGCCTGATCATCGACTCTGTATGATGCGGCTGAAGCTCTGACAGGATTATACTGCAGGAGGAACACCAGGGCGAAGGCTAGTAGAAGCAGCGAAAAGTGAGCCGGCTTTTTTTTGTAATTATATTTACTCATACAGCACTCCCATCTACCACAAAAGGAAAAACAGCAAAAAGATCAGACCGGTCAGTAAGGCTGCCATGATAAGGAAAGTCCGCCAATAGGCCTTCTTGTCCAGAGGCAGGTTACCCACGAGCTTGCCGCTTTGCCCATTCATGGCGAAGGTATATAGCTGGTCTTGCCATTTGGTGTTTAGAATCCACACGGGAAGCAGAGCATAGTTGATTTTTCCATTTTTCATCTTAATGGAACTGCTGACGGAACGAACTGAATCATAGCCGCGGATTGATTCCATAAAGGACTGTTCCGTACTGGTCTTGATGCGAGTGTTGGCGCGTTCAATACTGTCGGATGCGTCGACATCATATCTATTTGCCAGAAAGCCGGATAAGTAAGCAGTGTCAAAAGGAACTGCCGCTTCGCAGTCAAAAGGTTCAATTGATTCCATCAGATCATCAGGCATCCTGCTGGAACCGTCCACGGGAATCTGCTCAAAACGCACAGAACCTTCACGGTAGACAGCATACTTATTTGTTTCTGTATAGTTAAAGTTTGAATCACTCCACATACGGCTGCGAATAGCTTCATAGCTGATTCTGGCATCGACATCTGCATCAAAAAGCCAGAAGGGCACATAGACGCCTTTGATTTCGTCAATATGGTGCTCGTCCTTAAAGACCTTGGGAACAAAGCGCTTATCCTTCATATGCCTCTTCAGTGCCATTTTTGCGGCTTCCCTGTCCAGCTGGAAAGGCACCAGCAGATCCGGTTTAAGATCACCGGAGAACTGTGACGGTATAATTACAGAGTTGTCACAGTAGGGACAGGAAGTAGCGGCTATAGTTGCGTCACCAAGGACTTCACCGCCACAGGAAGGGCAGGAATAGGTCAGCAGTTGATCTGCCTCCCCTTCCTGCCAGTTTTCTTCTTCAAAAGACCATGGCATATGGTCAGGCTCTTCACTTCCGGAGAGTTCTTCATTCCCCTCAAAAGCAGTGGGTGAGTATACATTGCTGCACATACTGCAGACCAGCTGCTGCAATTCAGTATTAAATAAAACTGCTCCCCCACAGTTGGGGCACTTATATTGCTCTAAAGTTGACATCTGCATCCTCCGCCAGGTCTACGAATATATCGGACGAGAGTTTTGTTTTATTCTGAAACCCTGTCACCTTCATCAAAGACATCGCCGCATTCAGGACAGAATTTCGGTGGATTATGCGGGTCTTCCGGTTCAAAACCGCATTTGTCACAGCGATAGAGCGGGGCACTCGGAGGTTTAGCCTTACCGCATTCTTTGCAGAACTTGCCCTGATTAACTTCACCGCAGGAACACTGCCAGCCCGGTTCTTCCTTCGGCTTAGCTTCTCCGCACTCTTTACAGAACTTACCTGTGTTGGTGGTCCCACATTTACAGGTCCAGCTGTCAGCGGAAGCTTTAGCTGCAGTTGCTGCCTGTGAAGCTGCTTCAGCCTGTTTCTGATCGCCCATACGGAAGAGGGCTGCTGCATCAGCTCCGCCGGCTCCCTGCGCCATACCAAGTCCCATAAAGCCTGTAATAGCGCCGCCTTCATTGCTGGCAGCACCTCTCATGGCATCAGACTGTGCCGCAACCAGAGTCGCTGCAGCGTAATTCGGATCACGCATCATAGCAGCACGCTGTGCCTGCTTGATCAAGTCTTCATCTTCCGGCGGCAGTGTTACTGAATTAAGACCGATACTGACAATCTCCAGACCACGTAATTCTGTCCATTGCTCAGAAAGCTCTATCTTCAATGCGTCGGCAATTTCCTTGTTCATACCGACCAACTGATTGGGGCGTACTCCCAGAGTTGAGATGCGTGCAAAAGCTGGTGCCAGATAATGCAAAAATTCTGATTTCAGCTGTGAGTCAATCTCATCCCGCCGATAGGATCCTTCTACATTTCCTGTTACATTTTTGTAAAAAAGCAGAGGATCAGCAATTTTATATGAATATACTCCGTTAGCCCGAACTGATACATCGATGTCAAGATTGATATTCGCATCGACAACACGGAAAGAAATCGGATTTGGCGTTCCGAATTTGTTGCCGATAATTTCCTTGGTGTTGACATAGTAGACACGCTGATCTTTTCCGGTATCACCGCCATAGGTGAAACGTTTGCCTATGGTCTGGAAGGTTTTCTTGATACTGTCACCAAGATTACCGGAAAAAATGCTGGGTTCGCTTGAACTATCATAGGTGAACTCACCCGGTTCAGCCGAGACTTCAACAATTTCGCCCTGATCAACGATGATCATGCATTGGCCGTCAGCAACAGCGATGCCGCTGCCGTTGGAGATAATATTATCGTGTCCCTTGACGTTTGATGAACGGCTGCCAATTTGTTTTTGTCCTCTGACCAGCAGAGTATTAGCATCTAATGAATCACAGTAGAAAAACTCTTTCCACTGATCTGCCAATGTTCCTCCTAAAGCGCCTATTCCGGCTTTAATCAGTCCCATAACTACTCCTTATGTACCTTTCTTTTATTGGGTTGCATAACCCGGCCAAAACTGGATTCGATCAAAATGCTGCCACTTAGAACCAAGCATACATTTGATAAGCATAAATACTATTTTTGTAAGTATACTAGAAAAACATACATAATTCTTCACCGGCAAAACATTTCTTAGGCATGTTATGCTGGTTATTAGCAAAAAAAGGTAAATGAAAAAAGATTAATATGGAAACATGTGGCATTGTAAGTGAATTTAATCCCTTCCATCGCGGGCACCAGGAGCTGATCAGGCAGATCCGGGAGAAGTTTTCGGCTGATGTCGGCATTGTTGCCGTTATGTCTGCTTCTTTCACCCAGAGAGGTGAACCGGCTCTCTGCGATATTTCTCATCGCGTACGTGCAGCTCTTAAGGAAGGTGTTGACCTGATAATTGAAATCCCTGTCAGCTTTGTCTTGTCTTCTGCTGAAAGCTTCGCTGCAGCCGGCATCAAGCTGTTGCAGGCCAGCGGTATTGTGCGCAATCTGGCTTATGGCAGTGAAGACTGCGATGCTCCGGAGCTGATTAAAGATCTTGCCACTTTTCTCTCAGATGAAACTGCAGAATTCAAATTATCACTCGATCAGAATATTCGTCAGGGTATGGGTTTTGCTGCAGCCCGTCAGGCTGCGGTCAGCGAGTGTCTGCATGATAAGAGAGCCGGAGCTGTCTTAGCAAACAGCAATTCCATTTTGGCTGTCGAATATGAGAAAGCTATTCTCAGGAGCGGAAAAGAACTAGCCACGCATCCCCTGCCCCTGTATCACAAAGACCTGTTTTCCGCCAGCAAGATCAGAGATTTAGCCGCTGAGGCAGTATCCGGCAGACCGGAAGACAGCAAAGCCAATCTGCTGCGTCTGCTTCATCCTTATATGACTCCAATCTCCCTGTCTGAGCTGATCTCGGCTTACCAGGAACAGGAAGCCGTGGTTTTTCTGCACCACTTCGCTCCCCTGGTCCATAGTCAGGCTATTTGGCAGGACCGTGAGCACCTGGCTGCTATTCAGGGTATGCAAAACGGCCTTGCTGACCGCTTTATCAATCATCTGGCAAAACTGGACTCGAAGCTGAGTGCGGAGACTTTCTCTGACTGGCTTGAATCCATTGCAACACGTGCTTTTCCTCTGTCGCGCGTACGCCGTGCCCTGCTGTCCGCTATGCTGAACATCAGCCAGGAAGACACTCAAAGTTCAGAGCCTGAATTTTTGCGCATTCTCGGCTTTTCCAAACGCGGCCAAACTTTATTAGCTTATATGAAGGAAAGCGCTAGTCTGCCGGTGATAACGCGCAGCGCTGACTGGCAGAAAGTTACCGGCAGATCAGGGCTGCTGCAGAAAGACTTGTGTTTTACTGCCGGAAATCTCTGGATATCATGTCTTAAGGGTCCTCATAATTTGGAAGAAACACGCCGGATCATACGCAGCTGAAGAATTTGCACAAATCAAAGCAAGTGACTATAATTGGCTTTCACAGTATATAATTTGTGATGTTTTTAAAGAAAGAAGGAGTAGGTCATGTCTGAAAGAAATGTTTATGATGTTTTGCTGGAGCGCGGCTACATAGAGCAGCTCACCCATGAGGAGGAAGTGCGTGATTATCTAAATCAGAAAGGCGCTACTTTCTACATTGGTTTTGACCCTACAGCAGACAGTCTTCATATCGGTCATTTCATTCAGCTGATGGTAATGACTCATCTGCAGCGTGCCGGCCTGCGTCCGATCGCCTTGATGGGCGGAGGCACCGGACATATCGGTGACCCTAGCGGACGCACTGATATGCGCAGCCTGATGACCAAAGAAACTATAGACCATAATGTTGACTGCTTCGTCAAACAGATGTCACGCCTGATTGATTTTTCCAACGGCAAGGCAATCATTGATAATAATGCTGACTGGATCCTGAAGCTGAATTACATTGATTTTCTACGCGAAATCGGCATACACTTTTCAGTGAACCGGATGCTGACTCTGGACAGCTATAAAAACAGGCTGGAAGCTGGCTTATCTTTTTTTGAATTCAATTATATTCTTCTGCAAGCCTATGACTTTCTCCACCTCTACCGCAAATATGATTGCAGATTGCAGCTGGGCGGCAGTGACCAATGGAGCAATATAATTGCAGGAGCTGACCTGATCCGGAAAGTTGAGCAGGGCAACGCTTATGGCATGACCTTTACGCTGCTGACTAACAGTGCCGGTGATAAAATGGGCAAAACTGCCAAAGGTGCTGTCTGGCTGGATGAGAACAAGTTCTCAGTTTACGATTTCTACCAGTACATGCGCAATGTTGATGACGCTGATGTTATTAAATTTATGAAGCTGCTGACTTTCATGCCTCTGGAAGAAATCCAGGAATATGCTGCATTGACCGGCTCTGACCTGAATCAGGCTAAAGAAAAGCTGGCCTTTGAAGTAACTAGTTTAGTTCATGGCAAAGAAAAAGCATCTCGGGCTGAGGCTGCTGCAAAAGCGCTTTTTAGCGGTCAGGGCAACTTATCAGAAAGCCCGGCACTTGTCTTAAATTTCAGCGAAATGGAAAAAAGTTTAGTCGAAATTCTGGCAGACAACAAGATTGTTTCCTCTCGCAGTGAAGCCAGACGTCTCGTGCAGCAGGGCGGGCTTTACCTCAACGATGAAGCTGTCAATGATCTTGGAAAAATGCTGACCAGCTCCGATCTGGACCAGGATCAATCCTGCATCATCCGGCTGGGCAAGAAACGTTATTATATCTTACGTTTTGAAAACTGATAAACAATCAGATAAGAGAATTCGCAAACAATCCGCTCCCGAGCGGATTGTTTGCCTTAGGATTAATTTCAGTCTGCAGCAGTAAGCAGCAACATTACCGTGCCACTTTCAAGCGAAACAATTGGATCAGCCTTTGCGCCCGGCAGCGGACGATTAGATACTGCAGCAGCTCTATTGTAAGGCAGCTCTGCCTGCTCTAGCTCCCATTTTAGTCCTGATAAGCTAAAACCCTTCACTTTATCATCCAGAGGTATAGCGGAAAATACCGGTTCAGGATCTTCTGACAATCTGCTGGCGGCAAGCAGTGCCGGTGCGAAGGCTGCTTGCTGCTGCACGCTGCCGGCCAGTATACGCACCAGGCTAAGCCCGTCTGACAGATAAAGCAAGGCGCCTGAGCGTGCCAGGCTGGCTGCCAGCAATACATTGGTCCAACTATGATCCCAACGCTTGCCGAAAGGAAACAGAATTAAGAAGCTCAAAGCGGAAAGATCTTGCGCCCGGCGAAAATTACCGGTCAGAGACTGGGCGAACTGCTCTTGGTCCTGGCCGGCAAATGCTGCCAGTAGTAATGCTTTACTATTGATTTCCTTGCCGGATTCAGCAAGATAAAGTGCCAGAGAGACTGCCAGTTCGCCGTCAGTATAATCTTTATCCCGGGGAAATAATAATTGAATGCTTTTGTCAGGAAGGCTCATTTGCGCCGAATCGTTATCGCCGATAACCCAGTCCGGCGCAATTCCGGCTCTGATCAGAATATCTGCGCCGCCGTCAGCTGCAACGATGGTATCAGCTAAGGCACAGAGACGCCTTGCGCCCGGAAGATCAGCGCAATCTCCTGCCAAGGAAACGACACAATTAAACACGTTTTAACTCTCGGTCCAATTCCCGCATATCCAGCTGAAAAGCCTTAGCTTCCAGTCCCGGATCATCAGCTAAAAAGATAGCGGAACCTGCTACCACCATATCAGCACCGGCCCGCATCACTTCGCCTAAGTTATTACGGGAAATTCCACCATCCACCTGCAGCCGCACCGCATAGCCGGACGCATCAATCATGGCGCGGGCAGAACGAATCTTTTCTGTCATCTGGCGAAGATAGACCTGACCGCCAAAACCCGGGTTAACCGTCATCAGAAGCAGCAGATCCAGATCAGGAAGCAGGTATTTCACATCTTCCAGCGGAGTCGCAGGACTCAGCGAAATCCCGGCATAACAGCCTGAGGACCTGATTTCACTCAAGACTCTTTGCGGATGAAGACTGGCCTCACGATGAAAGACCAAAGAAGAGGCGCCTGCAGCCACGAAATTCTGAATTTGCCTTTCAGGATTTTCAACCATCAGATGCACATCAAGTGCTTTATCAATTTTTTTACTTAGTTGTTTTACCATCTGGGAACCGAATGTAATCAAAGGTACAAAGGATCCATCCATCACATCACAATGCAGCAGATCGTAATTGTCATTTAAGGCAGCAACCGACTTGCTGAGATCCGACAAATCTGCCGCCAAAATCGAAGGACACAGGAGAGTCTTGCGGTCCGTCCAGTCCGAACATCTTTTCATTTTTCTCCCTCACTTCCAAATTAAAGCTTAAGCATCTCCGTTGGGAGTATCAGTTGCAGGCTCTGTCGTAGGATCCGGTGCCGGATCTGTCACCGGTGGTGTTGCTGGCGTTGGGTTCGTGTATGCTTCATAATCGGCAGCATCACCCCAGGTCAACACAATTGCATCCTTGTTCGGCGTAAACTCCGTACCGGCTTCAATATTTTGTGCCAGTATGTAAATATTTTTCTTGTCTGCGCTCGTATTGGGATTGAGGCCGGAACTTGATGCAGGCCAGCGCTGTACGCTATATTCCAGAACGCCCAGAGATGACAGCAGCGAATCAACTGCCGACTGTGTTTTACCTTCAAGCTTCGGCATGATCCTGACGGCTGAAGTGGTTGTCGGATTTTTATAATCATAAAGATCTTCATAAGTACCGACTTCCAATATTATGGGTGTTCTTGCCGGAACCTCCGTACCGGGCGCAGGACTTTGTTTGATGACATACTTGTCATTTTCCGGAATCGGGTCACCGGTATAAGAAATCTCAGAACCCACAAGCAAGCCCTTGTCCTCAATCAAGGAACGGGCAGATCCGATCGGCATCTCCTGCACATCCGGTACGCGGACATTTTCAGGACCGGAACTATAAATTACTTCAATATTCTCGCCGCGGGGCAGTTCCGAACCGCTTGAAGGAACAGTGCGAATAACTATATCCTTGGGGATAGTATCGGAGAATTCGGGGGTGAAATATGGCAGGAAGCCTTCAGTACGCAGTTTTTGCTCCGCCATTACCCTGGTATCCCCTTCAACTTCCGGCACGACCACAGAATCCTGACCGCTTGAAATATACAGAGTCAGCTTTTGACCTTGAGGACGTATCTTCAGGGATCCGTCAGACTCGGGTTCCTGGCGGAAAATAATACCTTCCAGCACAGATTCATCAACCCTGTAAAGCAGTTCAATCTCCATCCCTGCTCTTTGAAGTTCGTTAAGCCGCTCTATAACTTCATCTTCATCAATCTCTTTGCCGGTGAAGTTGTCCAGTGTGATTTCAGTGTTCACTGTTGGTTTTTCATTACTTGAGAAATTTTTAACCAGCCAGATCGTCAGCAGGGCCAAAAGAACAATAGCGACAGCACTGACTGTAACAACAATCGCAGTATCCCGGTAGCGGGAAGAGCGTCGTTTGTTGTATGTTCTGTCAATATCTCTGACTTTATTGTAATTATTTTTTCTTGACGGCACGCCTAAAGCTGACGTAGACGCAGGTTCGGATCGCTGCGCCGTTTGCGGAATTACTCCGTAAACGCCATTCGGGTCAACCATGAAAGCGTCCAGCTCATCAATAAATTCTCTGGCTGACCTATAGCGGGCAGCCGGATTCTTTTGAATCGCGCGGCCAACAATATCGTCAAGAGCCTTCGGTAATTCCGGTTCATAATAGCTGGGTGGCGGCGGGAATTCCTGCAAATGCTTTATAGCGATAGCAACGGAAGATTCACCGTCAAAAGGCAGCTCCCCCGTCAGCATTTCATAAAATATAATGCCCAGAGAATACAGGTCTGAACGTGTTGTTACTTCACCACCACGGGCCTGCTCCGGAGAAAAATAATGAACAGAACCCATCACCACACCGCCGGTTAAGGTGATAGTGTTCATGCTGGAAGCTCTGGCAATGCCAAAATCAGTGACTTTCGCCACCATATCATCAGTTATCAGAATATTCTGCGGCTTCATATCGCGATGAATAACTTCGCGTTGATGCGCATGTTCCAGAGCCAATCCGATTTGAATCATCAGCGGCGTCGCCAATCTGAAATCCAAAGCACCTTCGCGGCGAATCATATCTTTCAGAGTTTCACCCTGAACATATTCCTGAACGATATAGCGAACATCTCCGTCCTGACCATAATCAAGAACTTTGACAATATTGGGATGGTCCAAACTGGCAGCTGCACGCGCCTCCGTAGCAAATCGGCGCACAAACTCCGGGTCATTGGTCAATTCGTCACGCATGACCTTTAGGGCTACGCCTTCACCATTAGTCAGGTCTTCAGCTAAAAAGACCGATGCCATGCCACCTTGCCCAATAGGCTTGATTATGCGGTAGCGATCGCCAATGACCGTACCCGCTGAAAATTGCTGGGCAGAATTCATGTCTTCCTCCTGATCACACAAAAATTGTGATAACTGTAATATTATCCGGGGCTCCTGCCTCCAGAGATTTCTCAATCATTTGTGAACAAACCTCTTCCGGACTAAGAGAATTGGCTAAAGAAGCGGATATAACATCTTCTTCCAGGACTCCGTGTAAGCCATCGCTTGACATCAGGAAACGATCACCATGAGCACGATCCAGATGTACGTAATCTACGTCAAGAAATTCAGGAAATCCGATAGCCTGAGTTAAAACATGACGGCGGGGATGAACCCGTACTTCATCTGCTGACAGATTGCCGCTGGCTACCATCTCACCTACATAAGTATGGTCCTGCGTAATTTGCTCAAATTCGTCATTACGCAGGCGATAAACTCTAGTATCTCCAATATGCGCAAAATAGAAACTTTCAGGATAGAGAACCCCTATAGTCAGGGTCGTTCCCATTCGATTATTTTCTTCTTTCTCCAGAGATTTCATATAGACATGAATATTCGTCTT
>DIRJ01000038.1:30722-123006 GCA_002427505.1 Mageeibacillus sp. UBA5439
CTCTTTTTCAAGATATTCGCTGGCATATGTGCAAGCAAGTCTACTCGCAAGTTCACCACTGCTGTGACCGCCCAGACCGTCTGCAAGGACAAAGATACCGGGCTTCTCTTCTTCCAGAAGTACAACATAATTATCTTCGTTCCGGTCTCGCACTAAACCCCTATCAGTTTGTGCCGCGTATTGCATGCTGGTCTACCTCGCTCTTCCTATAAACCTTCAGCTTTATCATCCGGAAGCTGCCGTCTCAATTGGCCACATGCTGCATTGACATCAAGTCCCAACGAGCGTCTGAGAGTAGCATTGATTCCATGTTTACTCAATTCTTCCTGAAAACTGTTCACCTTTTCTTTCGAACTGGGTTCAAATCCCAAACCCGGTACAGGGTTTGCCGGTATCAGGTTAACGTGACAGTTACAGCCTCTCAATTTACTTGCAAGTTCTCTCGCCTGTTCACGGCTGTCATTTACATTCCTGAACAAGGCATATTCAAAAGTCACGCGCCTTCCGGTGCGTAACGTCCACTCTTGCGCAGCAGCTAGCAGGTCATCAAAATGATAAAGCCTGGCAATCGGCATCAATTGCTCACGCAATTCCTGATTTGGTGCATGCAGCGAAATTGACAAAGTGATTGGCAAGACTTCTGCGGCTAATACTAGCATTTTGTCGATTAATCCGCAAGTTGACACTGTCATATTGCGGTAGCTCATGCCCAGACCAAATTCAGGATCATGCAGGCGTTTCAGGAAGTCTATCAGTGCTTCCAGATTATTTAGCGGCTCCCCGGTACCCATAATTGTAACATTGCGAATCCGCTGATTCACCAGACGGGCTGACTGAGCGACCTGGGCAAACATTTCACCGCTGGTGAGTTTACGTCCGTAACCTGCCAGGCTGGAAGCACAAAAAGCACAACCCATGAGGCAGCCGGCTTCTGAAGAAATGCAGCAGGAAATGCCAAAGCGGTAGCGCATTAAAACCGTTTCAATCCTTTGTCTGTCATGGAGCTCATAGAGGAATTTAATGCTGTCCCTGTCTTGCGAATCAAGTTCCTTCACAACAGCCAGACCACAGCGTTTAAAAGTATCAGACAGTTGTTCACGCAAGTCCAATGAGAGATTAGTCATCTCCGAAAAGTCACTGACACCTTTTCGCTGCCACTCCAGCATCTGTCTGCCTCGAAATGGAGGCAAGGCTAATTCATCAGACAAGCTTGTCAGCTCAGACGATGACAAATCATAGAAAAATTCATATTTGTATTCTTTATTAGTACTGACCAATTCCTTCAAGCTACTTTCCCTCAATTCAGGCCCGCCGCATCCGCGCCAGATAAAAACCGTCTGAACCGTCGCGGTGTGCCAGTAAGCTGACATCACCGTGAAGCTCATTGCGTTCAGCAGAAACATCATAAGTTTGCATTAAAGCATCCGGCAACTCAAGCCGCAGGTTGTCCAGAGTAAAATCCTTGCCTCTGTCAGATTCAAGAAACTTCTTGATCTGACCGCTATTTTCATCAGGGTTGATGGTGCAGGTGGTGTAAAAAAGCCAGCCGCCGGGAGCCACCAGGCAGGCCGCTTCCTGCAAAATCGACTCTTGCAGAGTTTTTAGGCGCTCGATAGCCTGATAACAGGCACGCAATCGTATTTCCGGTCTGCGGGCCAGCAGACCTAATCCGCTGCAGGGAACATCACAGAGCACAAGATCAAAAACACTGTCAAAAGGCAGAGCTTTGCTGGCATCAAGTACCCTATAGCCGATGTTCCGGTGATTACGGCTTTCCATAAAGCCGCGGACCAGCTCCAGCCGCTCTGCCGAAACATCGCAGGCTGTCAGCTGAGCTTCCGGGCTCAGGCGCTCTGCCAGGTGCCCTATCTTCCCTCCGGGAGCAGCACAAAGGTCGATCACCTGCAGCCTGTCCCTGCCCAGTAATTCTTCGGGTACAAGAGACCCGGAAAGCATAGCCGCAGAGCTCTGTGCAGTAAAGAGACCTGTTTTATAGGCATAAAGTTCATTAAGTGCCCTGCCCGCCAGTGTTATATTCATTGCTTCTTGCGGCCAGGGAGCTTTCTTTGCCTCCAACTCAACTGCCTCATCCGAAGCTAACCATTGATCCAATTCAGCCTGTCTGCGCAGATCCATACGAACAGTCTGGACAGAAGGAGATTCCAAGGCAGCTACAGCTATTGCCCTGGCCATATCATCACCATACCAATGACGGAATAAGCCATATAACTCAGTACTGAGCCCAAGTTCATAAGCCTGAAGCTTTTTTGCAGGTATGGTAGGTATTTCACGCGACAGACTACGTAAAACCCCATTTGCGTAGGCTGTAGCCCTGCTCCCGCTCAGGAAGCGGATCAGTTTGACGCTTTCGTCAACAGCAGTATGAACCGGCACAGCATAAGAAAAATGCAATTGCCAGGCACCGAGCCTGAGGACATTCTGCATCCAGGGATCCAGCTTCTCAAAAGGTCGTGCAGAGATTTTCTCCAGCCAGGCATCAATAAGTGGCAGGCGGGCCAAAGTGCCATAAATCATGGCAGACGCAAAAGCCCGGTCTCTCGGCAGCAGGTCCGGACTGCTCAGGTGTTTGCCTGCACTCTCATTGGAAAAGCCGCCTTCATTTAAAACATCACGCAAGACCCGGCAGGCAGCCAGACGTGCGGGATCTGCTTTTTCACTTTGACCAGTCATCTCTTGCTACGATTCACGACGACGGGACAGGAGAATAAGACGCAAGAGCGACATAAAGGCTGTAAGTGCAGATGCTACATAGGTTAAAGCTGCAGCTTGCAGAACTTTGCGTGTATCTTTAATCTCTTCCGCAGATAAGATGCCCGAATTTTCCACCAGAACAAGCGCCCTTTTACTGGCATTAAATTCGACGGGCAAGGTCACCAGATAAAATAAAACGGCTGCTGAAAACAAGATTATTCCTGCCATAGTCACAAGTCTGCCGGTATCCGATCCTATAAACAGGCCGATCATCGCCAGATAAGGGCCGAAGCTGGAGCCGATATTGGCAGGACCGACTAAAGCAGAGCGGATGGCATTCGGGGCATAATTCTCTTTCTGCTGCACGGCGTGCCCCACTTCGTGCGCGGCCACTCCAATGGCAGCAATCGATTGTGAATCATAGGTGGATTGAGACAGGCGCAGGACTTCTTCGCGGGGGCTGTAATGATCCGACAGTTGTCCGGGCACCCGTTCTATCATGACATGCTGCAATCCCTGTTCATTCAATAGACGTCTGGCTGCTTCCACCCCGCGATAAGCGGACTGGGACCTGACCTGTGAATATTTACTAAAAGTAGACTTGACTAAAGTTTGCGCGATAAAACTCAGTATGATGAAGGGCACTACCAGGAGGAGGTAGGAACTGTAATATCCGCCTAATAATGAATTCGCGCTAGTTGCTAACAAGACCTGCATAATTCTTCCTTTCTTCCAATCGCTTAGTCTTCAGTCTCAGGAAAACTTTCGAAGCGATATCCCTCTCTATAATTGTGAGCACATGAGGCGCAGCTGATCTGAGCCTTGGAAGCAAACTGAATTTCCAGCAGTTCCAGAACACCTTCGCCGCAAACCACAAAGAAGCCTTCATCCCGGCAGAAGATTGAGCCCGGAGGGAGATTTTTACAATCGGGTCTCACATCTGTAAGCTTGCTGCTGTGAAGTTTAACTCTGCGTCCCTTCAAATAGGAAAATGCCCCCGGCCAGGGATTGAGTCCACGAATCAGATTATGTATCTCCGGGGCTGATTTTGAAAAATCCACCCTGCCGTCTTCACGTGTAAAGGTGCGGCTGTAAGTGGCCTGACTTCCGTCCTGAGCTCTTGCCTGCAATTCTCCTGCCAGATACTGCGGTAAAGCAGTTCGTATCAGATAGCGGCTTTCATCAGCCATTACAGCCATCATTTCACCTGAACTGGCATTGCCGGGTATGATAACTTCTCTTTGCGCCAGAACAGGACCGCTGTCCATCTTCTCATCCATGAGCATCAGGCTGACTCCACTCAGAGTCTCACCTTCTAATATAGCTGTCTGCACCGGAGATGCACCCCGATACTTGGGTAATAGCGAAGGATGAATATTCAGTGATCCTTGCCGGGGAAGATCAAGCACTTTTTTGGGAAGATATTCGCCATAGGCGGCTGTTACATAAAGATCAGCCCTTAATTCCACCAGATCCCGATAAAACCTTTCTGCATCTTCCGCCTGAAAATCAATAACCCTGATCTTGCGGGCCAGAGCCCAGTCCTTGACAGGGGTAGCGAGAAGTTCCGCACGTCGGCCCTGCGGCCGGTCCGGCTGCGTTACTATCGCTGCCGGCAACATCCCAAGTTGCTCCAGTTCGTCCAGAACAGCAACAGATAAATCACTGGATCCGAAGAATACCAGCTTAGGCATTGGCATCAACTCTCTTTGCCGCCGGTTCTTTTTTGCCGGAGTCTTCCCGGCTCCCGTCCTCATCTTCTTCCGCATCCAGCTTGTGCAAGCCACCGGTTGCCCTATCTCTATATAAAATGCCGTAAAGGTGGTCTATTTCGTGGCAAACACAGCGGGCTTCCAGTCCACTGTAAGTCCTTTCAAACTCTTTACCCGTGATATCCTGCGCCCTGACTCTGATTTCTTCAGGTCTGCTGACGATACCGTAGAGGCCGGGCAAAGATAAGCAACCTTCCGCTCCGGTCTGCTCACCTTTCTCATCAAGTAAAACAGGATTAATAAAGGCCGTGGCCTCATTGTCCTCCACAGCATCCATAACAAAAATGCGTTTCAATACGCCGACCTGAGGTGCGGCTAAACCGATGCCATCTTCTGCGCGCATCGTATCAAACATATCATCGATCAATTCCTGAGTACGCTGGTCAAAATCTGTGACCTCACGACTCTTTTTTCTTAAGCTACTATCGCCTTCGAGAAGTACTTTTCTCAATGCCATATCACTACCTCCTTCGTTGCATATTCTATCACAGCCGGAAAATATAGCTGGTTACCAGGCTTACAGCATAGACCAGGGATCAATATCAATACTTACAAACACTTGCTCAGGCAGTTTAGTATTATCAATTGTGATTTGCAAGAGACGGGTCAAAACCTCCACTGAGGGATCTCTGGCAATAATCCGGAAACGGTAACGGTCGCGAAGCTTGTTAATCGGAGCCGGTGCCGCAGCGGAAAGCTCCGTGTTTTTAAAACTGCCTCCATATAGTCTGATCAGACCGGCAGCATTGGCCTGTAACGCCCTTGCTCCTTCAGCTGTATCTTCCACAGAAAAGCCGCGGACAAAGAATACTGCCAGATGCCCAAAGGGAGGATATTGCATTCTTTCTCTGAAACTGATCTCTTCGCGGTAAAAGGTCATGTAGTCCTGGGCTGCCGCTGTACGAATTACAAAGTGTTCCGGCTGCAATGTCTGAAAAAACACCTTGCCCTCTTCCAGTCCACGACCTGAACGGCCGGCCATTTGTGCCATTAATTGAAAAGCGGACTCGGCATCGCGAAAATCTCCGCTTCCCAGCATTTGATCTGCGGATAAAACTGCTGACAGCGTCACATTGTGAAAGTCGTGACCTTTCGCAATCATTTGTGTACCAAGCAGAATGTCAGCTTCTTGCCTTGAGAAAGCCGACAGAATATCATTGTGCGATGTGCGCGATCTGGTCGTATCCTGATCCATCCGCAAAATGCGAGCCTCAGGAAAACACTCCTGCAGGGCTTTTTCAGCCTGCTGGGTTCCCATGCCGACACCACCGACATGCTCACTGCCACAGTTAGGGCAAAGCTTGGGAACAGGTCTGATCCGGTCACAATAGTGGCAGACCATTCGCAAGCTGTCCCCTGTACCGTTCCAGGAGCGCTGATGTGCCGTCAGCGCAACATCGCAGTGATTGCAGCGCATCTGCCAGCCACATTTATGGCAGACGATGGTACGCGAAAAGCCGCGGCGGTTGAGCAGCAGCATGGCCTGTTGCTTTTTGGCCAGGGTCTTGCGCAGTTCTTCTTCCAAAACATCACTTAACAAGCCCTTGCGCCCCCGCATCATCTGCCGGCGCATATCTACTATCTCCACTTTGGCAACACCGTGGCTGCCGATACGCCTGGGCAGAGTCAGCAATTCGGATTTTCCGGTCTGAGATCTGTAAAAGCTGCTGACAGAAGGAGTTGCCGAGCCCAGAACCAGAACAGCATTTTGAAGCATTGCCCGCATACGGGCTATTTCTACGGCATGATAACGTGGTTTTGTTTCAGCTTTGTAGCTGCCTTCCTGTTCTTCATCCACCACGATCAGCCCTATGTTTTCCAGAGGGGCGAAAACTGCAGATCTGGCTCCGACTACAATCTGTACCTGTTTGCTTATTATTTTTTTCCAGGCCTGATAGCGTTCATAGGGAGACAGCCGGCTGTGCAGGATGGCCAGATTTTCTCCAAAACGGCTGCGAAGCCGCCTGGTCATCAAGGGCGTCAAAGAAATTTCAGGAACCAGGATTAATATTTCCTTACCCTGTTGCAGGATCTGCTGAGCTGCCTGCAGATACACCTCGGTCTTGCCGCTGCCGGTGATCCCGTAGAGCATAAACTCTTTCAGTTTGTCCTGATCAGTGCTGGTGGCAGCCGTCACAATACAGTCGATAGCATGTTTTTGCTCCGCTTTGGGATTTTTCGGCTGATCCGGTTCATAATCAGCTGCTTCAGTCTCATCTTTTCTGTCAATGCGGGTACGGAAAAACTCCAGAATACCATTCTTTTCCATTGTTTTGAGTATAGCCTGGCTCACCCCGACTGCCTGTCGTATTTCGCTCAGGGGAGCGCTTTCGTATTCAAGTAAAAACTCGATCACGCGCACATGGTTGATCGATCTCAGGTCTTCACCATCCAGTAAATCCAGAGCCCTGTCTTTATCTGCCAGGCGGGCCGCCAGCATAGAAGTGCTTCCACTGGTCAGCACATAAGGCGGCGACATTGTATCGAGAGCTTCTGCTATGGTACAGAAATACCGGCGTTTCATTTCCCGTGCCAGAATAATCTGCTCCGGAGTCACCACTGCTTCCGGAGTCAGCAGCGAAATAACAGACTTAACTTTTTCTGCAGATATATGTTCGGGAGTTTGGCTCAGAATCTCAGTTACATAGGCACGCTGAGCCCGGGAACGTCGGGCAAAAGGTACGCTGACAACAGATCCCACACTGATACTGCCTGCAAGATTTTGCGGTATTGCATAGGTCCAGGCTGAATCAAAACTGCGGTTAGCGTTGGCGAGATGAACATTTACGTATGAGCTCACAAGTCAACTCCTTTCTATCATATTATCTTAACAAAACTCAATGCTGATCTATGAAAGAAAACAAGTCAATTTGTGTCGATGTCGGCAATTTATCCAAAGCACCGCAGAGACGCAGCTCTTCAATTGCTGCTGAATTGAGGCCTGTTCTCAATTTCAGGTCCTCAATACTGAGAAAATCTTCTTTTTCTCTCTCTGAGACTATCGGCAGAGAAGTCTTTTCACTAATTCCCGGCACCGATGACAGAGGCGGCCTGATCTGGCCCTTATCTTCGACCAGAAAGTTTGTCGCCGCTGAGTGCTCCAGGGATATCGGCAGCATGCTGATACCACGGCGCAGCATTTCACGTACCAGTTCCAAAGTATAATAGATCTTGATATCCGTAGGTGATAAACGCTGCTTACCATCCACAGTTAAAGCCGCCATCCTTCGCTCTATAGCTGTCTGATCCGCCAGCATGTAACTCGAGTCAAAGGAGCCGCGTATGGTGAATGCAGCAGCGTAATATTCCTCCGGATAATAGACCTTAAACCAGGCGATCCTCAGTGCAGAAATGGTATAAGCGACTGCGTGAGCACGGGGAAACATATACTGTATCTTGCGGCAGCTTTCTATATACCAGTCCGGCACACCGCAGGATAGCATCAGCTGCTCCTGTTCTTCCGTCATGCCGCGGCCCTTTCTCACTCTTTCCATGATAGCGAAAGCGTCCTTTTTAGGCAGATTATAGGAGAGCAGGGTCGTCATGATGCCGTCGCGGCAGCCAATGACATTATCTATGGTACAGCAGCCGTTTTTAATCAAATCCTGTGCGTTGCCGGCCCAGACACCGGTCCCGTGTGAAAGACCGGAAAGCTGTATTATATTATCGTATGTTTTCGGTCTGGCATCCCTGATCATATCCCGCACAATGAAGGTTCCCATTTCCGGTACTCCGAGCGTACCGATTTCCGACTCATCATCACTTTCAATTCCCAGAGCTTCCACTCCTGAAAAAAGTGACATAACCTGAGGATCAGGTATAGGAATATCTGTTACTTCAACTCCTGTCCAGTCAGACAGGAGTTTCAACATGGAGGGATCATCGTGACCCAGGATATCCAGTTTAAGCAAGGTGTCGTGCATGGAATTAAAATCAAAATGTGTGGTCACAACGCCTTCTTTACGTCTGTTAGCCGGGTATTGGATCGGCGTGAAATCATAGATTTCATACTCATTGGGTACAACCACCATGCCGCCGGGATGCTGACCCGTAGTCTGCTTGACGCCAACGATTTTTTCAGCCAGTCTTTGTTTCTCTACCAGAGGTCTGACCTCGTCTTTTTTTTCAAAATATGAGCTGACCAGCCCTAAAGAGTTCTTTTCCGCATAAGCCGAGATAGTTCCTGCCCTGAAGGTATAATCTTTACCAAACATTTTTTCAATAAAACTATGGGCACGAGCCTGATAAAAACCGGAAAAGTTCAGGTCTATATCCGGTTGTTTGTCACCGTCAAAGCCCAGAAAAGTTTCAAATGGTATGTTATGACCGTCGCGGTGCATATTGCTTCCGCATTCAGGGCAAGCGCGCGGAGGCAGGTCAAAACCCGAGCCGTAGCTGTGGTCAGAGACTGGTTCGAAATAATGGCACTGGGGACAAAGGTAGTGCGGTGCCAGCGGATTAACCTCAGTTATCCCGACCAGTGTTGCCACAAAAGAGGAGCCGACAGAACCTCTCGAACCAACTATATAGCCGTCATTGTTTGATTGCTCGACCACCTGGGCGGCAATATAGTACATGACAGAGAAACCATTGCCGATAATGGCTTTAAGTTCTCTTTCAATGCGCTGTTCAATCTGTTCCGGCAATTTACCCTTGCGACCATATAAGGCGTGTGCTCTCTCGTAAGTTTTTTCCCGCAGCATGTCCGGAGCACTATCAATTTGCGGCGGGAAGGATCCACTGGGAAATGGCCTCAAACCATCTTCTACCAAGTCGGCAATTTTGGCCGGATTTTCGATTACGACTTCACAGGCTTTCTCCCTGCCCAGGTAGGCAAACTCTGCCAGCATTTCTTCAGTAGTACGGAAATACAATCCGGGATCGCTCTCATTAGCTTCAACGCCAAATCGTTTGGCAGTAATTATCTGACGAAAAACATTATCTCCAGCGTCCAGATAATGAGCATCTCCGGTCGCACAAACCGGTAAAGATACTATTTCCGCCAAGTCAATTACCAGACGGTTCAGCTCTTCCAGTCCTTCATTGGAGATGGGCGGATACTGTGGATTGTCACTTTTTGTCAAAAACTGATTATTGGACTTTGGCATAATCTCCAGATAATCATACCTCTTGCAGCGCTCAAGTAAATCCGACTCACTCAAGGCTGCTTTGCTCTGCTCATAGGATTGCCCCTTGCTGCGGAATAGCTGCAGCAGGCCTTGATATATTTCTCCTGATACACAAGCAGATCCGACAATCAGGTCATCCCGGAAAAAGTCAAGCTTCGAAAAAGGTATGCGCGGCTTGAAATAAAATTGTTCTGTAAGTGACAGTGATACCAGTCTGTACAGGTTGTAAAGGGCCAGCTGGTTTTTGGCCAGTAGAATTATGTGGTTATGGCGGGTCTTCCGCTGGCGGCGCTGCTGAAAGTTTATCTCACCCGACTGCTGATTCAAAGCGGTTAATTTCTGCTCAGGCAGACACTGCCACAGAGCTGCAAAGGCATCCAGATTTGTTTTCAGGTCTTCAGCTGAATTGATCTGGTCTCTGAATTCAGAGACGAAAGCCTGATCTGCAAAGCGGCTTTCACAAAAAGTTTTCAGCTCGGGAACCAGCATATAGGGCATGAAGAACTTTACGCGTGGTGCTCCGGCTTCAACTTTAAAGCCCTCTCTGCGTAAAATCCGTATAGACTCAAGCCTGTCCAGCAATAAGGGTCGTCCATCAATAAGGACTGCCAGATCCTGAAGTTTTCTGATTCGCTCAGAATCATCCTTAGCGATCAGATATTCACAGACTTCCCTGTCAGCAGTCCTGATGCACAGCTGGTCTTCATCTTCGGTCACACTCAGAGCCAGCAGTCCGCCTGCCAGGGAATCGACTTTTTCTTCAGGGTCTTCCGGCAGACCGTAACAAAGGAGTTGACCGTCGTCAACTATATATCCTTCCATGCCCAGAATCAGCTTGATCGGTTTGCCGGCCCGCGCCATTTCTTCGCTGGCCTCAAAAGCTGCGGGAAAACCCTGGACCACGCCATGATCTGTAATCGCTACAGCCCGATGCCCAAATTCTGCCGCCCGGCGGACAATATCAGCCGGATCAATTAAAGCGTCATCTTCACTCATCATAGAGTGGATATGAAGCTCTGCTCTTTTCTCCCCGGCATCATCTCTGCGCCGCTCACGCGGAGGCAGCAAACGGATGCCGCTGGCCTTGAGTTCGCATTCATTACGATAATGATTGAATTGAGTAGTCCCGCGCACACGCACTCTGCCACCTTTAAGCTGCGCTTGCAGACGCCCGGCAGTACCCTCGTCACAAAACAGCATTACCCGGACTGAACTTGTCTCATCAGTCACTGCGAACGACACGCGGGCGCTGTCATTACGGTTCATGAATACTTCAAAGAAACTTACATCTCCGCTGACATTAGCAGTCTTTATCTCAACACTGATATTTGCCGCAGCTGTATCCTTGAAACGTTGGCTCCAATCATTCCCCCAGATCAGCTTGCCCGTATTATTTTTCTTTTGGATTTCTTTCCGGCTCGCTTGAATTTTATTTTTCTGAGCTGTTTTAACAGAATTGTCAATTTTAACTTTGCACTTAGCGGCTGTATTCTCACTCAGGATTTTCTGAATGCTTTCAGCCATCTCTCTTGTTCGGGCCGTGTCTTCCCCTGCCAAAACATATATATTGTTAAGGCGATCATAGCTTAGGGCACCGGCAGGTAAACTGTAAGCTGTCCCCCCTGCGCTCTGCAAATGAGACAGCAGCCAGGGAATGAGTTCTTCACAATAGGAGGCATGAGCAGTTTCTGATTCAGTGGCAGCTGCATCAAGCTCATGAGAAATTATTACCTTGTTAAGATGATATTCCCGGGCTATCAACTGTTCACAGGAACTCAAAAGAAACGGGTCCGGATAAGATGTGCTGGAGATTTCAATTGTCAGTGAAGAAGGCGAACCGACCTTCACTGATTGGACCACACTGTCAGCAGCTATATCTGCCGCCATATACGTGGGCGCAACAAAATCAGCCATAAAAAGGCCAAGCTCATTAGATGCCATGAGACTGCTCCGTCTCCTCCAGCAATTTATCTATCTCCGCCATCAAGGCAGGAATTGCATCTTTTTGACTGACCTTTGCTATAATTTCGCCCTTTTTAAATAAGAGGAAGAAGCCACGTCCACCTGCCAGGCCTACATCAGCTTCTCTGGCCTCACCGGGTCCGTTAACTGAGCAGCCCATCAGCGCAACAGTAAGCGGAGTTTTAATCTGAGCCAGCTTAGCATCCAGCTCCTGTGCCATGTTCATCAGATCGACTTCAGTCCGGCCGCAGGTGGGGCAGCTGATCAGACGTACACCCTCCTCCCGCAGCTCTAAAGATTTGAGAATAGAAATACCGGCTTTAATTTCTTCAATCGGATCAGCCGTCAAAGATACACGAATAGTGTCACCGATACCCTCGAGCAGAAGACTGCCGATACCAATGGCAGACCGGATGGTTCCTTCGCGCTCTGTGCCTGCTTCCGTTACTCCCAGGTGCAGCGGATAATCAAAATGATCGGAAAGTATACGATAGGTCTCTATCATCATCAGCGGTGACGGAGCTTTGGCCGAGACACAGATCTCTTCAAAGCCGTATTTCTCCAAAGCTTCACAGGCCAGCAGGGCTGAATAAGCTAAAGACTTGGAATTAACCCCATCATACTGATCTCTGATTTCTTTGGAGATTGAGCCCGAGTTAACACCAACGCGAATCGGTACACTTCTTTTTCGCGCCAAACCGGCAATTTCGCGTATGCCCTCTTCTTCCCGCATATTGCCGGGATTAATTCTGATAGCATTTACGCCGGCACGAATTGACGCCAGTGCCAGACGATAATCATAGTGAATGTCTGCAACAACAGGGATAGGAGAATGCAGGCAAATTTCCTTTAGTGCGGCTGCAGCTTCAGCATCAGGAACCGCCAGACGAATTATGTCGCAGCCGGCATCAGCCAGACGCGTTATTTCGCCAAGAGATTTTTCAACATCGCGAGTGTCAGTGGTCAGCATTGACTGCACTGAAACCGGGGCCTTGCCGCCAACTCTAACCCCGCCTACCTGAACTTGTCTTGTCTCTCTTCTTTTTATCATATTAAATCAAAATCCAAATATTCTTGAAACATCAAGATAAATCACCAATACAAACAGTGACAGGAAAACCACCATGCCGGCAGTAGTAACGATCTTTTTGAAGCGGTCTGACAAAGGCTTGCGTTTAATCCCCTCCAGAGCCGCAAAAAGCAGGTGGCCGCCGTCAAGCGGCGGTACGGGCAGCAGATTGAAAAAGCCTACAGCAACTGAGAGCAGTCCAAAAAGCATTAATACATACTCAATTGCCTGTCTGAAAGTTGTGCTTTGCTGCACTGTTTCACTAACCATAGATACAATACCGATCGGTCCGGCCAGACTTTCACGCAAACCCAGCTGTCCGGAAGCCAGCATTCTGATACCAGCGATATTTGAGCGTATAACTGACCAGGGATAAACAAAGGTTTGTTCCACTATGTCTCCAAAGTTATGAGTTTGAGTTAAATACAGTCCCAGAGGCATATCAGAAGTGATGACGGAAGGAGCTGATTCAACACGCATACGTTCACCATTACGGATAAGCTCTATCGTCAACGGTGTTCCGACAGAGGAAGCGATTATCTTGCTGATCCGTTCGCTATCGGAAAAAGCTATGCCTTCAATCGCAATCATCTCATCTCCTGCCTGCAGAACAGGATCAGCCTGGTTCGAATCCGGATCAACAGACTGAACTATAAAATGACCATTATCATCTAGATAGGTGATGCCGATCGCAGTTTGTTCAATCTTCTGCGGCGCCAGATGCAGCTCTCTCTTGTTTCCGCTTACCGCATCGCTATATACGATATCCCAGTCAGAGCCGGGTACAGCGGCTGCCAGCGCCATCGACATATCCACAGCAGACCGGACCCGGTATCCATTAATCGAGACAATCTCATCACCGGCCTTTATTTCAGACGCCTGAGACAGAAGAGTATTCTCCTCTATGGTGCTCAGCTGAGGAATAATTGCGCCGGTAAGATTGAACAAAATAAAAATAGCCAGTAAGGCAGAGACAAAGTTGATAAATGGTCCCATGAATACGACCAGAGCGCGTCTCCACTTGGGGCGATTATAGAACAAGCCCGGATCATCCGCCTTGTACTTCAACTCTGCTTCGCCGTATTCTGCCTCTTCCTCTTCCTCTTCTCCGGCAAAACGTACAGAAGCGCCGATGGGTATGGCTTTAATGTTATATTTAATGCCTTTTCTTTCCCACTCGAACAGTACCGGACCCATAAATATAGAAAATTCTTCAATTTTGAAACCCAGAGCTTTACCCATAAAAAAATGCCCTGATTCATGTAAAACCATGATCAGACTTAAAATTAAAATTCCTGCTAAAATACCAAGAAGCGTCATTGAGTCTCCTCTAAAACTATTCTAAAGTGACTGCTTAAATTCAGAAGCATAGCTCCCAAATACCGCAAGCATAATTTGCTCGTGAACACTTATCATATCATCATATGATGCCATTCTTACACTGGATAGATTATGAAAATCATCTAAAACTTTCGCAACAATATCGAAGATTGTCACAAAAGAAATACGCCCACGCCGGAAGAGCAGATTAGCAGCTTCATTGGCGGAATTATACGCCAGAGGCAGCAGTCCGCCGCCGTGAACAGCTTCACGCGCCAGACGCAAAGAAGGGAAGGCAGCTTCATCCGGTCTCTCAAATGTCAGCATAGCCCGGGCAGGAGCAAAGGGATCATAAGCATAAGCTTCATCCCGTTCCAGTATTTCCGGAAAGGCCAGAGCCTGATGTATAGGCTGCTTCATATCAGGAGATCCTAAAACCGCCAGGACACTGCCATCTTTGAAAGAAAGCATGGAATGTATCAGACTTTGCGGATGAATGACTACATCGATATCTTCTACAGGAGTCGCAAACAAATGATATGCTTCAATAATCTCTAAACCTTTATTCATCAGTGTAGCCGAATCAATCGTAATTTTAGCACCCATATCCCAGGTCGGATGTTTGAGGGCATCTTTAACTTGTACAGTTGCCAATTCTTCACGAGAGTAACCCCGGAAAGGGCCGCCCGAGCAGCTCAGGAATATTCGCTTCCAGGAATTAAGAGGCCGCCCCAAAAGGCACTGCCAGATAGCAGAGTGCTCACTATCCACCGGAATAATGCTGGCACCGCAGCGGCGTGCTTCACTCATGACCAATTCACCGGCTGCAACCAGGGTCTCCTTGTTGGCAAGGGCAATCTTCCGTCCCAGACCTATTGCTTCCAGTACAGCTTCAAGACCGGCAAAGCCGACAATCGCAGCCACAACGGTATCTACGCCACTGCAGCTGGCAACTGCGCAATTGCCTTCCCTTCCATACATAATCTCAGGTGCTTTTGCTGTAAGTGACAGGGTCTGCAGACGCTCCTTTAATTCCGCAGCGGTCGCTGCATCTCCTACACTGACCAGTCGCGGCTGAAAGTCTTCTATCTGCCTGATTAAGAGATCAATGTTCTTATTGCAGGACAAAGCTTGCACCTGGTAAGAACATTCTTTAGCCACTGCCAGGGTCTGCCTGCCAATGGAACCGGTACTGCCTAAAATAGACAAACTCTGAGATTTGCTTACCGGTGTCTCATAAGATAGTGGTAATACACTCTGCATTTCTACAAGAAGTTGTGTAGCAGGAGCGCCAGTATAAGCACAGCCGGCATCGTCCAGGACATGCTGTCAAAGCGATCCGTCAGACCGCCGTGTCCCGGCAGTATACTGCCAAAGTCTTTAATTCTGCACCAGCGTTTAATGGCTGACGCAAACAGGTCTCCTGCGGTAGATATAAGACTCATCACCAGACCGACAGCGATGGCCAGAACAATGGAAAGCCAGACTGACATCTTCAGTTTCGGCCCCAGAAGCAGTGTGAAATAGAGCAGATAAAATATCCATGTGCCAACAATACCGCCTAAAGTACCTTCCCAGGTCTTTTTAGCGCTTATTTTGCCGGCCATCTTGCGCCGACCAAACAAACTACCGACAAAGTAGGAAAATGTATCAGAGATCCAGGGAGTAAAGATAGCTAGCAAGACCCAGTAGAATCCATCCGGAATACCATAGAATAGTGTAATTAATGCTGCCAGCGGCACGGTACTTGATAGTACAATAAAGACTTCAAAAACTGAAAAAGGCAGTTGTTCAACACCTTTGCTCAAAGCAGCCGCCAAAATCCAGATAAAATAAACGCTCACCAGCACTATTACGTAGGCTGCAATTAAGCGTGGTGCTATGATGGGAGCAGCAACTCTCATACTTTTTGCCGGAATTCCCCGTACAAACCATCCTTTCGGAATAAAGTAAAGCATAGGAAGAACCAGTAGAATACTTGCCAAAGCAGGACCTCTATTACTCAGCTTGGGCAAACGTCGGGATAAAGCTCTGCTCTTTTCTAAAGTTGACAGGTAAGTAATAACAAAAAATAATAATAGTGGAATGAACGGCAGCCAATAACCGGGTATCAGGAATGCCAGCATGACCAGACCTATCATCACAGCTGTTCTCACGCGTATTTGTAATTCCGAATTCATAACCCCTCCGGGCGAAATCCGCCCCTGCTTATTCTTCTTCTATAGCGCCGAAACGGCGGTCGCGTTTAGCGTATGCCTCCAGAGCCTGATCCAGTGTTTTTTCAGTAAAATCAGGCCAGAGAACCTTGGCAAAGTAAAGCTCGGAATATGCTGCCTGCCAGAGCAGAAAGTTAGACAATCGCTGTTCTCCGCTGGGTCTTATAATTAAATCCGGGTCAGGAACATCAGGCAAATATAAATAGTCCCGAAACTTGTCTTCATCAAGATCATCCGGATCAAGTTCACCGTTTTGAACCGCGGCAACAATCTTTTTGCAGCTATCCGCTATTTCTCTTCTGCTGCCGTAATTAAAGGCCAGAATCAACTGTAAGTTCTTGCGATGTACAGATGTCGACTCAGCCTCAGCAATAGTAGCTTTCACCTGATCTGACAAACCATCTTTAACACCCGAAAACCGAATACGAATGCCCTCTTTTTCCATTTCGTCCCTGTACTTGTTGAAAAAATAAATGAAGAGGTCCATTATTTTTTCAATCTCCGCTTCCGGCCGCCGCCAGTTTTCGGTTGAAAAAGCAAAGACTGTCATGTAGTTTATCCGGCGTTTAATACACATGGCGCATAAGTCATACAATTTCTCAGCACCATAACGATGGCCGGCAGAACGGGCTAAGCCGCGTTTTTGCGCCCAGCGGCCATTGCCGTCCATAATAACAGCCAAATGCTGCAAAGGAGCCTTATTCTGCCTATAGTCGTCCTTTGACACCAGGATCAGATCTCCATCAGTTCTTCATTCTTCTCGCTGACAGCCAGATCTACAAGTTCCACATAGCGATCCGTCAGCTTTTGGATGTCCGCTTCTACCGTGTAATAAAGATTTTCTGAAATATCGCTGTCCTTCAGATACTTTTTATAAAGATCAATCGCTTCGCGGCGAATATTGCGTACTGAGACCTTGGCCTCTTCACCCATCTGGGAAACATCACGTGTCAGCTCCTGACGTCTTTCCTCTGTCAAAGGCGGGAAAACCAGCCGCAGGCTCTGCCCGTCATTCATCGGATTAATGCCGATATTGGAAGCCTGAACAGCACGTTCCAACTCTTTTAAGAGGGTCTTATCCCAGGGAGTAATCATCAGCATACGTGCTTCAGGCACCTGGATGTTAGCAACCTGGTTGAGCGGGGTTTCTGCTCCGTAATAAGAAACTGAAACATTATCCAGTACACGAGGATTTGCTCTGCCGGCCCGGATTGTCTGAAAATCACTTTTCAGCACAGATATGGTTTTTTTCATCTTTTCTTCAAACGGAACTAAAGACTTACTTGTATATTCTATATTAGCCATCTTGCACCTCCTGTTCGCAGGATCAATTCAATACGAATTTCATTTTAACAAATTCAGCACTTCCCTGCTGAGTTACTTTTCATCTTTATTCTTCTTCGGCTGTTACCAGGGTACCAATCTGTTCACCATGCGCAATGCGCAGTATATTTTCCGGATCATTGAGATTAAAAACGATAAGTTCCATATTGTTGTCCCGGCAAAGCGCTGCTGCTGTCGCATCGATTACGTTTAGTTCCTCACTCAATACCTGACCATAAGTCAGCTTTGTATACATTATTGCATCGGCAAAAAGCTTAGGATCCTTATCGTAAACCCCGTTAACGAGAGTTGCTTTCAGAATTACGTCAGCGTTAATTTCAGAAGCACGTAATGCTGCTGCAGAATCTGTAGTGAAAAATGGGTTTCCGGTACCGCCGGCAAAAATCACCACACGTCCTTTTTCCAGATGACGCACAGCACGTTTGCGGATGAAGGATTCGCTGATTTTCGGCATTTCCACCGCATTCATAACCCGGGTGGCCACACCGGTCTGCTCCAGTGCATCGGACAAAGCCAGTGCATTCATAGTAGTTCCCAACATTCCGATCTGATCAGCTGTGACACGATCCATAGCTTTGTAATCGCGCCCGCGCCAAAAATTACCACCACCGACTACAATTGCCATCTCATAACCTTCAGCGTTCAGTTGAGCTACAACTTCACTGATTTTTATTAAAGTCTCGTTGTCAATGCCATTCTCTTTTTCACCGGCTAAAAACTCACCGGACAGTTTTAGCAGTATGCGCTGGTAATTCACCATATATTTACCTCTCGGATTCATTTTTAAATATAAAAAAAGAAGGCTCATATGAACCTTCTTTTTTAAGTCATATTCTTACTTGAGCTGAGCCGCTACCTCTTCGGCAAAGTTGCAGCAGTCTCTCTTCTCAAGACCCTCGCCCATCTCAAAGCGGACAAAGCGACGGACACTGATATTCTCGCCGATGATAGAAATCAGCTCTTTGACAACTTCATCAACGGTCTTGGAATCATCGCGGATAAAAGCCTGCTCCAGCAAACAGAAGTCTGCATAGTATTTCTCCAGTTTACCTGCAGCAATCTTGTCAATGATATGCTCCGGTTTTCCTTCCTTGCGGGCAGTCTCTTTAGCGATTTCAATCTCCTGGTCGATAACATCCTGGGGAACTTCTTCTCTTCTGACGTATTTAGGACTCATGGCAGCTATCTGCATAGCGAGATCTTTCACCAATTTCCGAAATTCTGCATTTTTGGCGGCAAAGTCAGTTTCAATATTAACTTCAATCAATACACCGATACGTCCCTCACCATGTATATATGAATCTACGATGCCTTCTGCTGTAATGCGTCCTGCTTTTTTCTCAGCACTGGCTATGCCCTGTTCACGCAGCCATTTAACAGCTGCATCCATATCGCCGTTTGTAGCGCTCAGAGCCTTTTTGCAGTCCATCATCGGGGCTCCTGTCATTCCTCTCAGTTCTTTTACCATTTGTGCAGTAATGTTCATATTATCCACCTTTAATCTTGATAAACAATCTTGCTTGTATCATTAACAACTGTTCTGTAACTAATCTTCGTCATCATATCCATCCGTATAGGCTGCGTCAGCTTCAGCTTCAGCTTCCCTGGATTCTGCCACTGCAGGCTGTCCGGAGACAGCGTCCATACCTTCACGGCCTTCAATGACTGCATCAGCCATGATACCGGTTATCAGCTTGACTGCACGGATCGCATCATCATTGCCCGGAATAACCAGATCAATGGGTTCCGGATCGCAGTTTGTATCTACGATAGCAACGATAGGAATATTCAGGCGTTTAGCTTCCGCCACAGCAATGTGTTCTTTATTTGTGTCTACGATGAAGAGGCAGGATGGCAAATCTGTCATCTCCGCTACACCACCCAGATTCTTTTCAAGCTTGCTCAGCTCCAGGCGTAAATCAGCAACTTCCTTCTTGGGCAGGACAGACCAGGAATCGCTCTCATCCATTTCACGCAATTCGTGCAGACGGTCAATGCGCTTTCTGATGGTCTGAAAGTTGGTTAAGGTTCCGCCCAGCCAGCGGTTACTCACATAATACATACCGCAGCGTTCCGCTTCTTCCCTGATAGAGTCCTGCGCCTGCTTTTTTGTGCCCACAAAAAGAACTTTGCCGCCACGGCCGGCTACTTCGCGCACAAACTGATGTGCTACTTCTACTTTTCTCAGTGTTTGTTGTAAATCGATGATGTAAATCCCGTTGCGCTCAGTGAAAATATACGGAGCCATTTTCGGGTTCCAACGACGTGTCTGGTGTCCAAAATGAACACCGCTTTCCAGCAATTGTTTCATGCTAACTACAGACATTAAATTTTCCTCCTGTTTGTACCTCCAGCACGCCGCAATCTAAAGCAATTAATAATAAGCAACAGGAAGCGCGCACTGTGTGTTTTACCGCTGATAAACATATCATAGAAATTGTTTTAATGCAAATATGGTAGACTATTTTCAGCAGCAGTTAACGCTGAAAAGAGCGTCAGTTAAGCAAGTGTTGACGCCAAATTAATTATAGCAGGAGTAACATATGATATCTAATGCCTTACTTAAATTCGCAGCAGCTCATGACTGGCATGCTGCCGATGACGAAAAATACGTTTTTGGAAAGTTTAACGGATACTGCTTCACAGCCAAGACTCAAGATGCTCTCAGCAGTTATTTTCTGCCCCTGGCAGGCATAGCGCCGGAAGATCTTCTGGATTTATCTCAATACATTGAAGAAGGTCACTTTTCCTTGAAGCTTGTTGATTATGCAATGACTGACAACTTTCTCGCTCTGCGCGCCAAAGATACACTCTTCAATTCCACAGCCAAACAAATTGAGCGTTTTCTGACTCAGCTGACTGAAAAATTACAAGAATATGAACTCGACCCTCATAATTGTGTTATTTGCGGTCAGCCAGCAGAAACCGAGAGCTTATATGTTGGTCTCTATGCCTATGCTCACCCTGAGTGTCTGGATAAGAAAGGCATTGATTACACTGCAGCTTTTAAAGCCGAAGCAGATGACAGCGAAGAGCTTCTGATTCTGAGACGCGATAGCGACGGAGAAGACCTGGTCGCATATGATCCGCCCGCAGAAGATGACCTGCTGCCTGACCCTGAGAAGCTGGCTGCCCTGGCAGCTGAGATGAGCGAATATACCGCAGGACTGGTTAACGATCTGACTGACCTGTGCGCAGTCCCCTCTGTCAAAGGTCCGGAAGAAGAGGATGCTCCTTTCGGCAAAGCGACAGTTGAGGCCCTGAATGTCTTCTTAGGTCAGGCTGACGCCCTGGGTTTTCGCACTAAAAACCTCGATAATATGGCCGGCTATGCTGAGTATGGTCCTGAAGATGCAAGTGAAATGGTCGCTTGTGTCTGTCATTTAGATGTTGTTCCGCCCGGGGATGGCTGGACCGGAGACCCCTGGCAGCTGCGCCGTGAAGACGACAAGCTGATCGCCCGCGGCGTCAATGATGACAAAGGCCCTGCCCTGTCAGCTCTGTATGCCGTAAAAGCACTGATGGATGATCCGGATTTCAGCCCTGACAAGCGCATACGCGTCATAGTCGGTCTGGATGAAGAGTCAGGCAGCGCCTGCATGAATCACTATGTGAAACACGAAGAAATCCCACTGATGGGCTTCACTTCCGATGCCAATTTCCCTGCCATTTATGCAGAAAAAGGTATTGCACGCTTACGTTTTACAATTTCCAGATCGGAAAATGATCAGATCACACAGGCAAAAGCCGGCAATGCTGTCAACATGGTGCCAAGCAGCTGCCAGCTGGAACTGAAGGATACTGCTTCACAACAGTTTGATGGTGTCACCGCTCATGGCAGCAGACCGGAACTGGGTCTTAACGCTATCAATGTTGCAGTCGATGCTCTGCTCGCTTCCGGACATGAAGACAGCTTCCTCAGCTTCTACAGCAAGTATTTTTCAGAATATGACGGCAGCGCACTGGGTCTGGCTTTTGAAGACGAAAGCGGCAGTACGACTGTGAACGCCGGCCTGCTGGAAATTGACGCGAAACAGGCGGAATTGGTAGTGGATCTTCGCTATCCGGTCAGTTTTGATCTGGACACTGCTCTGGAGGACCTGAAAGAATCTCTGGCTAAGGAAGGTGTAGCTCTCAGTATGCAGGATCACATGGAACCTTTATACCTGCCCCAGGATTCACCTCTCATATCTGCCCTGATGGATGTCTACAATCAGGGAACAGGCACAGAAGGCCGCGCAGTAGCAATCGGCGGCGGCACCTATGCCCGCTCTATCCCGAATATCTGCGCCTATGGACCGGCTTTCCCGGGCGACGCTGATGTGGCGCATCAGGCAGATGAATGGATCTCGCTTGAGAAATTACTGGCCGCAACTTGCATATATCGCAATGCTTTTCGCATACTGGCCACTAAAGAATAAAGATAGATTGAATAATAAAGATAGATTGAATAAATTGAGGGGCTGTCAGCTGACAGCCCCTTTTCTTTTAAGTAATGTTTTTATTTTCTAGGCTTCGATATCAATAAACTCAAACTTAACAACATCAAAGAGTCCCTTATCTGTAATCTTGAGCTCCGGTATAACCGGCAGCGCCATGAAGCAGAGCGTCATGAGAGGATCAACTTCTTTAGAAACTTTGAGCTCTTTTATTGCAATATCATGCAGAATTTCCAGCTCTTCATTGATCCACTCTGCCGAACGATCAGTCATGAGACCGGCCACAGGCAGGGGTGTGGCACGAAGAATTTTGGCCTCACGGGTCAAAACAAAGCCACCTTCCTGTTCAATCAGGCTTTTTATCGCCAGATCCATGTCTATGTCATTGGTGCCTACACAAATAATGTTATGCGAGTCATGAGCAATAGACAGGGCTATGGCGCCGTGTTTGATTCCGTAATCTTTCAGAAGAGCCACTGCAAGATTTCCGCTTTCCTGATGCCGCTCCACTACTGCGATTTTTGCAACATCAATTTCAGGGTCAAATACAAAATTGTCAGCCTCGTCCCGGTGAACACGCACCAGTTCATCCTTTGTGTCAACTCCGCCCGGCAGTACCTTGATCGCATGAACTTTATCCGACTTAAGCTTCAGCTTCAAACGATCGATATTATAATTTTTAACATGCATACTGCTGCTGACAGCATCTGTCGGATACTTATTAACTTCAGGCAGATATTCACCATCCCGTGCCACTTCAGCACCGGCAATAAATACTTGCTTAACATCAAAATTGTCGAGATTTTCGAACAGGACAATATCCGCTCTCAGGCCGGGGGCGATAGCTCCGCGGTCATAAAGACGATAGCACTCAGCGGCATTCAATGAAGCCATAGCCAATGAAGTATAGACATCTAAACCGGCCTCCCGGCAGATCCGCAGATGGTGTTCCAGATGACCATGTTCAAAGATTGTCTTCGGTTGCCGGTCATCTGAACAAAGCAAACAGCGACGGTAATTGCGCGAAGTGACCCCTTGAACCAGTCGTTCCAGGTCATGACAGGCTGATCCCTGCCTGAGCAGCACGTACATTCCACGGCTGAGGCGGTCATTCATTTCTGCAATACTGGTACATTCATGGTCAGTTTTAATTCCTGCCGCAATATAAGCGTTGAGCGCATCGCCTTTAAGGCCGGGACTATGTCCGTCAATAACTACGCCGGCATCACGTGCCAGCATCAGTTTGTTCAGCGATTCATCATCAGCCAGGAAAACGCCGACTGAATTCATGAATTCTCCAAGGCCCTGGATGTCCGGGCGTTCCAGCACGCCCGCCATATCCTGAGAAGTGATCGTCGCTCCTGCCGTTTCAAAACTCGTAGCAGGTACTGAAGAAGGAAACATATAATGAATATCGAGCGCCGTTCTCTCCCCTGCCTTGATCATATATTCCATTGCGGCAAAACCATTGACATTAACAATCTCGTGCGGATCAGCAATTATAGTTGTAGTGCCGTGAGGTACCACCAGGCTTCCGAATTCTTCGGGCGTCAGATAGGATGACTCAATATGAATATGGCTGTCGATAAGTCCGGGTGATGCATATAAATCACTGGCGTCGATCTCTGTCACCCCCTCGTACGAGCCGACACCTGCTATCCATTCATCTGAGATCGCAATATCTCCCTTTACTGTCTCGCCATTGAAAAGATCGATAACGGAAGCATTTTTCAAAACAAGATCCGCAGGAATCCTTTTCATCGCTACATCGATAATTTTTTTCAGTTGTTCTTTTTTCATAGTCATTCCTTTCTTACATTATTCTAGCTGACCGGTTCTGGAGAGTATTCAAAACCTGCAGACTTCCGGAGTAGCAAAAGGAGGAGGCAAAACACATGTCACCTCCTCCTTTAATTATATCTTATAACCAGCTTTTACCGCCTTAAGCTTCGCTCGGATCCACTTCTTCTTCGGCGGTCTCTTCGACGACTTCCTCGACAGGCGCTTCGACGACTTCCTCGACAGGTGCTTCGATTGTTTCTTCAGCGGTCTCTTCGGCTGCTTCTTCCGTCAGATCTGTTACAGGCTCTTTCTTTGCTTCAGCTTTGTCAGCTTTTTCTTCGGCAGCCTCTTCTTTGAAGCTGTCAATAAAGTCTGAACCCTCTTTAGTAACCGCGGTGAAATCAGCAAGCTGCGATATGGAAGATGAAGCGGGGCGATCAACATAGGTTGTCGGCAGCTCATTGGAACTTTCCTGACGCTTGCCCCGGCGACGAGCTGGACGTTGTTCCTTGCGTTCTTCAGCACGTTTGACAACTTCGGAATCAGGATCCGGATTGATCGGCTCGACTTCGCGTATGCTGACGCTGATACGGCGAGTTTCATCGGAAACCTCGACTACACGAGCATCAACTTCCATACCTTCATCGAGAACTTCATTAGGTGTGTTCAATCTGTAATCCGATATCTGCGAAATATGACAAAGGGCATCCACCCCAGGCGCGATATTGATGAAAGCACCAAAGGGGAACATGCGCACAACAACTCCGCGAACGATCATCCCCAGCGGGAAACGTTCTTCGATACTGGCATACGGATCATCCTCTTTTTTGCGGTAGCCAAGTGAGATACGCTTTCTCTCACGATCAAAGTCTATAACGTGTACTTCAATAACATCATCAACCGATAAGACATCGGATGGATGGCGTACACGCTGCCACGATAGTTCGCTGATGTGCACGAGTCCGTCCACGCCACCGATATCAACAAAAGCGCCAAAATTGGTAAGATTGCGGACAACGCCCTGATATACTTCACCAACTTCCATGGTATCCCATATTTCACGCGCTTTGTCACGCCGTTCACGTTGTAAGAGAGAGCGGCGCGATCCTGAAACACGCAAGCGTCTGCGATTTGGATCAAATTGGGTTACTAAGATATCAAAGGTCTTATCCATGTAGGGTTCCAGATCTTCAACGCGGCTGAGTTCCAGCTGAGTGCGATGAATGTAGATGTTGATGCTGCCATAGGCTGCGATCACACCGTCCCTGACAATTTTAACTACTTTTACTGTTACAGGTCTTTTTTCTTCAAATGCTGCTTCTACTTGTTCCTTGTGTTTAACAAAGTCAACACGAGCCTTCGATAAATTAATTTCTTTGCCCATGTCTGAGCTACGGATATTCCGCACATAGACATCAAGTTCCATGTGTTCTTGACACGCTTGTTCCAGATCGATATCGGGGTCGGCTTCAAACTCGCGGATCGGTATCCTTCCTTCTGTTTTATCCCTCACGTCGACGTAGACAAATTCATCGTCGTACCGAACAATTCTTCCCTTTACAATACTGCCTTTTTTCAATTCAGGAATACTGTCGATAAACTGTGTGAAGTCCACTTCAGGCTGCTCATCAGGCTGTTCTGGAGTTTCCTCCTGGGTTTCTTCAATTAGCTGCTCTGTCGTTTGCTCAAGCTCTTCTTCAGGCTGCTCTTGCCGCTCTTCGGGCTGCGCTAGCTGCTCTTCCGGCTGCGCTAGCTGCTCTTCCGGCTGCTCTTGAAGTACTTCCAGAGGCTGCTCTTCATTAATCAAGCCTTCTTTTTCCGTCATGTTTTGGATAACCTCCCTGATCATCTCTTCTGGTGTTGAGGCTCCGGCAGTGATGCCAATCCTCTCTGAACTCAAAACCTTTTCATATACGTCAAAAGGAATTTGGTCCGGCCTATCTATCCAATATGTGTTTTCACAATGCTCGCAACATATCTCATACAGTTTAGCAGTATTTGAGCTGTTGCGACCGCCCAATACAATCATGAGATCAGAATTTGCTGCAAGTGAAGACGCATCAGACTGCCTACGATCAGTCGTGACACATATTGTATCAAAAATATCATAATTAGCAATTTTTTTCTGCAAAAGCTCACAAATCTCGCGCCATTTGTCAACAGAAAAGGTCGTTTGTGAGACTACAATCCACTTTTTATCAGAAAACTCATACTTTTCAGCATCTTCCGCAGTTTCAAGAATAATTACTTCAGCCTCACCCGCATATCCGACTACACCCTGGACCTCAGGATGATCACCGGTACCGGTAATAATGATGCCACTGCCTTCAGCGGCAGCATCTCTGACGATTTTCTGAATTTTCTTTACGAAAGGGCAGGTTTCATCGATGATAGTACAGGAACGTTCCAATAGAGCCTGCTCAATTTCCGGAGAAATGCCATGAGCCCGAATCAGGACTCGTGAACCTGCTTCAATCTCATCGACAGAATTTGCCAGAATAACGCCTCGTTCAAGCAGGTCATCGACAACTGATTCGTTGTGAACAATAGCCCCCAGCATGTATAGAGGGCTAGAGTCCTCTTGCGCGGCTGCTTTGACAGCAGATTTGACAGCAATATTTACGCCGGGGCAAAATCCGGCGTTATCAGAAACTATAATCTTCTTCTTGCTAGTATCCTTCTGATTAATTTTCTATATCCGCTTCATTGCTAATTTCTTCTATATTCTCCCACAAATTGTGCTCATCGTCCAGTACCCTTACTTCGACCATTTCCTGCATAACCCGCTTACACTTCTCAGCCTCAGGATTATAATATTTTTGATCGCCCATTTTGTAGACACGCCGCATCAGTTCGTTGGATATAGCCAGGCTGCTTTGTTTATCAAGCTTCTTCCCTTCGCGCAAGCTGAGCAGAACAGTCGGACCGATCACAACCTTGGGTCTGCTGAAGAGGTATTTCTTGCCCGTAACTGAGCAAAGCTGAATCGGAATGCCTTTTTTAATGGCCAGTTGTATCGTCGTCGACTTGGGTGGATTAGCTACTGCATTTCCGCCCAGTGTGACGCCGCCTTCAATAAAAATGCCCACAATATGCTCATTTATCAGTTCGTTAATGATTCGCTTGGCTGCCTGAATGTCGTTTGCTTCCCGGTCAATCGGAAATATATCAAAACTTTTTAAGAAATACGTCGCTATTGGAATATTAAATAGAGACTCTTTGGCCAGCCAATGTAAATGCGGAGAACGATATCTGATGTAAATTAAAGCAGGATCCAGGATGCTGTTATGGTTGCAGATCAGCATCATTGGCCCTTTGCGTCCCTTAGTTTTACTGGAGATAATCACCCGGGGCAAGAAGACCAAATGCAGGATCGGCACAGCAATCAGCATAAAGACAGCGCGCCTGACAGGATGCTTTGAAGCGGGTATATAGTTTTTCCCCTTGGGGGTTTCAGTCTCTGTCCGGAACATTTAAATTCACATTCGCCCTTTTTTTAACCAGGTCCAGCATTTCTTCAACTAAATCATCGACAGAGCGTCCGCTTGTATCAATCAAGATCGCATCCTCTGCTTGTTTTGTCGGAGCTAAGGCACGGTTGCTGTCATTATAATCACGTTGTTGCATGTCCAGCAAGACATCTTCATAATTGCCGTTCTCACCTTTTTGCAGCATTTCCTCATAACGTCTCCTGGCCCTTATTTCCAGACTTGCTGTCACGAAAAATTTCACAGTTGCCTGGGGCAGCACGTAAGTCCCGATATCCCGTCCATCCAGAACTAAAGACTGGCGGTCTGCCAGTGCCCGCTGCAGGTCCACACAAAAGTGACGGCAGACGCTGAGCGCGCTGATATCGGAAGCCGCCTGAGATACAGCCGGAGTTCTTATGTCCTGAGTGAACTCGATGCCATCAACAAAAGTACGCTGTCCGTCAGGAGCAAGTCCTACATCAAGATCCGTAGCGGCCAGCATTTGCTGAATCTCTGCTTCATCGGCCGGATTCAAACCCTGACGGAGGGCTTTTAAAGCCAAAGCGCGATACATGGCTCCCGTATCTAAAAATAAAATGGAGAGTCGTGATGCTAATTCTCTGGCCAGGGTGCTCTTACCTGCTCCAGAGGGTCCGTCTATCGCAATAACAAGAGTTTCCTTCACATCATGGTCCTCCGTCTCTTCCAGTTTCCGATCTGAATTTTCCTCAGATAATTTTTTCAATTTACGCTCTGTTTCCTCATCTGCGTATTCACTTACCTCGTCATACATAAGCAGGTCCACTGCTTCCAGGTCCTGAGTGGATTTCAGGCCGAAGTCTGCCAGAAACAGTTCGCTTACATAAAGTAATCCGGGTCTGCCCGGAACGTCCAGCGTCCCTCTTTGTTCAACTAAACCGCGTTCAATCAGGCGCGAAACAATGCTGTCACTGTTCACACCTCGCACCATCTCTATTTCCGATCTGGTGACCGGCTCGCTATAGGCTATAACTGCCAGCACTTCGTATGACGCCTGAGACAGATCCTGCCGGTTCCTGGGGTCAAACAGAAGGGACAGGCTCTCACCAAGCTCCGCTTTGGTAGAGAGAGCAACTTTGTCGTTGATTTCACTTAAACGCAAAGCTGAGTGCACGTCAATCTGATAACGCCGCTTCAACTGATCCAGAAGCAAATCCAGCCTTTGGGTGCTTAGATCCATCAGGTCTGCCAGCTTCGTTTTCTCAATCGGATCCCCTGCAGCGAATAAAAACGCCTCCAGCAGGACCAGAGCTTCAACATCGCTCAACATACAGCCTTCTCCTTAGCTTCTATATAAATCGGCGAAAATACTGATCTTTGCTTTGCAGTGATCTGATTTCGCCGCAGCAGTTCAAGGACAGCCAGAAAACCTGCTATGCGTGTTTCCTTGGACTGTTCAGGCGGAAATAGTTCATAAAAGAAAAAGCGGGGTTTTTCATTCAGCTTATCTATGAGCTCATTCATGCAGGAATTAACTGAAATTCTTTCCCGCTGCAATATTTGCTGCATGGTACTTTTACTGGACTGAAAGCGGGCTGTATTACGGTTGACAATCGTGTCAACCGCTTCAGCAAAGCGATCAATATTCAGTTTCTGCCTTCTTGTTTCTTTCTTTATACCCAGACGCTGGGGTGATTCTTCAGGCTTATAATAAGTCAGGGCATAGATTTCGCGCCGCTCCTTTAATTGCATGGCAATCATGCGGCAGCGTCTGTAGCGTAGAAGTTGAAAGATTAATTCGCTGCTGGGATCAAACTCAGTTGCTGTTTCTGTTTCCATTTTGGAAGACGGCAGCAGCAGACTCGATTTGATCTGTATCAGCGTAGCTGCCATGAGCAGAAAAGAGCTGACCAGATCCATGTCAAAAGCAGGCATTTTTTTGATTATCTCTAAATACTGATCTGTAATTGATGCGATCGAAACTTTATCTAAAGCCACATTGCCGCGCTCCAATAAATGGTCCAGAAGCGCCAGCGGACTCTCGAAAGAGTCCACATTTATATCCGGCTCCCTACTGTCAGTTTCTAGTATCTCATTCGCCATAATAACCGTTTTAAAAAACCATAGGCGGCAAGCCCAGTGCTATCTGGATCTTTTGGAAGATCCAGCTGATCGGTTGTCTGATAATGTAATCAAAAGGAAGCTGAACCCAGTTTAAAACCGTGGAAAGCGCTCCGCGAAAAAATACCACGATCACAACGAAAACCAAGCCGATGATTCGCTCCTTCTGCATAATTTTATAGTAAAGGTCCGCGGGCAGGAGGGCACCAAATATCTTATAGCCATCCAAAGGCGGCACCGGCAGCAGGTTAAATACTGCCAGCCAAATATTTACTACGTATAAGTTAAAAAACAGTTTCATGAACACATGTACAACTGAACTGCCGGCCCAGCCAAAAGCCACGGCCACAGTATACAGAAGACAATAGAGAAAGCAGGAGATCGCACTTAAAATCACATTGGACAGGGGTCCCCATAAACTTGTGTAGACCATGCCCTGTCGAGTTGATTTTGCCTTTGTGAAGCGTGCAGGGTTGATCGGTACCGGCTTTGCATAGCCAATCCCCAGAATTAAAAACATCAAAAATCCGATCGGATCAATATGTTTTAGCGGATTCAGGGTCAACCGGCCACTTAAGGCAGCAGTATCATCACCCATACGGAAGGCGGCATAGGCATGCGACGCTTCGTGTACTGAAATCGACAGGCTTAGAACCAGAATCGTTATCAGCAGGTTAATAACATCAATTCCACCAAATATATCTAACAGATTATTACCTCATTTCGCTTTAACTCGTAAATTATAGCATAGCTATTCAATTTCAAAACGCTTTCAGAAAAGCTGAATTGTTGTATTAGTTATGGTTCCGTCAGGTAGATATCAAGACCATCCGAACTTATCATCTCATCATTGACAGTGACAAACAATGCCTCAACCTGTTCAAAGGAGGATAGGAAGGAATCAATTTCATCAGCCGGAGTCAGGAACAAGGCAGTTGACAAGGTGTCACCCAGGCTGCCATCCGGGCTGATCACGGTCACCGAACTGTAAATATTTCCCGGGCAGAGTGTCAGCGGATCAATAATATGATGATAAGCCACACCCTCATAGTTATAAGTGCGTTCATAGGAGCCGGAAGTGGTCACAGTCATATCCTGAACAGAAAGAACTTCAATTATACCGTTTTCCTGTTCCGGATCCGGATTTTTCACACCCACTTTCCACTTGCTATTTTTAAAATTATTCTGTCCCCCCGCATAAATATTGCCCCCCAGGTCCAGCAGAAAATTCTCCGCTCCGGCCTGTTTGAGATCTTGAATCAAAAGGTCTAAAGCATATCCTTTGGCGATTGCGCCTACATCTACAGAGGCTTGCGGATCTTTGATGTAGGCAGTACCGGCCGCATGATCAAGCAGCAGATCATTGATATCACAATGAGCGGCTGCTTCTTTCAGCAGATCATCTGCAGGTATCCGGGCATGATCAGGATGGGCCAGAGAATATTGGCGTGCCTCATGCCATAAAGAAGTAACCGCACCTAACATGATGTTGACCCTGCCCTTGGTCAGCTCTGCTGCATCAATGCCAAGCTGCAGTAAATTCATAGTTTCTTCATCCAGGGCTACCGGTGCAATTCCGGCTTGTTCATTGAGGTCTTTTAAGCTGTTTACCTCCCCTGAGTCAGCATCGAATATATTGAATTTCTGATCAAACTCCTGCAGACGCTGCTCCAGGATATCGTGCCATTCTTCAAACTGCTCCTCATCATCAGTGTAAACAAGCAGTCTGCTGACAGTATCCAGATACTGTGTAAACAGAGCTTCCTGTTTCTTCGGCTTCTGATCAGCCGGAGCACAGGAAAAGGAAAATAGCATCAGGGGAAGCAAAAATACAGCGAGCAGAATATGTGACGAGTGTTTTAGCCATGACTCCAGCGGCCGCTGGGCCGCTTTTAGGATCAGAGAGGAAAGTGTACCCGTAACTACAGCCAGTATAAGCAGCAAAGCCACCAGGTAGTTCCAGGAAACCGGCACCTCACTAATCAGGAGGAAGATCAGGAACTGACCCAAATTATGAAACAAAGCTCCTGTCACCGATAAAATTAACAGTGGCAGTTTTTTCCGGGAAAGCTTCAGCAAAACTATCATCGCCAGCAGAGACAGGACACTGCCGGTTAAAGATGTCAGACCTGCCAGAAGACCGCGGGTTAAAAATACATAAAGACTTTTGCCCACTGTTACACAGGCAGCACTGCCATAAGAAAGGTAAAGCAAAGCTGCCATTACCGCCACATTCGCCAGTCCATAGCGCATCGGGATCGGGGTTGGCAGAGCCGGCAATAATGATTCAAAAAGACTCAGAGCCAAAGCCATGGCCAAAAACAAGGCGCTCAGGACTAATTGCCGTGTTTTCGCTCTTGTATTTACTTTTGAACCGGATTCAGGCAACAGCATCCACTCCTTCAGTTTCTGATCTTCCCTGCAGCACAATTACAAAATTATTAGGCAGGCAGGCTGCAAACTGACCTGCAAATCTGATTCTGCCTGTTTTGACGCAGACTTGATCCGGACAATCAGATCTTACAATGGCTATTGACCGATCAGGCCATTGCTGAATTTCTATCGCCGGAAGCTGGTCATAGGAAAGAAGCCGGCTTGTCCCCTCCTCCAGAATAAAGCGATCAATCACCACGCCTTCGTGATACACCAGCACCTCAATGCTGTCTGCAGGATTCAATAATGGCGGAATCAGCAATAGGGTCAGGGCCGCCACTACTATTAATCCTAATAGAATAAAATCACGCGGTCTGGCCCAGGGGCGCTGCTCGCGTGATTTATCGCTTCTTATCTCATTGTTCATTTATTTTCTTACTTACTTTAGTTATCGACAGACAGAAGCCGGCTATCCTTCGTCACTTGTGTCTGAAGGATCAACTGTCTCTGTTGCCGACTCAGCTGCTGTCGGCTCCGAAGCAGGGTCTGTTGGCACCGGCGTTACTTCAGTCTCCACAGGCTTAACTGTTAAGCTGAACTCAAAAACAGCATTTTCCTTTAGGCCATTGTCAGCTGTCAGGATAACTGTATAAACACCTGCCGGCAAACCTTCGGCAATCACTAGCTCCTGCGCAGCATCATTCCAGCTAATCCCGTCATTACTAGAGTTTATGCTCAGTCTGGGTGCAGGATGTCCGCTAATTTCAAATGCTCCGGAAGACGCTTGCTTATATCCTTCAATTAATTCCAGACTTGACGGACCTGAAATCAGCGGCGCTTGCTGGGCCTTTTCAACAATTAAAGTGAACTTCAATGTCATGTCATCAAGGCTGTTACTTACTTTCAGATTGATCTCATATTTCCCCTGAGTCAATCCCGCAGCAATATCAATTTTCTTGCTTGTATTGTTCCAGCTAATCTTTGTGCTGTCCGGGTTCATACTGATGCTGATTTCAGGCGACGGATTACCAGTAATTGTAAAGGCAGCTGTCGAAGTCTTTTTGTAGCCTTCTGTCAATGTCAGAGTTTTATCACCACTTATGGACGGTCCTTTAAATAGTCCCTGATAGGGGTTCTCCTGATGCCAGTCAGTCGGATCCCAGCCAAGTCTGCCGGATATGCTGTAGGGTTTGCCGGCCTGGACTGCAGGAACGGACTGCGGTGTTGGCCAGGAATAACCGGAACTATTCGTTAAAATATAAAGAGGCATACCGGGGTAAGCATAGCTTTGCATCTTAGCTGCATCCCGAACACTTAAACGAATACAGCCACCGGTTGTTTTATATCTGCCCAAAGCATACATACCGCCGATCCAGCATTCATTATATTCGGGTCCCTTGGAACCGCTATACTCATATGGAACAGAGTGAAAAAAGTAATCACCCATTATTTGCGTAGGATAGCGCACGTAGCAGTCACCCAGTAAGGAAAACTTTAGATATGACGGTCTGAAGGCCGTGATTCTGATTGGTTTTCCCTCAGGCGCCTTGGGAGTTGCATTGTTGTAGCCGGTAGAACAATAAAATGCCTCTATCGGTATTTCCTGATCAGCTTCATCCAATCCATAGATTACGGTAACCTGCATGTCTTCAAAGACGCGGATAGAATGAGCCCTGCCCACTTTACCCACAGGCTTGGCAGCAAGATTAGCAGCTATTGTTGTTGTCGTTGTCGTTTTGCTTGCAGCAGTAGGGGATGTCTCCGTACTAGTAATACTATGTCTGCTTTTGCTGGGAGGAGTGTTCTCATTAAAAGCAGAACTCGAAGCAGGCTCAGATTCACCATGAGGCGGCGTATCACTGCTAGTGCCGGTCACAGCCGAAGTCGCTGTTGAGCTGTCTGCTTCACCACTGCTGGGATCGGAGGGCGTAAAATTCTGCATATTCGGAACACAGGCTAAGAGAACAGATGCCAGTAATAAAAGCATAGTAATTGAAGAAAGCAGCCCCAGCCCTCTTCTTAGTTTTATGTTTTTAAACTTAGTCAAAGTAAACTCCCGGCAAAGATGTATAGTTGTACCAATACTACACATCTTCAGATTTTATTTCTATAGATCTTATCATAACAAATATAGGCCATTTGTAGTAGATGATACGAAATCAATAGACTATAATCTGCTGAAAAATCAATGCTTTATTTATAGATTTTCATAGTAGCTATGTTATATTTAATGTAATTTGCTCTCTCTGCCAGACAATACAGGAGATGCAAAATGAAAGTGAATTATGTCAGCATCCGGAAAGAAAACAAGCACTAATCGCCACTACACTTCTGCCACTTACCGCAGTAATTTCCGCTATCGTTTATCTTTCCCTATACTTAAAGTTCTACTCACCCCTGTAATCTGGTTTTTATTCAATTATAGAGCTGATTACTACGACGCACCTAAAGACGAGAACTATTTAATACTGTCTAATCATACAGGTTCTCTGGATCCCTTGATGCTGGCAAAAAGCTTTAGAAGACCGATTTTTTTCGTCGCCTCTGATCATTTGTTTCGTCTGGGTATTATCAGCAAGATCATAGATTTCCTTGTAGCCCCTATTCCCATTATCAAATCAAAACAGGATCTGCAGGCTCTGCGTAATATTAGTTCAGAGCTGGCAAATGGCAATACAGTTGCCTTGTTTCCCAGTGGGAGCCGGTCAGTCAGCGGGCCGGAAGAAGCTATCCCCCGCGCTACCGGCAAATTGCTCAAAATTTTGAAAGTGCCGGTTCTGCTTTATCGTCTCGAGGGCGGCTATCTCAGTTCCCCTCGTTGGGCCAGGTCACACCGCCGCGGAAAAATGAGCGGCAGAGTTGTGTATAAGCTGACAGCCGCCGATATTGAAAGATCTACACCTGAAGAGCTGAACAGGATTTTGTATGAGCATCTGGATGCCAACCCCTACGCCGGCAAAGAAAGAAATACTATTAATTATCTGGGCCGCAACTACGCTCAATATCTGGAACGCATATTCTGGAAGTGTCCTTCCTGTTTGCGCTTACAAAGCTTGAAGTCAGAAAAAGATATTGTCTTCTGCAACTGCGGTTTCCGTCTGCGCTACAATGCCAGAGGCTACTTTGAAGCTGCGGGGAATACTGCCAGGGACCAGTTCTACGCAATACGTTTCCCGCAGGTGGATAGTTTTTATCAGTGGCAGCTAAATGAATTAAAAAAAGACTTCAGTACTGAGAAACTGGCATCAATGAATTTGCGTCAATCAATTTTTACTGATAACGAAGAGACACTGGTACTAACATCCAAAGCCCGCAAAAATCAGAAAGTACTAAAAGGTTCACTCGCTCTCTACCCCGACAGATTGGAATATCTTGATCCTCATAGCGGAGTCTGTTTCCGCTTCCCTTTGGCGCAAATCTTTGATATTGACTGTATCGGTCCCCAGCGATTACAGTTTACAGATGCTCGGGACCAGCTGGTTTATGAAAGCTATAATAAAAAGCCCCGCTCCGCTTATAAATATATAGAAACAATTAAACAAATTAAGTCGCAGTTTCTATCAAGCAGATGAGATCAGGGACAGCTATTAAGCAGTAGTCTCTCCAAATAGTCAATTCAGTTATTTGAGAGATAGTTTCAGGAGAAGAGTATGGATTTTTCATCAGCCAATAAAGAGTTATGGGAGTTTGTGTTAACCAGTGGTGTTTTGGCTATCTTGTTGCTTCTTGCTAATTTACTGCGCAGGAAGACGAGGTTTTTCCGCAATGCCCTGGTTCCCACATCCGTTATTGCAGGATTCCTAGGGCTAATTTTTAATGAAAGCAGACTGATCACACTGGATGTTGATTTGCTTCAGATGCTCACATATCACGGTCTTGCGATCGGTTTTATCGCCCTTAGTCTCCGGGTCCCGCGATTACATGATCTCAAGAAGCAAAAGGGAGACGGTTTATATAACAGTGTCAACTCCGGCATGCTGATAGTTTCCAACTACCTCATGCAGGGAGCACTTGGTTTAATCATCACCATTATCGCTTCTTTTACCTTCGCCCCGGGTTTCTTCAAAGCTTCAGGCATACTTTTACCGATGGGATATGGTCAGGGTCCGGGTCAGGGCAATAATATTGGTGCCATGTATGAATCTTATGGTTTTGCCGGCGGGCAAAGTTTCGGTCTGGCCATTGCCAGCATTGGATTCGTCTGGGCCAGTATTGGTGGTATCGCCTATCTTTATTATCTTAAGAAAAAAGGCAAGCTGTCGGACACGGCTATCAGACACAAAAAAGACCAGGTTGAAGTTATCTTTGAAGATGAGGATGAAGTTCCTCTGTCTGAGCCTGTTGACCGTTTAACTCTGCAAGTCGCACTAATCGCACTGGTTTACCTCATAACTTATGGTGTGATTTATGGTCTGTTATGGGTTTTGGGCCGCTTCCCTGCTTTGTCCGGTCTGGTAAATACTCTCAGTCCGCTGCTTTGGGGCTTTAACTTCCTCATCGGTTCCGTCCTAGCCATGTTATTGCGCAGCTCTCTGAAAAAAATCCGGCAAAAAGGTCTGATGTCTCATCAGTACCCTAATACGTATTTGTTGAATCGCATTGCCGGCTTCGCCTTTGATGTAATGGTCGTCGGTGCTATATCCACTATTTCGATTGATGACCTTAAAGATAATTGGCCGGTATTTCTCATTATGTCAACGCTAGGCGGACTGGCAACTTTGTTCTACAACATCAAAATGTCCAAAATCGTCTATCCGGATTATCCGGTCGCAGGCATGATGGGCATGTATGGCATGATGACCGGTACAGCCAGTACGGGAATTATGCTCCTGCGTGAGGTTGACCCGCTCTTTCACACTCCGATGTCAATGAATCTGGTTACCGGCAGCAGTACAGCCATCATCTTTGCCGCACCTATATTGCTTTTTGTCGGCCTGGCAGCTCAATCTGATTTACTCTTATACGTCACCCTGGCCGCCATCTTTGTCTACTGGGCAATTCTGCATTTCGGCCTTAAATACCGGGCAGGAAAACATGCCCTGAAATATAAGGCTACAATCCGTTCTGAAGAGGAGTGCGATTAAAATCGTCAAAAGTGTATAATAAGATTTGTTAACTCGCTTAGCATGAGCGGGCTGCAAAAGAGGAGACTTATGTTGTTTAACAGACGCAAAGACGGGAAGCTGGTTAAAGGCGGCGATCCCATGATGCACATCATGCCGTATGTGATGCGGGGACGTAATGAGTCTGCAGTCTATTACGGAAAATCATTTTGTGTGGAAAACATTCAGGAATATATCCGTGAAAAACGCCGGGAAGGCAAGCGAATAACTCTGTTTAATGTTATCGTTTCCGCGCTTCTCCATACCCTATACCGGAGACCGCATTTAAATCGTTTTGTGGCCGGGCGTAAGCTATATCAGCGTAACACCATGGATGTATTGTATGTAGTGAAAACCCTGATGACAGATGAGGGTGTTGAATCCGTTGCTAAAATTACCAGCGATGGTCATGACACACTGGAAGATGTCACCAAGATGATGAGCGAACATATCAGCTATATTAAAGACGGACAATCAAAAAGCGATGACCGTCTCATTGGATTCGCTACCAAATTGCCCAGGTTCCTGATCAGATCGGTCTTATGGCTTGTCAGGATACTGGATTTTCATGGTTTAATGCCTAAAGTATTGATGGATAACATTCCACTTTATTCCTCAGTTTTTATATCGCATATGGGAAGTCTCGGAGCTGAAGCACCCTTTCATCATCTTTACGAATTTGGAACTACCTCTATCTTCTGTACCATCGGCAAGATTTATAAAAAGCCATATCAAAATGTTGCCAGCGGAGAACTGGAGTGGAAGAAAACTATTGACATCAGCATCAGCATCGATGAACGCATCTGTGACGGCTTCTACCTGATAAAAAGCCTGCGCCTGTTTGAGACTTATATCGATGATCCCTACTTGCTGGAACAAAGTCCCATAGAGCTGGATCTGGAGTACAAGCATAAACTGCGTCAATATAAGAAGCACTATGACGGAGATTCAGAATCATTCCTGGAAGATTACTGGGAAAACATGATGGCGGAAGCGGATGGCAACAAGAGCAACGGTCAATCGGAGGAGAAGCTGTAAGCCTCTTCTTCTCCTCTGAGCAGACGCAGACCACCTTCATGCAATGCTTCCATCTCTAATTCCCCGGCATATACGTAAAGCGGCGCGATGAACTCAACCCGCTTTCTTACTTCTTCTGTAATAAATTTTGAATGTGCCAGGCCTCCGGTGAGAATGATTGCGCGGATGTCTCCACTGACAACAGGGGCCAGAGACCCGATGGCTTTCGCGATCTGGTAGGCCATGGTTCTGTAGACGAGGCCGGCCTCTTCATTCCCTGCACGCATGCGTCTTTCTACCTCAATGGCATCATTTGTCTCCAGATAAGATATCAGGCCCCCCCGTCCGACCTCATAACTGTATAAACCGTCCGCACCTTCTTCCCGTGCTATTTCAGAAGCATTATATATAGGCAGGCCGCCGGCTCTTTCAGGTGAAAAGGCCCCTTCATCAGCTGATATAACATCTATAAATTCGCCCTTAGACTGTATATTCATAGAAAAGCCACCGCCCAGATGCGCCAGAATAACATTTTCTTTCAGAAGATCAAAACCTTCCTGCTCCGCTATCCTTCGGGCCACCGCTCTTGTGTTGAGCACATGTGTAAAGCTTCTGCGGTTATGACCTTTTACACCTGACAGCCGGGCTTCCGGTAAAAGTTCATCTACGGAAATTGAATCATAGATATAAGCAGGTACTCCCCCGCCATCTTTAGATATATTTAAAGCTATACCTGCTCCCATATTGGAAGCATGTTCCTGCACCGGCTTGTGTAAGAGCGTATCTACCAGTAATTGATCAATCCGATAGGCCCCATGACGCACCGGCGGCAATATGCCGCCACGGGAGACGATAATATTCAGCTCCCGGGGCTGCAAATCATTATCGGCAAAAAAAGTCCGGACCGCTTCGGTTCTCATTTCCAGCTGATCGTTTATTTTCTTGAACTGTGACAATATCTTACAGTCGTGGATAATCTTCTTTTCACACAAGCAACTTGTTTCATCATACAAAGCAACCCTGGTCGATGTAGAACCCGGGTTTATTACAAATATCTTCATCTTGCTTCCTTCTCAGCCGGTGTTTGGGCCAGAACAACTGCTAAAGCTATCGTATTCATCTTTTCTGCAGCAGAAGCACTGCGGGAGATCAGCAAAATCGGTATCCGGGCACCCACTATCAGTCCGGCCATTTTCCCGCCCCCACCATAAACCAGCCCCTTTGCCAGCAAATTTCCTGAAACGAGATCAGGCACCAGAAGTACATCTGCATCACCTGCTACCGGACTGTTATATCCTTTGGCAGCAGCCGCTGCTGCCATATAGGCAAGATCAAAGGATATGGGTCCTTCGACCATACAGTTACCATACTTTCCCTGCACCGCCTGTTCTTTCAGATAGGCCGCCTCCCTGGTTTCTCTAAGCTTAGGATTGACTTTTTCCGTTGCAGCCAGCACTGCCACCTTGGGTCTTGAGAGACCCAGCCGCTGCGAATAACTAACAGCATGCTGCAGGATTCCCTCTTTCTCTTCCAGACTGGGATAAGGAATCATACCTCCGTCAGTTACGATAAATAATTTATGATAGCTGGGCATCTCCAGCCAGGCTAAATGCGTTAAGAGCTTGCCTGTAGTCAGACCGCTGTCTTTTTTCAAGACAGCATGCAGAAGAACAGAGCTGTCAAGATTACCCTTCATCAGCATCTGACATTCAGAGGCTGCACATGCAGCGACAGCATATTCAGCCGCCTCTTCCGCTGTTTCAAGTACATAATAAGAAAATTCAGAGTTTCTGACCTGATCCAGAACATATTGTTCAGTAGTGGTGGTCATGAAAAAGGCTGCTGAGGCCAGTCCCAGGTCCACAGCCTCTGTAACCGCCTCCAGACTGTGTCTGTCAGGTACCACTACTGCAATACGCGGCTTGGCCGAAACTGCCTGTGCCCGCCTGCGGATCTCTTCAAAATTCTTCATATTTACTCCTTAAGTTTACGCCCAAAGTCACAAGTATTCTCTTAATAATATAGTACACTTAGCATAAAAGTCACAAAAGTTTTGTGTTATTTAAGCGAATAATATTCTGTTGAGATAGCAGTGTGGTAAAATGCAAAGAAACATACAAGGCACAAGCTTATTAATAAGAATGGAGGTTATAAATGAGCGTTGGAAAAAGCATCAAAAGAGTTGACGCTTTTGATAAAGTAACGGGCCGGGCGCAATATACAGCCGATCTGGTCGATAAAAATGCACTGATAGCTAAAATACTCCCTTCAACAATTGCCCATGGCCGGGTGATAAGTATGGATACTTCAGAAGCCGAGAAAGTTAAGGGTGTGGTGAAAATCGTAACCTGCTTTGAGGTGCCTGATGTCCAGTTTCCTACAGCTGGCCACCCCTGGACAACCGATCCTGAGCATCAGGACGTTGCAGACCGCTTGCTTTTAAATAAACATGTTCGCTACTACGGCGATGAGATTGCTCTGGTTATAGCAGAAGATGAAATTTCAGCCAAGCAGGCTTTAAAGAAGATTAAAGTCGAGTATGAGGAGTATCCCATTCTTCTCGACCCGATGGAAAGCATTAAGGAAGGCGCCCCTCTCCTGCACGAGGATATTTCGCCAAATAATATTTTGGCATCCTCCAGTGTCCGCCAGGGCAACTACGAGGAAGCTATTAAGGAAGAAGGCCTGACTAAGGTAGAGGGCTGGTACCATCTGCCGACAGTTCAGCACGCCCACCTGGAACCTAACGTTTGCTATGCCTACATGGAAAAAAATCGGGTTACCGTTGTAACTTCGACTCAGATTCCACATATTGTAAGGCGTGTCGTCGGACAGGCAAACTGCCTGCCCTGGGGTGACGTTCGTATAGTGAAGCCGTACATCGGCGGTGGCTTCGGCAATAAGCAGGATGCCCTGTGGGAGCCTCTCTGCGCCTTTGCCTCGCGCTGCGTGGGCGGCCGTCTGGTTTTCCTGGACACGACTAGGGAAGAGACTTTTGTCAACAACCGTGTTCGTCATGCCATGCATGCGCACATTATTTCCTGGGTGCGTCCGGACGGCACAATCGCAGCCAGAAAGCTGAAGTTTTATTCTGATCAGGGAGCCTATGCATCGCACGGTCACTCAGTTGCCGGCAAAGCGCTGGGTTCAGTCAATCAGATTTATCCCTGCGAAAACTTTGAAGGTGACGCCTACACTGTCTATACAAACAAAACAGTTGCCGGAGCAATGCGTGCTTATGGTATGCCGCAGGCAACTTTCTTTACTGAAGCACATACTGAAGATATCTGCAAACAGATGCATCTGGATTCTGTGGAGTTCAGACGCAAGAATTCGATGCCGAAAGGCTTTATAGATGACTTTTCCAAAAATGAAAACTACTACGATACTTACAATCTCTTAATCGATAAAGTCATGGAAATGACCGATTACGAAGAGAAACGCAAGCTGTATGATCAGCCTCAGGAAGGTCCTGTGCGCCGCGGAATCGGCATGTCTCTCTTCTGGTACAATACCGCAGTCTGGCCCATATCTGTCGAGACTTCAGCTTGCCGCATGGCTTTGAATCAGGACGGATCAATTCAGTTGCAATTGGGCGAAACGGAAATCGGACAAGGTGCTGATACCGTATTCTCACAAATGGCTGCATCAGCTGTAGGCATTCCGGTCGAGGACGTCAATATCGTTTCCACCCAGGATACTGACATAACGCCTTTCGGTCTGGGAGCTTATGGTTCGCGTCAAACATATGTGGCAGGTTTTTCTATCAAACAAACCGGCTCCATACTAAAGGAACGCATACTCGAAAACGCACACCGTTACGTACGCATGCCGGTCGCTGTGCTCGATCTGGTGGATGGCAAAATTGTGCGCAAGGGCGACGGCAAGGTGCTGATGAGCTTATGTGATCTCGCCTTAAATGTTTTGTACTGCCACGAGCAGGGAAATCATATTACAGCAGAAAGTACCTATCAGGTTAAAAGTAATGCCTATTCCTTTGGCGTCTCTGTTGCTGAAGTTGAAGTGGATATTCCCCTGTGCAAGGTAGAAATCTTAGATATCTGTAATGTCCATGACGCCGGCAACTTAATCAATCCTCAGACTTCTGAAGCTCAGGTCCATGGCGGCATGAGCATGAGTATAGGTTACGGTCTCTACGAACAAGTGCTCTATGACGAAAAGACCGGCCGTGTTTTGAACGACAACCTCTTAGACTATAAGCTCAGCACCTTCATGGATCATCCTGATATGAAGGTCGCCTTCATCGAGAACCCTGAGCCAACCAGTCCCTTTGGAACCAGGGCACTGGGCGAACCGCCGGCCTGCTCACCTGCCGTCGCTATCCGCAATGCCATACTTCAGGCGACCGGAGTATCCTTCAACACACTCCCGATGACGCCACAAAGACTATATGAAGGCTTCGCTGAAGCGGGTTTGCTTGAATCAGATTTCGAGATAAAATCCAGACGTGAGCAATATGCAAAAACCAGGGACGAGTTAAACAAACTGTCTCAGGAAACAGCCTAGGAGGATGCAATGAAGTACGATATTAAAAAGCTTTACGAAGCTGCTTCGCTGGATGAAGCGATCAGCCTGCTCGATGAGCATCCTGAGGCAAAGATCATTGCCGGCGGCTCTGACGTTCTTATCAGTATACGCGGAGGCGAACTGGCCGGCTGCACTTTGGTCAGTATCTATGGCCTGGATGACTTGAGGGGCGTGACAGTTGATGAAGACGGAACGATTCGCATCGGCTCACTGACCAGCTTCACCAGCATCGCCCGTAACGAAATAATCATGAAATATCTGCCCTATCTGGGCGAAGCCGCTGCCTCTGTTGGCGGCCCGCAAGTCCGGAATATCGGCACGATCGGCGGCAACACCTGTAACGGTGTGACCTCTGCAGATACAGCCTCTACCCTGCTGGCTCTCGATGCCATCATCGAAGTTAAGGGCAAAGACGGCTATCGCCGGATCCCGATGAAAAACTGGTACATTAAAGCCAAAGTAGTTGATCTGAAGCCTACGGAAGTTCAAACCGCAATCCTGATACCAAAAGAGTCCTATCAGGGCTATTTCGGTAATTACTACAAATACAGTGCACGGCATGCCATGGACATTGCAACCTGCGGCTGCTCAGTCAATGTCAAGCTGTCTGATGACAAGAAAACAATAGAGGATGTCCGCATCGCTTACGGCGTTGCAGGTCCGGTTCCCTTACGCGCCGGAACAGCCGAAGCCGCCGTCAAAGGACGCGCAGTTAACCTCGAGACTCTTGAGCTTTTCTCAGAAAAGGTAAAAGATGATATTAATCCGCGGACAAGCTGGCGCGCCTCAAAAGAATTCCGCACACATCTGATGACAGAACTGGCACGTAGATGCTTAACAGAATCAATCAGCCGTTCAGGAGGTATTTTTCAATGAGTGACATTCAATATAAAGAACTAAATTTCACAGTCAACGGCAAGGAAAGGTCTCTCATGATCGATGTGCGCTCCTCCCTGCTTGATGTCCTGCGCAATGAACTGCATCTGCACTCAGTGAAAAAGGGTTGTGAAGTCGGAGAATGTGGTGCCTGTACGGTCCTGATCGATGGCGAACCTTATGATTCCTGTATTTACCTGGCAATCTGGGCGGAGGGCAAGGATATCCTCACTGTTGAAGGCTTAATGGGCGATGACGGTTCTATTTCCGATATCCAGCAGGCTTTCATTGACGAAGTGGCAGTTCAGTGCGGTTTTTGCACACCGGGCCTGATTATGACCGCTTACAGCGTTCTGGCTGATGGCAAGCGCTATACCCGGGATGAGCTCCGTCAGAAGCTGGCCGGCAATATGTGCCGTTGCACCGGCTATCATAATATTATCAATGCTGTGGAAAAAACAATGTTAAAGCGTATCGAGGCAGCGGAAGCCAAGAACAGCTAAAGAGAACAGCAATCAAGTAATAAAAAAAAGGGACTGGCTCCACGGAGTCAGTCCCTTTTTCAATGTCAGTAAATCTTCAGATCAAGCCGGGACCCAGATTTTTCCCGCCGATCAGGTGAAAATGAACATGCCTTACAGTCTGTCCGCCTTCTTCGCCGCAGTTGTTAATCAGGCGGAAGCCGCTTTCCTCAACACCGAGCTCTTCAGCAATCTGCGGCAGGGCAGCCATTAATCGGCTTAAATCAGCCAGGCCGGCTTCTGTCGCAGAGATATCCAGAATACTTTCGTAGTGTTTTTTCGGAACGACTAAGGTGTGCACAGGAGCCACCGGATTAACATCTTCGAAGGCAAGAACGCTTTCGTTTTCGAATACCTTTTTCGCTGGTATCTCACCACTGATGATTTTACAGAATATACAGTTTTGTGGCATCTTCTACTCCTTTACAAGCTAGGGTTTTACTATTTACCGGCCAGTTCCTGCAGCTTGGCACGGGCCAAAGTGAAAGCTTCCGTTATTTTCTGCGGATCATTGCCGCCGCCCTGAGCCATATCCGGTCTGCCTCCGCCCTTGCCGCCGCTGATAGCGGCTGCCAGCTTGATCAGATCGCCCGCTTTGGCTCCGGAAGCAATCGCGGTTTTACCCATCATGGCAAGCCATACTACCTTATCTGCAGCCAATTTAGAGGCAATCAGGACAACGGCATTGTCACCCAGATGGTCGCGCATACGATCTCCGGCTGCGCGCATAGCTTCGGCTTCGAAATTTTCAAGCTCGGCAAAAATGTAATCAAATTCACCGATTTTCTCTTTCTGATCCAATAAAGAAGTGACAATTTTCTGCTGTTCTTCCTGCCGTTGTGTAGCGAGAATTTTATTCAGCCTGGCCAGCTGATCATCTTTTTCTTCCAGACGACTGAATATCTCGCTTACCTGATCTACATGCAGGCGATTCAACAGGCGCCTGACGACGGAACGGCCCAGCAAGGCAGCGTCATGGGCAGCTTCGCCGGTGACAGCCTCTATACGTCTTACACCTGAGGCTATGCCTCCTTCAGAACTGATGAAAAAGAGTCCGATTACGCCAGTTGAGCTCAGGTGTGTGCCACCACATAGTTCACAGGAGAAATCTCCTATAGTGATCACACGGACCTCTTCATCATACCTCTCGTCAAAGAGCGCCATGGCTCCGGAAGCACGGGCTTCTTCCAGCTTTTTCACCTCAGTCACCACCGGATAATTGTCTAGGATAGCCGTATTGACAATCTCCTCAATTTTAGCTTTTTCTTCATCTGTAAGCGGCTCATCATGCTGGAAGTCAAAGCGAAGTCTGCTGGCAGAAACGTATGATCCCTTCTGGACCACATGGTCTCCCAGGACCCGACGTAAGGCTTCGTGCAGGAGATGGGTTGCCGTGTGATTCCGGGCGATGGACAGGCGCCTGCTGCGGTCTACACTGCCCAGAACTTTCATGCCGCTGCTAAAGCTGCCCGCAGATATTCTGACTTTGTGCAGGAAAATACCATCAGCAGTCTCTTCTGTATCGAGAACTTCTGCTCTGGATTCACCCGTGCCGACAGCTGCAAATACACCCTGGTCTCCAACCTGTCCGCCTGCTTCTGCATAGAAAGGTGATGCCTTCAGGACAAAAATAAGCTCATCACCTTCATTGGCCTCATCCACACTTTCCAGCAGATTGCTGTCGTCAGCAGTTCTGAGGATAAAGGCCAGATCCAGTTCCGCCTCCAGTTGATCGTAACCAAGAAATTCCGTCTTGCCCAAAGCTTTGACTTGATCCGGCAGCTGCAGGGTCCCCCAGGCTGTCGAGACCTTTTCCTGAGCTGCACGGCGGGCTCTTTCCTTCTGCCCGTCCATTAGACGCTTAAAGCGCACACGATCCACCTTAAGTGAACGCTCGCTCGCGATTTCATCTGTCAAATCCAAGGGGAAACCGAAAGTGTCATGCAGCTGGAAAGCTATATCACCGGGCAGAATATCCTTCATTTCGCTGCGCGCCTTATCGATTTCTTCGTTCAGTATCTGCATACCTTGCTGTAAAGTACGGCCAAAGCGCTCCTCTTCTTTTGCCAGAACATGCAAAATACGGTCCTGATCCTGCAGCTCGGGGTAATAATCGACTGACTGGGCAATGGCTAGCTCAGTCAGTTCACTGAGGAAGGGATCTTTAATGTCCAGCAATCTGCCGTAGCGGACAGCGCGCCTGATCAGGCGTCTTAAGACGTAGCCCCTGCCCTCATTACCCGGCAGAACACCATCAGCAATCATCATCATAGCTGAACGCACGTGGTCACTGATCACACGTATTGCAATGTCATCTTTCTTATCTTTACCATATTCCTTGCCGCTGATTTCGCAGACTTTATCCAGAATTGCCCGCACAGTATCAACTTCAAAGAGGTTTTTGACACCTTGCATGATAACGGCAATCCGTTCCAGACCGGCGCCGGTATCGATATTTTTCTGTTTCAGCGGCGTATACGATCCATCCTCTTCGCGGTTAAACTCAGTAAATACAAGGTTCCAAAACTCAACATAGCGGTCACAGTCACAGCCTACGTCACAGTTGGGATCATCACAGGCGAATTCAGGACCGCGGTCATAGAAAATTTCAGAACATGGTCCGCAGGGTCCGGTTCCGTGCTCCCAGAAATTATCCTTATCGAAGCAACGTATGCGTTCTGCCGGTATTCCGACTTCATCGTGCCAGATGTCGTATGCTTCATCATCATTGCAGTGTACTGTGATCAGAAGCCTCTCCACAGGCATTTCCAGCCATTCTGTAATAAATTCCCAGGCCCAGGTGATGGCTTCGCGCTTGAAATAGTCACCGAAAGAAAAGTTACCCAGCATCTCAAAATAGGTGCCATGTCTGTCGGATATACCCACATTCTCTATATCCGGCGTACGAATGCATTTTTGACAGCTGGCAACACGTTTGCGCGGTGGCGTGGCCGCTCCCGTAAACCAATTCTTCATTGGGGTCATACCTGCATTAATCAGCAGAATTGAGGGATCATTTTTTGGTATCAGAGAGAAACTGGGCAGTATAAGATGATCTTTTTCCTGAAAAAAATCCAGAAACATTGATCTGATGGTGTTTAAGCTAAGAGGCTGCATACATTGGACTCCTTAAAGTGTTTATTGTAATTATTCTATAATTTAAAGGCGGCTGACGCTGTGTCCTGGAGAACATGCGTCGCCGCCCTTTATTCTATATCTTTTATCCCCGTCTTACAAAAAACGGCGACAGAAGCGGCTCAGTGCCTAATCTTCGATCAAGGCATCCAAAACTGCTTGCGGGGGAACCAGAAGTTCTTCACCGGTAAAGATATTGTCACCAACTGCTTTACCGTTATACTCCATGAAGGCTGCATACAGCTCATCAGAGTAAGTTCCGTATGATTCCATCATTATGCCCCAGGGCGAGTCACCGGCCTGAACAACATAGGTCGAATCCGCCGGTGCCGGAGTCGTTTCAGTTGTATCTTCCGTGGGATCGGTCTGTGTATCTGTAGGATCAGTATTCACCGGCGGCACGATGACCGGCGGTGTTTCAGTGGAAACTACAGGTGTGGTCGTGTTTGATTCTGTCGAATCCGGATCATCTTTACCGCCACCCAGAAGTTTAATCAAAGCGAAAATACATAAAGCGATTATTGCGATCAGAACAACATAGAAAACAATCTGTTTATTGCGGGAAGAACGGACATACTTGGCACGCTCATCATCCTCATCATAGTAAAGATCGTCATCATCATCACCCAGATAACTGTCATCCCAGACCTGGCCTTTGTAGGCACTGCTGCTGTAGGCATCATCCTGGTCTGCAGAATCATCGTAGATTTCACCCTGTCCGAAGCGTCTGCGCTGATCTTCAGGAGAAGTGTAGGCAAAACCGGGAACAGCGGGCGTGCTGTCATCTTTGATCTGATCAAAAGATGCTGTTTCATTATCCGGTTCAGAATATTCCGGTCTGAAGGCGGCATCCGTGTCATCCGGCTTTTCCCAGCTGTCATCAGGTTTAGCTTCCGCTTCCGGTTCGCTTAAAAAATCTACCATATCCTGACGCTGGTAACGCTGTGTTGCCTGCTCATCCGGATCAGCCGGGACAGGAGCATCAAAGGGTGTTCCCATCACAACCTGAGTATTGAAACGCCCCAGATTAAGCTGGGAAGATTTACGGCTGTCTTCCATCACAGACTCCACCATGCCCAGCATCAGCTGCAAGGGAGTACCCGGCACCTGGGCGGACGCTGACGTAAGCAGGAGACCGGCAGCATCGTACTGATCTTCAGCACTATTCAGAATACGCATAATGTCTCTTTGTCCCAGCGCCTGATACAGCTCCTGATTACAAATAAGAAGAACATCTCCCTGCTCAATCTGGGCTATGTTGGAGTAACGTAAAGTGCCGGCTTCTCCGGCAATAAAATCATTAATACCGCCCACGGCCTGTCCGTCAGCGTCAACTGCATTAAAATCCATTGTCTCATCAGTGAGGGGGTAAAGAACGCCGCGACGGTAGAGCATGGCTGCTCCGGCACCTAGTGTTACGGCTGCCACTTCACCATCGCGCAGTACAAATCCTGAAAAATACGGCTCACGGGCTCCTGCTTCCGCAATGGTTATCCGGCCTGTAACATCCATAGCGGCGTCGGCTAAATCATTGAGTCCGCTATCGATGTCACTGGAAGGATCATTTATTTTTTCTGTCAGGCGCTCGAGAGGCTCCCGCCAGGATGTGTCGTCTTCCTGCCTATTATACGGATAGCCGAAAATTGAAAACAGAAAACCCCTGTCTTCACGGTCCAGCGTTGAATCAACAGACCTTTGCTCTCGTCTGCCTGGGAAGCGGCCATCCAGGCAGTATGAATCAACAATTCCCTCTGTCGGATAGTAGCGGGCTGCCACAGTAAGTGCCAATCGCGTAAAAACAGTAGATGATGACTTGGCCATACATGCCTCCTAAAAAAATAATTGAATAAACATTTTGATTAATTCTAACATAAAATAACAATCTGCTAATACCATTTCAACAGCAAAGCCGGCATTTGTCCTCATTCCCTGTAAAATGGTAACAGCCGTGAATAAAGCATTTTATATCTTCAGACTAGTCATAAAAATATCCGGCCTTATACAGCAGTTGCGCCAGCTCTATGTCAGCCGGGGTAGTCAGTTTCAGATTGCGGCTGTCACCGCTGACCGCGCGCACCGGGTAGCCCATGCGCAGGAGAAGGGCAATATCATCTGTTGCCTGTATCCCCTCTTCTCTGGCAAGTTCAAAGGCATGCAGCAGTATATCCAGGTCAGCAGCCTGAGGGGTCTGCATTTTTAAAAGTTCCTCACGTGGTATCTCAAGTTCTTTGAGCGAGTCATACTCGGCTTGTCTGATTGTGTCCGTAACGGGCAAAGCTGCAACGACAGCACAGCGTTCAGATTTCAACCTCGCTAAAACGCGCCCGATCACTGCAGACGGGATAAAACAACGGGCTCCGTCATGAATCAGAACCAAAACCCGGCCCTTAAAGCCGGCAGCATGCTTTTCAACTGCCTTCAAACCATTGAAAACAGAGTCCTGGCGCGTCTTGCCTCCGGCAACAATGCCCTCCAGTCCCCGGCAGCTTTCAGGCAAAACCCGGGCCTGATCTGTTTCACCCCGGGAAGACATGTCCTCCGGGGCCATGACTGTAAAGATATGTTCAATAGCTGAGTTCTTGCTGAAGCGTTCCAGACACAGCTCCAGCAAAGTGCGGCCGGCTATTTCAAGCAGCATCTTGTTTCGATCCGCCTGCATACGCTCGCCGCGTCCGGCTGCTAAAATAATGGCATATGTCCGAAATTCGCTCATTAACTTTTCCTAATTCTCTCCGGAAAAAAGCAGATCAAATGCTTCCTGTACATTACTGACATAGTAAAGCTTCACATCACTCTTTTGTGTGTTTTCATAACGTTTCATCTGCTCGCGTCCGGCGGCGGGCAAGACAAAGCTCTGCCAGCCGGCACGACTGCCTGCTTCAATCCGCAAGGCCATCTGGCTGACAGGGCGAACTTCACCCGTCAGGCCGACTTCGCCTAATACTATAGCATCCAGATGCAGGGGTTCTTCGCGGAAAGTGGAGAGTATTGCTGACATAATAGCCAGGTCTGCCGCGGTTTCCGCGATCCGGATACCTCCGGTCACGTTTACGTAGGTGTCAGACTGTGATAGATCTACCCGGATGCTTTTAGCCATGACCGCCAGCAGCAGCGACAGCCGTGAACGATCGATCCCCTGCGTCATTCTGGTCGGGGTAGCATAGGGAGAGGCAACTGTTAAAGCCTGTATTTCCAGAAGCAGAGGGCGGCTGCCTTCCATGGTGGAAGTTACAACTGAACCGGCAGTATGTCTGGGACGGCCCCGGGACAGTAAAGCCGAAGTTTCACTGACCGAAATAAGGCCCTTGTCCGTCATCTCAAATACACCCAGCTCATCGGTAGCGCCAAAGCGGTTCTTTACAGCACGCAGGAGACGAATGCTTGTATCCTTTTCGCCCTCAAAATAAAGGACGACATCCACCATATGCTCTAAAACACGGGGTCCTGCTACAGTGCCTTCCTTGGTCACATGTCCGGTCAGAATCAAAGTGATGCCGAGTGCTTTTGCGATACGCAGCAAACCCAGAGTAACTTCCCGAATCTGACTGACCGATCCGGGTGCCGCCGCAAGCTCGGCCGAATATACAGTTTGAATGGAATCTATTACTGCTATCTGAGGGTGCAGAGCTCTCAGGCTTTCTTCAATGGCAGCAAAGTCAGTTACGGTAAGCAGGCGGATAGCTTTATCCGTTAAACCCAGGCGTTCCGCCCTCAGGCGTATTTGCTCAGCTGATTCTTCGCCGCTGATATAAAGTGTTGCCTCCTCCGGAAAGCTGCCCAAAGCCTGGAGGGCCAGAGTCGATTTGCCAATACCCGGATCACCACCCAGCAGGATCAGCGATCCTCTCACAAATCCCCGGCCCAAAACCTGATCCAACTCAGCAATACCGGTAGGAAATCTGTCCTGCAGATCTGCTTGAAGTTCATTCAGCTTTACCGGCTGTGTGCTTTGTTCGCCATCATAGCTCTGAACCCAGCTGCCTTGTGCCAGCTGTTTCTTTTTACTTTCTTTACTGTCCGGCACTTCAACAATCGTATTGTAGGCACCGCAATTAGTGCAGCGACCAAACCAGCCAATATAATCCTGGCCACATTCAGTGCACATATAAAGAGACTTTTTCGCCATAAATCAACTCCTGGTGCCAGTATAGGACATTCGATTGATAAATGGTATAATTTCTCGCAGTATTTCTCTTAGTGACCAGTGCCTGTTGAAGTCCCTGACTCTGTCATTTCAATCATTCTGCATTGATCTTTATTGGGAGAATTCTGAAAGGAATTAAGGGAATATTGTGACTGAAGACATTAAAACTATTAAGAGTTCCTCTATGTCCGGTTATGCTGATGGCTTTGAGATCCCTGCTCTGACCATGAACGAATCTCTGACAGCTATGGCTGTGAAGCGTCCTGATGAAAAAGCGCTTTCATATTACGGTAAGGACCTGTCCTATACTGAATTGCAGGCAAAAATAGACACTTGCGCCCGCGCACTGGTTGCCAGCGGAGTCAGGGAGGGTGATGTCCTGGCTCTCGGTCTGCCCAACATTCCTGCCGCCGTCATCGTGTTTTATGCTGCTAACAGACTGGGCTGCATCTGTAATATGATTCACCCGCTCTCACCTCCCCGCCTGGTCGGCAAACACCTGACAGAAACCGATAGCAGCTTTCTGTTTATTGCTGATATGGCAGTCAATAAATTGCGGCCCTTGCTGGAGGAATTGAAAGGGTCGCCGAAGATAAAAGATATTATCATCTGCGGCATGGCCGACGAGGCACCCGCCTGGAAGCAGCCCTTTTTTAAACTTCAGCTGCGTAAAAATAAAGCGGAAAAGGATCTTTTGGCCGGAACGACCAGCTGGAAGACTTTCCTGAAAAAAGCTGAATCCGTCAGGGTTACCCCCGCACGCAGCAAAGACCACAAAAGTGTCTGTGCATACTTACACAGCGGCGGCACCACTTCCGAACCGAAAACAATCATGCTCAGCGACTATAACTTCAACGCTATCGCCTATCAGGCCAATCAGCTGCTGGGTTATCCCCTGTCTGCACCGGTTCCGTCCGGCAAAAGCATGATTACAGTATTACCCCTTTTCCATGGTTTCGGTCTGTGTATCGGCATGCATACCTGCCTGATTAATGACATTAAGGTTTATCTTCTGCCCCGCTTCTCGGCTAAGGCTGTGGCCGATTTATTCAAGCACAGACAGGCCAACTATATCTGCGGTGTCCCGACTTTATATGAAGCTTTATCCAAAGCCGAGGCCATGCAGAACACTGATCTTTCCTGTCTGGAAGCCGCTTTCTGTGGGGGTGATTCCCTGACGCCGGAGCTGAAAGACCGCTTTGACAAGTTTTTGGCAGACCATGGTTCCAAGTCGAAACTGCGTGAAGGCTACGGACTGACTGAAACTGTTACCGTCTGTTCAGTTATGCCGGATAAATACTCGGACAGAAACGGCATCGGCCTGCCACTGTCCAATATCAGGATGAAGATAATCAATTCTGAAAGCCGGGAGACGCTGCCGGCAAATGAAATCGGAGAAATCTGCGTTAGCGGACCCACTACCATGCTGGGTTACCTCAATGATGAAACCGCCACATCTCATGCCATTGTGACCCATGAGGACGGACTGGACTGGGTAGAAACCGGGGATATCGGTTATCAGGATGAAGAAGCTTTTTTCCATTTTAAAGGCCGGCTTAAACGCACGCTCAAAGTTTCCGGCATTCCTGTTTTTCCTAAAGAAATCGAGGAACTGATCTCGGGTCTGCCGCAAGTGAGATATGTCGCCGCTATCGGCATCCCGCATCCCTATAAGATGACTGTGGTCAAGGTCTTTGTTGTCGCTCATGAGGGGGCAGATCCGGAAGAGCTGGAACAAGATATCATTCGCCTGTGTAAGTCTTCACTGATTGCTCACGCCGTACCTCAGGAAATTGAATTCCGTGACAGCCTGCCTCAGACTCTGGTCGGGAAGATCGACGTCAAGCTGCTGGAAGCAGAGGAAGCGGCACGACAGACAAAAGTTGAAAAGCAGTCGGCAGTATCAGGCCAATAATCCGGTCTATAAGTTGACTCACTCTAAATATGTGATAGAATATCGAAGCGGTTAAGTCACTGTTGGATCGCATCCCGGGCGATTAGCTCAGTTGGGAGAGCGCTGCGTTCGCATCGCAGAGGCCGAGAGTTCGAATCTCTTATCGTCCACCAAAAAACCCTGATTTTAGAATCAGGGTTTTTTATTATCCGTACATTTTAGATACGATCCATCCGGTCAGTCTGATGGGAAATATCTTATAGGCCGCCAGCAGGAAACGATAGGAAAAACCGACTCCATACAGGGCTTTGGGACGCCTCTTCCCGGCATAACGGAAAAGCTGACCCGCAACATATTCAGCCGGATAGCCGCTGCGCTCATCTGCTTCCATCTTGCTGATGGACCTTGCTTCACTTTTTTCATAACAGGCCGGGGTCTCGGCATTTTTTTCGCGATTATCAGTAAAAGCGGTCCGGCAGTCACCCGGCATAACAGCTATTGCTTTAATCCCGTCTGCCGCCAGCTCCGTGTTCAATGCCAGCGCCAGCATATTAAGCGAAGCCTTGCTGGCTGAATAGAAGGCCTGATAGGGAATCGAGATCTCCCCTGCCACCGAGCTTGTGATCACAATACGGGGGTATTGGGCTTTGCGCAGAAGTGGCAGACATCTTTGGATTACAGAAACGGCAGAAAAGCAGTTGACATCAAACTGCTTGATCATTTGACTCTTTTTAGTGCTCGCTACCGTGCCCGAAATTCCGAAGCCGGCATTAGAGAAAAGGACATCACAATATTCCCACTTTTCTGATATTTTTCTAAAGACTGCCGCCAGCTGCTCTTCATTACTGATATCACAGGGAATCTGCCACAAATTCTCTATCTGCTCCTGTCCGGAAAAATCGGCCTCTGTCCTGGAAAGAGAAATAACTTCAACTCCTGCTTTCAGTAAAAGATTGACCAGAGCAGCACCAATACCGGAGCTTCCTCCTGTGACAATTGCGCGAGTAAGTAGCAACATACGATCTCCCTTCACTACAGTTGAGCTGAATTAAAACCAGTCTAGCAGAAAGTGTCAGCAGCGCAATTATTTCCTTCGAAAAATCTGCTAAACTGATCCTAAATATCTTTAAGCAGTGAGGATAAGGATCAATGAAAAATATCACATACAGACTAGCAACTAAAGCTGACCTGGATCAGGTACACCGGCTGCAAGAGCGTTACCATGTCAGCACAATTTCTGACGAAGACCGTCCGGATGGCTTCGTGACCACGCTTTTCACCACCGAGCAGTTTGAGCGCCTGATCGACGACGAGGGGGGTCTTTCTATCGCCCTGGACGGTGACAAGGTTATTGCTTACGCAATGGCGGCTTCCTGGGAGTACTGGTCAGAATGGCCTTTATTCGCACACATGATTAAAGACTTGCCTGATACAGAATATCTGGGCAGAACCATGTCGATGGAAAACTCCTATCAGTATGGTCCGATCTGTGTCGATAAGGAATATCGCGGCACGGGAGTTTTTGCACATTTGTTTGACTTCTCACGTGCAAGCATGCGCGACCGCTACCCGGTTCTGCTTACTTTTATCAATCAGATAAACCCTCGTTCCCTGGCTGCCCACCGTAAACTGGGACTTGATCTGGTCAAAGAATTCCAATTCAATAACAACGACTACTATGAGTTGGGTTTTGATACCGGTAAATCAGTTTTGGCAGATAAGCTGTAATGCTGCTTTATTTTATACTGGCACTCCTCCTTGTAGCAGCAGTATTTCTTTTTTATGGGTTTACAATTGCTCCCGGGCGTGTGCGTGTGAAAAACTATCAGCTTGACCCGGACAAAACTCTGGGCAGTTTTGCCGGCAAACGCATTGTGTTCTTCAGCGATATTCATCTGGGCCCCAACTTTACTGCTGAACACTTGAATAAACTTTGCCGGCTGATCCTCTCCCAAAAACCTCAGCTGATACTCTTCGGCGGCGATATGGTGGAAGAAAAAACTGATCTGACCAGCGAAAGTTTCAAGGCCGCTATCAGCAAAAATCTTGCTGTTCTGAGTGATTTTTGCCCCTGTTATGCTGTGTTGGGAAACCACGACGTTGAAACTCTGATCAATCGTCACTACACTGCTGAAGTCATTGCCGCAGCCGGTTTTACACTATTGCAAAACAGCTGGGCTGAGCTTGATGATCTGGCTCTGTATGGCTTCGCAAACGCCACTCACGATCAGCCTGTTTTCGTGGACAAGGCAGCTTTAGCTGAGGACAGCTTTCGGCTTCTGCTCTGTCACGAACCCGGCTTCGTTGGTAAGAACAAGCCGGTTCCGGGCAACAGCCTCTATCTTTCCGGGCATTCCCATGGAGGACAGGTGACTCTCTTCGGTTTGCCGCTTATTCTTCCCTATCTGGGCAGACGCTATGTGCGCGGCTGCCATCAGCTGCGTGATAACAGCCAGCTTTTAATCAGCAACGGAGTCGGCACCGTCCACATCCATGCACGTTTTTGCGCCAGACCGGACATCATTGTTCTGGATTTTCCGGACAAAAATTAAATTGAGATCTCCCAGGCTGTTCTTTAGCTGCAACAGGGCTGCCCGGCAGTTTTAACTGCATCTTTTCTTATGCAATCATGTATAATGAAAACTGAACATTTTAATATGTTCGAGGAGGAAGTAAATGAATCAAGAAGTAATACGTGCATTAACTATCGCAGGTACAGACGCCAGCGGCGGTGCCGGGATGGCGGCGGACCTGACTACTTTTGAGGAGTACGGTTTATACGGGCAAGTCGCTCTGACTACTGTGGTGACGATGGATAAAGAAAGCTGGGGGCATCATGTAAGCAGTCTGTCGACCTCCCTCATAGAGGCCCAGTTTGAAACAATAGTTGCCAGTACAGTACCGATTACAGCAGTAAAAACCGGTATGCTCGGCACTGTCGAGATCGTTGAGCTGGTTGCCAATTTTTTAAAGGATAACGAATTTAAATATATCGTGATTGATCCTGTTCTGGCTTGCAAAGGCACTGATGAAGTACTCAACCCGGAAACTGCGGACAGCATCCGCGACCTGCTGCTGCCAATAGCAACTGTAGCAACTCCCAATCTGTTTGAAGCAGGTGTTATGTCCGGTTTGGGCACACCCACCAGCCTGGAAGAGATGAAAAAAGCGGCAAAAGCTATTCATGCTCTGGGCACCAAATATGTCGTGGTCAAGGGCGGCAAAGCTGTTCAAGCTGAAACAGCCATAGATATTCTCTATGATGGTGAAGACTTCACGGTCCTCTCTAATCAGATGTTGGAACCGGCTCACACTCATGGTGCCGGCTGCACTTTTTCCGCCGCTATCACAGCCGGACTTGCTCTGGATATGGATATTCATGATGCTGTGCGTATGGCCAAAGACTATGTCACAACTGCCATCGAGAATGGCTTCCAGTACAATGATTTTGTCGGACCGCTCTTTCGCCCGGCCTACCGTCTGGAAAAGCAAGGTCGTTTTAAACAGCAGTAAGAATACGCTCTGAGCTCAAAGCGGCCTCATGCAGGCCGCTTTTTGTTATCTGATTTACGCGGCCGCTTAAAAGCCGCTTTTGCGTTCAAACCAAAGCACAAGCCTGTGTGGCAGAATTCTGGATATTACACGCAGTATTTTAGCCGGCAAATTGCAGACTGACATATCTTTGCCCTTATCTGATCGCTTGAGGGCTTTGGCGGCGACCTTTTCAACATCCTCAATGCCGATTTTCTTGATGGGATTAGCATCGATCTCAATCCCGTTGGCCTCAAAAAACTCTGTTTTCATAGGATTGGGACATACGGCCGTAACAGTAATATCACGCTCTTTCAATTCCTGATGCAGGGCACGTGAAAAGCTGATGACATAAGCTTTGCTGGCTGCATACACTGCTGCTTTATATTGCGGCATGAAACCGGCCACTGACGCCATATTGATTATGCGTCCGCCGTTCTGCATGTAAGGAAGGCAGAGAGAGGTCAGAGCGGTCAGGGCCTGACAGTTTACTTCCACCATCCTTTCATTGCAATCCAGATCACAAAAAGCTTCAAACTTGCCGAAACCGGCAGAATTGATCAGCGTGTGAATTTGACATTCGCTGTCCTTAATTTCAAGCAACAGCCGGTCGCGCCATTTCTTATCTGTAATATCCCCGGCCAGAACGCGTGCCGGCTTTCTCAGTGATGCGGCAAGTTCCTGCAAACGTTCTTCACGTCTGGCACACAGCCAGATTTCATCCAGACGCACGTCACCGTCCAAATCGATGGCAAACTGACGTCCGATTCCTGAGGAAGCGCCGCTGATTATTGCAATCCTGGCGTTTTTCCCCGAAGATACTGCAACTGTCACTGTATTACCTCGCCTCTTTGCTCTGGCATGTTTCTTATTGACATTGTAGCAAATTAACTCTTAATTTAATTTTATCAGGATTCCGGGCAAAGAAAAAACAAACACACTGTGTTTGTTTTACTGATATCTGTGTCAAAACCTGATGTTCGGTGTTGCTTATATTCGCCTTGCTTAAAGCAGGTCAGCAAAAGTTAAGCTTTTCATGCAATTATCAAAATGATCCTGCATTTTTTGGTAAGCTGAATGAACTTTGCAATAGTCTGCAGCGTCGCGGCTGCAAAAAGCATCTGCCTCCAGACATCTGTTGAGGCGAGTTGTATTTTCCATTGCATTTATGACCTCGAACAGGCTGATTTCACCGGCAGGCTTGGTCAGACTGGAACCGCCTTTGGCTCCTCTCTTAACAGAGACAATACCGGCTTCTCTTAATTTTTGTATTATCGAAGGCAGATAATTGCCCGGAATATTCATCTCCTCTGCAATTTTAGTTGTTGATAATACTTCATCTGCCTGTGCGAGCCGGAGGACAGCCCGAATTGCATAATCAGTAGTAATATTTATTTGCATTAAGCAACCTCCAAAACATTAATAAGTTATTGAAATATTCGCTGTCTGAAGACTACGTATTAGAGTTAATTCCTTTATTTGAAAAGATTATTGTATAAGTACCTAGCCAACGAATAAAGCATAAGTTAAGGTATTTAAATTGTCAAATGACTGCCTGCTTAGAAATTTTCTGCGAAAAAGGCCATAAAACAGCGTGAATTCTTCTATATTTTCACTCACTGAAATGGATAAGAATTCACGCTATTATTTGATAACAGTTCTGCTTCTGCTGGAGATCTTTCTATAGATCCAGGTTTCTCGGGCCAAAGCCGTGCAGCAATAAGCTGGACAAATCATTTTTTTCATAGTCAGTTACAGAACGTGCAACATAGACACTCATGCGGCCATCAGAAAATTCGTTGAGAAACTGGCGGCAGATACCGCAAGGATATGCTAATCCCCGATCCCGCTCAGCATTAGTATCCTTCCAGCCGGCAACTGCTATGGCGGTAAATTCCTGAGCACCTGCAGCCACTGCCTGCATAGCGGCACCACGTTCAGCACAGATTCCGGCCCCATAGGCTGCGTTTTCTACATTGCAGCCACTGAAAACTCTGCCATCGGAGCACAGCAGGGCGGCGCCGACTTTAAAGGCTGAATACGGCGCGTAGGCCTTATCGCGTGCTGCTATAGCCGCGCGTATAAGCGTCTGTACTTCCAGTTCACTCAGTTCATTGTCTCTGACCTTAAACTCTGACATTATTAACTCCTTTTAGTAACGGAAACGAGCTGCAATTCTCTTTTCCATTTCCTTCACGGAAACCGGAACCATGACCACATTGCCTGCCATCTGGAAACAGTCACGAACAAGTTGGTCCAATTCCTCCCTCTCTTCATCACAGTAATCACTGCGGATATACAATGTTTCGATCTTACACTCGTCCGCTGCATTTTTTATGTCACTCATGCGAGTAGATGCCTTGCCGTCAGCCAAACCTTTGGCCAGACTGTCCATTCCTCTTTTTATTTCCTCATTCTGGATATTGTCAAAAATATTAAGGATCGCTGCTTTCAGACTTTGTGGGTCAAAATCATGGAGCGGCTTGCCCAGATCTTCTTTAAGGTATACTTCATTTGTCGCGACCGAGCGCCAGTCCGCCATGTTTTCGCGAACTCCCGACAAGATAACGGGCGATCGTTTGTCGGCAAAATACGCTGTCAGATTTTCTTCCAGATATCGATAATACTTGATCTTATCAATTTCTTTCATTTCTGCAGCAGAGCGGTGACCATGAAATGCTGTGCCGCCTTTGCCGCCGTAGCTGCCGAAGTTCACATCGGAGTCAGGATCCAGATCAGGGAATAATTCCGTAAAGGTCAGGATCCCATGATCCTCAACCACTTTCAGTTTTGATCCGTCCCCACGATGAAGACGGAAGCGGTCTCGGCCTATATCCAGAATATAGTGGCTGGATATATGTTGTTCAGCAGCCAGCAAGGGCAACAAATGCAGAATTCCCTGTACTACTACCAGATCATCTACAGCTTCGGACAAGTTGTAGATCAGCATATTCCTGTCTCTTAAGAAAAGAGCAAAGGCTTCACTTCTGTCATTCCAGAAAACGGTATCTTTCTGCAGGTCCTGCAGAAGCTCCATCTGTTCCTTCAGCGCTTTTCGATCCAAATATTTTGCCAGTTTTTCTTCTGCTTCCTTAATCAGATTCTTGAAACGAATGGCATTGGATCCCGGATCGGATCCTTCATGCGGAGTAGATTGATAGAGTGATAAAACTGTAGCAGCTTCATCATTCATCTTGCGGATTTTAGGGTGAAGTCTGTCCATAGTAGGCCCTTTCTATGATCTTTTCAGAATGGTAGATCAGATCGTTCGATAGATTTATTCTAGCAGATAGCTATCAATCTTTCTGTCACGGCAGGATTATAAGATGAACAGGACCGGTCTGTGCTGAATCGCTCAGCGCTCCGCTTTTCATTAGTGTAAACTTAGCGCAGAACAATCGATGAAAGGAATCTATTATGGATTTACAAACAGCAAAAGGATACAAAAAGGCAGCCGCCCCAACTAATTTGATCAATATCGTTATGGACAGCGGCAATAGCATAGTAATTGAGCTGGATGAACAAGCAGCACCTGTCACCGTTGCAAATTTTCAGAAGCTCGTTGCCGAAGGGTTCTATAATGGCATTATTTTCCACCGCATTATTCCCGGCTTCATGATTCAGGGCGGTGATCCCCAAGGTACCGGAACAGGTGGTTCCGACACTCACATTAAAGGTGAATTCGCCTCTAATGGGGTCAATAACCACTTGTCCCATGTCCGCGGGGCTGTTTCCATGGCCAGAACCCAAGTACCGGATTCAGCAAGCTCACAGTTTTTTATCTGTCATGCCGACAGTCTTTTTCTGGACGGTCAATATGCCGCTTTTGGAAAAGTTGTTGCCGGCATGGAGGAAGTTGACCGCATCGCCGGTCTTAAGACCAATAGAAATGATTTCCCGGAAACTCCTCCGGTCATGGAAGAGGTCTTTTTCCTGGAGCAGGAAGAAGCCTAAGCCGAGTATTAGCGGCCTGGCGTTTATTTGACATTCTTGACAACAATAGCCCCGAACTATAGGATATTATCATACACATTTCATAGATTTTCAGAGGGGGAAATTATGGATAATCAAGATTTTGCAACTCGTCAGATTCACGCCGGGTCATTAAAACGTGAGAACTTCAGACCTCTGGTGATGCCCATCTACCAAAGTTCAACTTTCTACTTTGATAGCGTCGAACAGGGTGCTGCCCTCTTTGCCGGTGAGCAGGATGGATATTTTTACACCAGAATCGACAACCCGAATCAAAGAGAACTGGCGGCACGCCTGGCTCAGTTGGAAGGCGGCGAGGGTGGCCTGGTGTTCGCCTCCGGTATGGGTGCGATCAGCTCAATGTTCTGGTCCCTGCTTAGCAGCGGTGATCACGTAATCGCCGGCAAGACACTCTACGGCTGCACCTATGAACTTCTGCATCAAGGCTTCCCGCGCTTCATGATCGATGTCGATTTTGTTGATTTGAGTCAAAACGGAATGCTGGAGCAATTTCTGCGTCCGGAAACGAAAATTATCTATATCGAAACCCCTGCCAACCCTAACTTAAAAATAGCGGACATCAGCTATCTGGCAACCACGGCACACAGTTTCAATCCGGAAATCAAAGTGGTCGTGGACAACACTTTCGCTACTCCTTATCTGCAGCTGCCCTTGTCTCTCGGAGCCGATATCGTAGTCCATTCTGCTACCAAGTATCTCAATGGGCATGGCGATGTTGTCGCGGGTGCTGTCATCTCTGACTCAGAAACTATTAAATTAATCGCAGAAAACGGCTTGAGATATTTCACCGGTTCTGTACTGGGACCTTTTGAATGCTTCCTGATCTCCCGCGGACTGAAGACGCTTGATCTGCGCATGGAAAAACACTGTGCCAATGCACTGAAAGTTGCGGAGTTTCTGGAACAGGATAGCCGGGTGAAAAAGGTCAACTTCCCCGGTCTCAAATCACACCCTGCTTACCAGCTGGCTCAAAAACAGATGAAGCTGCCGGGAGCCATGATCTCCTTTGAACTGGCAGGCGATAAAGAATACTGCGCCAGCTTTGTGAATAACTGCAAACTCTGCCGCCGCGCGGTTTCCCTGGGCGATGCTGAAACTCTGATCCAGCACCCTGCCAGCATGACTCACAACACCTATAGCCCTGAGGCCTTAGCTGAAGCAGATATAGCGGAGAACCTGCTGCGTATTTCAGTCGGGCTGGAATCCGCAGCAGATATTATCGCTGACCTTAAACAGGCACTGGACAATTGCGATAATTGACCTCCACCGGCTTAAGACAATCAAAAAGTGACATTCAAATATTGTCGGATGTCACTTTTTTGATGGTTTTTTAATAGAACTAATACTCCTCGTACTGTAACTTGTAGAGAACTTTGAAAAGTCCATTCCGGGCCAGAAGTTCATCTCTGCTTCCCTGCTCTGCAATTCTGCCCTTATGCATGACAATAATCTTATCCGCATTGGCAATGGTAGAGATTCTGTGAGCTACTGCTATCATGCTGCGGTTAGCAGACATTTTGCTGATGGCATCCTGAATCAGCAGTTCCGTCTCCGTGTCAATATTGGCAGTTGCCTCATCCAAAATCAGCAGCGAAGGCCTGGCAGCAAGAGTACGGGCGAAAGATAGCAGCTGCCTCTGCCCGGACGACAAGGTACTGCCGCGTTCCATGATTTCCTCATCATAGCGTTTTGGCAATTTATCAATAAAGATATCAGCATTAACATTTTTTGCTGCCTGTCTGACATCAGCGGCAGATACTTCCGGCCGATTCAGGCTGATATTATCCATGACACTGCCGGAATAGAGGAAGACATCCTGCTGAACCACTCCTATAGCCTCGCGCAGCTGCTTCAGGTCATAGTCCCTGATGTCGATACCGTCAAGCAGAATCTGTCCTTTATCGATGTCGTAGAAGCGACAGAGCAGATGCATAATTGTTGACTTGCCGGCACCGGTAGCGCCAACAAAAGCAACAAACTCTCCGGGCTCGATGCTGAAGGAAACATCTTTGAGAATCCATTCATCTTCATTGTAGGCAAACCAGACGTTTTTGAACTCGATTTTTCCTGCAAATCCTGAAGCAGGAACAGCCACTTCCCCGCCAATATCCTCTGCTTCCTGATCCATCAAATGGAAGATTCGGTGCGTGGATGTCATGGCAGACTGAACTATGTTAAAGGTTTCGGCCAGTTCCAGAATCGGCTGGAAGAAACGTTGAATATAATCTATAAAAGCATAGAGAATACCGAAAGTGATAACACCATCAAGATGATTGCGTCCGCCAAACCAAATCAGGGCAGCGATGCCCAGTGACCGCACAATCTCAATAAAGGGACGATAGGTCGCGTAGTACTGTACTTCCTTGCTGCTTAAGTCCAGATATTCGCGGTTAACCTCATCAAACTCCTCGCTCACCTGTTTTTGTCTGTTAAATACCTGAATTGTCCGCATGCCGGAGATATTCTCCGACAATTTTGTATTGATTCTGGAAAGAACACGGCGCTGCGCATAATATATTTTACGAATTATACGGCGGAATACCGCAGAAACAATGATGATCGCCGGCGTCAGAGCCATTACATAGCTGGCGAGTCTGGCATTCATGCTGTACATGATCCCAACAATGCCGGCCAAAGTAATCAGACTGCGGAAAATTGTGGTCAGGACTGAAGTAAACATTTCGTTCAGCGTTTCAGTGTCGTTGGTCACACGCGTAACCAGGCTTCCTTGCGGATAATGATCAAAGAATGTCATGGGAAGCTTCAGAATATGATCGTAAAGATCCTGCCTGATTCTTCTTAAAATCTTTTGTCCTGTCTTATGCAGCATATAGTCCTGGCTGTATCCGGCCAGGAAAGCTACTACGACAGTTGCAAGATAGATCAATGCCGTCCGCGTCGCCTCACTCATAGCCAGAGCCTGTTCACTCCGGCTTTTAGCAGGATCAAGCAGAACGGAAATATTGTTGTCGATAATGAGCTGAGTCAGCCGGGGCTGAGCCAGCGTCATGCCGACAGTAACGATAATCAGTATAAAAATGATGATGAACTGTTTATAGTAAGGGGTGCCGTAAGAGTAAAGGCGTTTTAAGGTCTTGCGGTCCGGCTTTTTGGACCTGGCATTCTGTTCATCAAGATCTTTTTGCTCAGTCTGCGCCATCTTATGCCTCCTCCCTGTCTTCACGCAGTTCACTTTCCAGCAGCTGCCTCTGATAAAGTCTGGCATAGAAGCCGTCTTTGTCTTGCAGAAGCTCTGCATGTGACCCACGTTGCGAAATAACACCATCTTCGAGGACCAGTATCTGATTGGAGCGCTGGACTGTCGATACGCGCTGACTTACAACTATCAGACCTGCTTCCACTTTTTCCAGCTGATTCAAAATATCTTTCTCTGTGTTGGTATCGACGGCAGAAAGTGAATCATCCAGAACCAGAATCTGTGCGTCCTGGTAATAGGCACGGGCAATCGCCAGCCGTTGTTTTTGGCCGCCGGAAAGAGTTACGCCTCTTTCACCCACCCAGGTCCTGTATTGGTCAGGCATTGCCTCTATGTCATCTGCTAGCTGTGAAAACTCCGCAGCTTGCCGGACTTTTTCCGGATCATAATCGTCATCACCGCTAAAGGCAATATTGCCGGCAATAGTACGTGAGAACATGAAACTCTCCTGCTCAACAAAAGCAATTTTGCTATAGAGTTCCTCATAAGAGATATCTCTGATATCAAGACCATTCAGAAGAATCTGTCCTGAATTAAGATCATAGCGCCGCAGCAACAGGTTCAGGATCGTACTTTTGCCTGCCCCCGTGCGACCCAGAATTGCCAGGCTCTCCTTGCCTTCAAGTGTAAAACTCACACCTCGCAGAATCCAGGGCAGATTGTCTGCATAACGGAAAAAGACATCTCTGAACTCTATTCTGACTGAATCGTCATCTGTAGAAAAGCTGATTTTGCCAGGAGTTGTAGTTTCCTTTACTTTCGCTTCAGCCGCAAGTATTTCATTAATCCTGCCCATGGCCGCAATACCGCGCTGGAAACTGTTGACAACCATGCCTATGGCCATCAGCGGCCAGACCATCATGCGCAGATAGTTAAGTACGGCTACAAAATCACCTAAAGAAAGATTGCCAACAAGCATGCGCCGGATACCATAAAGAATAAAAATGACCAGAGCTATACCGGCTATAAGCTGAATCAGGGGGTCAAAGAGCGCGCTCATGCGCAGCATATCCATATTTTTAGTCTGATAATCTTTGTTGATTTTCTCAAAAGACCCGGCCTGGTTTTCTTCAATACCAAAAGCTTTAATGCTGTTGATGCCGGAGATATTCTCCTGGACTTCATTGGTCAGTTCAGAGAAGGTATCCTGTACAGCCCGGCTGCGTCTCTGCAGAGGTTTGGACATGCTGAAGACAACAACCGTAATAAAAGGCAGTGCCAGCAAGGCAACCACTGCTGTTTTAAATCCTACGGTATAAATCATCATGATGACGGTGAACAAAGTCATGAAGACAGCATCTACAACCATGATAATGCCGCCTCCCATCGTGTTGCGCACCATAAGAACATCATTAGTAACATGCGCCATTAAATCACCGGTACGATGTTTATTAAAAAAGTTGTCATCCAGCCGGAGATATTTTTTGAACAATTTATCCCGCAGCCAATACTCCAGCTTTCTGGCAGTGCCGAAGATATAGACGCGCCAGACATAGCGGCCGCCTGCAACTATCAGGCCTAAGATAAAGATGGCCGCAGCAGCCTGCCCGGTTCGCTCAAGCGTAAGTTCTCCGAACTGTGCCCAGTCAGCAAATTTTTTCAATACCTGAGGTACCAGCAGATTTGCAGAATCAACAAAAAGCAAGGCAATAATTCCGAAGATATAACGCCATTTGTGTTCACGTATAAATGGTAAAATTGTTCGATATTCTCTCATACTCTTCCCCTACCTCAAGCATTGTACCGTAATTATCAGAAAACGGGAGAAATAAATGCGCTCCGCTGTCACGGAGCGCATTTAAAATTTTTGTTATGAGAAAATCAGATCAATTTCTTCTTATACATGATCCTCGATACAGCAACCGTCATGGCCACACTGATGGGGATCAGGACACTGACTGCACTCGAAAGCGAAGGCCGGATCAGGAAGAGGGTCAACATCAGCACAAGTGGTGCTACAGCGATCTTCCAGTTTTTTGCCAGGAAAACGATAGCCAGCCCCCCAAAAAGTGCCGGCAAAACATTGGCGAAGGCAGGTGCCAGCTTTGCTGATTCCAGTATAGGGCTGAGAATGTTCAGGAGAACTATGCCTAACACCAGAATGACAGTTGTCACAATGGAACTCACAGCGATAGCAATAGTTGAAACCACTTCGCCCTCTTCTGTGTTAGGCTCGACACCGGCAATTTGCATAGCCCTGAGTGCTGCCGGTACCTTCATAGCGGTTAGGTTTCCGGTGACAAAACCAAGATAAGATCCGCCGGACCCCAGCATGGGACTGAAGGTAAAGGCTTCAATTATTCCTACGGTCCAGAAGACCGGTGCTACCGCCAGCAAGCCCTGAAATACAGCCGCCCCATCCGGCCAGACCTTGAAAAGCACCGACGTAAAAAACGGATAGGACATAAAGAGCAGTATCGCCAGAACCAAAGAGACTCTGCCCCAGCGATGAACCTTTTCCGGATAATTGGAATATTTCTTTTTGTTCTCCATATTTAGCCTCCGATCCATTGGGTCAGCGGGATGGCGAAGGCCATTCCACCCAGCATGCTAAAGGGCATGGCGTAGTTCTCCAGCCACTTCCAGTTTAATAGTTTGACCAGCAGACCGAATATGGTCATCAGCAAGGCAGAGAAGAGCATGACGAAGACCGGTATCCAGCCAGGCAGACCGGATCTGATGTCGGCAAAAACCATACCCAGAAAGGTAGCAATCATACCGACGAAGAGAGAATCCATCAGGATGGAGCTCCAGCGCTGATCTTTAGTTTTCAGCTTCTGCAGGCGCTGATTCATATTTTTCTGGAAAAAGAGGATAATCAGGATACCCGACATAATCCCCAGTGTCATTACCCAGGCAATGGCGACATAGGCTGATCCGTCCGTGACCGGCTGATCCATCGGTAAATTCATAGCTTGTGCCGTGGAGGCTACAGCCGGCAGCTCGTAGGTCAGTGCGCCCAGCACGGACAGACGCAGCCAGGGCAACGGCAGGCCGAGGAAGCGCGACAGGCTGATCAGGCCCAGCAGGACGCCGATGGCCGGCGCAATCGTGAAGAGCGCGCTGCCAAAAGCTACTCCACGCAGGACTTTGGCTTCGATCTTCAGCTCTCTGGCCCGTCTCCAGGCTTTCGCCATAAAGAAAACGGATTGTCCTATCACATAGAGTATGACCACTCCGGCCAAAACAAAGAGGATAGGATGATTGACATTAAACTCCATAAAGGTCTCCTCACATTATGTAGTCGCCGCTTTTACCGCCTGCATTTTATATGACCGGCGGCAGCTGACTCATCAGGGTCTAAATTATCTGAGATTGAGCATAAATTCAGTATAAAACTCAATCATCTTGTAAAAATTCTCGTGGCTGATGCATTCGCCGCGGCCATGCATGGTATCCAGTTCTTTGCCGCTAAGCTTATTGGGCAGAAAGCGATAGGCATTATCCGCAACCTGGTCATAGTAGCGGCAGTCAGTCCCTCCCACCATGAGGTAAGGTAAGGCAACAGCATCGGGAAAAATCTTGGCGATAGTTTCTTTCGTGTGTTGCATACCTTCTCCATTTACATCTGAGATTGCTGTAGCTTCATTAATCATAATTTTTTCTGCTATTTCAAAATCATGTCCCAGACTTCTCAGATGGTCGAGAATACCCTCTACGGTATCACCCTGGAGAATACGGATATTGGCCACGCAACTGGCAGTTCGCGGCAGGATATTATGTCCGGTGCCCGCTTCCGTCATGGTAAAGGCAATGGTCGAACGCAGCATGGCTGCTGTCTGCTTATTTTTGAGTAATATTCTGGCTAATATGGGTGCAAACAATTGGGGATTGCGCAGAACAAAAGCTTCGGCTTTGCTTTTAAAAGGAGCCAGGGCCTCGAGAGTGGCGGCTAGTGTTTCTGTTATTCTGAGTTTGGGCGGCTTGTTCTCAACATCATGGATGAAGGCAGCCATTTTGCCCACAGCAGATGATTTCGGCGGCGTCGCGGAGTGTCCCTCCTCACCGCGGAAGAGAAAGCGGAGGCTGTTGTTGCCTTTCTCCGCAATACCTATCACTGCCAGATCCGGTGCAACGCCCAGGGACTTGCCCTCAGTAACCGCCCCGCCCTCATCCAGAACATAGCGGAAGTGGATCTTCTTTTTCTGAAAATAATTCGCTATTTCCTGGGCACCAAGCTCACCGCCGACCTCTTCGTCAAAACCGAAGGCGAAATAAATGTCGTATGGCGGTATATAGTCCGCTTCCAGCAAGGAATTGGCCGCCTCCATGATCGCAATCAGAGAACCTTTGTCGTCCAGTGTTCCCCTGCCCCAAATCTTCTCTCCGTCATCATGCCCGGAAAATGGCGGGTGCTGCCAATCCTCGTCCGTAGCTGCTACCACATCATAGTGTGCTGTCAGCAGCAGGGGTTTTTCTTCTGACGAACCCGGCCAGCGATAAACCAGACCAAAGTCGTTAACCCGCTGCAACTCCATTTTTTCATGAATCAGCGGATAAGCTGCCGCCATAAATTCTCCGAATTCACGAAAAGCAGACCAGTCAGCTTCATAGGGGTCGGAATGTGAAACAGTGGCAAGGCGAATCGCGTCCTGCAAGTGCTTGATTGCATCCATAGTTTTCTCCTTACATCTCAAGAGATTCCACAAATACTACTGTGGATATAGTATGACACAAAACACTCTGTCTGCGTATCAGGCCTTAAAATTATATTCGGGTTTTATGTGGTGTAAAACATCAACAGTATCCTTGATCAGGCCGCTGATTTCCTCCATAGGCTTATAGGCAGCAGGGCTTTCATCCAGAGTCGAAATTTTGACAGACGTGGTATATATGCCGACCATATCCTCATGCAGATTCTTTAAAGACAGCTCTTTCCTGGCCCGGCTTCGCGACATAATGCGCCCGGCACCATGCGGCGCTGAACAGTTCCAGTCCGGATTACCCAGGCCCCTGCAGATAAAGGACCCGTCGCGCATATTAAAGGGTATCAGGGCCAGTTCAGCTGCCTGAGCTGATATCGCACCTTTGCGCAGAATCATGTTCTCCATATCAATATAGTTGTGAGTTGTAGTGAAATCCTCTGCTACTTCCAGTTCCATATTCCGGACAATAACATCGATCATTGCCTTGCGGTTAAGCACGGCATAACGCTGCATGACCTGCATGTCATGACAGTAATCATCCATTGATTGTCCTTGCAGATAGGCGAGATCCCGCAAGGAATGCGGCTGCTCCTTTTGGGCCAGCTTTTGGTAATGCTGGGCTATCTGCAGGCCTATATGACGCGAGCCGGAATGGACCACCAGATAAAGCCTGCCTTCCTCATCGCGGTTGCCTTCAATGAAGTGATTACCACCGCCCAATGTACCCAATGAAAGGTAGGCTCTGTCCATTTTTAATTTTGCATCGTTCTTGCCGCCCTGACGGGCGCGGAGCTTTGACAGGTCAATTGCTTCCAGGTAAGGATGGGGACGCTTGCGGATGTCGTGCCCTGCCGGTATTTTTTCCCGGATGAGCCGGTCCAGCCGGCCCCAGTCTATTTCTTTATCTGCCAGACGGATGGTTTCCATGCCGCAGCCAATATCAACCCCGACCAGATTCGGCACTACTTTGTCTGTAATCGTCATGGTCGTGCCGATTGTTGATCCGGCGCCGGCATGTACATCCGGCATAATACGAATCCTGCTGCCTGCAACAAAGGGCTGGTCACAGAGAGTCTGTATCTGCTCTCTCGCTGTCGGTTCAAGGTAATTAGCAAACACTTTGGCAGCGTTATATTTACCACTGATGATAATCACCGGTCACTCCTTCCGCTTCTGTTAAAGCTCCTGAAGAAGCTCTGCTATGCAGGGCCATTATACTAAAGACCCCGCAATTCACTGTAACTAAGTGCTTCCACAGAATAGCCGGTCAGAGCATATCAGCAAGAAATAAAAAAATCTTTTGCAAGCATAGGCTTTAGTCGTTAAGCGGTCACAAACAGGCAGATCCGCTTTAGTAATATCTGCTATCTTAGAACAGGCGGCAGGATCTTATCCGATTGCCGTGCCAATAAGGGTTAATCATTAGTCAGTCCGTTATAATGAACTGAGTAAGCTCATTAAGAGGGGGATATTCAATGCAGGATTTATTATTTGTTGTAGACATGCAAAACGACTTCATCGATGGCAGCCTGGGCACTAAAGAAGCTAAAGCCATTGTGCCTCGCGTGCGTGAGCTCATTGACAGCTACCCGGCAGATAAAGTCTATTTTACCCGCGACACCCATCAGGAAAACTATCTTGATACACAGGAAGGCAGAAATCTGCCGGTTCTGCACTGTATCGAAGGCAGCCAGGGCTGGCAGATAGAGGCCTCCTTAGATCAAAGACGTACAACTGCTGCCATCGACAAAGCCGCCTTCGGCTCAGTTGAACTGGCCCGTCTTCTGGAAGAACTCAACGAGGCAGAAGAGATTCGCAGCCTGCGTTTTGTCGGCCTTTGCACTGACATCTGTGTCATATCGAACTCTCTGATCGCCAAAGCTGTGTTGCCGGAAGCAGAAATTATCGTGGACGCTTCCGCCTGCGCCGGCGTCACACCCGGTCAGCATCAGACAGCCTTAGCTGCCATGAAAGCCTGTCAGATTACAATTGAAAACGGCTAAGAACATCCAGGCTTAGCCGCTTTACTGATTTAATGCATTGTACACAGCGGCCTTGATCACTTCGCTGGAACTGGTCGCGCCGCTGATGGCGTCGACATTCACGCTTTGAGCACGGATAATATCCGCGACAATTGCCTCAGCCGCTTTGCCTCTGATTTGCCTGTGTAAGAGAATATCTATGCCTTCAATCTCCCCGTCCCCGACGGTCACCTCCAGCCGTACTTTTACCAGACCCGCAAATTCTTCGCCTAGATATCTGCCGGCTGCAACTTGGCTGAGGTCCAGTTCAGAGTAGTTATTTTCTCTCAGCTCGCTTGTGCGCACCCGTGCCAGCATAAAAGCCATGAATATCAGCAGCAGGAGCAGGGAAACTGCCATGGCTGCTGATAATATCATGTACCTTTTTTTCTCCACTTATTTCTCCCGGGCAAGGCTAATAGCGTCCCAAAATCTCCAGAAAACAGTCGAGAAAACGCTTGTGATCAATTCCCAGCACCACATCAACCGTGCGGTCCTCGAATTTATAATCGCTGTAGACATCTGAAACCGTCTTGCCGCGCGTCAATTTGCCCTTTGTTTCAATTTTAACACCGGCCCGCTCAGACCTGAAAAGATCGGGATATATTAGATAAAGAAAGGTGCAGGGATCGTGCATAGCAACAGAATCAAGATTATAGAGTTTTTTGGCCCAAGTCAGAGTCTGACGCATAGAAGCGGCCATAAAAGCGCCCTGTTCATTGACAGCATTAATCCTGTCAATAGCAGGCTCATCCAGATAGGCCTGCATAGTCACATCCAGACCCAGCATGGAGATGTCAAGCCCGGCGCTGAACACAATATCCGCAGCTTCGGGATCAAAATAGATATTGAACTCAGCAACAGGAGTCGTATTTCCATAAGAAACAGCCCCGCCCATCAGGACTACACGCCTGATTTTTTCCTTCAAATCTTTATATTTCAGCAAAGCTAAGGCCAGATTGGTCAGTGGCCCGATCATGACCACAATAAGCTCGCCGTCTTCTGCGCAGGCCGCCCGGTAAATAGCATCCCAGGCCGGCAGTTCTTCATGTCCGGCCGTCGAAACAGGCAGGGTCTGGCCCCCTAGACCATTCTTGCCGTGGATCTCTCGTGCGAAATGCGGTTCAGCCAGCAGGGGCCGGTCCGCCCCCTTATGCACCGGCACATCAAGGCCGGTATAGGCCAGCAGATTGCGGGCATTCTCATAGGTGTGGACAAGCTCCACATTCCCTGCGCAGGCGGAAACACCCACAAGCTCAATTTCCGGCATTTTTGCCGCCAAAATAATCGCAGCTGCGTCATCTACTCCGGGATCAGCGTCAAGCCATACTTTCATTGCTGTCATTCTCTCACCTCCCCGTAAGATTCCAGCGACTCACAGAGCAGGTCAATAAACTTGTCACGGTCGATGCCCATCACTACATTCATGTTAGGCTCCTGCCCCCAGACGCCATAAGGGTCAGCTACTGTAGCAGCGCGGCAATAGTCTGCGGACAGCTCAACATCCACAAAACAGGGTCTCATGGTCAGAATTTCTGGATTTGTTAAAGCGATAACTGCCACAGCATCATGAACCGGTGCCCCGCTGTAGCCTTTTGCCTTATGAAAAAGATAGAAGAAATCAAGCCACTCGGCTACAATTCGCGCGACCGGGTTATCAATCTTGCGCATGCGCTCTATATCAGCAGGTTTTACCAGAGCCTGTTCCGTTACATCCAGACCACACATGGTCAGTGGCAGTCCGGAATGAAAAACGACATATGCCGCTTCCGGGTCGACCAGGATATTAAACTCCGCAGCCGGCGTCCAATTGCCATAGGCAGCTCCGCCGCCCATGAAACAGATATGCGCAATTTTTTCTTTCAGCTCAGGATGAGTCAGCAAAAGCAGGGCCACATTGGTCAGAGGTCCTGTCGGCACTATAGTGACCGGTTCTTCCGCTTCCCGCAGTATCTTTGCCATCAGGTCAAGAGCACTCAGTTCCTGCAGTTCAATCGCAGGAGCGGGTAAATCAGGTCCATCCAGACCTGACTCGCCATGAACAGATGGTGCAGCAATATGTTCAGTAAACAAAGGCTTGACTGCACCCCGGGCGATCGCCACATCTTTGCCCAGTAAAGTCCAGATCTTTCTGCTGTTCAAAGTTGTCTTGTCCAGAGAAACATTACCAGCCACTGTGCTAACGGCAAGAATGTCCAGTTGGGGCGACGACGCCGCCAAAGTCCAGGCAATGGCGTCGTCGTGGCCGGGGTCACCGTCCAAAAAGACGGGGATCTTTTTCATCTTCATCTTTACTCCCCGTCAGAAGTACTGATCTGTCTGCGACGTTTGTCTGCTTTACGCTTGGAACTCCAGACAAAGACAACCAGACCGATTATAGTAACCAGATATGGAATCGCTGCCACCAGGAAAGATGATACCCCCTGAATACCGGATACGCGTGTTTCCAGCGCTTGTGCGAAACCGAATATTAATGAGCTGAGCATGGCACCCACCGGCTGCCCGCGGCCCATAGCCTCTGCAGCCAATGCGATAAAGCCGCGTCCTGCGATCATGCCCACATTCCAGCTTTGCGAATAATACATGGACATAAAGGCACCGCCAAGTCCGGCTAAGGCCCCCGACATAATGAGGGCTATATACTGGACACGCTTAACGGATATACCAACAGAACGGGCTGCATTGCTGTTTTCACCTACAGCACGGATATTCAGACCTGTAGATGTACGATTCAGCATGAAGCGCACAACAAAAACCAGAATAAAGGCCAGGTAAGTCAACACCGCATGACCGGATAGTATGGAACCAAGCACCGGAATATCCTTCAGCAAAGGAATTTTTACCGTGGGAATGAGAATATTGGACGAACTCAGTGAGCTGGTATTGCCACGCAAGCCGGTAAACATGTAGAGTAAAAAGATCGTGCCGCCGCCGCCCAGCATATTAATCGCAATACCGGTCAGAATAATATCTGTGCGCAGGCGTAAGGCAAAAAAGCCCATCATCAGGCCTAAGACCATGCCGACAAGAACCGCTCCTAAAACGCCCACAAGCCAGCTTTGTGTCCAGTAGCTGATCAGGGTACCAAAGAGAGCTGCTATACTCATCATTCCGTCAAGGCCGATATTCGTCACGCCTGCTTTTTCGGCAATGATAGCTCCCAGTGCTGCAAAGAGGATGGGCGCTGTAATTCTAAAAATAGCAAAGACAAATTCCGCGTTAAATACTGTACTCCAAAATCCAGACATTTATTTGCCCTCCTGCACAGTTTTAGCTTCCATTGCAGCTAACTCATCCTGGGCGTTTTTAACCACCAGTTTTTGACGTGCACCTGAGAGGAATTGTTCGGCGGCAAAGAAGAGAAAGATCGCTGCCTGAATAATCGCTATCATTTCTGACGGCACATCGCTGTGTGTTGACATCAGTTGGCAGCCTCGGTCCAGATAGGCCAGGAAGAAGGCTGCGAACGGCACAAAGGCCGGGTTATTTCGGGCCAGAATAGCTATGGTGATTCCGGTCCAGCCATATCCCGGCAGCTCTTTCCAGAGGAAGGTGTTATAACGTCCCAGAACTTCAATGGCACCGCCCATGCCCGAAAGCAAACCGCCGATAAACTGCGCTAAAATCAGAGTTGAAGCCACGTTCATGCCGGAATATTTGGCAAAATTGGGGTTTACGCCAATCATGCGGACCTGATAACCCCAACGCGTGCGATACATGAAAATCGCAGTTATCACAACAAAAACCAAGGCTATCAGGAAACCATAAGTCAGGCGGGAGCCGCCAGTTACCAGCTGAGGAATTTTTGCAGTTTCAATAAAGGGAAAGCTTTGGGTTGATCCCTTGGAGCGGTCCGCGAAGACGTTATTCAGATAATGCATGATGATATACATGACAACATAGTTGAACATCAGGGATGACACCATCTCGCTGGCGCCGACTTTGACACGCAAGAGCGCGGGAATCAAAGTTACCAGCCCACCAACCAGTGTACCGACCAGGACAGCAACCACAGGGTGCACACCGGCCGGCATCGGTACATAAATAGCAATCAGAGATGCAACAAAGCCACCGGCCATTACTGCGCCCTCACCACCCAGATTAAACATATCGGCGGAGAACATGACACAAACACCAAGGCCGGTGAACATGGTCGGGATCATCAGGGCTAAGATCTGATAGAGGGACTGCACGTTGAAAGCAGCACTTTCACCGCGGAAATTCACCAAAGGTGCAATCAATAATTGTTTCAGGGCTTCAAAAGGTTCATCTGAGGCCAGAAATATAAATATAGCCGCCACGGCCAGGGCAAGTATAATAGCTGCGAGACCACGCAGTATATTAAATACGACCATTCTGCGTTTATACATATGCAAGCTCCTCCAGCTCTTTCTTTTCCTGTCTTCTCAGGCCCAGCATGTACTCACCCATCACTTCGTCTGTCAGAGTACTGGTATCGTCAAAGCTGGCCACTATTTCACCGCCGTAGAAGATCAGAAGGCGATCTGACATTTCCATGACTTCACTCAGATCTGCTGAAACCAGAAGCACAGCAGCACCTTCACGGCTCAGGTCAAGCAGTCGCTTCCTGATAAACTCCGTCGCCCCGACATCAATTCCCCGTGTCGGCTGGTCAGCAATGATCAGATGCGGACGGCTGGAAAATTCGCGCGCAACCACCACTTTCTGGATATTTCCACCCGAAAGCATGTCTACCTGCTGCGACTGATTTTTTGCTACAATCCTGTATTCCTTAATCAGTTGTTCAGTATCTTTCTGTATTTTCTTAGCCCGGAAAAAGGGCCCGACATTATATTCCTTATTTGCGTAACGGTCCGCCAGGATATTGTCAGTAATGCTGCCTGAAGCTGCTATACCATAAAGCATGCGGTCTTCCGGAATCAGGGACACACCCATTTCACGGATGACCCGCTGGCTTTTGCCCAATATGCTTGCATTATTAACCTTAACTTCACCGGTATGCGCATTGCGCAGGCCAAAGAGAATATCGACAAGTTCTTTTTGTCCATTACCCTCAACGCCGGCGATACCGACAATTTCTCCGGCTCGCACGTCAAAGGAAACATTATCAAGCATCAGCTTGTTCCACTCATTGGTGTAGCTGACGTTTTCCACAGAAAGAACCACTTCCCGCGGGTCGGCTTCATCTTTTTCCAGCTCTAAAAGAACATCACGTCCCACCATGAGACGGGAAATCTCCTGTTCAGTGATAGCGGCTGTATTGTGCACACCCATGAAGCGGCCGCCCCGCATGATCGTCATGCGGTCTGTGAGTTCTTTTATTTCATTCAAACGGTGGGAAATAAAGATGATGGTAAAACCATCATCGCGCAGATTCCGCAGCTGCTGGAAAAGTTCTACCGTTTCATTTGAGGTCAACACAGCGGTAGGTTCATCCAGAATCAATATTTCAGCGCCCCTGAGCAGAGCCTTCAAAATCTCAATTTTCTGTTTCATGCCGACCGGAATGTCCATGACGCGTTTCTCCGCGTCGATCTTAAAGTTGTAGCGTTCAGCTATCTCCGTCGTCATCCTGACAGCTGCCTGGTAATCAATGGCTATACCTTTTTTGGGCGGCATGCCCAAAACCATATTTTCCGCAACAGTCAGGCTTGGCACCAGCATCAGGTGTTGGTGAACCATGCCGATTCCATGCTCAATCGCCTGGGCCGGAGATGCCAGCTGCACCTCTTTCCCATTAAGCAGGATTTCACCTGCTGTGGGCTGTTCCATGCCAAAAAGCATCTTGACCAGCGTTGATTTGCCGGCCCCGTTTTCACCTATCAAGGCATGGATTTCGCCCTTGCGAACCGAAAAATTAACATTTTGATTTGCTGCGATTCCGTTGGGATATACCTTGGAAATATTCCTCATGTCAACTGCGAGTTCAATATTCTGAGCCGTATCGTTAGCAGCTCCCATCGGCTTTTCCTCCACTTCTTCGTCTCCTATTGAAGAATAGCGGATGACCGTAAGACGATCATCCGCTTATTCAATTTTCCACTAAAATTAGTACTCGCTTAAGAGCTTATGGCTGCAGTGAATCTCTCAGGCTTTCAGCTGCTCCTTCTGTATCGCCGATAGCAGTAGGAACTTCGATGCTGCCATCGACAATGCCAGCTGTAGCTTCGTCAACCAGTGCCTTGATTTCGTCAGTTGCATAGGTAGCGAAGTTTTTGTCAGTTACGATGCCGACTCCACCTTCGGGGATACCGAGGAGAATGTTTTCACCGTAATGCTCACGGCCTGCATCCAGTTCGTCAAAGAACCAGACGATTGAATTACCGATATTTTTCAGTCCGCTGGTCAGTGTGATTGCCGCCAGTTCCTTGGACAAGGTCAGCTCCTGGTCAGAGTCAACGCCGATGAACCAGGCTTTGCCGGTTTCCAGGGCAGCTTCTGCTGCACCGTTACCTGAGTTTCCGGCTACACCCCAGATGATGTCGCAGTTATTGTCGTTAATCATGGAAAGGGCTAATTCTTTAGCTCTGGCCGGATCAACATAGCTGTTGACATAACGTGTATCAACCTTAATGTCTTCGTTGGCATACTGGGCACCCAAGAGGAAGCCGTACAGGAAGTCGTTGATTACGGGGCTGTCAATGCCGCCGACAAAACCTACGACTGAATCGCCATTGATGTTTTCCAGATCGGTCTCCAGGGTCATAGCACCTGCAAAGACACCTACCAGATAACCCATGTCGTTTTGTTTGTAGTTGATATTGATGATGTTGTCGCCATCACCTTCTGAGTCGTAAATCAAATACTTTTGATCAGGATATTCAGCTGCTACTTCGTTCAGATATTCAGGCATCTGATAAGTTCCGCAGACAATCAGGTCATACTCACCTGATTCGGAAACTTCATAAAGAGTGCTGAGCCATTTAGGCTGATCTTCGTCATCACCACCCATTTCGATGGTGCGATAGGTAATACGTCCAGCTGCTGCTAATTCGGCCAATCCGGCTTCTGCTGAGTCAAAGAATGATCTGTCTCCCAGAGTACCGTTAACCAGATTGACAACGTTATAAACTTTTCCTGCCGGTTCGGTCGGTTCTTCACCGCCCGGTTCGGTCGGATCTTCGCCGGCCGGTTCGCTGGCATCAGGAGCTTGTGTTGTTGACGGGTTTGTAGGCTCTGCCGGCGTTGAAGGTGCACAAGACGCCACCATGGCCACAACCATAATCAGGCTTAGCAAAGTCATTAGAAATTTTTTCATTTTTTCCTCCCTTGAAATTGCATCAAAGTATTTTTATCTTGCAATTTACATTATATCTAAGTATAAACATCTAAGTTTCCTTGTCAATTCCATAAAATTGACCAATACTCCAGGCAAAGCATGTGGCACAATGTAGAATATTACAATCAATAAAATACAAAATAGAAAGTTTAAAAGCGATATAAATGGAAAAGTTATTATATATAGACTCCTGTATCCGCAGGGAAGCATCCCGTAGCAGACAAGCAGCTGATTATCTGATGAAAAAAATGGAAGCAAGCGGAAAATATGAAATTGAAACCCTCTGCCTGATGGACGAGCCGCTGCATTATCTTGGCGGAGATTTTTTCCTGCAGCGGGAGCGGCTGCTGGCTGAAGGCCGGCGCGACCACCGACGTTTTGATTACGCGCATCAGTTTGCCCGGGCGGATGTAATTGTGATTGCAGCGCCTTTCTGGGATCTGGGCTTTCCGGCCCTGTTAAAAACTTACATTGAAAATATCTCTGTGGACGGCATTACTTTTTACGCTGATACCGAAGGATGTCACGGCATGTCACAGGGACGTCAGCTGATCTTCGTCACTACCCGCGGCGGTTATTATGAAAATACACCCCTGGAAATGGGCTCCCTTTACATGGAAGCCCTCTCAGTATTTTTCGGCATTGATCAATACAAATGCTTCTTCGCCGAAGGTCTCGATATTGAAGGCAGTGATCAGAAAATGCTGATGCAGAATCTATTCGACCAAATAGATGAGTTTGCAGCTGACTGGACTTAGTGCATATAAACGTGCCTGGCACCAATCCATGCACACGGGATAACTATTTGTGCTGAAGCCGGTCTTTTCCTCCGGCTGCTTGCTTCTGTGCAGAGCCTTTGATCAGCTCCAGTTTCTGAGACCGACTGAGTTTCTTAATGGCAATCTCCCGGCTCAAGGCTTCCTCTTTGGTCGCATATTCTTCCAGGTGGCGCAACTCAACCGGATGTCTGCTGCGGGTATACTTGCAGCCGATTCCGGAATTATGTTCTTCCAGGCGTCTCTTAATATCAGTGGTCCAGCCGGTATAAAGTGTTCCGTCTTTGCATTCCAGAATATAAACGTAGTTCACAGGCATCAGTCCCGGTCTGCTTTCCCGGTCTCCTTCAGACCGTCCTGGAATCCCTGATGCAAATGCTGGCCATCGCAAAAAGGCATGTTTTTTGACTGCCCACAGCGGCACAGGGCCATCCTGTTCCGAACTTCATAGCTGTCCCCATCGGCTGAAAACAGAGGCACATATCCTTTGACCGCGATGGGACCGCTCACATCTTTTTCCGGATCCTGCAGGATTTCAACTGCAGGATCGTAATCTGGTTCGATCACCTTTCCCTCGTCATCCGTTAGAACCAGACGACCCGAAGGACACTGGCAGGCAGCTTTGATTGCCTCTTCCTTCAAATCTTCACTCTCATCTGTCAGCTCAACTAATTCCCAGGCATCACCGGCTTCCCGGTGGCAGAACCTGGCATAAGCACAGCGGCCGTCATCATATAATTCCATGTCCGGTCCCAGAATTCTCTGCTTAACCCGATCGATATAGTTATCCTTTGACGCAATTTCAGTACCGTTAAAAGCTGTCTGAACATGCCTGCCATTACAAAACGGCGGATTCTTCGACTGCCCACAGCGGCACAGTGCATAAGTGTCAGACTGCGGCAGTTCCTGTCCATCCTCATAGACATAGCTTTTCTCACCGTGCGGTGTGATGATCTTTTCCGACAAGGGCACCTTACCGGTGACAATATATGGACCATCCCTAACAATTCTGATCTGCGGATCCTGCTTATCTGGGCTCACTTAATAACCTCGGAAATCATTCTTTTATTAAAGTCACAATTTATACCATATTAACAGACAGACCACAGCTGCTTATATATTTTTAGAAAACTTGTAAATAAAACTTACTCTTTTCTGGACAGTGCCAGACGGGTGACGAAGCGATGCGGACGAGCCGGAATTTCCATCTGATTCAAATCACCCACTAAAAACAAATCGTTTTCAGGATGATAAAAGGCAAATGATCCGGTTGTTCCGACATGACCGAGCAGGGAGCCTTTTCCCATAAAAAACGTATCGATTGTTCCCAAGGCTATCTTCATGTGACCTCCGCCATAGCGGACAGGGCGCATGGATGCCTGCAGCTTGCGATATTCTTTCAGGAGGGCAAAACTTTCCTGTTTAAATAACTGATTATTGAAAAATGCCTTCAGAAATATCATGAGTTCTCTGGCAGTGGTCACGCCGCCGCCACTGGCACCAAAGCTCCTGATAGCATTAGGGCGCGCTACCCTTTTCTCATCCACGTAGATAGCAGGAACGAAATCCGCTTCGCTGGCCACCAGATAAGTATGATCAAGCCCCAGGGGCTCAAAGATCATGCTGCGATATACATCCGCTACAGGTCTGTCAGTTACAGTCTCAATGATCCGGCCCAGGATATCAAAATTAATATTTGTGTAGTGGGCGCCGGCTGTGCGCGGACGGAAATGAGCAGTCAGCGACTTCGTCATTTCCAGCAGCTGGTCAAAACTGTAATAAAAATCTTCCCTTTCCATCTGCTGCTTAACTTGCCTGCCTTCACTCAAATAATCCGGCAGCCCGCTGCTCTGAAACAAGAGGTCATAAATTTCCAGCTCCTGAGAATATTCTTTACCTTTATAAACATGCAGGCCATCCAGTGTCTCTGCAGATAAGTAGCGGCTTAGCTTGTCTTCTAACTGCAGCCGGCCGCCTTCCATCAGTATCAGAACAGTTGCAGTCGTAAATAGTTTGGTGATACTGGCCATCAACAAAGGAGAATCCTGGTTTTTGCCACCATATCCCTGTGTTTTACACATGCTTCCTGCCTGATTTTCGATCAGATAAACGGCTTCATGAATTGCTTTGGAATCCGTTACTTTTTTGAAAGCCTTGTTGGCGAAAACTGCTTCGTCCATATCATCCCCTTAGTACATATAATCTGTTATCTCAAAAGCTGAATATTCAGTTTATCTTCTTCCCATGACTTTACACTCTAAAGGATCGGATAAAAGCTATAGATATATATGTTACCTGAACTAAGACAGGCAGAACAGATGAGCTCTTTTTGTTTGTTGAGATATTTTGACAGCTTCCGTGAGATCAGCTAAAATTCTCCGTAACAGCGTTGATGAGGAAGCAAAGTAATCCCAACACAGGCACCGCCAGAGAAAGACAGACGCGGCTGGAATCTGTCTCCGGTGATCCGGATTACCATTCACCCCCGGAGCTGCCGTTCAACAGACGGCCGGCGGAATGCCGTTAAACTTCATGAGTGGCGGATGGAAACGAAGACTGTGCAGATCCGCAACCTGGGTGGTACCGCGATGATTCGTCCCATGGAATATTTGTTCCGTGGGATTTTTACTTTAAAAAAAGATAAAGAACTCAGTGGCTCCGGGCCGCTGAGACGAAAGGTAAGAAAATATGTTGGAAGAACTAGTTAAGGTAAGAGAGGACGCACTGGCTGCCGTTGCCGGTGCAGCTGACCTCAGCTCGCTCGATGAGGTCAGACAGTCCTTGCTGGGGCGTAAAGGTTTAATCACGGAACTTTTGAAAAGTGTCGGAAAAAGACCGGCAGATCAGCGTCGCAGCTTCGGGCAGGACACAAATCAGATCAAGAAAGAAGTGACAGAAGCGGTGGCTCAGAAAGAAGCGGAGCTGCTGAGTACTGCTTCCCTCTTCAGCAAGACAGTTGATCTGACAGTACCCGGGATCATGCCGCCAAGCGGCAGCCTGCACCCCATAACACAGATGAGCTACGATCTGAACGATGCCTTCCGCTCACTGGGTTTTGAAGTCTACCGTGAGCATGAAATTTCAAGTGAGCTCTATGCTTTCGACTATCTGAATTTCCCTCCGGATCACCCGGCGCGTGAAACAATGGATACTTATTGGCTGGCCGGGTCAGAAAATGAGAGCGGTGCCGGGCGTCTGGCCCTGCGTCCCCATCTGACCGGTGCTTCTGTGCGTTACCTGCAGCAACATGGTGCTCCGGCCCGTTTCGTGTATCCGGGACGAGTTTACCGCAATGAGACGACCGACGCTAACCATGAGCGGGCTTTTTACCAATATGAAGCCCTGATCGTTGAGAAAGATTTTTCCTTCGCTTCCGGTCAGCTCTTTGTCCGGACAATCCTGTCGAAAGTTTTCGGGCATGATGTGCCTGTGAGAATGAGAGCCGGATTTTTCCCCTTTGTTGAACCCGGATTCGAAATTGATATGCAGTGTCAGGTTTGTCTGGGTAAAGGCTGCCGTACCTGCAAGCATGTCGGCTGGATTGAGGTTATGCCGGGAGGCGTCCCCCACCCTAACGTACTGAGAGCAGCGGGTCTTGACCCTGATGTGTGGAGCGGATTTTATATTAATATCGGTCTCGACCGGCTGGTAATGATGCGCTATGGTATCGACGATGTCCGTTTGATGCACAGCGCCGACCTGCGTTTCCTCGAGCAGTATAAGTAGGATGAAAGGAGCTGATTAAAGTGAAATTATCATTGAATTGGATTCGTGACTATATAGATTTGCCAAAAGATCTGGACATATCACAGCTAGCCTATGATCTGACCATGAGAACCGTGGAGGTTGAGGGTGTTGAAGCCACGCATGAACTTCTGGACGGTATTGTTGTCGGCAGAATCATCTCCGTGGACAAGCATCCCAATGCAGACCTGCTGAGAGTTGTTTTAACCGATGTAGGTCAGGAGGAAGCCCTGACTATCGTCTGCGGCGGATCTAATCTGGAACCCGGTCAGCTGGTAGCTGTAGCTGTGCCCGGAGCTATGGTTCGCTGGCACGGTGAGGGTGAACCGGTTGAAATTAAGCCGGCCAAGCTGCGCGGCATCAAGTCCTACGGCATGATTTGCAGTGCCAGTGAACTGGGTCTGGAAGATCTCTTCCCTCACGCTGAGACAGAAATTATGGACCTGTCAGAGTTCAAGCTAACAGCCGGAACGGCACTCGCCCGGGCTCTGGATATGGAAGACTACATCCTGGAAATCGATAATAAATCCATGACTAACCGGCCGGATCTCTGGGGGCATTACGGCATCGCCCGTGAACTCGCCGCCATCTACAATCTGGAACTGAAAGCACCGGAAGCTTTTGACCTGCCTGCCGGTGTTGGCGGCTACAGCGTTGATATCAAAGCGCCCGAAGACTGCCGCCGCTATGTCGCCGCCGTTTATGAAGGCGTCGAAAACAAAGCCGCTCCCTTCTGGATGCAGCAAAGACTCTGGTCTGTCGGACAGCGGCCCATCAACCTGCTGGTTGATATCAGCAACTACGTCATGCTGGCCACCGGCCAGCCTACGCACGGTTTCGATGCCAGTCACGTTAACGGAGGCATCATAGTCCGTCATGCCCTGAAGGGCGAGAAACTGGAACTTCTGGACAAGCAGGACCTGACTCTGACAGAAGCGGATCTGGTCATCTGCGACCACGGTGGTCCGCTGGCCCTGGCCGGAGTTATGGGCGGAGCCCGTGATTCGATTCTGCCTGATACCAGGAGCCTGGTTCTGGAAGTTGCCAACTTCCAGGCCCGGCAGATCAGAAGGACCGCCACACGCTACGACCACCGCACGGAAGCATCAACCCGCTTCGAAAAGGCCATCGATACCCAGCGTGTCGATCAGGCAGTCGCTCTTTCCGACCAGCTGATCCGTGAACTTATGCCGGAGGCAAAGCTTGTTGCTTACCAGGATACTTATCCGGTAAAAACTGAAGGCGCCCGGATCGGAGTCAAGCGCAGTTTTCTGGCACGCGGCCTGGGGCGCGAGATTCAGGCGGATGAGATCGAAAAGCTGCTGACACCGCTCGGTTTTACACTGGAACAGGCAGACGAAGATAGGCTTGAAGTCAGTGTACCTTCCTGGCGTTCGACCGGCGATGTTTCTATGAGTCACGATATTCTGGAAGAGATAGCCCGCATGATCGGCTATGAGAATTTCGACTTTGTCGCCCCCGGCATCAAGTTGGAAGCAGCTGTCAATCAACCGGTCGTAGAACTTGATCGGACCATCCGGGAATATCTGGCTCATCGCTGTGGCTTCCACGAGATTTTCACCTACCCCTGGATCGACGATACCTATATCAAAGCTGCCGGACTGAATCCTGAAGGCCATCTGCAATTGGCAGCTCCTCCGGCACCGACACAAAGCCGGCTGCGCTCATCGCTGATACCGGGTCTCCTTGCCGCTGTACAGAAAAATTTGCGCTTTAGGGAAGCCTTCCGGCTCTTTGAACTGACCGAGGTCTTCCGCCCGGCAGCAGTCCGGGTGGAGGGCTCTCCCGAGCTGCTGCCGCTGCAGGAACGCTATCTGGGAGCTGCTCTGGTCGCCCCGGATTCCTCAGAAGCTTTCGAACTGCTCAGAGAAGCCCGGGGTGTAATTGAAGCACTGCCCCGTTACTGCCATGCTGAAAAGCTCAGTCTGCGTCCTGTCGGTTCGCCAGCTGCCGGTCAGGCACCGGCCTGGGCCGACAGTAATGGCTGGCTGGAAATATTGGATCATCACAGCAATCTGATCGGACATCTGGGTCTGGTTTCTCTGCAAACCATGTCAGATGTTGACATAAAACATTCTCTGGCTGTCTTGTTCGAACTCAATGTCGAGAAATTACAGCCCTTCAGCTCCAGATCCAACACTTATGAGTCTCTGCCCCACTACCCCTTAGTGGAAGAAGATCTCTCTCTCCTGATGGACGAGAATGTTAGCTGGGAGTCCCTGCAAAAGGCCGTTCTCAGGCAAGAAGGTGTAAAAGCTGTCAGCTTCATGGAGGAATACCGCGGCGAGCAGGTACCTGAAGGCAAAAAATCGGTCATGCTCCGTTTTTGGATGGGTTCTGATAAAAAAACCTTAAGTTCTGAAGACATCGAGAAGCGGACAAAATCCATCATCAAAGCTCTGAACAAGGCAACGGGCGCAGAAATCCGCCAGTAAAACTAAAACTCCGCCTGCAACTGGTGTGCAGGCGGTTTTTTTTCTTTTTCCCATTTGTCAAAGCTGAATAGGTTAGAATAATAACAATGAAGAGTAAGATTAGCAAAAATATTGCGATCGCTTTTGTCGTTGGCCTATTATACTTTATCTTTCTCGTGCCCATGAGCCGCTTATGCCACCGACAAAAAGCAGCCTAAATAAGACCTGGTCATTTACGACAGCCGAAGTCTGATCAAGTACATCCTGATCATGCTGTATACATCTTTCACCGCCGCCACAGGCGTCAGCTTTGCTATGCTGCTGTTTGCCGGGGTCAGCCCGGCAGACAGCATCCTACAGCTGTTCATGAACAATTTTGATAGTAAAAAACAACAGACAGCACTAATTCTACTCAGGACCGGCCCAGACTGAAAACGCACACTAAAAAAGCACCCCGACCGGGGTGCTTTTTAAACTATGCTGTTTTTCTCCGCTGTTTTCTGCGTTTAATTCTTTTGACAATAAATCTGATGAGGAGCACAAGCAGGACTAACAACAGGATAATTACCAGCAAAATTATAATGCTGGTCAGGTTCAACTGCCTGAAGATTCGCACCGGGTTCTTACTGTCATCCAGAACTTTCCGATTTTGCGCAGCAGAATATTCGGCAGGGATGGTCGGCACGCCATCGACTTGATCGAATGACTGCAGATAAGAGGCTAAAGCGTACCATTCCTTTGCTTCATTGCCTGCCTCATCATGGATAATCAGCTGATTAAGGTCCTCAACCACATTGCCGGCTGCATCTTTCAACTCCAGCGACAAAATCCCTTTCGACATATCTGTAACCGCACCCAGCATTTGGGCTGAATAAAGGTCAGCAACCACCCGGTAGAGCTTGGCGTCATCTATCTCGATCAGCTCACCTTGTTCTCCGATCAGCTTCACATCGGTTGCCCGGTTAAGAATTATTCTATTAGGGTTGAAAGTATAGCTTAGTCCGGCAGAGTACAACTGGGCTGATTCAAAGATTGGCGTGATTGAAGCGTCAATCTCGGCTGCAGTCTTAAGTTCTTTGCCTGTAAGGTAGACATTGGCCAGCGGATAGCCGGGAATTCCATCAGGGCCTGTTCCCAAAGACATGACCTCATAGATGTCGGAAATTGTTATGGGGCCTTCCTTAAATGCTGCCCGGATGATCCCGACAGGAACGATGGCCACATCTACCGGAATATAATTTGCTCCTTCCGCTTCCTTGACACCGTGAATTAAGGCATCTGAGATCAGATTTCCCATGGCCTGGTCAACTTGATTTTCATTCATTTCCCGCAGACCGGTGTAAGTATAAGGGCTATAGGCCACTATCTGATCAAAATCTTCAAAACCGTAGTCTGCTAAAAAGTCATTTACATACTCTCTGTATTCACCGATTTTTTCGAGAGTTTCAGGATCCGCTTTGATGTTTTCATCGATCGGGATTAGCTGGTAATCGCTGCTGCTCCAGCTGCCGTCATCATTCTGTATCAGGTCAATCCGGCCAAAATGTTCACCGTACTCACCGCAGCTGACAATATATGTATTATTCGAAGTTACGATCGGTTGCTCCAGCAAGCTATGGGTATGGCCGCTGACAATCAGATCGATTTCCGGTACTTCTTTGGCCAGAATTTCATCTTCAGAATTCTTCGGGTCATCCCAGGTGCCGGAATGAGACAGACAAATGATAATATCAGGCTTTGCCTCTGCCTGGATCTTAGCTACAGTAATCTTGGCCTGCTCCACCATATTCTTGAAAACAAGCTCACTATTGGGTGCACAGCTATCCGCATCTGCTCCCAGACCGCCGAAAACAGCAATTTTAACATCATCTTTTTGTAGAATCAGGTATTCCGCGACACCAAAATCCTCCATGGTTGCCTGCAGCAGTTTGGCATTAGCACTGACAGAATTGGCAAAATCAATATTAGAGATCACCATCTTCGGCAGTCTGTCGCCACTCTTCATCGCAGATTTCAGCATTTCAGCCAGACCACCGCTGCTATAGTCAAACTCATGGTTACCCAGGGTTACAACGTCATAGCCCATAAAGCCCAGCATCCTCAATTCGATAGCCTGCTCAGCAAAGACAGTCTGATATAAGGTTCCCATGGAAAAATCGCCGCCGTCAACCAGCAGCGTATTCTCTTTAGCACTAACCTCATCGATGATGGTTTTAATCTTGGCAAAACCGCCGACTTCATGTGTCTCACCATTAAGTTCATACGCTTTGCTATCAACATAGGAATGCATATCATGAGAAAAAAGAACCGTCAGTTCTTTGGCTGGATTGTCCGCTGCCACTGCCGTTGGTACAAAGAGCAGCAAAACAATAATTAATGATAAAAACAGTGATGTGAATTTCTTCATCTACAACTCCTCCTGCTCAGGCGCTATTGCTACTTGCTCCTCTACTATACCCGTTCCGGACAGCAGAGTGGCAGTAATCATTAAAAATATCCGCAAGATCGGGAGTAGCTTATTTAGTCCCGGCTGTCCCCGGTCTCCTCGGGGATAATCGCATCATTCAATTTTTTGAGCAGTTCGTCGGCATCAAAGTCATACCGGGCAGCTATACTCTCAATTGAATCAAACAAGTGATCACAGAGGATACACTTGCCCGGCGGATCATAGCTCCGGAAGACTTGCTCGGTCTCCCCGTATTTATAAACAACATCCAGAGGATTCATGTCTTTACTGATCATGGGTGGGTCCCTTTCTCAATCATCGCCGCAGTATCCGCTCAGTTACAAGCCGGATTTTCCAGCATCCTTACCCCAGTATTTCAAAAAATCAAGAGCAACAGCCTCGTCCATGGGCTTGCCGATCAGATAACCCTGCACCTTATCCGCACCATAATACTGCAAATAATCATACTGATATTGGGTCTCCACGCCCTCAGCGACAACATAAAGATCCATCTTATGCGCCATGGAAATTATGTCGTTAGTTACTGTCAGCTCCTCCTTTAATTCATTGATCTTGGCAATGAAGGGTCTGTCGATTTTAATGGTATCGACATTTAATTCCCTGAGTCTGGACAAAGTGGAGTAGGCCGTCCCGAAGTCATCAATGGCACTCCTAATGCCATAATTGCTTAGCTGGCCAAAGACAGCATTGATCTGGTCCAGTTCTTCCGAAAAAACTGATTCGGTTAATTCAAAATGGATTTTTGCCGGGTCGACATCACATTCGGCCAGAATATCACCTATGCTCTCAACAAAATCTTTGGACAATATTTGAACAGCCGAAATATTTATTGCTATAGCAACATCATCATGACCTGCAGCTAGCAGCTGCTTCAAAAATCCACAGGCCTTCTTCAGAATGAGCTTGCCTATCGGGATAATATCCTTGGTTTCTTCGGCAACCGGTATGAAATCCAGAGGTGGTACCAGGCCCAGGTCTCTGCTGTCAAACCTTGCCAGAGCCTCGAATTCGGTGATCCGGTTATCACTGAGATCCACAATGGGCTGAAATTGCAGAAAAATACGGTCCGGGTCTTCCCCTTCTGCAATCAGAGCCAGCTCCTGTTGGATTACATTTTTACGATAAACTCTTTGCTCAAGGTCATCATCATAAAAATAGATGCTGCTGGCACCATAAATAGAGTTAAAGGCTTCTTCAGATGCTATCAGAAGCTTTTTAAATACTTCTTCGATCTGCTGTTGCTTCAGATCTTCGACTTCATACACCCCAATACCAAAGTCGATTCTTTCCACATCAAGTAAGGAATGCAATAAAATTGAGATCTGTTCGCAAAAATCAAGCAATTCATTCCGGTCTTGATAACTTTTAATGTAGAAGATCAGGCGGTATGAAGCTGTAGAAAAGAGCCATCTCTCCTGATTGCAGAAGCGCAGCAAAGACTTGGCTACCAGTTTAATAAGTCTTTGACTGTAATGCATTCCATATCTCAAACTCAAGGAATACATTTCATTCAGATTTAAACTGATGAAAGCACATTTTTCTGATACAGCAGCAGTCTGGTCAGCCAGCAGAAGCGTCTCCAGATAGTTGAGATTATATAAATCCGTCCACTCATCGTGTTCATAGAGATATCTAAGCCGGTCTTCCATTTCCTTGCGCTCGGAAATATCAAAAACAATCCCTTCCAGGGCCTCAACTGTCCCGTCTTTCCTGCAAACACCTTCACCCATTTCCATAACCCATTTGCGGATGCCATTGACGTCGATTATTTCATACTCATTATGAAAGCGTCTTTTTTCAGCGAGGACTTTTTCCCACTCATGTCGTAAGTGTTCACGGTATTCGGGCACAATCAGTTCATTGTAAGAGAATTCACTGTTATTTATCAGGCATTCCGGCCGGCAGCCGCACAGGTCCTGACAGGCGGGGGAGACAAGTTCCATCGTCCAGTCGACATCTTTTTTGCATCTAAAGGCCATGCCCTGAATATTGGACAAGAGAACGGATTTACTGCGCTCGCTCTCCCTGAGCATATTATTGGTGCGCTTTTCTTCGTCGATATCCTGCATTAAAACAGCATAATGGAAGCCCTCCGTGCCCAAAAAATTAAGTGTAACCGATATGATGTGAACCCATTTAAAAGAGGCATCCGGCATTTTAATGCGCTTATCCAATGAATACCTGTCAATCTCACCGCTCATGAGTTTTTGAAACAACTCTGTTTCTTCAGCCAGATCATCAGGATGCGTTATGGCATTCCAGCCGGCACTTGTCAGTTCCTCTTTTGATCTATTACAGATTTTCAAGAATTCCGGATTATAATTAAAAAGCTTATTGGCTCCGCCCAGGTCAGAACCCTCGTCCAGAGATAACCCGATTCCTATGGGCACCTGCTCAAAAATCGTCTCCAGAACCATTGATTGGTCCTGAGCCTGCTTTTTGATCGTTTCCTGATATTTAATCATTTCCGCATGAATACGGACTTTTGCTTCTAAATATTTTAAATTATGTGGTTTCTGACAGCAGTCTACTATGCCCAGCGCCAGCTCTTCTGCCGCTGTTTTGCGTTGATCACAATCACTCAGAATAATAGTGCGTAAATACTTATGTCTCTCGTCAGACTTTAAAGCTCTCAGAAGTTGAATTCCGTCCAAAGTCGGTATATCCAAATCGAGCAGCATCAAATATAGTTCTTCCTGATCTTCAAAAACCCGCTTAACTTCTTCTTCACTAGTTGCTGTCAGTACATTAAATTCACTCAAAGACTCTCTAATATTCTGGCGATCATCTGCTGAATCGCTAACTAGCAATATGTTAATCGGCATCTGTTATTCTCCCGGCTTTGTATATACTTCGACTAATCCGTATTAAATATTTAGTCCTCGGGTGTGAGTCCTACAGTCATTTGCAAGATCTTATAGCTAAACATTATTTAATTATACAGCAAGAATTAACAAATTTCATAATTTATTTAGTGGAAATACAAATATAGCCGATCCTCCGGGTACTTGTAACCTTTCTGTAATGATTGCATATTTTTGCAGCAAAAAAGTGTATCTGTTCACCTCGCCTCAGTAGGCTTTTTTACTTGAGCGCATCCAGCCTTGTCTGCAGATCCTGCTTGGTCTGTAAGTCCTGATTATCCGGCAATACATCAATCAGTGCCTGGGCTGCTGCTATAGCCGGAGTTAATATATCGCGGCCTGAAATAGTAATTGTACTATAATATTCTGCCGTCTGAACTCCTGAGACAGCCATTGCTATGGTCAGGATCTTACAAAACTGTGCCCGTGTTGTCACTCCCCGGGGCTTGAAGCTACCATCCGAGTAGCCCTTGACGATACCGTTACTGGCCAGAATCTTAATATATTTGCCGGCGTCACCTGCCGGCAGGTCTTTAAAGTTCGCCGGCAGTTTCCCCATCTCCAGATCAAAAGCCTTGGCCACAATCTGAGCGATCTGACCTCTGGTAATGCTCTGTTTAGGCCGGAAGCTGCCATCCGGATAACCCCTGATTGCTCCCTTTTCTACCAGCGCGGCAATATAGGGTGACATTTCGCCGTTTGGATCTACGTCGGGAAAATTTGCTTTCTTCCCCTGATACTTCAGCCCTGCCCCGAGTGTAATCATCTTGGCTGCCTGCTCTCTTGTAACCTCTTGGTTGGGTCTGAAGGTCCCGTCCGGGTAACCTTTGATGATACCCTTGTCATATAGATTCATAATGTAATCACAGGCCCAGTCGCTTTCCTTGACGTCGGAGAAGGGTATTATCACAGCAGCAGCAGCCTTAACAGTAACCGGAATACGCAGTTTGAGGGTATTGCCCCCACTGTCAGTTTTTCCTGCCACTACAAGATAATGTGTTCCTGCATTATTGGAATAGAGAGAATAGCTGTTATCGCCTGAAGCAGCTTTCGCCTCCAGCTGGGAAGAGGTCGCTGCATCGATCAGGTATTTGACCCCCAGATCTCCGCTGAGCAGCTGCAGCTTACCGGTCTTCCCGGCTGTCAGAGAAACCGGCTCCGGCAGCTTGCCAATCATGGATGCGTACTTATCGTGCACTCCGCCGGTTATCTTGACATATTTGGAGATATTTATATCGGCCAGACATCCGTCTACCAGGGTAACTCCACTTGTTCCTCCCGAGATTCTGATCTCCTGCGGGGCAGCATCAGAAATAACTATCTCGCTCTTTTCCTGTGCTTTTATAGCCCAGCTTTCGCTAGATCCTGTAGCACTAATGCTGCCGCCTGCCATATTCAGTTTAGCCTTAAAAAGCTCTATGCCTGTTGAACTGCTGCTGCCAGTGGCTTTGATTTCGCCACCGCTCATAAGCACGGTAGCTGATTCAGCCCATATACCCTGGCCAGCACTGCCGGCGACGTCGATTTTACCATTGGATACAGTTGCCACGCTGTCATGAATAAGAATACCAACATTATCTCCCGTACCCGTAAGTTTAACTGTTCCGCCGTTCATACCAACAGTTGAGCTCTTCATTGCATAGATACCGTAGTATTGGTCATATTTACCACCACTGGCACTGACATTAATGCTGCCGCCACTGATGATAACTCTGCCCTTTTCAGGACTGTAAATCCCATAAAGAGTATTGTTGCAATTGAGCACTGCATTTTCTGTTAGATAAAAGCTTGAATTTTCAACAAAAATTGTTGCACTTTTTGCCTTGGACTGCACCCTGATATTGCCAGCCAGAGTGACCGTGGCACCGTTCTGAAGGAGGAGAAAATAGTGATCTCCTGTCATGATAACTGAATTGTTTTTAGTTGTAATCGTAAAGGCCTTGTTGTGCTTAACCCATAGCTGGCCGTCTTTCAAATCTATGTTGCCTGTCACATTAATAATGTCGCCGTCAGAGACATTGTTTATGGCATTTCGCAATTGCTGTTCGGTATTTACTTTAATCTCCGCAGCCTGAACTGTTACGGGTGACACAAGCGTCACTAACAATATGACCAGGGTCAGAGCTAGTGTAAATATAAAGTGTTTTCGCTCTCTGTTCATTTTAAGATTCTCCCATTAAAAAGTTTTGTGAAGGTTAGCTTGATACTTTGATTAAATTGCCCTTATTGCTTCTTTCTCATGAGCAAAATAATAATCACTGCTACTATTAACAATAGAGCTAAGGCGACTAATGCTATCCGGATCAAAACGGGAATATTCTTGCTTTTTCCCGGATTGCTGCCGCTAATATTGCTTTCCTTTGTAGTGATCGTCACATCTTTGACCTGAGATTCTGTTTCATCT
>DIRJ01000038.1:123168-123620 GCA_002427505.1 Mageeibacillus sp. UBA5439
CAGACTGCAAGCTAGTGGTCGCTGATGCAGGCGAGCTGTCGACTGATGATCTAGTCTCGTCTGACGTCTCAGGCGATGCTTCACTTGATGGACTTATCGTAACTTTTGCAGTTGCTTCTGTGCTGATTGTGCTTATAGTTTCCGCCGCAACAAGAGTGACACCACCGATAGCAAAGAAACCTTTGTTGTTTCCTTTTTGATAGCTGATACCTGCCTCACTGCCTTTCTGAGCCCATACTACTGCTGAGCCGGAATTTGCAGTGAGCTTTGTTGAAGTACCCTCTGTAAACACCGGTTTCCCGCCAGGATTGCTCAATACGCAGACAACTGCATCGCCACTTATATGTGGCTGCGCATTGAAATCCATCTGAATGACATTAGGGATGATGGCATTACTGCTTCCGAAGGCAAACACAAAGCCGTTGCTGACTTCTACTGAGCCTGCGCCTCCG
>DIRJ01000015.1 GCA_002427505.1 Mageeibacillus sp. UBA5439
TGATCCGGAACAAAAACTACCTCCTGCGTTTTCTGCAGTTTATTGACAAAAGCTGGGGCCGCAAGCAGAGTTTTAACGGGGAAGAAGCCCGGCATTTGCTGGACCAGGATCCTGCCCTGCTGACAGGCCTGCTCGACCGTGGCCTGCAGGCTGTCTATAATTTCGTGCCGGTTAATTATGTGCTGACAGCCGGTGAGATGGCAGAGACCGGCGCGTCACCGGAAGAGCGGGAGCGGATGCAGAATTTTCTCCACGCCGTCATCAAGTCGGATGCCGATTTTTACTATTCCAGTGCCGCTGTCTCTGAGTTTTCCCGGTCGGGAAAGGCGATCGTGCCTTTGACCGGCCTTGTCAGTATTCCTGAAGAAAGGCGGGTCGAGCTTCTGCAGCGGCTGGAGGCGGAGGTCAATCCGGAAATGCGCCGGCGCAGCAGACTGATTTATACTTCCATGTCCAATGCGGTCATTCTCTGTACCAGGGACCTGTGTCTGCTTTATATGATCAATCAGGACGGGTCCAGCGAGAAAATCCATTTTTTCCTGATGAAAAATGTTGCTGAATATCTGGAGGAGGATTACCGGAGGAAACAGTTCCGTCTGGTCGACTATTCGAAGAGCCGCTGGCAGGCCTATCTCGATGAGGTCTCCAGCCGGTTCTCCTAGCTGAAGCACAAATAAACCGGGTAAGCAAATCGCCTCTGAGGAAGCCCTCAGAGGCGATTTGCTTTAAGTGAAACTATCTGAAATAATCTCCTCTTAATTAAGATAGAGCGACGCCGGGGAGAGATCTCTCCCGGGCATCGCTCAGGTATGAAAACTGCCTGGTTTGGGTCAGACAGAACTACCCTTGTTAACGTCCGTTATATCTTCTGCGCGGACGCTGCTGCAGCCAGGCGAACAGGCCCAGGGCGAGTCCCGCCAGGATCAGTGCCAGTCCCAGAGCTGAAGTGCTTCTGCCTTCTCCGGTATGGGGAAGGTCAGGTTCGGATCCATCGTCCGGCTCGGTCGGGATTTGTGATCCCGTGTCTTCCGTGGAGAAAATATTGGTGAAGGTCGGCGCTTTGCCCTGGGCATAAACGACTTCAGCCTTGAGCCTGCCTTCCTGATCATCAGTGACCTTGACAGTCACTTTGTATTCCGTCCGGTCATAGATGATGCCGGTTTCCTTGCCTTTGACCTCGCGGATGGTGTAGCTGTTCTCGCCCGCAGTGTCGAAGTTAAGTGCGGTAAAGCTGATGCTGCCGTCGGCCTTGTTCTTCACAGTTTCAAGAACTTTGCCGTCCTTGTCTACCAGTTCAAAACTGAACTGATTTGCTGTCAGGGTCTTGCCGGTCAGGGTCTTGTGGGCGGTGACGGCAGCACTGGTAGCTGCCGCCTTATAGGTGTTTGTAAAAACCGGACGTGTTTCGTCAGGATATTCCACTTTAGCGGACAGATTGCCTGCACGATCATCTGTTATGTGAACCTTAACTTCATGGGACTTAGAATCATAACTGATTCCGCCCAGTTCTCCCTGAATCTCTCGGATAACATATTCGTAGGTGCGACTTCCAGTGCCCCCATAGTTTAGTACTCTAAAGCTGATACTGCCATCGGCCTTATTTTTAGCTGTGTCGATGACTTCACCTGTAGCTTTGTCGATCAATTCGAACTCGAATTGATCTGCTGCAAGGGTCATTCCGTCCAGAGTTTTTCTTGCTTCAATACCGGCACTTGTGGATCTGGCTGAGTAAGAGTTCTCAAAGACTGCCACTTCAACCTCAATTGGATCATCATCCGGAGAATTAGCCGAACGTTTCATGTACACAGGTGTAACGATCAGCTCACCATTCTTATTGTCGACAACAGTAACCGTAACATCAAAGATTGTCTCATCGTAAGTGACGCCACCCTGCGATCCTTTAACCTCATGGATTGTGTAACGATGCTCGCCTTCACCATCGTTGTCTTTATATGTGAGAGCTGAGAAAACAACATTGCCGCTGGCATCGTTACTAACAGTCTCTAACAAAACGTCATCATCATTACGCAGCTCAAATTCGAATTGACCTTCTCTTAGGCTTTGCCCCTTGAGCGTTTTTCTTGCGAAGAGATTAATGGTGCCGTCTGCAGCAGCATATTTGTTGGAAAATACCGGTGGCGTACCATCTATAGTAATGTAGTCTGATGTATTTCCTGCGCCTCCTGTAATAGTAATATCTGGTTTGGGGTAAATCACTTTCGCATGCAAATGCCCCTCACCATCGTCAGTAATAACGACTGTAACAGTATATACGCTTGCATCCCAATCAATGCCGCCCTGCGAACCTTTGACTTCTCGGATAATATAAGTGTAAGTACCTATTTTCGTAAATTCAATCTGCCCAAATACAATCTGTCCAACGCCATTAAGATCAACAGTATTGGAGACAGTTTCGATAAATTTTTCTTCGCCATCATCCAATAGCTGAGTTAATTCAAAGCTGAACTGTTCAGGCTTAAGATCTTGCCCCTCAAGTGTTTTACTTGCCTTTAATTCAACTGAAACAGGAGCGGCAAGATAGCGGTTAACAAACGCAGGGACAGTTTCACCATAAGAAGCTGTCGCTGTTAGATTTCCTGCATCGTCAGCTGTTACTGTTACAGTAACGTCATGTACAGTCTCAGCAAAGGTCACGCCATGAGATTTATCATTTTCAAGATACGAAGTGTCATTCAGATGATTTAATTTTTCCCTTATCTGATACATGTACTCCCCGGGCATATTATAGGGAATCGCATCAAATTTGATTTTGCCTGCTTCTTCTCCAGCCTCCGGTGCAGCGTTCTTCTTAGTTTGAAGAAGTTCAAACGCAGGGTCTGGCCCTTCCGGCAGTACCTTGTATAACTCAAACGAGAATAGTCCGGCTGTCAGTTCTTTATTCCCCTCTAGAGTTTTCTTTGCTTCCAGCGCGAAGTTAATTGCCTTGTGCTGATTTTCTATAGTCAAAATGTTTCCATCAGAACTTGCCACATTACTGGTGGCTTCAGCCCAACTTGAGTCAGTGATTTTAATTTCAAAGACATTATCTACTGAGGTATACCCTACAATCAGGTAAATCGGTTCTGTCAACTTAACATAACCTTGCGGCGTAGAAATCTCTGTAGCTTTATAGCGACCGGCTCTGGCGTTTGAGAATGTATGGCTACCACTATTATCCGTTGTCACGTCGATCGAATCTGCCACGGTGCCGGCAGTATTAAATCGCTCAAAATTAAACACTGCACCGGGGATACCTGTTCCTCCCGGATTCTTTTTATTCAGAACAAAGGTCAGGGTACGGCCGCTGCCGCCACCACCATATGTCCATTGGCTGGTTGTCGTTGATTTCGTAACTTCTGAAAGCTCTTTACCGGCTTCGCCACCGGTCAATTTAAGCTTATTTGATACAGTAATATTACCAATCATATCGGGGTTCAACCTAGTTGAATAAGACACCGTAATGGGTTTGTCAATCAGTTCCTCTAAGTTATTTTCACCTTTAAATTTAATTGTAAATGTCGGCTCTTTTTGTTCTGTCACTCCAAAAGTCAAAGTATAAGCACCGGGAACCGTGTCTGTTGAAGGCGTAAGTGTCGCCTCCCCTGCTTTGACAACGACTGAATCTTCCAAGTAATACTGATTTTTGCTCAAGGTATCAGTTATGACTGGATTCTTGATGGTCAAGCCCAGAGGATTGACTGTAGCTGTCCAGTCGATGTTTTCTGTATCTTCATTAACAGCAGCTGTTTTTGAGTTATTGTTGTTGGTACCATCCGCAAAGTAATCTTGGTGAGCATCATCCTTGGCCTTTGTCTCAATTGCATCATCACCATCGCCAATGGTATTCGTTAGTTCAACATAGTTAAAATAACGATCAAGCTTCTTCGGGTCCTTTGCCGGATCAAAGCCTAATGCTTCAATCTCATGACTATAGGCATACGAGAATGCCGGATATTCCGTGATCTCAGTCTGAAACGTCACGACGTACTCGTAAGCACCGTCCGGAAGCTTGATAGTAATGCTGTTTGGCGTTGAGCTAATATTATCTTCGTCTAATTTAAAATCAACGTCTCCTTCCCTTGATACTGAGATCGTGCGTTCTAATAAACTTTGATCTTCAGGTATGATGTCCTTCAAAACTGCATTTTGCAGATTAACAATATTATTTGTATTATCACTGTCGTTTCCAGTATTGACCTTTATTTTCCAGGAAATAACAGGTTTTATAAGGTTATTTTCTTCATTGGGCTTCTCAAGACCTGTCGCATTCTTATCAATGACTAACTCAGGCTTAGGTATTTCTTTGCTGTCTGTTTCACCGTCTGTGTTGCCTGTATACGTAATCTTTGCCAAGTTACTAACAACAGCGCTTTGCTCCTGTGTTGCGGATAAAGTTGTTATATAGGTCAGTCTGTAGGGGACAGCGTCAATGTTGCCAATATCTACAGTAAAAGTACCTTCTGTATCATTAAAAGTTACTGCTGCCTCTGCAAGCGGTTGCTCAACATAGCTAGTACCCACCAGCTTATGGAGCTTGATGCTGCTTATTCCTGGTTTTGTACCGACAGAGGAGTAAGTATCCGTCAGTTTTACGTCCTTCAAAACATTCTCTTTGCTGTTGAAATCAATTGTCCAATTGATGATTTTGCTGCCGTTTTCATCTATCTCAATATTGGCAGCCTTCTCTATTCCGGAGGTACGTTCCGGAACAGTATCTCCTTTAGTCTCTGTTCCGCCCTGCCAGATGAGTGATGCCTCATTTTCATGTTTTTGATTTGTTATGTCATCAACAGTTGTCAGATAGCTGATTCTGAATTTGGCATTGCTGGGCAGAACGCCTGTTTGAGAAAGTTCATTATAGTTATTGAAGATAATTTCAAAACTATTAGGATTACTATTACTATTAAATGTCAAAGTATAATCCTTATCGAGTGTTAATGTTTTAAGGGATGCAGCATCGCTGATATCCTCGACCACAAATGAATTTTGATCATATGTGAAATTGGCTTTATTGTCAGAGGTCAGTGCATCTTTCACTGATAAATTGGTAAATTCAATTCTGCTCTCATTGATAACAATTGACCATTGGATATATTGTTTTTTCTTGTCATCATTTCCATTATCGTCCTTGCCATAAACATAGTCACCAGACTTTGTAATGCCGGCTTTGGGGCCAGTAATTTTAGCAGTGAAAGTTTTTCCGTCTCCAATACCACTACCACTTCCGTCATTCTCAGTCCAGAATTTAAGCTCAGCTTTATTTGCTAACTCCGGTTCCTGCATTCCCTTGAGAGTGTAGTAGGTACGGTAAACAAATTTATATGTTTTATTACCAGCATTATTGATCGTAAGCTTGAAGCCTGATCGAGTATCGGTGGTATCTGTTGGTGTATATGGAGCTATTGAGTAATCCGAAGAAACTACATCATATTTATATTCAGGTTCTGTGCCTCGAGCCTCTTGAGTTTCTTGGCCATCATCATGTACATATCGCAGTTCAAGCAAATATTTACCCTTTAAAATTTTCTCTAGACTAAAATCTAATAGGGTTTGATCAAACAAATCAGCAATTGTTATTGAACCAACATTTATATTCTCCTTATTCATCGTGATCGTCCACTCGATGTAAGGATTGCCTTCGTTGTTAACTAACTGCTCGCCAACTTTTCCACCGGTAGGTATAGTGTTGACAGTAACAGTGTCCGAAGCTTTATTTGCTTCTTCACCATCACCGTCAGAAATGGTATTAGTAATTGTTTCATTAAGGCCAACAGGCACAGTAGTCGAGAAGGTAATGTAATAAGCTTTACTAGCAGCATCTAGGTTCTTGATTGAAAAGGTTCCGCCGACGATATTTATATCTAAATCATAATCATCTATTGGCTCACCCAAACCGCCAACGATGTTTCCGTCTATATCAGTATTAACTTCGTAAACAAGGAGAGTGCCTGAAATAAGCTCTCCATGCCCTGTAGATAAAGTATCGGTAAGTGTTACAGTACCAAGGTTTTCTTTGCCGAAATTATATTTGACCGTCCAATCAATCACATGTGGATCATCAGTAGTTGCACCACTTTTCTCAATAGCCGGAATAGTTTCGGACCATGCACCAGTGAATTCCTCACTAACATCGGTACCATCTTCATTTCCATCGTAGATAATCTTCGCAGCATTTTTAAATTCGCGTTGACTACCAGCTTCCGGCTTCGTCAATTCTGTTGTATAGGTTATGTCGTAGGCATGCTTTATGCTGTCGCCAACAAATTCCAGAGTAAACCTTGATCCACTTGCATCAGGTGTTACTGTGTAATTAGTAGCAGGAACCTTTGTTTCATTATTTTGATAGTCACGGATAATCTTTTCAACTACAAAACTATCAGCAACAAGAACTAAACCCTCACCTAATGTATCAACAACTTTGACACCTGTATGCTCTTTTGCATTATCATTGACACGAACAGTCCAATCGACATGAGTTGGATTTTTCTCCACATACTCTTTTTCATTTTGGTCATTGTAAATATAGCCTAGTCCAGGCTTTTTGCTGTCTGCGCCAACATACGCATCTTTCTTGGGGCGAATTGTAGCACTGAAAGAAGTCTCATCACTGTACGGAACTTCTATTTTAACCTCTTCCACTCCTTTGAAAATCTCTGTATCAAATTTACCTGATATAAAAACATTAATTTTTTGATCATCATGTTCATTGGCATGCTTATTGAAGGTAATAAAAACTTTGCCATTCTGGATAACAAAAGCACCAATTTCTACGGCATCATCACCTACTGTAATTGGCTCTGGATGCGAACTCGTATCCTGGCTTTTATCAAAAAAAACAGGCAGATCAATTGTATATGTGTATCCTGCATTTATCGTAAGTCCCTCAGGTATGGCGAAGGTATACGATATTTTCGCAGCATTAATCTGTTTTACATCAAGTTCATCATTATAGTTGTTGTAAATTTCAACTTCCGTATAATCTTTATTAACAATAGTCAACTTAAATTCCGTCAGAGCAATTTGATTTTCCTCAGCAAACACTCCATAATCCTCGCCTGAGCCCTTAAAATCGGTAGGTATATCGATTTCTGCTCCTTTTTCCCCGAACTCGCCTTTCGTCGGTGCAGCAGTTTCAGAGGAAACTCCTGTTTCTGTCTGTTCACCGAGATCTCCATTTACACTGGCGTGCACGGTCAGACCTAAGCCGGTCAAGAGCATGCTCACGCTCAGAATAAGGCTCAATAAAGACTTAATAATATTCTTTTTCATTTTTATGTACTCCCAAACATGAAATAATCTAAAAAACTGCTGTTTTTTGCTGGTATTCCCTTTAAAATCACTGCCGGAGGCAGCTAGAGAGAATACTTATACCTAATTTATCATCACATTACATATTATCAGAAAGTAAAGTTTTTGCTTGAAATATTTGCAGGATTTAGGGATTTCAATTTCAGAACTTAAAATCGACGAACGAATATATGTCAGAAAACGAAAAGATATCCGGGTTAAATTGCAGTTTTTTGCAATTTATCGTGATTTAATTTCTTTTTGGAGAAAAATTGGTCACCAGTCAGCTGCCAGACACACTTGCAGGCACAGGAAAAGGTGAGGAGATTCCTCTTTCGAGCTATTATTTAGCTGCTACCAGTCGGAGAAATCCTGATCGTCGATCATTTGCAGCAGGCGCTGGCAGAGATGATCCCTGGGGGTCAGTTCAATCGTTTCCTTGCTGCCATCCTTGTAGCGAATCCAGAAAGTCAGGGAAGTCACCTGTTCCCGCGCACCGCCGGAGGCGGCCCCCGCCAGCATTCCCAGATCTCCCGCCAGAATATGGCCGATCAGGGCCCGCTTAACCGTATCATCAACTTGTTCCTTGTTGACCGCACGCAAAACAACCTCGGACACGCCAAGCTCGCGCATCTTGTTGCTGATGTTAGCTATTTTGCTATCGCGGCCCATACTTGTAAAAAAGCGCACGACCAGGGCAATTGGTATAAAAAAGACCAGAAAAATAAGGCCGTAAAAGACAGCCTGGAAGAAGACGTCTACGGTTTTTTCAAGGTCTGCCTTCAGAACAGTAATCATTGTATTAAGGATAAACATACCGGTCCCTCCTGTGCTCAGGCTGGCCTGCGGTGATCTGACAATTCAACTATAGCACTTGTGGTGGACACCGGACGGGGTTCAGGACATGCCCTGGCAGAGACCCGGCTTTCAGTTTATTTGCAGCCATACATCTTAGTTAAGCCTGAACTTACCGGCCGGCTCGGCCGAGCCGCTCCTGCAGCGGATAAGCAGGCGCTGGCGGCCGCCATAGCTGCAGGTATAGAGAGTCATATCCCAGCTGCTGTTCCTGACCGCTTCAAGCGCACTTGCCGCCACGAGCTCCCGGCCGGCCACCAGATAGTGGCGGACCCTGCCCGCCACATCGGTAAAGGTCACCCGGTCACCGACTTGCAGAAGCTGCAGTTTTCCGAATTGGCTGTCGTAGTTATGTCCTGCTATCGTCAGGTCATCAGTGTCAATCGAGCCAAATTGCCTGCAAGGCGCTATCTTCAGGCCTTCCCGGTCACAGTCGGCTAACACCGGCAGCTCCAGATCGATGGCCGGAATGCTCACATAACCGATATAGGCATGGCCGTCCAGCTCGATGACCGGCATAGCAGTGGCAGAGCCGGCCCCGGCCTCCTGCTTAGCCGGCAAGCCGCCGGTTATCCTGCCGGGCGGCTCGGCAGTCAACCCCGAGTCCCGCCCCGCTTCTTTGCCCGGCGCTTCAGAAAAAGCTCCGGCCGTCTGCCCGTCACTGCTGACAGCACAGAGGCCGGCCAGAGCTCTTTGCGAGCTGCCCGCAGCCCGTTTGTCCTGCCCCTTATTGTGTAAAAGCAGGAGCAGGGCTGCAAGCACCAGGGCTAGCCCCAGAAAAAAAGCACCCAGTCTAAGCCTGGCTTTCGTCAGTAGCATCCTCTGCCTCCGCCGTCTTAGCAGGATCCGCTGCCCCGGCTTCAAGCTCCGCCGCCACCGGTCTGCCGGTCATCCCGCCTGCATCCTTCTTAGCGAAAAGCACCGGCCAGCCGTAGGCGAAGAGGAGCAAGCCTGCTGTCGCCAGCAGCGGCACCGGCCAGTTGACCTGACCGGTCTGAATCAGCCGGGGCTCTTCCGGGTCAGGAGGATCAGTTTTTACCGGCTGAGGAATCTTTTCTCTTTCCGGCGGATCCGAAGACTCAGCTTCAGGCAGGGGATCCGTCACAGCAGGTGACGTCAGCTCGGGCTCTGTCTCTTGCGGCGCGGGCGGCTCCGGATCAGCCTTTCTCTCAATCTTGGGATAAGCCTCCAGCGCAAAGGACATCCTCCCTGCAGCGTCCGGCGCCGGCAGTAATACAAGGAAAGGCGAGGCCTCATAATAGCCTGCCACCCTCCCCTCCTGGACCAGCAAATAGAGGCCGGCAGCGAGCCCGGAGAAGCAAAGTCTGCCGGCCTCACTGGTCTGCCGATCGGCCGCAGCCAGCTCCTGGTCTGTGGCATAGTCCGCCAACAGCTGAGCGTAATCGACCGCTAACTCAGCAGGCAACGCGATCCCGCAAGCCTGGAAAGCAGATGTATAAACCAAAGACTCCTGCGCAGCGGCCGGAGCGGGTTCAGCCACTGCATAGAGGCTAAAGCAGGCCCCGTCAATGGCACCGGCATCGAGAGGGTCGCGCAGGTCGAGGCTGATCGAGCCTTTAGCAGCAGCCAGGCCAGGTGCACCGCCGGCGAAAACCGCAAGACTCATACTAAGGAGCAGCAATACCAGGCCGGCCATAAGAAACAGGGATTTTCCTGTCTTAGAAAATTTCATAAAAATCCTCTCTTATCTTTTCTCTGTCAGTCATTTTTTAATCTCCCTTCTTTTGTACTTGACCAGCAGGGCCGTCAGCCTGGCCATCAGGACTGCAGCGAAGACCAGGGTCAGGGCCGGCAAAAAATCTACATCATACTTACGTGATGATGTTATTACTTCATCTTCAATGACCCCGCTCTCGCCATCGGCAAGCCTTTTTCCACGCACCAGCAGCCTGTGAGTATTGATGCCATAGGGTGTGCAGGTAAAGAGAGTGCAATAATCTTCCCCCGGAACTATGCGGAGCCGGTCCGTCTCGTCCGGTTTTACTGTGACAATCTCCTCCACCCGGTAGAGAAGCTTCCGGTCCAGCACACTGATCTGAAAAATATCCTCAGCCTCCAGCCGGTTGAGATCCGAAAACAGCCGGGCGCTGGGCAGACCCCGGTGGGCTGTCAGCACCGCGTGGGTGCCCGCACCTCCGACCGGCAGGCTGGAACCCTGCAGGTGGCCGGCCGCTATGCTCAGGACCGCTTCCGAACTGCCATGACAGACGGGCAGGTCGACATCGATTTTTTCGATACTGATACGCGCCATGACATTACTGCCCTCCAGGGCCAGCATCTGCCGGTAACCCTCAAGCTGCTCGTAATCGGTCAAAGGAAAGGCCAGGTCCCGCAAGCTTTCGTTATAGGCATCCGCTGCCGCAAAAAGCCGGCTGTAATCTGCCGTTTTCGCCGCCGCTACCGCGTTTCCATAGCTGGAAATCGCCCGCGATTGCGTCTTGGAATTCAGATAATTGCTGACCAGCGGATACAGAACGATCGCTAAGCCAAGCAAAAATACTGACAAAAGCAGCAGGATGCTCATTTTGTTTTTCATAAAAACACCAGCCTCGACTGATTAATACCTGGCCGGAGGAGGGCTCAGGCCCTCCTCCAACTAAACCGACGCTTCCCATTACTTCACTTTCTTCGGAGAAGCAGGCCTGCTCTTTTTTAACAGGTAAAGCAGGGCCGCCAGCATCAGGAGGCCGCCTGCCAAGTAAAAGATATAGCTGCCGATGCCGCCGGTGCCGGGCAGGATGATCCCCGCCTTGTTGACAACATTTATGGTATCTATGAGGTAGCCGCCTAAGGTGTTGTCCTCACTAATCTCAACCTTTACCCGCTCTTTCAGGGGGTTGAATCCGACCGGAACAAATGTTTCCTCCAGCCAGTAAGTCCCCGTATCCAGACCAAAGATGCTGGCTGTGCCGGCCGCGATCGGAACACCGCTTTCATCACCCAGAGCAAGCCGATATTGACCATCTGTGCTCTGCACCAGCCCTATTTCCTTGCCGCCACTGACTGCATCAAACAGCTTGAACTCCGCACCTTCCAGATACTTTCCCTCATCAACGCTATCCTGATACTTTTGCAGATGGAAACCATAGACATAAACGCTGGCTGCGACGTCTTCCGGGAGGTTTTCGCTGGCAGGGACAGGTGGATTGTTCGGGTCTGTGGGGTCTGTAGAAGAATCAAATTCCGTCCAGCTCATGGAAACCGAGTTTCCGTTGTCAGGCTGGGCGTTTTCATTAACAGTAGCTGCATAGCTGATTTCGACTTCAGCATTGGCCGGGTAGCTGATGTATCCATGTACTTTAATCGAAATAGTAACAGTTTGCCCGTCTACTGCAATTGAATAATTGTCTATAGGAACTCCATCAAGTTTAAAATTGATGCTACTGCTATCAAAGGTCAGGCCCGGGTCCAACTGATCGACAAACTTATACTCATATACCTTCTTGTCGCCATGATACTTGGGTGTGAAAGCCTTGATTCTGAAGTGCACGGTATCACCCATGCCTGCTGTCGCAGCTGCAGACCAGCTCCCGCTTTGGCCGGCAGACACCTCCTTGCTGCCCAGACCGGGCTTCTGGTTTTTGTCAATGATCGTTACATCCTGGGCAAGATTGCTGATGGTAACAACGCTGCCCAATTCACTGCTGACAAAGTAGTAGCCATAGTCAAGGTCTGTGAATCCCAGGCGGGCCGTCGTTGCGGTTTTGCTTGTATCTGCGGCCAGGGTATCTCCCTTGTCTGCAATTTTCGTCTGCAACCAGGCGATAACATCAGCTCCTTCTTTTACCGAGACATTGTATTCACTGCCGCCTTCCGCCATAAGTCTCAGAGTAAAAGGCGAGCCGGCATCAGTTGCGACATCGCTATACCAAGGGTCGCTCTCCTCGATGCTGTAGAGGTAGGCACTTTCCGCCGGTGAAAGATCGAAAATCTTGTAGACCGAGTATTCTTTGCCCACACTTGCGTTCTCGATGGTCAGGGTGCCTGTGCCTGCGGCAAAAACCGGCACATTCGCCAGTACAATGATCAGGGTCAGGAAAACCGCCAGATATCTTTTCTTCATGCTTCAACTTCCTTTCTTATTCTTGCGCTTGCGTTTTTTACTGCTGCCTCCACTCTAGACAAGCAGATCAAGGGACCGGCCAGGGAGTTTTCGACAAGAGCAGACAATAGCTGTCAATTTGTCGGATTTTTCTGATAAAGCCGGTCCGGGCTGACTTTTAATCTGACTGTCACACGCGGAAGGTGTATTTTTGCTATGATTTACTGTGCTGACAGACAAATCTCACATTAGATAAAACCTGATCGTGCGGTGGTGGCGGCGCGGGCCGCGGCTGCTGCTGACTTTAAGGAGAATGCTTATGATGCATAGGAAAAAATCGAAGCTTGGTAAAGCGATTGTAATTCTGGTCTCTGCCTGCCTGCTCCTGGGCCTGGCGACGCCGGCGGGCGGAGCGGTACAGGCTGCGGACCTGACTGTGCTGACCGAGGCCGAGCTCGAGTCTTATTATTCGCAGGCGGGCGGACCCCAGCCTCTGTCTGCAGACGAGTCTGCGCCTCTGCAGACAGCCGCACCCTGCACTGCATCCGTTTTTTCCACACAAACAGAAAGCGAAGCTCTGCCCTCCGGCGGCTCGGCTTTTTCTCTACAAACAGCAAGCCCGCAGCCGGCAGGTGTGCCCGCTGTGACCGCCGGCGTTGAAGCCCTGCAAGTTCCCGATAATGCCTATCTGGTCATTGACATTTCTGAATGGCAAAACCCGAAAGCGATCGACTACGATCTTCTTTGCCAGCAGATCGACGGCGTCATCCTCCGCATCGGCTTTACCGGTTACGGTCACGATAAGAACAAAGTCGCGGACATACATTTTGAGCAGCATTACGCTGAGTTCAAGAGCCGCGGCGTGCCCGTCGGCGTTTATTGGTTCAGCCGCGCCGACACGGTGGCCGAGGCCAAGGTCGAGGCTAATATGACTCTGGACCTTCTGGAAGGCAAGGAGCTTGAGCTGCCGATTTACTGGGACACCGAGGATAATTATTATCAGCGGCTGACGACGCGCCAGCTGTTGACCGATGTGGCCATATCTTATCTTGATACCATCAGGCAGGCGGACCGCGAGGCCGGCATTTACGCCAGCGTCAACTGGTATCTGAACCGGCTGGATCTGAACCGGCTGTGGGAGCATCAGGCGGAAAATTTCTTCGAAGTCTGGGTTGCTCATTACAATTCCTGGGCGCCGAATCAGGAGAGTGATATTTACGGCTTGTACTCGCCCCAGTTTGAGCACAATTACTGGATGTGGCAGTTTACCAGCACCGGCAGGCTTAACGGTTACAACGGGTCTCTGGATTTTAATTTTCGGGCAAAAAACGGACCGGACAGGATCGTGAGGATTGACCAGACGGCGCCGGAGATCAAGGGTGCGCCGGATGTATCACTGCTGCAGGGTCTGGACTTTGATCTGCTGGCGGGAGTCCGCGCCTGGGATGACCGGGACGGGACGGTGGTCTTCAGTGTCAGGCCGAAGACTGTCAGCACTAAGCTGGCGGGCACTTATGTCGTCGAATATACGGCGGTGGATGCGGCCGGCAACCGGGGCAGCCATGTCCGGACCGTGACGGTCCTGCCGACGACTTTTCCCGACGTTTTGGCCTCCCACTGGGCCTACGGTTTTATCGAGGACCTCTACCAGCAAAGGATTATCAGCGGTTACAGTGACGGCAGCTTCCGGCCGGAGAATAATCTGACGCGGGGGCAGGCGGCGAAGATGATTGCTATCGCGGCCGGTCTGGATTATGAGGGTAAAGTGGCGGACTTCCCCGATGTCAGCCCGGCGGATGAGTACTCCCCTTACATAGCCGCCTTGGCGGAAAAAGGTGCTATTTCCGGTTATCTGGACGGTAATTTTCGCCAGTGGGATAAGATCAAGCGCAGTCACATCGCGAAAATCGTGGCGCTGGCTTTTGACCTGGAGGCGGGCCCGACGGAGGTGAGCTTCACCGATTTGCCTCAGGATCCGGCGCTGGCTGAATACATCCTGATACTTGCCGGCAACGAAATTGTATCGGGTTATGATACCGGCGACTTCCGTCCCGAAAAGCAGGTGACGCGGGCGCAGTTTTCCAAGATCATCACGCTGGCCCGGGAAGTAGCTGGCCGGCAAAGCTCAGCAGCTGACTCCGACAAATAGCGAATGCATGAATTGGTGCCAGGCACCTTTCTATGCACACTCTCTCGCAAAATCGGATATAATGGACAAAAAGCTGAGGATGGTGTTTTCTTATGGCTCGCAGAAAATATAAACTGGAAATCGAAGAAGAGCAGATTTTGTGGAAAGACCGCAAGCGTCATCTCGGTCTGCCCCTTTCTTTCACCCGCTATGAAATCACGCCAACCCGTTTCATCATCCGCACCGGCTTCTTGTCCACACAGACGGAGGAAGTCCTGCTCTACCGCGTTCTGGACATGAATCTGAAGCGCAATCTCTGGCAGAAACTCTTCGGGGTGGGTACTCTAGAAATCCACACCATGGATCAGACAGCTAGAATAGCCGCATTCAAAAACATCAAGAGCTCCGAAAAGGTCCGGCAGTTTTTGGGTAAAATTGTCGAGGCTGAGCGCGACCGCAAACGCATCACTGCCCGCGAAATCTACGGTTCGGGCTTCAGTGGCGATGTGATCGATTATGAGCTGGACGCCGACGGCGACGGCATACCCGACTATCTGCAAAGATAATTTTTAAAAAAACCAGGCACGAGTTTGCTTACTGGTCCTGACACCAGGGCAGAAATAAAGCCTCCGGAAAGACAGTCTCCGGAGGCTTTGCTTTATTCTGCTCTAAGCAACTCAAATCAGATAAGTCTGTTACTGTCGGCACTACTGCATAGTTTGGTGCCAGGCATAGTTTGGTGCCAGGCACGATTCCATGCAGTAGTGGCAATAACTTAACAACTTAGGTGCCTGGCACCGCTTCCATCCGCTTCTATGGCCAGTGCGAGGATCTTGGCCAGCTGGGCTCTGGTCAGGGGCGCGTCAGGTTTGAATTCCTTGGTGTTTTCATATCCTTTGACGATGCCGTTGCTGGCCAGCACTTTAATGTAGCCGCCCATGGGGTGGTTTGCAGTATCCACAAAATCAACTTTTTCATCACCCATCTTCAGATTGAAGGCTTCGACCACGATCTTGGCAATATGCCCCCTGGTGATGTTTTCACCGGGTCTGAAGTTTCCGTCAGTATAGCCGCGGATAGCTTCCGCTACTGTCAAGGCTGCGATATAAGGTGACATTTCGTCGTCTTTCGGGACATCAGGGAAGTCCGCCGTCAGGCCTTCATAGGGCAGACCGGCTGCAACAGCCACCATTTTGGCTGCATGCCTTCTGGTGACCTTGTTGTCCGGACGGAAGAGGCCATCCGCATAGCCGTTAACGACCTTACCGGCAGCGAGCTTTTCGATATATTCGTGAGACCAGTGTCCGAAAGGAACGTCTTTAAAAGATGCCTTGTATTCTTTAATGCGGCCTTCGCTCTCATAGGTGAAGCCAGCGTCTCCGGCCTTTTCCGACAGCTCTGTGATATATTGTTCGACGATCAAGGCCATTGAACCATACAGGGCCAGCTGCTCCTTGCCTGCGAACATGGTGTAGCCGTCACCGCCCACAGCCATAAAGTCATTGGAAGCCAGTGTGTATGATTTAGTTTTTACCAGCGGCTCACCGCCGATTTTGACATTGGTAACCATATTCGGAAGCGAGCCGTAGCCAACCGCGATTTCGTAGCTCATGCCGGCAACATGGGGGAAGCCGCCTGCTTCTCCGGGATAAGCTTTGGTGCCGTGGTTGAGGGCGTCAATAATATCCTGGCCGGTTACCTTGATAACTGTCATGGCGTTGCCGAAGGGCAGGACTGTGAAAACATCTCCGACAGTGATGTCCCCGACCTCTATTGAGGCACGGATACCGCCGCCGTTGGTGATAACGACATCCGCTCCCGAAGCCTCACGCATGGCATCTGTGATTAAGTTGCCGAGATTGGTCTCGCCGGTGCGGACATTGCCTCTGACACCATCCAGCTCGACCGCCGTCTTACCGATCACAATTTTGAGAACCTTGTCCTGAACTGCCAGCAAATCCTTAATGGTTTTAGCAATAGCAGGATCTTCTCCGTACTTGACAGCCTCGTCTTTGGTGATGACCTCTGATTTCACCTTTCCAGAAGTGGAAACGGTGGCTTTTCCGATATTCAGCAGTCCGTCTGCGCCTGAAGCGATAAAGCTCTTGCCGGACGGTCCCGACTCTGAATGCGGGCTGTGTGAGTGTCCGTCAATGATGATGTCGATGCCGTCTACAGCAGCTGCAATATCAGTTGATTTGACTTCAGATTCAGAATCCGTTCCCAGGTGAGAGAGCAAAATGATAATTTTTGCACCATCTGCCTTGAGTTTGG
>DIRJ01000002.1:0-2349 GCA_002427505.1 Mageeibacillus sp. UBA5439
CTGATTTCTCTTTTGCGCCTTACTCTGAAGCCGTGTAAAATCTGTTCTGTTTTCATACTATATTTTGCTCAACTTTCCTGTCCGGGTTTTAAGTATTTTATTAAAGCAGTGGTCATCTAATATATACCTGTTATCTTAACATAGCAAAAACGGCTAAAATATGGCATTCCCAGACACTTGTTCTCACAAGAGGCTTGGCTTAAGAACCAGAGAGATATTCGCTGTGTTTTTGCAAATGATAGGCGATTACAATAAGACCGGCTGCCAGAACAGCAGCCACAGCTACAGATAAGTGGGTTTTCATTCCGGCAAGATTGGCGAGGGCCCAGCCATGCACTGTAAATTGACCGATCTTTTCCATCCAGGATGACGGCAGGCGCAGGAAAGTGCCGCCCGCCAGAACCGATATAAACAGCAATAAGGATGCGGGTACAAAACGGCGGTCACCGGGGATCAGAGCGGCAAACTGGCCAAAGGCAAGCATAAATAGGAGCAAAATCGCCATTACAGGAAAATAGTTGGCAGGCCGGGTTGTTTCCGGCATCAGAAGTCTGAGCACTCCCAACATAATACCGAGCTGCAAAACACCCGCCAAAACCAGCGAAACTAAACTGGCAATATAATCACGCCGGAAGCCTCCCGGCACTGAACGAAGGCGTCTTTGGGTAGCTGCATCAGCCAGCATCAGGCTGCTGAGAAGCAAAAAGATGGAAAGAAAAAGTATTTCAATCGCGACATCCGGTACCTGAATCAGGGGGAGTTCCGTCTCCATGCCGTCATCATGCACAGTCAATTTAAGAATGGCACCTTCTGCACGTGCTTCTGCAGTTTTTTCTTCCAGCTGCCTGCTCAGGTCCTCAGCCGACAGTGAGGACGCTCCTTCCATTTTGAGAAGATCCCGGCTCAGCTTTGCCTCCAGAGCCAGAGCAATCACGGACACAACAAAATTTTCATGTACCGTATCTGCTGCCAGTTCATTTTTTCCGGGCACAAACTTACAGGTATAAGCGTCATCAATAGTTATCGCTGCCTCAAGATCACCAAATGTTTCCGGGATAATGATCACGCCATCCAGCTGGGACAACTCAATGGCTCTGCTGATCGTCGCCAGCTCTCTCTCTTCCCAGTCAAAACCGCTCTCTCCGAACATCCGGATGAGCTTTTCACTAGCACCATTCCGGGCCAGATCAACATAGGCAGCTTTGACATGCGACCAGTTATTTTTTGACACTGTGGCTCCGGCCAGCAGTGATAAAAGTATCGGGATAATGATACAAAAGACCATAATCAGCGGTCGTCGCAATAAAAGTTTGAGTTTTAGCGCTGTGAGCGCAGCCAGATTTTTCATACACGTCTCCTGCCGAAAACAAGTGCAATCACGGTGGCCGGCAGCACTGGCCAGACAGCGGACAGCAAACTCCATGTTCCTGCTGTCCCCTGCTGGTAGAGGCTGTCATAGATGAACTGCATCATCGGAAAAATGGGGGTAAAGGCAGCCCCCTTGTGCAGCCATTCCGGAAATATCGAAGTCGGATAGATGACGCCGCCCAAGACTATCATAATTAAAAATGTGAGCCAGCCTGTCAGCATAATGCTGATACCGGGGGCCTGTATGCGGCCCAGAGCCAGCATGATCAATGCCGTCGTAAAATATGCCGCCAGTAATACAACTGCAATGGGCAGCATCCCGGCAAGAAAGCCCGATAGATTCAGGGCGAGCAGCGGCGGCCCCAGCAAAACCAGCCACCATAATAAGCCGCTGGCCAGGCGGGCTGCCATCATTGCAGCCGGTCCACATGACAAGAGCAGTCTGTCTTCGTAAGAGGTCCCTGCCAAACGGCTGGTGCCTGCCAGCACACCCATTGCCGGCAGCAAGGCGAATATAATCAAAAAAGCGGAATATGTATGAAGCAGTACATTAAAAGGGCGAAACTCTTCTAAATCTGCATAGCGATAGCGGCCAAAATACATAACGAGAACATTCATAGAGTGCCGGGTCGCCTCGTCCCATGAGCTGTTTTCATCGCCGCCAAGCTCAACATAGGCTTTCTGATATCCGAATATTGTTCCGTACAAGTAATCCAGAACCGAGGCATACTGCCGCACTATCAAGCTAGCCTGGCCTGATTCCGCCGGCTTCCTCGGATTCAGCCACATCTCCACCGGCTCGCGCTGTGACCCGGTTCTCGTCTCCTCGAAGAGAGTGGGCGGCAGTCGCAGTATGACTATGGTTTCATCTGCTTCCAGACGCTCCAGAGCCTCATCCATTGTTTCGTAATAGATAGCTGAAATATAGCGGAGATCATCTAAATAGGCAGCTAAAATCTGACCCAGAGCCGAATCATCTTC
>DIRJ01000002.1:2593-3581 GCA_002427505.1 Mageeibacillus sp. UBA5439
CTTCTTTGGCAAAGCTGACGATCAAGATGGATAAAGCAATCGAAGCCAATACAGTCAGGAGCAAAGCCGTTCGGGCGGCACGCAGCTCCAGTCTCATCAATGCCCGGAAAGCACGTTGACTCTTGCGCATAATGCTGAGCAGATATGAGAGTTTTTTCTTCACATGAACTCCGCCTATTCGTTGTTTAGGAGAGTTTCTCTCACTTTTGCATCTTCAAGATGTAATATCCGATCACTCAGTCTCTTTAGAATCTCTCCTTCATGTGCTGCTACAAGTATCGTCTTCCCTCCCGAGCGCAAGAGACTCAGCCTCTCAAACATTAACTCCCGGCTGTGATCATCAGCTCCGGCAAAAGGTTCATCCAGCAAGATCAACTGCGGGTCTCCCAGTAGTCCGACAATCAGACTGACACGTCGTGCCATGCCGCCGGAACATTCTCTGATCGGTTTTTCCAAAAACTCTGCTATCAGTGGATCTGCTGCAGCCTGCCGGATCTGTTCTTTTCGCTCTGATGCTGAAAGGCCGCGTGCAGACGTCCAGAATGCCAGCGTTTCTCTTACCGTAAGCCGGTCATCCAGTGCCAGTTCCTGAGGTACATAAGCTATCAGCTGCCGCCAGGAGTTCAGATCATCCAGAGATACGCAAAAGTCATTCGCATCAAACAGCACATCGCCGCCGTCCCGGGGCAGGACCGACGCCAGTATCTTCAGCAAAGTGCTTTTACCGGCACCATTTTCTCCGGCTATACCACAGATACTGCCCTGGGGCTGCTCAAAGGAGATATTATCCAGAATTTTGTGCGCGGACCAGGCTTTGCTGAGCCCGCGCACCTTTAGGCTAAAAGTCATCATCGAAATCATCAAATCCCAGCAGAGAATTCAGATCAATACCTAAATCTTCCAGGGCAGACATAAGATTTGTCATGATAGTTTCATCCATCATCAGCCCCATCAAAGCGTCTTCGTCAGATAAATCGATATAATCCGC
>DIRJ01000002.1:3909-16059 GCA_002427505.1 Mageeibacillus sp. UBA5439
TAAGTAAGGCTCAGCGTTCCCACCGGATAGAGTTCATTATCGGCCTTTTTCAGACCAAAGTCGCTGAATGAACCGCTCAAATTTCCCATCATGCTGCTGCCGGCTTCCGAACCTGTGAGGGTATAAGAACCGGTATAAAGCTCATCTTTCAGAGTATATTCGCTCTTATACTCAACTGACATGCCATAGGGATCAACCAGCTTCAGCTTTTGGGCATGCTTGCTGCCATCAATGACATGGAGCGAAGACAGACTTATGCTTTCATCCAGCTCTAAATTTTTCAGGATGAACTCACCGCCCTGAGCGTTATTTTTCTTGTCCACGTATAGTTTGCGCTGTATTTCAATTCTGAAATCTTCCGGATAGTCTTCGAGCTCAGCAAGGGCTTCATTAATTGCGTCGACAAATTCCTCAGAAGGGTCAAATGAGTCTTCTAAGGAGAGGCCCATCGTGCTCAGCTCGGAAATTAGTGCATTAACGGCTTTATTATCGCGCAGAAGGATCAGTATCTCCTTCATCATGGCGGGAGTATCGTCAGCAGATACAGATACAATATAATAGTCCAGTTTCTGGCTGACGCTGCCTATAGTAAGCTCTTCGCCCTTGACCAGTTCAGCATCCTGCGCGTATGTAATGAAAATTTCTTTAATTTCTTCAATGATCTCATCCAGATCCTCGTCGAAGAAAGTTCCCAGGCTGGCTCGCAGCTCGCCCATCGAACCGAAGCTGTCATCAATCGTGAGAGACAGTCCGCTGGAATCATCCAGTGCTTCGCTCAAAAAGTCTTTATGAATGGCGAGAGGGCTGGACAAAATTTCAGGAAGACCTATCAGCAGATAATCTCCGGCATCGAAAATCTCCGCACTGAGTGCCTCCGAACTTTCTCCGCGCTTAGCCAGGGCAACTCTGGTATAAAAATGCGGATCCGTCTCATTAAGATCGGTTTTTGCCAGAACATTAAAACGCATACCGGACAATACAGTCAGTATTCCTGCCATGTCATCGGGCAAAGCGTCAGCTTTGATGTCGAAGCTGATCTCCGTTTCATAGCCCGCTTTGGGTCTGTTGAGGATATCAGTAGATGCAGTCTTAAGCTCGTAAAGCAAAGAATCTTCAGGAATCAGTCCCGCTGCTTTCTCAGCCTTCTGCCATTTTTGATTGTCCGAAAGGAAGAGCGATTTAATACTGTTGCCAAATGCAAACCAGACGCCCGCAAGTATCGCCAGCACCACCAGGATAATTACTAGCGGAATCCACCAGCGTTTCTTTTTTGGAGGCTCCCGGTAAGCAGTATATGCAGGTGCAGGGCTGCTGGGCACCGCTTCTGCATATGGCGGATAAGGACTCCCCTGTATGTTTTCTGCACCAGGTACATTCTGTGTACTCACATTCGGGATCTCAGTTCCGGTTTTTTCTCCGCAGCTGGTGCAAAATTTCGCATTTGCAGGTAAATCAGCACCACATCGTTTACATTTATCCACTCTTCTACCTCCCGGCAGTATATCTGCCTTATTTGCGATCCATCCCAGGTGGATCTTTTTCAGTAAAGCCTATTCTGTCGGCGTTAAATCAGCTAACGCAGGTTAACGGAAATCTGAAGTACTTTTTTAGGATTAATGTAGCAGTTGTTCAATAATTGTATCACAAATCAGCATTAATTAATTACTAAACAAATTAAATATATATTTAGACCAATAGCAATATTTCTGCAAAAAAAAAGGACCGGTTAAGCCGGCCCTCTGTAAGTCGGCATTAAGCCGATCTGTCTCCAAACTAAAACAGATCCGAGGCACCACTCCCGGATCTGCTCGCTCAAATGGAGGAGAAAAGTATGAAAAAAGGATAACTAACCCTAATTACAATTGCATTATACTTAGCATGAATGTACAAGCTGCTAAGCATTTATGAATAAACAAAAAACAAAAACCCGAAAATACACTTGTTTTAGGGCAAAAGCCGTAAAGCTTCTCCGCCGATGGCACTTTCGTTTTCAGGTTCAGCGATCTCTATGCCACCCTCAGTTGTGGCGATGCGCAAGGTCACCGCAGTGTGAGTATTTTTGAAAGAACTTTGATCAAGTTTCATCACATCCGCACGTATTGCACAATATTGGTTAAAAATACTGACTGCTTCTTCTTCAGTAATTTTTTCATCTAAAACCAACACCACATAGTCGCTTTTTAAATTTTGAATACTTATATTGTCTTCATCGATATTTTTGTCAGCCAGCTCTTGTAGAAATCTGGCGGCAATTGTCTCATGGCGTCCATTGCGGGCAGCAATCGTCGGCAGGGAGATAGCAGCCAGTATGCCGATTGCCAGAACTAGCACGACTATTACAAGCAGCTTCAGCCGAAAAGGAATTTTAAGAACAGGCAGTTCTTTCACTTTAGGTTCGAAGGGTATTTCCTGCTTGCGCTGTTGTGGTACCGGTGCCTGTGCAGGCGCGGGAGCGATGGTCCGGGCTCTGTTCCGTTGGGCAAGCGGTCCGTCATATTCAGCTTGTTCTACATTCGGAAATTCGAAAGCTTCCGGATTTTCCAATGCGCGCAATCCCTCACTGGTTTCGAATACACAATTGCAAAACATGCAATATGACTGTTCTTCTTTATTGTCTACCTGTATCAGTGAGCCGCAGTTTATACAGCGTGCATCTTTAATGGCCATTTATCTTCCTCTCATCTGTATCTAAGCATTTATGAATTCATGGTGTATTATATCAGAAACACATTCTATCAGAAATACTACAGTAAACTTTGGCAGTTTGTTAAAAAAATGCCAGATGATTGTTGTTTTGGAGTCAGCTAATGAGCCCGGACAAAGATGTACATCTCTATATGCAGCGAGCTATTGAGCTTGCACGTGAGGCCGCTGCTGCCGGCGAAGTTCCGGTCGGCTGTGTTATAGTACAGGATGGTATCATTTTGGCAGAGGGCAGAAACAATCGGGAAAATTCACAAATGGCCACAGGCCACGCTGAGCTCATCGCAATAGAGGCTGCCAGCCGAAAGATCCAATCCTGGCGTCTCTGCGATGCGGACTTGTACGTGACCCTGGAACCCTGCCTGATGTGTTCGGGAGCAATCCTGCAGGCACGCATCAGGCACCTCTTTTTTGGTGCCTATGATCCAAAATCCGGAATGGCGGGTTCTGTAGCTAACGTTTTTGATTTACCATCAAATCACAGAGTTGAGCTGACGGGTGGAATATTACAGGAAGAATGTGCTCAATTACTACGCGACTTCTTCTTTGTTCGGAGAAATAATTGTGAAACAGCTAAGTAGTAAAACTATGGCGGGTACGAAAAACACTCCTAAGCAGATAACCATGTATGAAAGAACCTGGTGGGGAAAAGCAGTTTACCACCTGGCCATGTTTTTGACCAGAATGCTGGTTCGCCTGACTTATAAGGGTCAGGAGAATCTGCCGGCAGATGGCAATTATATAATCGCAGCCAACCACCAGTCCTTCTTTGATGGTTTGTGGCTAATGGGCGGAGTACCCCGGGAACACTTCGCTTCATTTTCCTGCATGGCCGGAGCAGATCTGGAGGATGACTATGGGCTCCTCGGCAAGATTATGCTGCGGGTTGGCAGGTCCATTTTGGTAGACCGCAACGGCAATCCCATCCGTGGCCTGATAGCAGCCAAAAGAATGCTGGAGACCGGTAATATAGTTATGATTCATCCTGAAGGCACCCGCACACACGATGGAAAAATCGGTGAAATGATGAATGGAGCTGCCTATCTGGCGCTAAAGACCGGTGTTCCCATTATTCCTACCTATATTAACGGCGCCTATGAGATTTACTCCAGATACATGCCGCTGCCTCACCCCATACATCTGCGGCGTATGCAGCGTAAGCCCTTGACCATAGAATTCGGCGAACCCATCTATGCCGGAGATTTTTCGACAAAAGATGAAGTTATGGCTGCTGTCAGTAGCTGGCTGCACGCGAAAGAAACCATTGCTTTGGCTGAAAAAGATCCGGAACTGGCTAAGCTCAAGGCAAACCGGCGCTCCTAATCCTGCACATAGGCAGCCAGAGGACCCATTCTGCTCTTCTGTAATTTACCATTAAGTCTGATATGCTCACTCTCATACTCAATTTGCTCTACTACCCCGAATTCACGAACATAGGCCTCCAGCTCGGACGAGCTGTAAGGAATCTCAGCCACAAAGGAAAGCATTCTGCTTTCGGCATACAAGGCCATGGACTTGGTCAATTCAGGCAAGCCTTCCCCGGTCAGTGCGGATATTGCGAAAATATTCTCTTGCTTATCGCGTCGTAATGACGTTATTAAGTCATGATAGGCAATTTCAGACTGCTCATCGATTTTGTTGGGTATATAGAATGTATCGATAGCAGCCGCACCCAGCTCAGACAGCTGCTCGTCCACAAGCTGCCGGTGCATAGCCGCTTCTCTGTCCGACACATCAATTAAATGCAAGATCAGGTCCGCTTCAACTACTTCTTCCAGGGTCGCTTTAAAAGCCTGCTTCAAATATCTTGGCATTTCCCGTATAAAACCCACTGTATCGATCATGATATAGCTGATGCCATCACGCAGATCCAGTTTGCGAGCTGTGGGATCAAGCGTCATGAAGAGCCGGTTCTCTGCCGGTATATTCGTGCCGCATAACTTGTTCATCAGCGTTGATTTGCCGGCATTGGTATAGCCGACAACCGCTGCAATCAAAGCATCTTTGCGTTGACGTGATCTGCGCTGGTGTTTGCGTCTCTGTTCCAGCTGGTCGAGCTCTTTCTGCAATTGAGCCATGCGCCGCTGAATCGTCCTTCTGTCCTGCTCCAGCTTGGTCTCACCGGGACCACGTGTGCCGATACCACCGCCCAGCCGGGACAGCTCCGTTCCTTTGCCGGCCAGTCTGGTCAGTTTGTAACGCAGCCGGGCGAGTTCAACCTGAATTTTACCTTCGTCTGTACGAGCATGATCAGAGAATATTTCCAGGATAACACCGGTACGGTCGTGTACGGCAGCCGGCGTTGCTTGTGCTATGTTTCGAAACTGAGCTGCCGACAACTCCGTGTTGAAAATAAGATGATCCACGTCTGCATTCTCCGCCATCTCGCTGATTTCACTCAGTTTTCCGGAGCCGATATAGCTGCTGCCGCTTATACTTTTCACATTTTGTGTGACTCTGGCTACGACCTCAAAGCCGCAGCTGGCAGCCAGATCCTCCAGTTCGTCCAGCGAACGGTCAATGCTGTCCTCTTCACCCGGCAGTGCCGCAGCAACCAGATATGCACGCGTAGATTTTTCATCACCATAGAAATTTTTTAAAGACATAAAACCAACTTTCACAAATATATGGAATTTCGACTAGTTCGAAATGTTTATCCAAAGCTCATGCTATGATAGATCATAAGCAAACTGGGATGGCGGCAAGATGGATTTTGATCTTCTTGATTCAATTGATAACGGAGAGACTTTAGTCTACCCAAACAATATTGATATGACAGCACTGTGGCTGAGTCATATCATCCGCGTAAGGCGAAAAGATCTAGGTCTGACTCAGGGCCGGATATCCTCTGTTCTGGGTCTGGGTATGTCAGCAATATCTTCCATTGAGGCCGGCAACGCTTTCGCCAATATAAAACGCACAATTCAGGTAATGAACCTTTTACACCTGCCTCTGGCACCCATATTATCGGCAATTGAGTCTCAAGCCGTCATCCACAACTCATATCCGCTTTCAGACATTTTGTTCAGCGACGAAATATCTCACGCATGGCGGAATCTGGAAGTGTTTGAAGCCACAGATCCACCTCGCCTTGTCGTTCTGGATAAACACTCAGGAAAGACTCGTCAAGTGCTCTTACCATCAAAGCCTGATAGGGAAAATCCGGCAGATCAAGCAGCAGAGTAATCATGCCGCCGTAGACATCCTTTAAGATTTTGTTATCCTTCTCTTCATCATTCATCCGTACCAGTCCCAAAAATTTGCGGCCAAAGCTGGGATCAGACTTGCTGATTTTCAAATACTTCAGCGCAGAATCCTGCAGGTGTTTATCAATTAGCTCCAGCCAGAGATCACCGGCGTCCTGCTCGATTTCAAGCAGCTCTTTCTGGTTAAAAAATAAATTAATCTCTTTCGCAGCCCGCCTGCTGTTGCCTCGGCTCTGCCTGCCGGTACCAAACATATGAGAATAAATCCAGGGCAGGAGGAAACGGTCCCCGGCTTCCCCCTGCTTATTATTCAACTCAAAAAAGCGAAAGGCTTCCACACGTTTGTTTAGTTCATTTGTAATGGCTTCCTTGTCGTCCACGGTATTCTCCTCTCTATACAGGAAAATAAATATCCTTAGTTTATCCTCTAAAACTCTTTGAACAGATAGATATTTTGGTCAGTAACCACTGCATCCAAAGATTCGTCGTATGATCCGGTCGGGACGAAGTCAACTACCTGCTCTTCAAAACAGATGCCGACCCGCGGCACATCGGGGCTTAATTTTGCCAGCAGGCGATCATAATAACCACCGCCAAAACCTAGACGATATCCATCCTTGCTGAACAGCAGTCCCGGAACCAGAATAAAGTCCAATTCGTCAACTTCCTTAATACGAGAAGGATTAATGCGCGGTTCAAGGATGCCGAGATCCGACTTTTCCAGTTCATCGTAGCCATGAAAAAGCGACAGAAGCAAATCATTGTTTTCCTTATCAACAATGGGAACATAGACACGCTTGCCCGTAACCCGCATAATATCAATCAAATGATGGGTTTCTACTTCATCGCGGAAACTCATAAAAACACTTACGTTTTCTGCAATCATAAAAGGTTCCCACTGAAAAAGCCGGCGCTCAAGCTCTCTGGACTTTTGGGCACGCTCTTCGGCAGACAAGGCTGCCCGCACTTGCTTCCCTTTTTTGCGATACTCTTTTTTCAAAACAGATATGTCCTCTTTTTTTTCCATCATAAGTAACTCCTTTTAAATACCGGCTTCTGTATTTTTTGCCTCTTTATATTCTTCGCTCTTCTCCGCTACAGGCAGCCAGTCAACTTTCTTCATATATATGATATAAGCGAGAAAGGTAATAATCCATGACAGCGGGTAGGCTAAGAGCATGAAATCAAATGTAGACTTAAAGGGCAGTATGCCATAAATCCAAAGTACACGAAAACCTGACATACAGATCAAGGTTACCAGCATCGGCACCATTGAGCGGCCGACTCCCCGCAGGGCACCGCCAAACACTTCATTGACTCCGAAAAGCCAATATAGACTCAGAATATATATCATAACCTGTATTGTATATTGGTTAACTTGTGGATCGGAGTTGAAAACTGCTGCCAGCGGTTTAGCAAAAATCAGGAAAAATGCGCTGAGGCCTCCGGCAAGTATCAGCACCAGAGCAACTGCCTGACGCAGACCTTTTTTTGCTCTTTCAATCTGTCCTGCGCCCACATTCTGACCAATGAAAGTCATTATAGCCAAAGATATAGCATTCAGAGTTACCCAGACAAAACCATCAATACGTCCCGCTGAAGCAAAACCAGCCACAGCCAGAGTTCCAAAACCATTGACAGCAGTTTGAATGATGACGTTAGATCCGGAAATCAGAACACTCTGAAGCCCGGCAGGCACTCCAATCTTTAACGCACGCTTGCCGACCGGCCCGTGGAAGGCGATATCACGCAGATAGAGACGATAGCTGCCTGTGGTTCTGCTTAAGCTGAGCAGGACCAGGACTGCAGAGAGAAACTGGGAAATAATAGTTGCCCAGGCAGCTCCCTGAACTCCCCATTTAAAGACCGCCACAAAGAGCAGATCAAGCAAAACATTTGCTAGCGAACTAACAGCAAGGAAATAAAAGGGCCTTTTCGAGTCACCTACTGAACGCAGAATTCCCGAACCCATGTTATAAAGCAAAGAAGGTATAGCACCTACAAAAAATATCCGCAAGTAGCTGCTTGCTGCTTCCAGAATATCCGAAGGAGTATCCATTACCTGCAACAGAGGAGTGGAGAGAAGAAAGCCTGCAACAGATAAGACTACACCCGATATCAGGGCAATCGACATGGCCGAATGCACCATGCGATAGAGACCGTCTTCATCTTCTGCTCCATACATCTGCGCTACTACAACAGCGCAGCCGGTAGCCAGACCGACAAAAAAGCCAACCAGCATATTAGCAAGGGCTCCGGTCGCACCCACAGCAGCCTGAGCCTGAGTACCGGCAAATCTGCCAACAATCAAAAGATCCGCAGTATTGTAGAGCTGCTGCAGGAAGTTGCTCAGCATCAGAGGTAAAGCAAATATTAACAGTTGCTTCCAAATAGTACCTTCGGTCAAACTTTCATTACGAATTTGCATCCGCAGTTAAACTCCTTAGCCTAATCTAGCCTTAAAATCCTGATAGGAAAAACTTTTCAGTGTCCGCACTGACTTATCTTCAGGATACACTCCAATCGCCGGCAAAGGCATGCCGTTGAAGGTATTATTTTTCACCATTGTGTAAATAGCCATATCCAGAAAAACTATCCTATCACCGGGCAGGGGTGGCACAGCAAAAGAATAATCGCCGATAATATCTCCCGCCAGACATGTTGGTCCCGCTAAACGTATCTCATAGGGAAGTTCACCTGGAGCCGCAGCTTCATACCTGCGGGAAGCTTCGCTGCGACTTATAGCCTGTGTGAGGAAACACTTCGGCGTGTACGGCATTTCCAGAACATCAGGCATATGGCAGGCAGCTGACGTATCCAGAATAGCAGTTGTCTTTTCATTTTTCACCAGATCCAGCACTTCTGCTATCAAAAAGCCTGAATCCAGAGCGATCGCTTCTCCCGGCTCCAGATAAAGCTCAGCACCGGTTGCCGCCTGCACACGCCTGATGCTGGCCAGGAGACTTGGAACATCGTAATCCGCCCGGGTTATATGATGTCCGCCACCCAGGTTAACCCATTTCAGACCTTGCGGAAAAGCGCCGAAGTTTTCTGCAATCACATCCAGCGTATTCGCGAGAGCATCAGCATTTTGTTCACACAGTGAGTGAAAATGTATGCCTTCAATCCCTTCAAACAGTCCCTCTTTCACACCGTTTTTAAACTGTTCAGCTGAAACACCCAAACGTGAGCTTGGAGCCGCAGGATCATATATCTCCTGCTCAACCTCTGAATAGCCGGGATTGATCCGCAGGCCGGGAGAGATCTGTCTGTCTCCACAGAGATTGTGTTCCAGCAGGCGGTCGCGATATTTGGTCCATTGCTCAAAGCTATTGAAAACAATCTTGTCTGCAAGCCCCAGCAGCTTGTCAAATTCAGAGTCTTTGAAAGCAGGAGAATAAACATGCACTTCGCTGTCTTCACCCATTTCTTCACGACCCAGAAGGGCTTCATGAAGACCCGAGGCTGCGGTTCCGCTAAGATATTTGCCGATCAGCGGGTAAAGCGGATAGCAGGCAAAGGCCTTCTGAGCCAGTAAAATCTTGCAATCAGCAGCATTCATGATAGCTTTTAAGAGACGCAAGTTATCTTCGAGCGCGCGCAGATCAATTAAATAATATGGTGTCGGGACATCAAACAGCGGCAAATCAGCCGCTGCCGGACGGTTGAGTTCTTTAAACAACTTGCGCGGATTCAGAATGTCATCATCCTGTCCATACGTGCTTACATTATTCGTATTCATTCCTTTTTCTACCAGCGATTCATTTGCTATACTTCCCATAAAATCGGGCCAAGAATAACTCCCGGCCCGTAAATACAAAATCTTCCGGGAATTTCAGTGCTGTTCTATGGCACCAGGGTCGGCTGGCGATCTTCAACATAAGCCAGCCCAAATTTGTTCATTCCAGCCATGAAGGGATCCGGATCAAGCTCTTCGACATTAAAAACACCGGGCTGACGCCACTGTCCCTGTAAAACCAGAGAGGCACCGATCATGGCGGGCACCCCTGTTGTGTATGAGACAGCCTGGGCACCTGTTTCCTTATAAGCTTCCTGATGATCTGAAATATTATAGAGACGGTATAGCTTTTTCTGACCGTCCTTCACCCCTTGGAAGATACAGCTGATATTAGTTTTGCCATGGGTTCGCGGGCCCAATGTTGCCGGGTCCGGCAAGACTGCCTTGAGAAATTGCAGAGGAACAATCTGCTGACCCTGGAAGTCGATCGGTTCGATTGAAGTCATGCCGACGTTCTCCAGACATTTGAGATGGGTCAGGTAGCTTTCACCGAAAGTCATAAAAAAGCGCATCTTCTTTATGCCCGTAATATTTTCAGCCAGAGATTCCAGTTCCTCGTGATAAAGCAAATACATATCGCGCTCGCCCACTTCTTCAAAAGTGTAACTGCGCTTAATCTCCAGCGGCTCCGTCTCAATAAACTCTCCGTTTTCCCAGTAACGCCCCTTAGCTGTTACCTCACGAATATTGATCTCGGGATTAAAATTTGTTGCAAAGGGATAACCGTGATCTCCGCCATTACAATCCAGAATATCGATCTGATGAATCTCGTCGAACTCATGCTTGAGGGCATAAGCTGAATACACTCCGGTTACTCCGGGGTCAAAACCTGATCCTAAAATAGCTGTCAGCCCCGCAGCGCGGAAGCGATCACGATACGCCCATTGCCATTTGTACTCAAACTTCGCTGTGTCAAGCGGTTCATAATTAGCAGTATCCAGGTAATTAACACCGGCTTCCAGGCAGGCATCCATAATCGTCAGATCCTGATAAGGCAGTGCCAGATTGATTACCAGCTCCGGTTTATATTGATTAATCAGTTCTACCAGCTCCGGGACATTGTCCGCGTCCAGCTGAGCTGTTTCAATCTCAGTTCCTCGTCCGTCCAACTCAGCTTTGAGCCGGTCACATTTTGATTTGGTCCTGCTGGCTATCAGCAGATGGCTGAAAACTTCACTATTCTCAACACATTTGTATGCGCAAACCCGGGCTACACCTCCGGCTCCGATAATCATCGCTCTACTCATCACAAAACCTCCTAAGCTTATCTTCAATAAAAATTTCTTTTTTAAAACTATTAATATACATTCTAATGCAAAAAAGCCAAGTCATGTTCAACTGGAAATTTGGGCCTGTTTTTTCGGATGCACGTGAGAACTTAAAGCAGGAGCATCAGCTCGCGCAACAATTTAACCGCTACAGCAGTGGAGGCTCCCGCAGGATCAAGCAAAGGAGCCAGCTCCATTATGTCGCATCCGACGATATCCAGATCCTCCAGCTGATAGACAGCCGCCAGCAGCTCCTGACAGCTGACACCGCCCGGCTCTGCAGTCCCCGTCCCCGGCAGTACAGAAGGATCCAGCACATCCAGATCCAGCGAAATATAGACAGGGGCTCTTCCGATATTTTTCACTGCCTCTCCAATTCCGCTTAAGTCAAAGGGATGAAAATCAAGTTTCTCTTCGGCAAAGGCGAATTCTTCAGCCAGACCCGAGCGAATCCCCAGAGAATGGATGCGCTTGTCACCCAGCAGCTCATAGATGCGCCGGATTACTGAAGCGTGTGAATTCCGGACTCCGAGATAATCCTCCCGCAGGTCCGTATGGGCGTCAAAATGCAGCAGATGCAAATCAGGATACGATGCCAGAAGAGCTGCTACAGCTGCCAGCGATAAAGTGTGTTCGCCGCCAATCATCACCGGTATTTTGCCGGCTTGTGAAATAGCGGTACAGCTTTGGCGCACAAGGCGCAGTGCCTCTTCCGTTGACCCGAAAGGTAATTCCAGGTCGCCGGCATCATGCACTTTTTGCTCCTCCAGATCACGTTTCAGCTGAGGGCTCCAGCTTTCCAGCCCCCATGAATCACGGCGCATTTCCGCAGGTGCGAAACGCGAACCGGGACGAAAAGAGCTGCTCGAGTCATAAGGAGCACCAAATACAACAATATTCGCTTCCTCCTCTGTAGCTGTGCAGCCACAGAAGCTTAAAAGTGCAGGACGCTCCTGCGGCGGCAAATGGTCGAACAGGGTCATATCGTCACTCCTTACTCATCTATAAGTCTACCTTCTGCCAGCAATTCTCTGACATAAGTCGGCAGCAGGAATGCGCCTTTATGCAAATCGGAATTATAATAGCGCGTTTTAATATTGAATCTTTCCCAGCGAGCCGGATCGTGGTCGGCAATCGGATCGAGGCTGTCCGACATAAAGCCGAAGAGCCAGTG
>DIRJ01000013.1 GCA_002427505.1 Mageeibacillus sp. UBA5439
AATTCTGCTGGAGGAGTGGTTACCGCTTGGTGCAGGAACATCTCCTGAGCAGTCGTCAGCGTTCTTCTCTTTATTTATGGTGAGTTTGCATCTGGGCTCGATTATGGCAGTAATAGTCAATTTCTGGCCTGAGCTCTGGCCTTTCAGACGGCAAAAAACTATGCTTGCAAGGGGCGTCCCTTACGATAAATCTGCATATATATCCCTATTTTCTGATTCCCTTCTGATGAGCCGCTCACAATTACGTATGTGGATAAACATCGTGATTGCTGTTATTCCGGCAGGGATAGTGGGATTGCTTTTCGACGATTTTTTTGAAGAACTCTTTTATAATCCATTTTCAGTAGCCATAGCTCTGATAGTGGTAGGCGTTATTTTTATACTTATGGAAAACTATCTCGCAAACAAGGAAAGCAAAATCACCGAGATGGAGCAGATCAGCTGGCGCAGTGCATTAATTATCGGTTTGTTTCAGGTAATCGCAGCGATTTTCCCCGGCACATCCCGTTCCGGTATAACGATTCTTGGTGGATTGTTATTAGGATTGTCACGTCCTCTGGCGGCAAAGTTCACCTTTTATCTGGCTGTTCCGGTTATGATCGGAGCAAATGTGCTCAAACTTATCACATACCATGCAGCTGTTAGCAGTACACAGCTATTAGTTTTATTTGTAGGCACACTGACGGCCTTCCTGGTATCTATACTAGTGATACGAGGCTTGCTCAAATTCATCAGAAGCAATAATTTCAAGCCTTTTGCCTGGTATCGGATAGCTTTGGGTGTGCTCGTTCTCGCGCTGGCTTTTGCAGGTATGATCTAGAAAAAAAGAAAAATTCTGAACTAGCAATGACAGAGGTGGAAAATGACTGTAAATAACAGTGGCTGGAATAATGAAAAACTGATGACACGTGAGCAATTTATCGCACTGATTGACACTCTGGAAATTCCGGATCAGGAAATAGCTGCCAGAACAAGAGCCCGCTGGAATAACTTGTGCAAACCGATCGGCTCTTTTGGCCAGCTTGAGCTTTTGCACCAGCGGCTTGCGGCGATCGAAGGCTCCTGCGATCCGGATATTACACCGCGGGCTCTGTTCGTTTTCGCTGCAGACAACGGCATTGTGGCTGAAAACGTCAGCCAGTGCGGTCAGGAAGTAACAGCTCAGGTCATGCGCAATATAGCAGAAAAAAAATCCAGTGTTAGTATTATTGCCCGTGAAACAGGAACTACTGTAATTCCGGTTAACCTGGGTGTCCGCGATCTCAGTGATGAAGATGGCATCATCCATGTGCCGATAAAGCCTGATGGCACGGAGAACTTTGCCCAAAGAGAAGCCATGAGTGAAAGCGAGATGATGCTGGCTATACAAGTGGGCTATGAATTAGCGTCAGAAGCAGTCAATAATGGCTATAAGCTTCTGATTGCAGGAGAAATGGGGATTGGCAATACTTCGACTTCTACTGCCTTGCTTGCCGCCCTGGAAGAGACTGATGCTGCCTCTATCTGTGGACGCGGTGCCGGTCTTTCTAATGAAAAGTTTTTGCATAAACAGGAAATCATTTCAGCAGCTTTACAGATGCATAATCTATCTCCCGCTGATCCACTGACAGCACTGCGAAGTGTCGGAGGATTTGACATTGCAGCAATACTTGGCTTTTATGCCGCTGCTGTCCTGAACAGAGTGCCTGTTATTCTGGATGGCTTGATTACCCAGGTAGCAGCAGTTGTTTTGCACCGGCTGCAAGCTAATGTCAGCCACTATATCTTTGCAGCTCATAAAACAACAGAACCGGGCTGTGAATTAGCTCTGCACTCCCTGGGCCTGACCAGCATCCTCGATCTGGATCTGCATCAGGGTGAGGGCAGCGGGGCAGTTTTGGTTTTGCCGCTTTTTGACAGTGCCATCAATATTTATCGCAAGTCAGTAACTTTTGCAGCCGGTGGTGTTGAATCTTATGAGGTTTATGATCCTGCATGATTAGTGTGTTTTTTGGTGCTGCCTCCAGTGGAAAGTCAGATCTTGCCGAAGACTTCTCTTTGTTTTTAGCAAACTATCCAATTATCTATTTAGCTACTTTGTATGAGGATGAAGACCGGGAAAACCGGGCCCGGATCAGAAAACATCAGAGCAGGAGATCAGGCTTGCCTTATGAAACCTTGCTGGCACCTACAGCAGAGGATGGCAGGCGTCAGCTTGAGCGGTGCCGGGATAAGACAGTTCTGCTGGATTGCCTGGGAGTCATGGCTGCTAACAGTAAGTATATTTATCTGGCCGAAGAAAATGAATACAAAGAAAAGGCGAACGATCTTGTGGAGAAAGATATAGTTGACTATATTTTCACTTTGAGTAATATCTCACAAGATCTGATCATAGTAAGCCCTGATGTATTCTCGTCAGCGTCTGAGGAACTGGAGGAGTCCAGCCGACGCTACTTGCGGTTATTGGCTAATATTAACCGCTGCCTGCACACAGTTTTGCAGGCTGATTTTATTGAAGTAAAAGCAGCTTTGCCTTCTGCACTTATTTGTAAGCAAGAGGCTTTGACAGAATTTTTGGAGCGGTTTAAGTGAAGAAGATCATGGACAGCCTGATTTTAGCAATGAGCATGTTTACAACATGTCCGCTGCCGCGACGTGAATATGATAGCTCGTCTCTTTCTTATATGATGGCTTTTTTCCCTTTGACAGGCCTATATATTGCTGTGATCGGAGCTGCGGTTTATTATCTGAGTGCCTGGCTGGAGATATCCAGTATTTTGCGGGCGGCTTTGATCTTATTGGCCTTAATTGCAGCTTCCGGCGGCATTCACCTTGACGGTTTTGCAGATGCAGCAGATGCTTTTTTTTCCCGCCGCGATGCCGAAAAAATGCTGGAAATAATGCACGATGTCCATCTTGGTGCTTTCGCCGTCCTTGCTCTGTTTTCGGTTTTGCTCCTGCAATTTGCTGCTTTGCAGAGTATGCTCACCGGAGCAGAACAAAGATTGATGGCGGCAGCCTTCATTCTGCCTGTTTTCTCCCGCTCCTTGTCGGGACTTTATTCAATAAGTCTGCCCAGTGCCCGCTCCGATGGCATGCACTATGATTACAGACAAAAAAGTTCGGGAACAGTTCGTAGTATTCTGATTGCATTTCTGCTGCTTTCAAGTGGCGGCATTATTCTATTTGCCCATTATTCAGGAGTGATCACAGTTGTTCTCGCTGCCTTGTTAAGCTGGTTTTTCGCCCGCTTCTCCTTGCGAAAGTTTGCGGGAGCGACCGGTGATCTTGCCGGTTTTCTTCTGGTTCTGCTGGAAACGACAGCCTTGCTGACCTTGGCGCTGTCTCATAGCTTACCGGCCTGGTTTTAAGACGGAGGAGTAAAAAATGATAGAAAAAAAGATTGTTGTCCTGGGCGGTTTATATCAGGGTAAGCATGAGTATATAAGAAAGAATTATCTGGATCAGGCGAACAGTCTTGCCGTGGACCTTGCCATGCTGCAAGAACTACAAAAACAATATCTTGATGGAACAGCGGATGCCGGCAAGGCAGGCCTGTTGAAACTCCTGGCAGCGATGCCTGACCATAGGGTCCTTTTCTTTGATTCAACACAATGGCTTCAGGATAAATTGCTGAAGTATAATCTGCTCCAACCTCCATTCTGGGACTGGATGCTGGGACTTTTATCACATTCAGAGCTCAGGATGACGCTGATTTTCTGTATTGATGAACTGGGCTGCGGCATGATACCGACCGAGCGAGAAGCACGTCTCTTCCGTGAGCAACATGGTCGCTGGCTGCAATGGGCGGCCGCTGAAGCTGATGCTGTGATCCGCCTGGTTGCAGGTTTGACCTTGGCTTTAAAATAACTAAGAGCAGCAGCTAATGTTTCAGCTCTAAAAGAATGGTCACAACTAATTTCAAAACTTAGTATATAATATTAAAATACTATGCAATAAAAACAGCATGAAAGAGGAGGAAAACGAATGGATAAATATGTATGTGATGTCTGTGGCTATGTTTATGATCCTGAGATAGGCGATCCCGACAGTGACATCGAGCCGGGTGTATCTTTTGCCGATCTGCCTGAGGACTGGGTTTGCCCGCTCTGTGGCGCACCAAAAGAGGATTTCTCACTCATAGAAGAATAGTTACACACAAGGAAACAAAGAAAGCCGACGAGAGTTCGGCTTTCTTTTTGAAAGGATTAAATATGAAGGTCCGAAAAATCAGTGAACATGTTCTTTCGCTGGGCGCAGCAGATCCTGGTTTGCAGTACTTCGACAAACTAATGCCAACTCCCTATGGAACTACTTATAACAGCTTTGTAGTGCGCGGTGAAAAAAAAGTAGCCCTGCTGGATCCGGTACAAAGCGATTCCATCGATCAATTGTTGTCCAACCTGGCTGCGGCGGGGATAAAGCACATCGACTACATCTTGAGTTTACATACTGAGCAGGATCACTCCGGAGCAACAGAGCTGCTCTGGCAGCGCTTCCCGGAAGCCAGATTGGTAGGTACCGCCAAAGTTGCAGAATTCCTGGAAACACACCTCAATATTCCTGCCAGCCGAGTGCAGCTGATAGCGGAAAATGAGACACTTGATCTGGGTGGATTGGGGCTGACCTGTGTGCCGATACCTTTCGCTCACTGGCCTGACAATACAATGTACTGGCTGGAAGAGGAGCGGATTCTTTTCAGTTCTGACCTCTATGGCAGCCATTATGCAGCTCCGCCTTATAAGGCAGCAGATGAAAAAATCCACCTGGAGACGACGCGCTCATATTACGCTGAAATAATGATGCCGACCAGCAAACAGCTGGCGCGCCATCTGGCCAAAAGCAGAGCTCTGGACCCGGCAATAATCTGCCCTGCCCATGGACCGATGTGGTACGAGCCGGATAAGGTTCTGTCACTCTATGAAAGCTATGTCTCGGGGAAAGTGGATCTTCGCGTTGTCATGCCGGTAGTTTCTATGCATGACAGCTCAAAAATAATGGCCTATTATCTGGCCGAAAAACTTGAGGCAAGCGGAATTCCTGTAAATATTCATCATCTGGATAATCCTAATCAGGACTTAAGAGTTTCTATGGGTAAGGTGGTGGAAGACACTGTGGATGCAGCCTGCCTGATCATGGCCGCACCAACTGTGCTGACCGGACCTCACCCTGCAGCCGGTGCCATGGCCTTAATGCTCAATGCCTTTAAACCCCCATTGAAATATATAGCTTTGATCGGTTCGTTTGGTTGGGGCAGCCAGATTGAAAAGCGTTTTTATGATCTCCTGCCACAGCTAAAGGCGGAAAGGCTGGCTACTCTTTTAGTCAAAGGTCTGCCGACAGAGGAGGACTATAAACTTCTGGACGATTATGCACAGATGGTGAAAGAAAAACTGACGTCCATATCAGAGGGATAGCTTGCTTAAACCCCTGCGGCTGAAGCGGCTTAAGCCTCTTCTAGCAGAGTTTTTATCATAACAGAGTAGAATTTCTCCGGATTGCGCCGGAAGGAAAAGGCTGCCTTGCGTGCTAATTCTTCGCTTGGCAGCTCCAACTCAAGACTAAAGGAATCACCCTGGTCACTCAGGTGCTGAAGCTGAAGCAGGTAAGACCCCTTGTCAGTAAGCTTGTAATCAGCTTCAATCGCCTTACGCTTTTTGCGCTCAATACTGGTTGCAGCCAGATGTTCGCTCACCCAGAGACGGACACTTTCGGCTATCTGCTCTTCCAGGGCCAGCAGTACTTTTTCGCCCTGAACTGTCAGATAGCATTCCGCCCCACTTCGTGCATCAGCCGCATCTGTGATAAGATCGGTATCCATCAGCACGATCAGTTCAGAAGACTCCAGCCAGTTTAGCGCTTCAGCCAGCATGAAATAGTCTGCCGTTAAAGTGCCCAGAGCAGTCTCAATCAAATCGCTGCGCTGTAAGCCGGGCGCTTCCCGCAGGATGTATAAAAGGTGCAGTTTTTCTCTGGTAATATCCTTGCCGTCCATCTGAACAACCTCTTTCCGGAGATATCTGTATCTACTAGAAACTAAAGATTTCCTTTTCCACGAGACTGATTTCGCCCTCAGCATTTTCGTAGATATAGTCAGTCAGAGTCCCGGCCATCCGCTCAGCTTCGCTTTGGCTCAGGGCTGTGTGGCTAAGACCGATAACAAGGGACTGATGCACATCCTGAGTCTCAACTTCCTTGACTGATACATTATAGCGCCTGCTCAGAGAATCGACGAGAGAACGTTTAACCCTGCGCTTGTCTTTGAGAGACTTTACCCAGGGCAGTCTGATCACAAAACGCATAACAAGAATAAACATCTTTTTAGTCTTTCATGTCCATTAACTCGAAATTTTCGCTGGGGCAGGGAACAGCCTGTCCTTTTTTGGCTGCTTCTAAAAGCGTGAGCACGAGCTGGAGTGAACTGAGTCCGTCAGCGGCAGCCGGCAAAGCGGAAGAGCAAGCCGATTCCAGAACCGCACCGTACATAAGAGTGTGAGCCTTGCCGATATGTGTGATGATGCCTAAGCCGTCACGCTTCAGCAGATGTTTCAGAGCCGGCCCTACTATGGCTGGCGCCTTCTTTGTTTTGTCGTCGTATGCAAGCGAATAATTGATTTTGCCGCTCTTGATGCCGGCAGCAAAAGTGCCTTTTTCATAACGCAGAAAAATTTCAGCCTCCTGCTCTTCCGGGTCGGTCAGGGTGCTGCCTTCAACTGCAACCAGAGCCCCTGATTGCAGACTGAAAACGCCCATGGCGAGATCGGCAGCTTCGATATCGTGATAGGGAGGAGCCAGCTTGCAGATGGCCTCCCGGGGCAGTTCGCCCAAAAGGTAAAAGACAAGGTCAAGTGCATGTATAGTCTGGTTCATGAGTGCTCCGCCCTCATGCTCCCAGCTGCCGAGCCATGATGCTCGATCATAATAGGCCTGATCATGTCCCCAGCGCACTATCATATTGGCGGACAGCGGGCGGCCAAAGGAGCCCGAAGTCAGAAATTCCCTCAGTTCTCTGACGGCGGGATAAAAGCGATAAGTAAGGCAGGGTATAATGCAGCGGCCACTTGCCAGCGATGCCTCCTGTAAAATTTTACCTTCCCTTACCGTCAGCGTCATCGGCTTTTCAACAATGACATCTGCGCCATTTTTCATGGCCAACAGGGCCAGTTCGGTATGCAAGCCCGGAGGCGTTGCGATGGAGACTAAATCAGCCGGGGGACCTGTGTGAGCACCCAGTTTTACATAGATCTCTTCAAGGCTGCCGGCCGTGACCGGCAGGGGCAGATTCCTCTTGCGCGCAGTAATGAAACTTGCTAATACCTGCTCGCTTGGCTCTACCACACCTACCAGTTGCAGCAGACCACGTTTTTCATAAAAATCGATAGCCCGCACATGACGTCTGCCGGCACTGCCTAAGCCGACAAGAATGATTTTTTTGCTTTTACTCTTATTCATTAGTTAATCCATTGCAAACATAATTTACCAAAGCATCCACAATTCTATCGTCCGGCATTTCTTCGTCATCTGCCAAAGCCAGATACTGGCGTAAACGTTCCTGATAGTACTTTGATGTTTGAGAAAACTGCAGCATAACAGCAGTATTATCTAAAAAGTAACCGGCCACCTCCAGATCGATGTCGGAGCGCAGCTCGCCCTTTTCCTGAGCATTCTTCAATAACTGAGTGTAGGCAGACCGGAAGCTGATTTCCATCTGCTTGGACAATTTTTCGGAAAACGGACTCAGTGAATCAGTGGTTAATAAAAGATACAGCTTTGACAGGTCGGGATATTTCCGGCTGTATTCCAAAGTCAGCCGGAACAATGTAGTCATGGCCGAACGGAAGCTGTCTTCCTTCCGGGGATTCCATTCCTTGACAATCTGCTCGAGAACCGCATAACCCATTTCTGCGATAGCTTTAAAGAGATCCTCTTTCGAGGAGAAATAGCTGTAAAGTGAACCCACACTGATGCCGGCCTTTTGCGCAATATCCTGAACGCTGGCAGCTTCGTATCCTTTTTGAGAAAAAACCGAGATAGCGGCCCAATAGACTTTGATCTGCCGATCACGCGATGTCTTCTCAAAAGTTGACTTGTGGTAACTTTTTCGTTTCAAAAAACCTACTCCTCTTTCAGATACTAACTCTATTATCACATATTTTTTGGCAAACTTTATTATTTTCACATATTCAGGCGCAAGGCGGGGCTGCACACAAAACTATGCTCTGCCGGCGGACTGAATAAATTCTTATATTTCTGTATCGTTATTCGTTCTGACAAGGCTCCAACTGTGGGAAAGGCTCGCTTTAGGGCGTGAAATCAATGCTTGCAGGGATCCGGCAGACATGAAACTGCACCTACTCTATATTTTATGCATAAACGACTAATGAGACATATCGTTTTTTACAAAAGTAAGCTGAAAAATAGGAAAAATGCTTGCTATGTGTACAAAAAATCTTGTTGTAATAGATGATTTTAGCTGTTAATATACAATCAATGAATTACATGTACTGGGAGGTAGTAACATGATTATAGGAGTTCCTAAGGAAATTATGCCGGGTGAGCGACGTGTCGCGGCATCGCCGGAAACAGTAGCAAAAATGGTCAAAGACGGTCTCGCAGTTTTAGTAGAAAATAACGCGGGTGAAGGTGCTTTTTACCATGATGCTGATTACACAGCAGCCGGAGCGGAAATTGTTGACAAGGTGACCGATCTTTATGATCGTGCAGAGGTTATTTTGAAAGTAAAAGAGCCTCTGATGAATGAAGAGCTGAAGATGCATGAAGTTGATCTTATGCATGAGGGGCAGCTGTTAATTACCTTCATTCACCCAGCTTCACCGGTTAATCACCAAATGGTTAAACGCATGGCAGCACAGGGCATTACCAGTATCACTCTGGATGGTATACCTCGTATAACCCGGGCTCAGAACATGGACGCTTTGACCTCGATGAGTACTTGTGCCGGCTACAAGGGCATTCTTCTGGCAGCCAATGCTTTGCCCAAATTTGTTCCACAAATTTTCACAGCTGTGGGCATGATCAAACCTATTAACACCCTGGTTGTTGGTGTAGGCGTAGGTGGTCTGCAAGCACTGGCCACTGCCAAACGTCTGGGTTCTCAGGTTCACGCTGCAGATATTCGTCCGGCGGCAGCAGAGCAGGCTCAGTCTCTCGGCGCTAAGGTAATCGACCTGAAAGTACCGGCTGAAGAAGCTATCGGTGACGGCGGCTATGCACTGGCACTCAGTGAGGAAAGACTGGCAGCGGAGCGTGAGATCCTGGCTCAGCATCTCCCGGACATGGACATTGTCTTCCTGTCCGCTTTGGTACCGGGTAAAGTCGCCCCGACTCTGATCACAGAAGAAATGGTCAAGAGCATGAAACCGGGTTCAGTCATAGTCGACATTTCCATCGATCAGGGTGGAAACTGTGCCATTACCCCACCAGGGACAACTGAAGTTAAGCATAAGGTAACGCTCGTCGGTATCAAGAATATACCTGGCTTACTGCCGACCAGCTCCACCTGGATGTTTGCACAAAACGTCTACAATCTGCTTGCTTACCTGATCAGGGACGGAAAAATTGTGATCGATCTTGATGATGAAATTATCAAGAGCTCTCTGACAACTTATGAGGGTAAAGTGGTCCATAAAGGGACACTGGAAGCCTTTAAGGCTCTGGGACACTAAATTAAAAATGCTGCACACAAGCTGTGTGCAGCATCTTATTTTGCTACTTTGTTGTTTTGCTGAAGCTTCTGTGATATTGCAGGTGGTTTCCGGCAAAAAAGAAGAGTTTTATGAAGGGACCACCGTTTTGGGACGGTGGCCGCTTCATGTAAAAGATAGCTTTACAAGAACTATTTGTTAAAACAAGGAGACAAAGGAATGGGATTAGAACATTTAATCTTGATAGTTGTTTTTGTGGTGTCGATGCTGGTCGGTTATAAAATTATTGACCGCGTGCCCAGCTTGCTGCATACACCGCTGATGTCGGGCATGAACGCTTATTCCGGCGTTACAGTGCTGGGTTGTCTGACGGCGACTGCTGTGGCTGCTTCAATAAGTGACACCGGCAGCAGGATATTAGGCTTTATTGCAATTGTCCTGGCTATGATCAATGTTGTCGGAGGATTTGCCGTGACAGACCGTATGCTGCGGATGTTCCACTCTGAAGATAATAATAAGGGAGGCAAGTAAATGTTAATTCATCTGCTGTTTTCTCCCGTTTTATCGGCAGTTACACACCGCATAGGTACCAGCGGTATCATTTATTACGTACTGGCAGGAATATTGGCTATTACTGTTTTGATCGGAATTTCCATGATGAGCAAGGTCAGAACTGCTGTCAAAGGTAACTTGCTCGGCTCAATATCGATGCTCCTCATGATTGTTCTGACCCTGTGGTACTGGAATATCTTCTCTTTTGTAGAACTGTATATATCCATGTTGCTGGGAACTGTTATCGGTATTTGGCTTTCTATTAAAGTCAATATGATACAAATGCCGCAGATGGTCGGCATCCTCAACGGTTTCGGTGGTGCTGCATCAATGCTCGCAGGGATTTTGACTCTGATCGCGGCCGGTGACGGATCCTCTGCCGACCTGTTTTCCCTTGCCACTTCCGGCCTGGCAATCTTTGTCGGTGCCTTTACCTTTACCGGCAGTATGGTGGCCGGGGGGAAGCTGCATGGTGTTATAACTCAGAAGCCGATCGAATTCAAACGCCACGCACTCTGGACCGCTTTAACTCTGGTGGCCTCTTTGCTGACAGTAGTGCTCTTAAGCATACCTGCTGTCCTGGCTGTTACTGTGGCGAAAACAATACTGATTATTCTCTGCTCTATACTATCCAGTCTCTTTGGTATCATCTTCGCTATTCGCGTAGGTGGGGCGGACATGCCGATTACTATTTCACTGCTAAATTCCTTCTCCGGTGTCGCCGGTGCTATCGCAGGCTTGGCCATAGCAGATCCTCTGCTTGTCTCAGTCGGCGCTATAGTCGGAGCCTCCGGATTGCTTTTGACGCAAATTATGTGCCGGTCCATGAACCGCAAACTGATGGATATCCTGCTTGGTAAAACTTCCACTCCTCAAGTGAAGGCAAAACAAAAAAATACAGCGACAGCAACAGCCGGAGCTGAAGTGAAGGCAGCTGCAGACAAGACGGTTATCCCTGATACAGTGCAGGCAGGTCCGGCCTACGCCACCTGGCTCAGAGATGCAGAGAAGATCATCATTGTACCGGGATATGGTATGGCTTTGTCTCAGGCACAGCCACTGGTTAAAAATCTTATGGACGAGCTGGAAGATGCCGGCAAGAATGTCGAATTTGC
>DIRJ01000039.1:0-221 GCA_002427505.1 Mageeibacillus sp. UBA5439
GTTTCCGCCAGCTCTTCAAAACCGCTGGTGCGTTCTGCGATATATTCTTTGGCTTCCCAGCCTTCGTGCAGAATGATATGCATCATGCCGTTAATCAGTGCAGCGTCACTGCCTGATTCCAGCGGCAGATGTAAATCCGCCATTCTGGCCAGCTCGGTTTGACGCGGATCGACAACAATCAGCTTGGTGCCTTTCAGGACAGCCTGCTTCATCTTATTGCC
>DIRJ01000039.1:575-36438 GCA_002427505.1 Mageeibacillus sp. UBA5439
CGCATGAATTTCTGCAAGACGTAATTGTCCTCGTTAGTACAGCGGGCGGAGGACAGGGCCGCGATTGAGTCAGGACCATGGGCTGCTTTAATTTCCGCCATTCGCCTGGCCGTATAGCTGAGAGCCTCTTCCCAGGAAGCCGGCTTGAGCTCGCCGTCTCTGCGAATCAGGGGTGTCGTCAATCGCTCTCCGGAACTGATGAAATCGGTATGGAAACGACCCTTAACACACATTTGCGTTCCGTTAATAGGGGCATCTGCACATGGCGTTACACCAACAACCTTATTATTTTTAACATCGACATTTAAATCAAAATTACAGCCGGTACCACAGAAGGGGCAGGTGGTGCGGACCTTTTTCAGATCCCAGGGGCGATAGCCGACCAGCTGCTTGTTTTGCAGCGCTCCGGTCGGACACATGGAAATGCACTGGCCGCACATGCGGCAGATGTCCTTGTTGATCGGCTGGTCAAAAGCTGTAGTGACGGTGGATTCAAAGCCGCGCCCGACAAACTCATAAGTGCCGGTGACCTGGATCTCGTTACAAACGCGCACGCATTTGCCGCACTTGATGCACTTGTCCTGGTCCCGGATCATGATCGGATTCAGATCATCAATTGTAAAATGGGTCTGAGCTCCGATATAGCTGGGAGTTTTGACGCCATATTCATAACAAAGCTGCTGTAAATCACAAGAACCGACTTTGTCGCAGGTGAGGCAGTCTGCCGGGTGATTGCTGATCAGAAGATCCAGCAGGTCGCGGCGCAAAGCGCGCAGCCGCTCTGTGTTTGTATGGACCACCATACCGTCACGTGCCAAAACCGAACAGGAGGTCTCAATCTTATTCCTGCCCTCAATCTCTACTATGCAGAGCCGGCAGCCGGCAAAGATCGATAAACACTCGTTGTAACAGAGGTGGGGGATTTCTATGCCGACCAGCTTGGCTGCTTCCAGAAGATTAATCGGTTTCTCCAGTGCCAGCGGGCGGCCATCGATCGTAATATTTATCATCAAACAGTCTCCTTACCAAACTTCTGAATAGGCAACATTCATATAGATCGATTCCAGCCGTGTTTTGTGCGCCTGTTCCATATTCCGCAGATTAATAAACATGTCGTACATTTCTTGATTGCCGGTAATTTCATCTGCCAGTTCCTGGTAAAGGGTCATGGCTTCTTCCTCGCGTTTGATGGCGAGAGCAATAGCAGCATCAAAGGGCATATCAGTAGTCAGATCCGGTTTTTCTGCAATGACTTCCTCCGCCAGACGGAAATCGGTTGGCTGAGCTTTGATCGGACGGGAAAAACTTTCCTCCGCCAGCACTCTTTCCAGAAAGCTTCTGTGGCCGAGTTCTTCTTCTGCCAGCTCGTTAAAGAGGTCTGTCAAATCTTTGCTTTTCACTTTAGCAGCGGCATCAGCATAAAAATCATGGCTCTGCTGTTCTTTTTTAATACTATCTTTAATGGCTTCACGCATTTCAGCGGACATTCCGGACTTTGTCATATTTACTCTTCTCCTAACTAGCTTTTTGTAATCGCACTGACCGGGCAGACGTCATAACAGTTGCCGCATTTGATGCAGGCGGTCTGATCAATGACATGCCGCTCCTTGACTTCGCCGCTAATGCAGCTGACCGGGCATTCGCGTTTGCATCTGAGACAGCCGATGCAGGTGTCTCCGATGAAATAGCTGATCAGATCCTTGCAGTGCAGGGCCGGACATTTTTTATCAACAACATGTGCCTGATACTCGTCAAAGAAATAGTGCATGGTTGAGACCACCGGAGTGGAAGCTGTCTGTCCTAGTCCGCAAAGACTGGTGGAAGAGATGGTGTCGGCCAGAGAAGCTAATCTGTCCAGATCCTCAGGCTCAGCCTTGCCTTCCGTGATGCGCTCGATTATCTCCAGCATGCGTTTGGTTCCCTCGCGGCAAGGTGTACATTTGCCGCAGGATTCATCAACGGTGAATTCAAGGAAGAAACGGGCTATATCCACCATGCAGTCAGTTTCATCCATAACGACCATGCCGCCTGAACCCATGATAGAGCCGATTTCAGCCAGAGAGCCGAAGTCAACCCTGGTGTCAAAGAGCTCTGCCGGAATACAGCCGCCGGAAGGTCCGCCGGTCTGCACAGCTTTGGCGGTGTGACCGTCGGGCAAACCGCCGCCGATATCAAAAACAATCTCGTCGATAGTTGTTCCCATGGGAACCTCTACCAGTCCGGAGTTCAGCACCTTGCCGACCAGGGCGAACACTTTGGTGCCGGGCGAATCTTCGGTTCCGATTGATGTGAACCAGGCTGCTCCTTTGCGGATAATCTGAGGTACATTGGCATAAGTTTCAACATTGTTAACGATAGTCGGTTTTCCCCAGAGGCCGCGTACGCTGGTGCGGTAAATTTTTGGCCGCGGCATGCCGCGCTTGCCTTCGATGGATTCCATCAGCGCTGTGGCTTCTCCGCAGACAAAGGCACCCGAACCTAAACGAAGCTCGATATGGAAAGAAAAGTCACTGCCCAGAATATTGTCCCCGAGCAGGCCACGCTCTTCCGCTTCGGCAATGGCATGCTCCAGCATTTCTACAGCACGGGGATACTCTGCACGGATATAGATGAATCCCTGTTCGGAACCGACAGCGTAACCGCCGATAGCCATGCCTTCGAGTACCGAGTGGGGGTCACCTTCCATGATGGACCGGTCCATGTATGCTCCGGGATCGCCTTCATCAGCGTTGCAGATCATATATTTTACATCGCTGTCTTCGCGGGCAGCTGTTTCCCACTTGCGGCCGGCAGGAAAGCCGGCGCCGCCGCGTCCGCGTAAGTTGGCAGCTTTCATCTCAGTGATGATATCTGCAGGGCTGTTTTCAAAAATGGCTTTTTCCAGGGCCAGGTAACCGTCTCTGGCTATATATTCATCTAAGCTTTCGGGATTGATAATATTGAAATTGCGTAAGGCCAGGCGGGTTTGTTTTTCATAAAAATCACCGGCCAAAATATATTCACCGTCTTTTTTAGTCAGATCGGAGCGCTCAGCCAGTAAAGAATCCAGTTCCCCCCGCATATCTTCCCGCAGTAAGTCCAGCTCTTCACGTGTAAGTTTTGTTTTAATCATCGCTTACCTCCGCTGAGCGTAACTTTTTCAATAAAGGTTTAATTTGCTTCTTTGTAAAATGGGGATGCATCTCACCGTTTACGGAGACAACAGGAGCCTTTGAACATTCGCCGACACAGCGTGTTTCCACCAGCGAAAAAAGCCCGTCTTCTGAGGTGGCGCCGGCTTCAATGCCAAGTGCTTCACAAAAATCGCTCTGCAATTTTTCCGCTCCCTTAACGTAGCAGGCTGTACCCTGGCAAACTGAAATATTGTATTTGCCCAGCGGTTCAAAGCTGAATTGTGAGTAGAAAGTGGCGACCCCGTAGAGTTCGGCAATCGGCGTATTCAATTCTTTGGCTGTCCATTCCAGAATAGGTCTGGGCAAATAGCCGAAAGTCATCTGAGCGTCCTGCAGAATCGGCATTAAAGCGCCTTTGCGCCCCTTCCACGCTGCTACTGTTTCTTTAAAGTGCTCAACATTAGACGCCTGTGCTTCCCATGAAAATACTCCTGCCATGTATTCCTCCTAAAAGTACATTCTGATTTACGATTTTATCATATATAGACAGAAACCAAAGGCGTGGCGGCAGGACTTATTGTGGAAACCGTCGTATTTGATAAGAAATGTGAATAAGTCTATTGCTTTATACCGAAAAATTGAGTTTCTGTTAATCTTCCAACTGCAAACTGCGTTCAGCCTGAAGCAGCCAGATCAGTTTTTCTTTTACTTTTCTTCCCGTAGCGCGTTCAATAGCTCTGGCATAATAGGCCAGCTGCAGGGCATAGCGTTGTCGCATCATTTCATCCTGAGAGCGGGGATCGGATGGCAGGCGGTCAGATTTGAAGTCAATCAGAACGACCTGATTATCAGCTTCGACAAACCAGAGGTCAATCATTCCCTGGACCAGAGTCAGCTCGTCTGCGGGGTAATCCTGACCCAATTCCGCAGCAGGCACGGCCAGGGTGAAGGGCATCTCGCGGTAGACGCGGCCGTTTTTTTCCGCTGCGAGAACGCGTCCGGCCAGTGTGCTGCCTGCGTATGCCAGAATATTCTGCTCTTTGGCCTTAATCGTGGCCCGCGCTTCTGCAGGTAGCTGCAGCTTTGCAATCATCTGCTCCAGCTGCCGTCCAAGCTCCGCTATGCGCTCATCTTCAGCTTTATTTACTAAAGAGCCCAGATCGAGAAAACGCAGGAAACTATGCAGATGTGTACCCTGTTCTGCGGCTGTCGGTGTTGAACCGTCAGCCTCTGCACGGCGCAGGGTCAGGGCTATTTCTTCCGGCTGTCTGCCTTCCGGCTTGTCGTGCTGGCTGATCCAGCTTTCAAAAGACAGAACGGCCTGGCGATGCTCCGGCTCTTCCTTTTCCACCAGCAGAGATTCTCTGTCAGCAGCCCGCTTCAGCTCACTGACTGTGAGCTTGGCCGGCGCTGCGGCAGCTGCCTGATAGGGCAGGTCGGCGCTTAAAAGTGCGACCAGATCCTGCACATCCCAGGGAGTAGATTCACTGTCAAAGGCTGAGTCGCTGAGCAGGAGCATGTCATCTGTGAGCTCCGGGTTTTTCTCAGCGGTCTGTGCCCGGAGACAGCTTTTTTCAAAAATATCAGCATAGGGAATTGTCTCCAGACTGATATGGGGCAGCTCACAGCTGGCTGCTTCAGAGGAGAGTAGCTGCATAGTCTCTTCAGGATAGCGCAGGAGCAGAACTGACCACAAAATATCGGCATAGCTATTGGCTTTCCGGACCAGCTCTGCCGGCAGCAGAGCTTCGCCTGTTTTTCTGTACTGGCGGGGGCCGGCGTCAATGGCGGCTGCATTGGCTTTTAGAAAGCTGTCATCTGCGGGCAGTTTGCGGTACTCGCTGATCAGAAAAAGCCGGTCCTGCGCCCGGGTCATGCCGACATAAAGCTGACGCCAGGCTTCAGCCCGCTCCCGCTCCTCCTCATTTTTTTTCTTCTTCCGGTTGAGAAAATTGTCGGCTACTGACAGCCCGTCAGCAGAAAAGGAATAGCTGCGGATACCGTCGTGCTCGTCGATGGAAATAAGATCATTGTCGCTCCGCACCTGCTTGTTGCCGAGCCCCAGCAAAATCACGCAGCGCCACTGCAAACCTTTGCTCTTGTGATAGGTAAGCACACGAACTGCATCGAGATCCGACTGTAAGTCAGAGTCATCAGGGAAAATGTCCCGCTGGCGCAGTTTTTCCAAACGCTGCAAGAGTTTTTGCACGCTGTCAAAACCCTGAAAGGATGACTCTTTTACAAAATCCAGAAACTGCTTCAGTTCTGTCAGCCGGCGCCGGCTGTCCCTCAGGCTGCTCAGGCTGCCGTCAGACTGTTCCAGCAGCTTTTCAAACTGAGTTTCCTGCAAAATCAGGCTGAGCAAATCACGGTTGCTGCGTTCCCGGGCCAGGAGCCGCCAGTGCCTGATCCGCTCCATTGCCTGCTTCAGCTTCAGACGGATTTTTTCGTCTCTTTTATCTGCACAGCTGGAAAAATCCTCAATCAGCATGACTCTTTCGTGAAAATAGCGGAGTCCGGGCTTTTCCCCGGCTGAGAATTTCTGTTCCGCCAGCGGGCGAATACGTATAAATTCTTCAGGACTCAGGGGGTCGCCCGACAGGGGGGAAGCCAGATAGGTTGCCAGAGGGATGTCCTGACGCGGATTGTCCAGGACATTAAGCAGAGCTTCGAACTGACGCATAATCAGATTTTCAGGGTAGATGCCGCCAAAGCTGCCGGTTACAGGAATACCCTGCTTCTCCAGGCTGTCACGCAGGCTTTTGCATTGAGCATTGGTGCAGCACAAAAGGGCAATGTCCTTTAACTCCGTACCCTCATCCTGCAGAGACCGGATTGTGTCTGCAGCGAGGAGAGATAATCTTTGGAACTCATTTGCCGGGGTGAAACCGAGCGCCTTAAGTGGAAAATCATTTTCACTTCCGGAGGACTCAGGCAGATCCTCGCCGGTATTTGTCAGTATGCGCCAGCTGACCTGCCCCGGCTCAGTAGTGCCGGGTCTGACATATAGGCGCTGGCTCTCATCGTATTCGATCTCCGCAGCTTCACGGGTAAGCAAAGAGCTGAAGATTTCATTAACAAAGTCGATGATCTTGCTCTGGCTGCGAAAGTTGGTGGAAAGATTCAGCAGATAATCTTTCACCCCGGAGTCTGCCGAGCCGGAAAAGAATTCCGCCTTGTCGGCACGGTATTGGAATAGGGCCGGATTAGCGTAGCGGAAACGGTAAATGCTCTGTTTGACATCTCCAACCATGAAAATGTTGTCTCTGGCAATGGCGGAGACGATTCCGTCCTGAATACTGCTGGTGTCTTGATATTCGTCAATGTAGATTTCGTCGTAGCGATACTGCACTTCGCGGCGGATAGCTTCCTCCTGCAAGAGCTGAAAGGCCCCGTGTTCGAAATCCGCAAACTCCAGCAGATTGCGGGAAAACTTTTCCTTTTGGAATTCTTTGTCCAGAGCCAGAACCAGTTCAAAAAAACGTGCTGCGGGGCCGACACTGATTTTTAGATCCTCCTGCATTTCCTGCAGGCTGACAGTAAAAAGAGCCTCGGTATCGGGAAAATATTCCTGCTGCTTCTGAGAGCTGATTTTGTTATTGTCATTGATCAGATAAAAGAAAGGCATGAGAGTCGATGACATCAGGTCGACAAAATCGTTGTGATTTATGGTTTTTTCACTGCCTTTGCCGCCAACTTTTCCCGGCATGGAGATGCCATCGAGCTCCCTGCCGGCTTCGCTTATCCGCTGGAAGTTTTCCACTGTAGCAGCGGAAATGTCGCCTAAAACTTCCAGCAGCCTGCGGGCGTGATCCATCAGTTCCTGCTGTCTTTGAATGCCAGGGCTTTCTTTAGCTGCATTCCTTACTCGTTCGTAATGCGGATGTTCCTCTAACAGGCGCAGACCGGCTTTCATTCTATTAAAATGTTCAAAATAAATACTGAAAAAATGATCCAGCAGCTCCTGGGCAGGAAAGCTCTCCAGCTCAGCCACAAAGTTATTCAGGGACTGGCGGACGAGATTCCGATAATCAGGGAGACTGCGCAATTTGCCCAGACACTGCTTGAGAGCTTCGCGCAAGTTTTCGTCGCTTAAGCCCGGCGCATAGGCCTTGCTGAGACGATCGAAATCAGCTAAATAATCGAGAGGGTCCGCAGCCGGAAGTAAAACATCTATTTTACGGTAATACTCATCCGGCCAGTCCGCTGGGAGCCGGCCATATCTGCTGTCGTCCAGCAATGCATACTGCCGGGCCAGCAGGTCAGTCAGGACTTCATCCAGAAGACCTGCTGCCGCTTCTTCGTCTAGCAGTGAATAGCCGGGCTCCAGCAAGGGCTCGCCCCTGTCATCTTTAAACTCGGCCAGATAGTCGCCCAGCAGCCGGTTACAAAAGGAGTGAATCGTGGAAATGTGCGTTTGCGGAAAAATACGCAGCAAGGCGTCGAGGTGCGCCATCTCAGCAGCTGTATCAGCATCAGCCCGGGCTTCAAGCAAACGGGCTTCGATTCTGTTTTTCATCTGCTTGGCAGCAAGATCAGTGAAGGTCATGACCAGAACCCGGGACAAATCAACATCGCCGGCGATAGCGCGTGTGATGATGCGTTCTGCCAGTACCGCTGTTTTACCGGAACCGGCCGCGGCAGAAACCAGAAGATTCGCCTTGGCGGAAAATCCAATGGCCGCCTCTTGTTCTGATGTCCAGGATATTTTGCTCATAATCTCCACCACAAGCCGTCTTCCTGTTACTTTATCACACTATTATCAGATACTCTGATCTTTGCTAAGATGCTGTCACATAAGTAAACTATACTTTAATTGATAGAAATAAATTACGGAGCACACTTTAGTGTCCCGGAAAGGTAGAGGGTAATGATTTTAGTCGAAGCAGAAGGACTGGCATGTCCGTTTCCGGTGATTGAGACCAAAAAAGCCTTGCGCAAATCAGGGTCAGAAGATGTAGTCGTGCGGGTTGACAATGAAGCCGCTGTCGGTAATTTGAAGAGGCTGGCAGATTCAATGCAGCGGAAGTATTCCGTGAATGAATTGTCCGCATCAGTTTTTGAAGTAACAATCAAAGGCAAAACAGCTGCAGCTGCAGAGCCTGTAGAGGATACCGCACCGGTATTTGCCGAAACAGATACAGAATATATAGTTCAGATCAGTAATAGGCTGATGGGAGCGGGTAACGACGAACTGGGCGCAGTTCTGATGAAGAGCTTCATCTATTCTTTGAGCGAGCAGGATCGTCTGCCGCTGGCGATTGTGTTTTATAATACGGGAGTTGAGCTGACTTGCGAGGGCTCACCCGTACTGGAAGACCTGAAAACGCTTGCAGGGACAGGCGTCAGTATTTTGTCCTGCGGCCTGTGCCTTGATTTTCTCGGGCTGAAAGAGAAACTGGCTATCGGCGAAATCACCAATATGTACAGGATTGCTGAATTGATCCATACTTACCGCACAGCCCGCCCTTAAAAGAAAGCCGCAGGTGAGTTTTTGAACAACCGTTTGCAGATTCCCGATTTTATGCTGGCTTCTTTTGAAACTGCACATGACGCCATGCATGCGGAACAAGCGAGTAAGGAAGCAGGGATAAAGGCCCGGCTGATCCCGACACCTGAGACTGTCCGGGCAGGCTGCGGACTTTCTTTGCGTATGGAGCCGGAAGCAGCCGCTGCTGTTGCCGGGATACTGGAAGGGGAAGGCGTAAAAGTTACTCACTGGACCCTGTCTGCAACTATTGCCGGCCGGCGCCAGTTTATAGGTCAGCAGTCACCTCTGGCTGCCAGGGAAGAAGAATGATTTATCTGGATAATGCAGCAACCAGCACGATCAAGCCGGACAGCGTGAAAGAAGCCCTCTGCCGGGCAATTCGGCGTGACGACCTGGGCAACCCCGGCCGCGGTGCCCATGAATGTTCTTTACAGGCTCTGCTGGAAGTTGAAGCTGCCCGCAGCACTTTGGCGAAATTCTTCGGGGCAAAAGACTCGCAGCTGGCCTTTACTGCCAATGCCACTATGTCACTGAATCTGATTTTAAAATCCCTGCTGAAGGCGGGTGACCATGTCATCAGCAGCTGCACAGAGCATAACTCTGTGCTGCGGCCTCTCTATCAGCTGGCTGAAGAGGGGGTGGACTTAAGCTTTGCCGGCCTGAAAAAAGATTCCTTCCAGGTGGATGTGGCCGCTTTTGAACAGCTGCTGCGTCCCAATACCAGAGCTGTGGTTGTCAATCATGCTTCAAATGTTACGGGCGAAGTGATCGAGCTCTCTGCCTGTGCTGAATTTTGCCGTAAAAATAAGCTGCTCCTGATTGTTGATGCTGCGCAAAGTGCCGGTGTTTTTCCCATTAATATCCAGGCCGACGGCATTGACGTGCTTTGTTTTACCGGTCACAAATCACTCTACGGACCGGGCGGCACCGGCGGAATCGCCCTGGGCAGCCGGATGGCGGATGTCCCTTTGAAATCAGTGATTTCCGGAGGCAGCGGCATCAGGTCTTTTGAAAAAGTCCACCCGCAGGAAATGCCGACTTTATTTGAAGCCGGTACTGCCAACGTTTTGGGTCTGATCGGCTTGCACGCCGGCGTGAAATATCTGCGGGACCGGGGCATGGCGGAGGTGGAAGCTCAGCTAACCAAACTGATGCGCCGCTTTTATGAGGGAGTTAAAGATCTGCCGGGACTGAAGATTTATGGGGATTTCTCAGACCCTGGCCAGAGAAGGGCTCCCATCGTCGGGCTGAATCTGGGCGATGTGCCGGCAGCTGTAATCAGCGATCTTCTCGCTACCGACTACGATATAGCTACACGACCAGGCGCTCACTGTGCCCCCCGGATGCATCAGGCGCTGGGAACTGCAGACCAGGGTATAGTCCGCTTCAGTTTTTCCACTATGAATTCAGAAGCTGATATCGATGCCGGTATTGCGGCCATGGCGGAACTAAGCCGTGCCTTTGTCTGATATCTGATGGCACAGTCCTGATCAGTATATAAACTTACTTTAAATAATTCTCTTCTTCGGGTAGAATAACTGTTGTTACAAATGGAAGCAGATGGGTGCTGGTGTGCCTTGCGGTCTTCAAAACCGTTGTGGGGGGTTAGGAGCTTCCCGGGTGAGTTCGATTCTCACATGCTTCCGCCATCTGATAGTTTCAAAAGGAGTGGCATAATGGAGCGCTTTACAGGTACAACTTCCAGAGGCATCCGCACGCCAATCATTCGCGACGGTGACAATTTATGTGAAATTGTGGTCGACAGTGTAATACGTGCGGCGGAAACCGAGAAATTCGATCTGCATGATCGTGATGTCATCGCTATTACTGAATCTGTTGTTGCTCGAGCGGAAGGCAACTATGTCAGTGTTGATGACATAGCCTATGATGTCCAGCGCCACTTTCCCGGCGGAGAGATCGGTCTTGTTTTCCCGATACTCAGCCGCAACCGTTTTTCTCTCATTTTGAAGGGTGTAGCCCGGGGAGCAAAAAAGATCACGCTCCTGCTCAGCTATCCCACCGATGAGGTCGGCAATCCCCTGGCTTCTCTGGAACAGCTGGATGAAGTCGGTATCAACCCGCTGAGCGATATCCTGACGGAATCGCGTTTCAGACAGCTTTTTGGTGAATTTAAGCATCCCTATACCGGCATTGATTACCTGACCTATTACCGTGAAATAATTGAAGCAGAGAAATGCCAGGCTGAAATTATTCTGGCCAATGATCCGCGTGCGATCTTAAATTATTCCCGCGATATTCTGGTCTGTGATATCCACAGCAGTGAGCGCAGCAGGAAAGTTCTGGAAAGCTGCAGCGACGGTCTGGTCTATGCTTTGTCCGATATTTTGGCTGAACCCGTTGAAGACAGTGGCTATAACGAGCAGTATGGACTTTTGGGCAGCAACAAGGCCAGTGAGGAAACACTCAAACTATTTCCGCGCAACGGGCATAGACTGGTGCAGGATATTGCAGCCCTGTTCATAGAACGCACGGGTAAAAAAGTTGAAGTTATGGTTTACGGTGACGGCGCTTTTAAGGATCCTGTCGGAAAAATCTGGGAATTGGCCGATCCGGTGGTTTCTCCTGCTTATACGGCAGGTTTAAGCGGAGTGCCGCGTGAAATCAAGATAAAATATCTGGCTGACCATACTTTTTCCCAGCTGTCAGGACAGGAACTGGAAACACAGATACGGGAAGCGATCCGGGCCAAAGATCAGGACAGCGACAAATCCAGCATGACTTCTGAAGGAACAACTCCGCGTCGGGTGGTTGACTTGCTGGGTTCTCTGGCAGATCTGACATCAGGCAGCGGTGACAAAGGTACCCCCGTGGTTTTGATCCAGGGCTACTTTGACAGTCTCGCTGTGTAAGGGAGTTGCTTATGAAGGTCCTGGTTCGTGGCGGCGGCGATTTGGCGTCCGCGGTAATATATAAGCTCTGGCAATCCGGCTTCAAGGTTCTGGTTTACGACTTGCCTTTGCCTAGCTGTGTACGCCGCACCGTTTCTTTTTGCAATGCTATTGCCGAAGGACAGTGGGAAATTGAAGGTGTCTGCGGGACTTTTATCAAGGAATTATCCGAGATTGATGACTGTTTCGCCCGCAAAGAAATCCCTGTAAGCACGATGCCGGAGGAGAAGCTGGTCGAGTATTTCCGGCCGGATATATTTGTTGATGCTACAGTCAGCAAAAGAGCAGCCGATTATGATAAAAATTTTGCAGATCTGGTAATTGCCCTGGGACCTAATGTTATGGCCGGCCGTGATGCCCACGTTGTGGTGGAAACCAAGCGGGGACACTTTTTGGGCAGACTGATTTATGAAGGCTTTGCCGCGCCCAATACCGGAATTCCCGGAGACGTGGACGGTTTTACCAGTGACAGAGTCCTGCGTGCCCCGCAGGCAGGACGCGTTCAGCATATTCGGGCTATCGGCGATACAGTTGAGCAGGGTGAAGCTGTCTGCCGGGTAGGAGATGCAGTCGTTTCTGCTGCTATCCCCGGCGTTATCCGCGGTCTGATAGCAGAGGGTTATCAGGCCCGGCAGGGCTTAAAAATCGGAGATATCGATCCTCGTAATGACCTCCGTCACTGTTACACCATCAGCGATAAAGGCCGTACCATTGCCGGTGGTGTGCTGGAAGCCATCCTTCACCATCAGGCAGCAGGAGAGTATCTTAATTTTTGCGGGAATGACTAAGAGCAGTGAATTTTTTGAAAGAGACTTAAGCGGCTTTGTCGCCCGGGAGATTGAACGGAGGGCAAAACTGTTTCCGTCTCCTTTTGTCATCAGCACTGTCGGCAGCGGAGGCAAGACCTCCACTCAGGAATTCCTTTACCGTTCGGACCTTCTGCCCTGCCAGATCATTACTACAACTACAGCCATGCTGGCTCCGGATTTTCCGGTCTCGCTAACTTGCCCTACAAACTCGGGTGTGTGGTTTTCCGCTGAGCTGCAGAAGTTTCCGCACAAATACAAGGGCGTTTCTCGGCAAGCATTTGATCAGGAGATAAGAAAACGGCGTCTGCAGGGACCGGCCAACTGCCTCTTTCTGTGTGAGGCAGATGGGGCGAAAATGAAGCCTTTAAAAGCTTATGCGGACTATGAACCGGTTATACCCGAGAGCACGGATCTGGTCCTGATTCTTTTTGGTCTGCATGGAGTGGGGCAGCCTCTGACTGAGGAAATTGTACACCGTTCGGAGATATTTTCACAGTGGACCGGTCTGGAGCTGACTGAAACTATAGAATTTGAGCATCTTTGCCGGACGCTGGACAGTGGTGCCTTTTTAAAAGCTATACCGCCTACGGCTAAAGTGGCAGCCGTTTTTAATCAGGCCAATGAAATGCCGGCAGATACGGATTGGGCGAGCCTGGCCCGCCGGGCCATACAACAGCCTCGCCTGGACGCAGTGTTTTTTACTTCCATGGGAAAGGGAGCACAGGGAGGTATCGATGCTTACTCGCACCGGACGCACTTCGGCCTGATCCGCAGCGAAACTAATGCAGCCCGTTTCTCCGCTGTCGTCATGGCTGCGGGCTTGTCCGAGCGCATGGGGGAAAACAAATTGCTGCTGCCGCTGGGAGCTAAAACAGTTCTGGCTCAGACCCTGAACCAGGTCGCTCATAGTGGAGTGCAGGAGATTCTTGTGGTTACGGGTTATGAACGTGAAAAAGCCGAGGCCGTCTGTTTAGAGGCCGCTTTGGATTTTCCGCCTGATGTCAGCCTGCGTCTGGTCTATAACCCCGATTATGAGTGTGGTCAGGGAACTTCCGTTGCCCGCGCCAGCAGTGCATTATCGGCTCAGAGTTCTGCCGCCTTTTATGTTCCGGGGGACCAGCCGTTTGTGTCACCCGTTCTGATGCGTCAAATGATGGAAACACATATGGCCGGCCGGATCAGCCAGGCTGTCTATCTGGGGAAAAGTGGTTCTCCGGTCCTCTTTGACCGTCAGTTTTTTCCGGAACTTAGCGGCTTAAAGGGAGATGTCGGCGGGCGACAGGTGATCAAACGCTACCCGCAAGCAGTAGTTCCAGTGAGTTTCGATCTGGCCTCCTCATTTCTTGATTTGGACGATCCATCCGACTACGCCAGAGCTTGTGCCCTAATCAGCTCTGACTAGGTTGTCGAATCTGAATTCGATAGCTTTGTTAAAAAGTTCCTCTATATACTAATATAGGGTTCAAAATCCAGCTTAGAAGCTTTTTTATGGAGGAGGCCGGTATCCGCGTATCAGGGATCAGCAAGGCTATGAAGAATAAATTCGACATTATGAATAATGATTTGCCTAAGATGCATTCCTTTGAGGATTGGTTCCGGAATTCCTTCCGCGCGGATAACGATACAGGTGCTCTGGACATTCCCGGCCCGGACGGCTACAGGACAATTCCTTACAATGAATGTCTGCCCATCATTGAAGAGGCGGAGCAGGTATTACGGCAAAGCGGGCTGCCGGCAGGATCTTTTATCGGGATTAAAACAGTTACTTCACCACAATTCGTTTTTTGGTTCTGGGCTGTCCTGAAAGCCGGCTACAATGCTTTGCTTCTGGACCCGAATGCAACAAACACTCAGATTCGTCAGCTCTTAACAGAGTCGGATGCCAGAGCGATTATCGCAGATAAGGATGCCTTGGATCCTGCGGAAGTACCTGCTGCTGTGCAGATTTATTCCAACAAAGGCATGCCCGCAGCCTGGTCTGTCCGTCTGGTGCGGGAAGCGTCGGCGGCAGCCAGAGACCAGAGCTCGCCTCTGGAACGTGCCGGTGTGATTAATGCTGCTGACCGACCTTTCGGCAACTATGTCATAGTGGCCACCAGCGGTACTACGGCTGCCGCCAGACTTTTCGTGCACAGTGGTGAAACACTCAGCAATCAATTCCGTGCCTTTGCCTGTGTTGTCAAGGATTCCGATCGCTGGCTGCGCCCGGAAGTACAGGACCGTTCTCTGGCCATCCTGCCTTTTAATCACATCCTGGGTTTTGTCGTAGTATTTCTGCTCAGTCAGTTCTTTGAACAAGTCATTGTCTTTCCAAGAAGCAAGCTTCCGGAAAGCTGGCTGGAGACCTGCCGTGAGCGGGGAGTGACGCAACTGATCAGTGTGCCGCTCTTATGGAATCATGTTGCCAGGGCGATCAGGGCAAAAGTTGCAGCGGGTGGTGATAAGCAGCTGTCCCGTTTCAACAGGCTGCTTGACTGGAATATCAGGCTCCGGAAAATAGGACTGCCTTTACCCTCTTTCCTTAATAAAATTCTAGACGATGTCCGGGCCCAGGTGTTCGGTCCCGAATTGAGACTGTGCTGCAGCGGGGGCGGCCGTATTTCTGAAGAAACGTTGCATTTCATGAACGGCATCGGCTTTTTTCTCATTAACGGCTACGGCCTGACAGAGACGGCGATTATCAGCGTCGAGCGCGGAAAAAAAATTCAGAAACGTATGGACGGCAGTGTCGGCAGCAGCTTTGTGCCTGGTGGCCTGCGTCTGAATGAAGCCGGTGAAATTGAGCTGCTGACAGATTATTTATATTGTGGTGTTATTCGCAAGGGAGAGTACATAGCTGCCGATTTTTCCGAAGATAACTGGTTCCCAACCGGAGACCTGGCTGATCTGGATGCACAAGGACGTGTTTTTATCAGAGGCAGGCTCAAAGATCTGATCATCGGCGCTTCCGGTGAGAATATTAACCCTGATGATATTGAATATGAATTAGGCAGCCTTGATTTTTTTAAGAACTATACAGTGCTGGGCATGCAGCAGGCTGATGATGAAAAGGTCTTGATGATTGCCGAGCCGGCTGACGGTTTCGACGAGCTGGCAGCAGCCGAAGCATTGCTCCATAAATTCGGGAAATTGAGCATTATGTCGCGGCCGGCCAGAGTTCTGCTGAGCAGAGACCCCTTGCCGCTGTCCGCAGCTATGAAAGTCAAACGCAGTTATTTGCGGGAGCAAATTGAAGCCCAGGCATGGCCTTATCGTGAGTTGTATCTGACTGAGTCCGCCCGTGAGAAGGCAAAAGAGGAGATTGTAGTCATGGACGCTAAACAAGATCAGGAAAAGCAAGTGAAAGAAATCTCGGTAGACCGCATTCGTGAATTGATGGGCGAAGTGCTGCTGCGACCGGTGGAGGAAATCAGCGCCCGCGATGATTTTATCCATGATCTGGAGGCCGACAGCTTACAGGCCGTGTCGCTTATAGCTGCCCTGGAGAATGAATATGATGTTACTATCGAGGACGATAACTTCAGCAGCAAATTGACAGCTGCCTTCATAGCTGATCTCCTGCGCGATTACAAGAGTGGAAAAAAGCCCGGAGCAGCTGTCTTGAACGCAGCTCTGGCTGCTGCAGAAACACCGGCAGCCTTTGTCGATCCGGAACAGGAAGCCCAGGTCAGACCGGAACTGGCTGCCAGGGTTACCGGAAATCCAGATGGGGAAGAAAACCCGGGCCGAGTAGACTCTTTTGAGAAAACGCGCGAATATAAGGCTTTTGCCCAAAGAGAAAGAGGCTTGTCGCCGATTGTCGAAGCCTTCGGCAACCCTTATTTTATAGCTCATGACTCGCCCTTGCTGGACGTTTCGCTCTATGAAGGCAGGGATGTCTTGAACTTCGGCTCTTACAATTATCTGGCCATGTCCGGAGACCCGGAGGTGAATCAGGCTGCGACTGAAGCTTTGCTGAAATATGGAGGCTCCGCCAGCGGCAGCCGCCTCCTGGCCGGTGAGAAGAGCATTCACAAGGAACTGGAGCAGGCCATCGCACGCTGGAAACGCACGGAGGACTGCCTGGTAATGGTCAGCGGCCATGCCTGCAATGTATCCTTTGTCGGAAACTTCTGCAATCAATATGATCTGATTCTTTACGATGTTCTCTGCCACAATTCGATCACTCAGGGCCTGAAGATTTCCCCGGCTTCCAGCCGCGCCTTTCCCCATAATGATATGGAAGTTCTTGAAGGAATTCTGAAGCGCAGACGTGCTGACTATGAGAAGGTTCTCGTTATCGTTGAAGGCGCCTACAGCATGGATGGCGACCTGGCTCCTGTGCCGGATCTGGTTGCCTTAAAGAAAAAGTATGGCTTGTTTCTCATGGTTGATGAAGCTCACTCCGCTGGAATACTGGGCGAGCATGGCGGCGGTGTGGATGAATATTTTAAACTAGAGCCGGATGATATTGATATAAAAATGGGTACACTTTCCAAAACACTGGGAACCTGTGGCGGCTATCTCGCCGGCAGTGCATCTTTGATTAATTACCTGCGATATAACCTGCCCGGTTTTGTCTTCTCCGTCGGTGTCAGCCCGGTACTGGCCGGAGCTGCGCTTAAAGCGGTGGAAATTATTGAACGCGACAACAGCCGTGTCAAAGCCCTGCAGAAGAATATAGACAGCTTCATGCGCGAGGCAAAATACAGAGGATTCGAGACTCCTGCCCAAGGTGAGAGTGCGATCGTTCCCATCTCTATCGGCGACGATGTGGCAGCTTTTAAACTCAGCATGCAAATGCTGGAAAACGGGGTCTTTGTGCCACCGGCCGTGTATCCGGCTGTTCCCCGCGGACAGGCGCGTCTGCGTTTCTGCCTGACCTCTGCCCACAAGGAAAATCAGATCATAGAGGCGCTCGACCTGCTGGAAAAGCTGATCATGGCTAAGTAAAGACAAGACGGGAAAGTTTCAATTAATCGGATTAAGCGCAGTTGCACATAAGCAGCTGCGCTTGTTTTTTGCGATTTCCTGAGACTGCTACTATTTTTACCGGGATCCCCCGGCTGACAGGTCAGAATGTCAGTCAGCTAAACATTGTCCCTGCTTTCGGTCCGCGATAAAACAAGGCAAGTTGTTTTGTTGCGGTACTTGCCTTATACTATCTTCGATTTGTTTGATTATATAACTTGGTGGAGGTCTCATGAAAACGATTCGAACCGAAGATGCCGTAGGGCATGTGCTCTGCCACGATCTGACACGTATAGTGCGCGGTGTCAGCAAAGGTGTCGCTTTTAAACGCGGTCATATCATTACGGCAGAAGATGTGCCGGAATTGCTCAAAATCGGCAAAGAACATCTTTATGTCTATGAAAAAACTCCCGGCATGCTGCATGAGAATGAAGCCGCCCAAATTCTTTATTCTCTGGCAGCCGGTGAACATATGCTCGGCAGTGAAGTCAAAGAAGGCAAGATCGAAATTTCTGCGGCTTGCGACGGCCTGTTCACTGTGGACGTGGAGCGTTTGCGAACGCTGAATAGTATCGAACAGCTGATGATAGCCAGCCGTCACACAAACAGCCCTGTGAAAAAGGGAGATATTCTCGCGGGAACCAGAGTGATTCCGCTCTTGATCGATGGACAGATCATGGAAAAAGCTCAGAGGCTGGTGGGAGAGGAGCCCCTCCTGCAGCTACACCCCTATCGCGTACGTAAGGCTGCCATTGTTGTGACCGGAAGTGAAATAGAGAAGGGGCTGATCAAAGATACATTCACGCCTGTAGTTGAAGCTAAACTGGCGGCTTTTGGTGTCAGCCAGGTGCCTCACCGACTGGTAGGAGATGATACGGAACGAACAACTGCTGCCATCCGTGAATTTTTGGCAGATGACTATGAGCTGATCCTCTGTACCGGCGGCATGAGTGTTGATCCGGACGACAGGACTCCCCTGGCAATCAAAAACGCAGCCAGCAGAGTAGTTCGTTATGGTTCACCGGTTCTGCCCGGAGCCATGTTTATGCTGGCTTATGGAGCGGAAGGTCAGGCGATTCTGGGCTTGCCGGGCTGTGTCATGTATCACGGTATTACCATACTGGATCTGATTCTGCCCCGTGTTATGGCAGACATAGAAGTAAGCTCCGCTGATATCGCCGCTTTGGGACACGGGGGTCTCTGTCTTAACTGTGCAGTCTGCAAATATCCGGCCTGCGCTATGGGCTCAGGCATTTAGAACAATGATGTAATAGTTCGTAAAAAATATATTTTTAAGTGAGGTTTGCTAAATGAAGAAAGTACTAACAGTAATCCTGGCACTTGTGATTGCCGGCAGCATGCTCATGGTCGCCTGCGACCAAGGTAAGGAAGCCGCGGATAAGACAATGCTGCTGGCAGCAGCTGCCAGTCTGGAAAATAGCTTTAAGACTGAACTGATTCCGCTGTTTGAGAGCAAGAACGCAAACTCAAAAGTCGAGGGAACTTACGATTCCTCCGGCAAGCTGCAGACTCAGATCGAGGAAGGTATGGAAGCCAGCGTCTTTATGAGTGCAGCGCCCAAACAGATGGATGCTCTGGTTGACCAGGGTCTGATTGACCGCGCTGATGTGGTGGAGCTGCTGGAGAATCAGTTGGTTTTGATTACCGGTGTTGAATCCGGCAGCAGTGTGAGCAGCTTTGAAGAGATTCTGGATGCCCGCACTTTTGCTATCGGGGACCCGGCTAGTGTTCCGGTTGGTCAGTATGCAGAGGAAGTATATAGCAATCTGGGTATCTGGGAAGATGTCCTGGCCAAAGCCAGCCTCGCTACCAATGTAACAGAGGTCCTGAATCAGGTAGCGGAAGGCAGTGCCGAAGTCGGTATTGTTTATGCCACGGATGCAGCTCAGATGCCGGACAAAGTCAAAGTCATTTCTGCCGCCCCTGAGGGCAGTATGAAAAAGGTTATTTATCCCGTGGCCGTACTGAAGAATGCCCCTGAACGCGAACTGGGTGAGAAGTTCGTTGAATTCCTGCAAACGGATGAAGCTCTGAAAATATTTGAAGCTAACTGCTTTAAACGCAATCAACCCTAATGGATATTTCAGCCATACTAATCTCGCTGAAAACAGCGGGCCTGTCGATCCTGATAACCTTTTTTCTGGGAATATTCGCCGCCTGGGGAGTTGTGTCCATGCGCAGCGAATCTCTGCGCAGCATTGTTGACGGACTGCTGACACTGCCTATGGTGCTGCCGCCGACGGTTGCAGGATTTTTCCTGCTCTATGTTTTCGGTGTTCAGCGGCCCCTGGGTAAACTTCTGTTGGAGTTTTTCAGTATAAGGGTAGTTTTTAACTGGCCGGCAACTGTAATTGCAGCCGTAGTTATTTCCTTTCCTCTTATGTACCGCAGCGCCCGCGGAGCTTTTGAACAGCTTGATGTCGACCTGATCTATGCGGCGCGCACGATCGGCATGTCCGAATGGCGCATCTTCTGGCGGGTGATGGTGCCCATGGCGGCTCCGGGAGTAGCAACCGGCGGTATTCTTGCCTTTGCCAGAGGCCTGGGCGAATTCGGAGCCACGGCTATGATAGCGGGGAATATTCAGGGGCAGACCAGAACCCTGCCGCTGGCAGTCTATTCAGCTGTAGCGGCCGGTGATATGGAAGGTGCTTATGGCTACGTCGCAATACTGGTTGCCATCTCTTTCCTGATGGTGGTAGGCATGAATGCCAAAACTTCACGTGAAAGACGCGGTCTTAAGAAACAGGAAAAATAATGAGTTTATATGTCGATATTAAAAAGCGCTATTCGGGTTTTACACTTGATGTCTCCTTCGAAAGTGAAACTCTTCCGCTGGGAATTCTGGGAGCATCAGGCAGCGGTAAAAGCATGACCTTAAAGTGCATTGCCGGTATTGTCAAGCCGGATGAAGGGCGGATCGCAGTCGACGGTCATGTTCTTTTTGACAGCAAAGAAAAAATAAACTTACGACCGCAAGAGAGACGGGTGGGTTATCTGTTCCAAAACCATGCTCTCTTTCCGCATTTAACGGTGGAAAAGAATATTGCGGAAGCACTTCAGGGTCCGAAGAGCGGGAAAGGCAAAAAAATCGAAAACCTCCTGTCGCGCTTTGAACTGGATGATCTGGGACATCGCTACCCGGCACAACTTTCCGGTGGACAACAACAGCGTGTCGCCGTGGCGAGAGTTCTGGCCAGTGACCCTGAGGTGCTGCTTCTGGATGAGCCCTTCTCAGCTCTTGATGCGTATTTGAAGGAGTCTCTGCAGATGGATATGAAAAAACGTCTGCAGGATTTTGAGGGATATTCTGTCATGGTTACCCATGACAGGGATGAGGTGTATAAACTTTGCCCTAAGCTGATGCTTCTGGAGGCTGGCAGAGTTGACCGCCTGGACCGGACAGCGGAGATTTTTCGTCAGCCCGGCACTGTGGTTGCCGCCAGGCTTAGCGGCTGTAAGAATATTTCCCGTGCGGAACAAGTGAACCATAATACTGTGCGGGCACTGGACTGGAATCTTGATTTAAGGGTTGAAACTGAGATCTTATAGGATCTCAGCTATATCGGCATCAGGGCACATGCCTTTAAACCGGTGTATGCAAGTAAGGATAATACAGAAAAACTCAATTGGATTGCCTACGATACAGTCGAAGAGGTAGACAGCCCTTTTGAACGAAATATCCTCTTCAGAGTAAAAGGCGGCTCTGACAGCGAACCCATCTGGTGGAAACTTCCCAAAGAGGAACTGAAACAGGGCAGGCCGGAATATCTGACTGTAGATTCGGAAGATATTTTGTTGTTAAGCAGCGGAAAGGGAGAAAACAATGGATGACCATCTGACTCATCTCAATGAAAAAGGTGAAGCTAATATGGTTGATGTCTCTGACAAAGCAGGGACCAGGCGTATCGCTGTCGCTGCAGGGTGCATCAGCATGAATGAAGCGGCTTTTGCCGCCCTGTCTGACAATAAACTGAAAAAAGGAGATGCCTTCGCCACAGCCAGAATTGCCGGTATCATGGCAGCTAAGCGAACAGCTGAGCTGATTCCCCTCTGCCATAATATCCTGCTGGAGAAGATTTCACTTGACGTCACAGTGGAAGAAAAACGGACGGTGCGGGTTCAATCCGAAGTCTGCAGCAGCGGCAAAACCGGTGTGGAGATGGAAGCATTAACTGCTGTTTCCGTGGCATTACTGACCATCTATGATATGGCCAAGGCTCTGGACAGGGGCATGCAAATTTCTGACATCAGGCTTATAAGCAAATCCGGCGGAGCAAGCGGCGACTATGCGGGATGATCTGGGACGGGATCTGTCATATCTGCGAATCTCAGTAACAGACCGCTGTAACCTGCGCTGCCGTTATTGCATGCCGGCAGAAGGTGTCAGCTTTGTAGAACATAGTGAGATTCTCAGTTATGAGGAAATTATGCGGCTGGTCCGCATTGCAGCCCCTATGGGCATCCGGCGCATCCGCTTAACCGGTGGGGAACCTCTGGTCAGGCAGGGATTAGCCGAACTTGTGCGAGGAATTAAACAGATTGAAGGCATTGACTTTGTCGGTATGACAACGAATGCTGTTCTGCTGGAAGCAAATATCCATGATCTGGAGCTGGCCGGCCTTGATGCTGTTAATATCAGCCTCGACACTCTGGATAGGGAACGTTATGCTGCCATAACCGGCAGAGATGTTTTGGACAGAGCGCTGGCCGGTCTGGATGCAGCTTTGTCTCTTTTATGATACCGGTCTGGAGCTGAAAGCATTTTTACGAGGAAATTATTCTGACACTGAAATCTCAGCAGCCATTGAGCAGGCCATCAAAAATAAACCTGCAGCTCATCGGGCAGTGGCAGAGAAGCAGGAGCTGGGAATGTACAAAAGCGGAGGTTGAAACAATGAAGGAAGCTAAAGTATTCGCCCTTTGTATCAGTGAAGCTAAGGGCACCCAAAAACATGAGGTAGCAAGCGTCGAGCTGATTCCTGATCACGGTATCAAGGGTGACGCTCATGCCGGCAATTGGCATCGGCAGGTCAGCCTGCTTTCAGAAGAAACGGTTGAAGCTTTCCGATTAAGGGGGGTTGAAGTAGATAATGGTGCTTTCGGTGAGAATATTCTGATCGAAGGTCTTAACCCGGTCTTGCTGCCGGTAGGAACAAAGCTGCAGATCGCAGATGCCCTGCTGGAAGTAACGCAGATTGGCAAAGAATGTCATAGCCACTGCCGTATCTATGAGACGGTAGGTGATTGTATTATGCCGCGTGAAGGAGTTTTTACCAAAGTGCTGACAGGCGGCAGTGTGAAAAAGGGAGACAGGGTTCATGTCCTCTGATAAATTATACAGAGTTGCAATTCTTATTGTGAGCGACCGTGTGTCCCGCGGTGAACGTGAAGACAAAAGTGTGGATATTATCCGCCGGAAGCTCGCGGATTTTCCTGTCGGAGAAATAGCTGCAGATATCGTCGCCGATGAAGAGCAGGAGATCGCTGCCAGACTGGAAAAATTGGCTGCGGACGGCTTTGACCTGATTCTGACCAGCGGCGGCACCGGATTCGGTCCGCGCGATGTCACTCCGGAAGCTACTATGGCGGTCATAGACCGCGAAGCTCCGGGACTGGCAGAAGCAATTCGCGCTTACAGCATGCAGTTTACCGGTCGCGCCATGCTGGGACGCGGCAGGGCAGGACTGCTGGGTTCGGCATTGATTATAAACTTGCCGGGCAGCCCCAAAGCGGTGGCTGAAAGTCTTGATGCCATCCTTGCACAACTGGAGCATGCCCTGCAGATGCTGGCGGGAGGAGATCACTGACATAATATCTTTGGTATGTATATGAAGAATAATCTACTGACAGACATTAAGTATGAAAATGCAAGAGATCTGCTGCTCACTAAAGTGAGGCCTGTTTTAAGCGAGAAAACGATTTTGACTGAATGCTATGGACGTATTCTGGCTCAGGATTTATATGCCCGGGAAAACAATCCTCCTTTTGACAAGTCAGCTTATGACGGGTATGCACTCCGAGCGGCTGATGTGGAGAACGCTTCTCAGCAAAAGCCTGTGACGCTGAGGATTGTCGAATATATCCCTGCGGGCAGCGTGGGTCAGTATTCTTTGGGTCCGCAGACAGCTGCCAGGATAGCAACCGGTGCTCCTGTTCCGCAAGGCGCAGATAGTGTAATCAATTTTGAAAGGACCATATTTACCGAAAAAACTGTGACTTTTTCTGCTCCTGTTAAAAAAGGAGTTAATATTATTCGCGCAGGTGAAGATATAGCAGCTGGAGATTTGTTGGCTAAGTCCGGTTCTGTCATTGATCCCGGAACTGCAGGTTCGCTTGCCGCACAAGGAGTAAGCAAGCCTGAAGTCTATAAAATACCTTCCGTCGGCATTATTTCAACGGGCAATGAAATAATAGATCTTGACGATAGTGTTCAAGACGGAAAAATCCGTAATTCCAACAGATATATGCTGGCAGCGGCTTTGAGTAAATTAGGCATAGCTTCTCGTTATTTGGGCAGGGCGGGAGACTCCGCTGCGGATATTTCAAAATTGATTTCCCGGGGTATTGATGAATGTGATGCGGTGATCAGCACCGGAGGGGTATCCGTCGGAGACTTTGATTTAACAGCTGACGCTATGGAAATGGCAGGAGCTGAGATCCTGATTAAGGGTGTTTTGCTGAAACCCGGAATGGCTTGTGCCTACGGAATGAAAGGTCAAAAACCGATCTTTGCTCTTTCCGGTAACCCTGCTTCAGCCATTACAAGTTTCTATGCAATAGTAAGTCCGGTCTTGAAAAAAATGGCAGGATGGTCGGCTGTGATTCCTGACGAAATAAGTGTAAGTCTCAACTCGGCCTTCAGCAAAAGAAGTCAATATACTCGCCTGCTCCGCGGGAAACTGGACTTATCGGACGGCACAGCCAGATTTGAGCTGCCCATGAAACAGGGAAATGCGATGCTCAGCAGCTTTATAGGATCTGATGTAATCGCCATAATACCGGCAGGAAGCGCTGACCTTCCGGCAGGTACGCAGTTAAAAGGATTTTTAATATAGCAGGTGAGACAATGAATTCCATACCTATTCTGTCTTTTGCCGGATTTTCGGATTCAGGAAAAACTACATTAATAGAAAAGCTGATTAAGAGTTTGTGCCGGAAGGGTTGCCAAACTGCAGTTATCAAACATGATTCTCATGATTTTGAAATCGATTAGGAAGGGAAGGATTCCTGGCGCTTTTCCCGGGCAGGCGCAGCTATGTCACTGATCTGTTCAGACAGCAAGTTTGCCTTGGTGGAAATGCGCAAGAAGTCTTTCTCTGAAGTGGTTTCTCATATTTATGATGTTGACCTGATCCTGGTTGAAGGATACAAAGAAGAAAAACTTACTAAAATCGGGCTTTGCAGAGCAGCCGGCGGTCAGGGTTTTACGTCAGATTTGAGTGAATTCATAGCTATAGTAACTGATGCGGAAGATATTGATACTGAGCTGCCGAAGTTTGATTTAGACGATATTGAGGGACTAGCCGATTTTATTTTGAAGAATAAAGATAGTTTTACCCATTCTCATGAGCTGGGGCATTCATGCTGAGCAGATAAGGCAAGTTCCTCTCTTCAGAGGCATCACTCCGGACTAGCAAGCAGTGTGACCCTCCATAAGACTACAAACGGCTATTTTCAGATGGAGGCCTTCTGGCCCAGTCCTTTTCTGCGGGCTAAATCCAGAGCCAGCTTGCCGGTCGCAAGATCCAGGAGGGCCAGCCCGGTTGCATCGAAAATAGTGATGTCTGCTTCTGAGATCCGGCCAGCCGCTGTACCGGCCAGGACCTCACCCAGCTCCGCCTGGATACTCTGCTCAGAAATAATACCTGCTTTATAGGGGATCTCCATTTCACCGAAAGCAAGGCATTGTTTCTTGTCATCGGCGAAGGCCCGGGCAGTTCTGAATAATTCAGGGTCCAGCTCCTCCTTGCCCAGCATATCGGCTCCAATGCAGCTGAAATGAGTACCGCTCTGTACCCATTCTTGCTTAATAATCGGGGATGTGGCTCTGGTAACGGTGATGACAGCATCGCTATCCTGTAAAACAGCCTGCAGATCATTGCGGGCAGTGAAATTTACTTTGCCTGACAGGTTCAGGTTAAGCTCTGCTTTCAGGCGTCTCTCTATCTGCGAAACAAATTTTTCCGCATTAGCGGAGTCTAGCGGGTCATGGACCCGGACATTTTCCAGCTGCGGCATTGCCAGCAAAGTGGCAGCCACCATGAAAAAAGCCTGACGCCCGGCACCGACAAGGAGCAGATTCTTACTGTTTTTGCGGGCCAGTGTCCGTACTCCCAGAGCTGCTGCCGCCCCCGTCCGCATGCTGGTGATGTAGGAGGCATCCATCAGGGCCAGCGGCATGCCGCTGGTGGAATCGAAAATCAGCAGCATACCGGTAAAAGCAGGCAAGCCGGCCTGGGCGTTCAGAGGGAAATTATTGAGCATTTTGGCTCCGTGCAGCTTATCGCCGGCCAGATAACCGCTGCGGATATCCATCACAGCCTGCTCCTCTTCAAAATGGTACTCGACCGAAGGCCAGACGGCTGTCCGGCCGCCGGCTTTCTGCTTATAGACACTCTCGACGCTGGCGATGACCCGGTCCAGCTCCAGGACCTGCTTCAGTTCGGCCTGACTTAATACTGTAATTTCCATATGCATTCTTTCTATAGAGCCTTGCCCTGGGCGACCAATTCTCCGATGTACTCATCGATGCGTCGTAAACCTTCTTCGAGTTCTTCTGCATGAGAAAGTGTCAGGCGGAAGCTGTGCGGGATATCAAAACAGCCGCCGTGGCAGACGAGCACACCTTTTTTATCCAGCAGACCTTCCGCGAAATCTACGGCGTCCACATCCAGATCGTAATGAATCAGATAGGTAGTAGCGTAGGAGTCAGCGTATTGATGCAGATACTTGTGACCTTGCAGCCATTTGTCAACGATGGCCTTATTATCGTTAACAATCTTTCTGCTGCGGGCAAGTATTTTGTCCACATGTTCCAGTGCAATAGCGAAAATCCATTCATCGAAAGTGGCACCGCAAATGGCATCATAGGACCTGCGGTTGAATAAGGCTTTGCGCATTTCCGGATCACGGCAGATAATCCAGCCGACGCGGGTTCCGGCCATGGAATAAATTTTCGAGGAACTGCAGGTAATGATGGCTTTGTCATAGATATCAGCGAATGAAGGCATGTATTCTTCCTTCAGGCCTCTGTACATTTCATCGCAGACAACCCAGGCATCAACAGCTGTGGCTATCTCAACAATCTCCTGCATTTCCTCCGGATTCAACAAGGCGCCGGTAGGATTATTGGGATTGGTAAAAAGGATGGCCCGGGTATTTTCATCCACGGCCTGACGAACTTCTTCAAGATCGAGCTTATAGCCGGCTTCAGCCTGGAGGTTAATCTGGCGGACTTCAGCGCCGATCGATTTCGGCAGAGAATAAAATTGCTGATAATTAGGCATGATGGAGATGACGTTGTCAGTATCTGAAATCAAGCTATAGACGACTGTATGGTTGGCGCCGGTTCCGCCGTGTACCAGGATAACGTCCTCCGCTGTTACTTTCTGATACAGGCCGGCCACGCCGCGCCTGGTTCTAGGTGTACCTTCGAAGGAACCGTATCCCAGATCCATGCTTCTAATTTCTTCCAGAAAATCGTCCAGACTCTCGCCGGTCAGAGCAAACAGTTCTTCCACAGTCAGAGGCAGAACGCAGCTGCCACCCAGATAAATCTTATTTTTCTCACTTTCGCTGGCCGGATTCAGCCAATTCTCCAAAACAAAATCATCAATTTTCATAAATCCTCCTTTGGACAGAGCTAAGCAGAACTATATTAATTGAACAATAAAAGAGCGGATGTGCTTTTGTCAACGATTAGATAAATAAGAAAATAAAAAGGCTTCTCCGGTAAGTACAGAAGAAGCCTTTAGCAGGATTTGACAAGTGCTGAGCTAAGGTTTCAGCAGCAGCAATCTGATCGTTCTTAGTCCAGAGGGACGACTGCGCCTTTCCAGGTTTCATTAATGTAGTCTTTAACAGCATCGCTCTTAAGTGCTGCGTATAAAGCCAGAATTGCGGGATCTTTAGCCTTGTCTTCTCTGACAGCCAGAACATTCTGGTAGAGTTCGAGGGTTTCACCACTCAGAGTTTCCACGGCCAGAGCGTCTTCAGGAGACAGGCCGGACTGCAGGGCGAAGTTGCCGTTGATGACGGCAAAGTTGACGTCCTCAAGTGAACGGGGCAGTTGCTCAGCGGCGAGTTCCTTGATATCCAGATTTCTCGGGTTGTCCACGATGTCAAGAATGGTAGCGGTAAGACCGGCGCCCTCGCGCAGCTTGATCAGGCCTTCCTGCTCCAGCACCATGAGTGCACGGGCTTCATTGGAGGAATCATTGGGTACGGCGATAGTCGCACCGTCGGGCAGTTCTGACAAGGAAGAGCTTTTCCCGCCGTAGAGGCAGAGTGGCTCATAGTGGATGCCGCCGACGGAAACCAGATCTGTTTTGTTGCTTTCATTGTATTGGTTGAGATAGGAGATGTGCTGGAAGAAGTTAGCGTCGACATCACCGTCTGTTGTCACCTTGTTGGGCAGGATGTAGTCGGTAAATTCCTTGATTTCAACCTCATAACCGTCTTTCTCCAATTCCTTAGCTGCTACGCGCAGAATCTCTGCATGGGGGGTGACGCTGGCAGCGATAGTCAGTTTTTTGCCGTCTCCGTCCTTTTTCTTGCCGCAGGCGGCGGCGCTGCTGATTAATACTGCTAAAAGCAGGACAAATGCCAGAATACGTGTAGTTTTTTTCATAATTTTTTCCTTCTTTTCTCTATTATAATTTTCTTATCTTTTATCGATTTTGAGGGCCAGTCTGGAGCCCGCTGCCTGGATGATCTGTACCAGGATGACGATCAGGATCACAGTGATAAACATGGTGAAGTAGTCATAGCGGAAGAGCCCGTAGTTATTCGCAATGGCGCCTAAACCGCCGCCGCCGACAAAACCTGCCATGGTTGAATAGCCAAGTATGGTCGTTACCGCAATGGAGCCACCAAGTATCAGAGAGGGCAGGGCTTCGGGCAGGACTACTTTGAAAAGGATGCTTTTCGTGTCCGCGCCCATTGAGCAGGCGGCTTCAATGAGACCGCCATCCACCTCCAGGAGTGAAGATTCGACCATGCGGGCTACGTAAGGTGCAGCACTGATGACCAAAGGAACTATCGCCGCCGGTGTACCGATGGTGGTGCCGACGATGAAACGGGTAAAAGGCATGATCCAGATTAACAGGATCAGGAAGGGTATGGAACGAAGGATATTGGTGATAATGTTCAGGATCCTGTTGAGCACAGGCTTTGGTGTCAGCCCTCCCGGTGCAGTTGAATACAGTAAGAGAGCCAGCGGGATGCCCAGGATATAAGCAAAAACTGCTGACGCTATGGTCATGGCGAGAGTTTCCAGCAAGCCCTGCCAGAGAACAGGTATCAGTGTATTAATGTCCATTAAATACTTTCCTCCTCTTCATCGAGTGAATACGACAGACCCTCGCGTTCCAATAAAGCGAGGATGCGTTCAGCGGCCGTTTCATCGTCCGGCAGCGCCAAAAGCATCTGACCGTAGGTCTTGTCTTCGATGTTTTTGCTGTCGGCATAGAGAATGTTCACGGGTACTTTGGCCTCAAGAACAATTTTGGATATAAGGGGTTCCTCAGCTGAGAGACCATCAAAGACCAGTCTCAGCCGGGCACCGTTGTAGGAGCGTTTGAGCAGTTCACCCTGAGGGTAGATCAGTTTGCGGGCGGCAGCGCTCCGGGGATTTTTAAACAAGTCTTTGACTGAGCGCAATTCGACGATGTGACCATCGTCCATCACGGCGACGCGGTCACAGATATGTTCCACAACATGCATTTCGTGGGTGACGACAAAAAGTGTAATGCCGAGCTCACGGTTGATTTTTTTCAATAATTCGAGAATGGAATGGGTGGTGGCGGGGTCGAGAGCGGAGGTTGCTTCGTCGCAGAGCAGGAGTTCAGGATCTGTGGACAAAGCTCGTGCAATGGCGACTCGTTGTTTCTGTCCGCCGGAAAGCTGAGCCGGATAGGCAGAGGTCTTGCCACTGAGGTCAACCAGATCCAGGAGTTCAGCTGCTTTAGCGCGGGCCTTATCACGGGAGGTGCCGTGAAGTTCCAAAGGAAGGGCTACATTGTCGAGGACATTGCGCTGGGCCAGTAAGTTGAAATGCTGAAAAATCATGCCCATCTTGCGTCTGGTGGCATTCAGCTCAGCCGGGGAAAGTTTTCCCAAATCCTGATCCTGCCAGATGACGGTTCCCTCATCAGCTTCTTCCAGCCGGTTCAGCATGCGCAACAGAGTACTCTTGCCGGCGCCGGATGGTCCGATCACAGCCAGAATCTCTCCCCGGTAAAGCTGGAGGTCAATACCCGACAGAGCCCGTACTTCTCCCTCTTTACTGGAAAATGTCTTCGAGACATTTTTAAATTCCGCGATTTGTTTTCCTTGCATATCTTCATCCTTTTTGACAATAAAAAAGCCGCCTTCCCGGGCGGCCAGATCACAGTTCCATGATTGCTTCTAGAGTGTGATAAGCGAACATACCCGAGCATGCGCAGTGATTTCGTACATCATCATTGACATTCGCAGAGCTTTCACTGAATTTCTCGGGTGTTTAAGCATATTATTCACTCTCAGCTTGATAATTACTCATTTAACGTTATCTAGCAGTGTAGGCGAGCAGGCTCAGCCTTGTCAAGCATGTTTAGACTTTTGGCAGAGGTCTTTGCCTTTTGTCACAAAAAAAACTGGGATCCGGACAGGCCTTATAGTCATAAGTCTTGGCTGCCTCCTCCCGGGCCTGCGGGAGCCTGCTGAACCGTGTTTCAATGCTCCTGAAACAGCTGTGCCTCCTCCCGGGCCTGCGGGAGCCTGTGACAATTTCAGTCTGAAAGAGATCCGGCAGCTGGATCCTAAGAAAAACAAGATTCCTGGCTTTGTTTCCTTATGTTTTCTTGTAATCTTCCCGGCCATTACTTATAATGACCCACAGCCAATTAAATAATATGATCTTATGAAGAGTGGCGGAGGGACTGGCCCTGTGAAGCCCGGCAACCGAGCATATGCTGAGGTGCCAAATCCAGCAGAGCTGTTGAAGGACAGCTTCTGAGAGATGAGGTTGCTACGCGCCTCCTCGATGGAGGTTTTTTTTATCTGCTGACGTAAACCTTTGACTGATCATGATAGCTTTTAACAAGAATTGGCAAAATTTTCTTTTTGAAAGGAAGGAATCATGTTTTATTGTAACAAGGATGAGTGGGTGTTCAGCTCGGAATCAGTAAGCGAGGGACATCCGGACAAGGTTTGCGACCAGATTGCAGATGCGGTTCTGGATGCTTTGCTGGCGCGGGATAAGAATGCCCGGGTAGCCTGTGAGGTGGTTGCCAGTACCGGCATGGTCATTGTTTTGGGAGAGCTGAGTACAACAGCTTATGCTGATATACCTCAGATTGTGCGTAATACAGTGCGTGATATCGGTTATGCCAACAGCAGGACCGGCTTTGATGCCGATTCCTGTGCAGTGTTGACTTCCATCGACGAACAGTCTCCCGATATTGCTTTGGGTGTAGATCAGGCTTTGGAATCAAAAGAAGGTCTGATGGAGGTGACAACCGGAGCGGGTGATCAGGGCATAATGTTCGGCTATGCCAATAGCGATACTGAGGAGCTAATGCCTCTGCCCATCACCCTGGCCCACCGGCTGAGCAAGCGGCTGGCGGATGTGCGTAAGGCCGGAATCACGAAGAGTCTCCTGCCTGACGGAAAAACTCAGGTGACGGTACGTTATGAGGGAGATAAGCCTGTCCATATCGATGCTATTGTCGTTTCAACACAGCATTATGAACGCTACGATCTTGAAGAAGTTCGTGAAGAAGTGAGGAAACATGTCATTGCTCCTGTACTGGATAATTCTCTGTTCACAGATAAAACCCGCGTCCTGATTAACCCGACGGGCCGTTTCGTGGTTGGAGGACCGCAAGGTGATACCGGTCTCACCGGCCGCAAGATTATCTGTGACACCTATGGTGGTTTTGGTCACCATGGCGGCGGTGCCTTTTCCGGCAAGGATCCGACTAAGGTAGATCGCACAGCTTCCTATGCAGCCCGCTATATCGCCAAGAACCTGGTAGCTGCCGGCTTTTGTTCTCAATGTGAGGTGCAGCTGGCTTATGCAATCGGCGTGGCGCAGCCGGTCTCCTTGACGATCAGCAGCTTTGGCAGCGGAACTTTTGGCGACGGCGAGATGGAAGCTCTGGTAAGAAGGGATATAGACCTGCGCCCGGCAGCGCTGATAGAACGCTTTGACTTGTTGCGTCCGATCTACCAGCAGGTGTCAAACTACGGGCACTTCGGCCGCCCGGATCTGGATCTTCCCTGGGAACAGCTGGATTTGGCAAGAAAGTGGGCATAAAAGAAAGAGCTTGCCAATAGATCAGAACTTGTGCATGAAAAGGTGCCAGGCACAAAACAATGCACAAAACGATGCACAGAATGATGCGGTGCAAAATGATGTAATAATATGATTTCAGATGAACCGGTCGTAGTCAGCCCAGCAGGCTTGCGGCCGGTTTTGCATTTGCTGCAGGAGTATCGCAAAATCCGGTCTGCAGAGGCTAGAATAAGAGGCGAGGTGAATTTGTGGAACAAGAAAGTTTTCTGACTGACAATTTCGGCAAAGACGCAGCTGATACTGACAGCCAGCTGGAAGGCCTTGTCGAGCGCATCATTTTCCATAATGAAGCAAATGCTTTTACGATCATCGAACTGCTGAGTGACCAGGATGAGGTGATCGTAACGGGAAAAATGCCACCACTTAATGTGGGGGAGACCCTGCAGGTTAAGGGCGAGTGGTCCGATCACCCCAAGTACGGTTTGCAATTCACAGCCAGCTCTGTGCTCAAACAGGCTCCGCGTTCAGAAGCAGCGATTCATGCCTTCCTCAGCTCCGGCGCCATTAAGGGTATTGGCGAAAAAACGGCTGAAAAACTAATTGAGGCCTTTGGCAGTGAAACACTGGAAATCATGCGCGAGAAGCCGGCACGCGTGGCCAGAATATCCGGTATCGGGAAAAAACGTGCTAAGAGCTTTCAGGAAGCCCTGCAGAAAGAACGTTCTTATCAGGAGCTGTCACTGCTCCTGCTGCCATATGGCATCGGCCCTGCCCGTATCCGCACTATTTATAAGGAGCTGGGAGATACAGCTGAGGCTGTTATTCGTCAAAACCCCTATTATCTGGCGCAAAGAGTGCGCGGCATCGGCTTTGAGACAGCTGAACGACTGGCTGCAGCCTTTGGAATGTCGGGCGATCACCCGGTCCGCTTGCGCGGTGCCCTGCTTTATACCCTGCAGCAAAGCCTCTTTCAGGACGGGCATAGTTTTCTCAGAGAGCAAGTTCTCTTGCGCAATTTAGCTCAGCGCCTGGAAGTAGACGAAGTAAAGTTGCACGGTGCCATGGACAAGCTTGTTGAAGACGAGATGGTTCTGCGCTTTGATCCGGATGACCCGGACCTTCTGAAGCTGGAGCTTGAATTCGGCAGCAAGCTGCCGGCAGAGGCAGATCCGGAAAAAGCTGCTGTTGCTATGTGCTCGGTCTTTATGCTGGAGCAGGATTTTACCCGGACAGTCCGTGCTTTAGCCGGCCGGCCGGAGGCGCAATGTGAAATTGACCCCCGCTATGGGGATGCGCTTTATTGCGACCGGGTGATCTCGAAAGCTGCCGCCCAAACCAGTTTCAGAATTGACAGCGAGGAGAGTATCACACCCGGCAAGGATCAGATCAAGGCTTTGCGCATGGCGCTGGCCGCTCCTTTCTCAATTTTGACCGGAGGTCCCGGAACCGGCAAAACCAGCACAGTGCGACTTTTGACGCAGATACTCCTTGCCGATGGTCTGGAAGTGAAGCTGGCAGCTCCGACCGGACGTGCTGCCCGCCGCATGGAAGAAGTCTGCCAGATGGAAGCTACTACCATCCATCGCTTACTTGACCTGCAGCTCGATGACAACTATATCCCGGCGATTAAGGAATATGAGAAAATCGATGCCGATTACCTGATCATTGATGAATGTTCCATGATCGACCTCTTCCTATTTTACAGATTGCTCAAGTCAGTGGACAGTTCAACGCAAATCCTGCTGATCGGTGATGCGGATCAACTGCCTTCGATAGGACCCGGACAGGTGCTGCGCGACCTGCTGGCAGACAACAGCCTGCAGATGACCCGCCTGGAGGAAATTTACCGGCAGGAAAAAGATCGGCTGATTGTTCGCAACGCCCACCACATAATCCGGGGCCAGGACCTGGAGCTAAAGCAAAGTCTGGAGTCGGATTTTTTATTTATAGAACGGGGTTCGGAGGCTGCTATGCTGGCAGGTGTGCTCCAGCTTTGTGAACGCATCCTGCCCGAGGAGTATGGGATTGATGGTATCTATGGTGCACAGGTCGTCTCGCCGATCCGCCGGGGTACAGCCGGTGTCGAAAACCTTAACCAAAGTTTACAGGAAGTAGTTCAGGGCAGGGACTTTCCGCATGTAGCTGCTTACGGCAAGCGTTTTGCCGTCAATGACAAGGTGATGCAGCTGCAGAATGATTACCAGCTGGCTTACTACGATGTGAGTACTAATGAGCGCGGTGAAGGCGTGATGAACGGTGAGCTCGGTGTCATCCAGGAGATTGATCTGGAAAACAGGAGTCTTATCGTACTCTTTGAAGGGGAGCATCTGGCATCTATTTCCTATGAGCAGCTGGACAATCTTGATCTTGCCTATGCAACTACCATCCATAAAACGCAGGGTTCTGAATATCCGGTTGTGATTCTGGTACTGCCGCAGGGGGCGCCTCCCCGCTTCTTGAACCGTAATCTGCTCTATACTGCAGTGACCCGCGCCCGTCAGCGGCTGTTCATTCTAAGCAGACGGCAGACACTAAGAAACATGATCCGCACCGAAGATGCCAACCGCCGCCACAGCCTGCTCAGCTATTTTCTTAAATTGAGCTAGAGCTGGCGGGACTGATGGGCAGGGGTGATTGGAGCTTTTTGACGGAAAAACTTGAGCGTCTCTTCTATCCTCAGGTTTGTTCTTTCTGCGACAGCCTGATTCCGGAGGAGGCAGGTGGTTCCAGACGCTACGTTTGCCGCGCCTGCGAAAGCGATCTGCCTTTTCGCCTCAATGACGAGATTTATCCCGACCATGCTCCCTTTCTGCTCGCAGTCAGCTTTTATTATGAGGAGCCTCTGCTGCTGGCGCTGCGCCAGCTGAAGTTTCATGGGCGCACTGATTTTGCTCCCGCTCTGGCCACATACCTGTATGCGACATATCGGCGCCTCAACTTGTCCTGCGATGTTATTGTTCCCATGCCCCTGCATTACAAGCGGGAGCGGCAGCGGGGTTATAATCAGGCCGGCCTGCTGGGTCAGGCTCTGGCGGAGCTTTTGAGGATTCCTATGCTGGAGGATTCTTTGCTGCGGGTGCGGGCGAGCGGCCGCCAGAGTGAGCAGAGGGGACGCGAGGAGAAACTGGCCAATGTTCAGGGCATTTTCAGGCTGAATGAAGATCATATTCCGGTTCTTAGCGGGCGCCGGGTACTTTTACTGGATGACATTGTTACTTCCGGTGCGACGATGACGGAGGCCGGCCGCTGCCTGCAGGACGCCGGGATTGATGTGCTGGGCATGGCCTGTGCGGCCGGAGGACTGCGTCAGGACTAGCGCCGGCCTTGCAATGGAACTAAGATTTGTCGGCGGCGGTTATACTGGTGAGACTCTTGCTTGGTTTTTTAAAAAAAGGAGAAGGATTGTGAGAAAGAGAGCTCTTATTTTGCTGGCAGAGGGGTATGAGGCGGTGGAGGCTTTGACTCCGGCAAACTTTTTGCGACGGGCAGCTATTGAGCTGACGCTTTGTTCCTGTGCAGAGGACGGGCTGACTGTTGCTTCCGCTACAGGTATCAGTGTTGTTTGCGATACCAGGCTTGATCAGGTAGGGGCCGGTGACTTTGATATGCTGGTTGTTCCGGGTGGTGATCCGGGTTACAGGAATTTGCTTAAAAACGAGCATGTGCTTGCATTGATCCGTGAGTTTGACGCTGAGGGAAAGTGGCTGGCTGCAATCTGCGCGGCACCGCTGGTTTTGAAAATGGCCGGGGTGCTGGCCGGCAAGCGCCATACCTCTTATCCTGCTATGAGAGCTGAGTTTGATCCGGATTATTACTCGGAGGATCTTGTGGTCTGCGATGGCCGCCTGATCACTTCCCGGGGACCAACATCCGCTATAGAATTTTCTTTTGCTCTGATCGAGGCTCTGATGCCGGAACGTGTAGTTCAGCTATTAAAAGACAAGACTCTCTATGGTCTGACTCTGGACTGGCTCCGGCGCTGAGAGCACGATGGCCTTTATTTATCTGCGGTCAGGCTAGTTGCAGCAGCCTTCCTCAATACATCGAATAACTTAACAACTTAGGTGTCT
>DIRJ01000039.1:36618-88827 GCA_002427505.1 Mageeibacillus sp. UBA5439
GTGTCTGGCACCGAAAATGTTTAATACCGGAATGAACTGAAATATCTTATCAGCTACGCTGAGTATATTGCTTTGCGCCAACGTCTGCAGCTGATTATGAGACGAGATCAACATGCAGATGAGAGGGGGAAGTATCAGATACGGAGCATATACTTTGACAGCCCTGACGACAAGGCTTTGCGGGAAAAGATTGATGGGGCGGACCGGCGGGAGAAATTTCGCATCCGCTATTATAACGATGATTTTTCTTACATTTCTCTGGAAAAAAAGGTAAAGACAGGCCGGCGCAGTATGAAGCTGAGTGCACAACTTACTGAGGATGAGTGCAGAAAGCTGCTTTCCGGAGAAAGCGAATGGATGTTAAATCATCCCGCTGAACTGATTCAGGAGTTTTATGTAAAAATGCGCTATCAGCTCCTGCGTCCCTGCGTTCTCGTTTCTTATCTGCGGGAGGCCTATGTTTTTGCAGCCGGCAATGTAAGAATCTGCTTCGATTCCAATATAAGCAGCACTCTCTTCCATCGGGAATTCCTTGAAAAGACACCTGTAGATATATGTGTGCAGGATGATCACGGACAAATGATATTCGAAGTAAAATACGATGATTATCTGCCGGAATTCATTGCCAGCACAATTCAAACAGGCGCTATAAGGCAGCAGGCATTTTCCAAGTATGCTGCCAGCCGTCTGTTCGCCTGAGAAAAAGGAGTAAAAAATGACTTTTAATGACATCTTCAAATCCAGTTTTTTAGAAAGTGTGACTGAGTATTCCTTTATAGACATGCTGCTGGCCATGCTTTTCGCCTGTATAGTGGGCCTGTTTATCTTTCTGGTCTATAAGAAGACTTTTTCCGGAGTTATGTATTCCGAAGGTTTTGCCATGACTATGGTGGGTTTGTCTCTGGTTACAACCCTGGTCATTATGGCGGTAACCTCCAATGTTGTCTTGTCGCTGGGCATGGTGGGTGCTTTATCCATTGTCCGTTTTCGTGCAGCCATCAAGGAACCTATGGAACTTGTCTTTCTCTTTTGGGCCATAGCCGCCGGCATTATCATCGGGGCCGGGATGATTCCTCTGGCAGTGATCGGTTCAGTTGTTATCGGCATTATTCTGCTGATCTTTGCCAATCGGAAACCGGGCCATACGCCTTATATTCTTGTGCTTCGTTGCCGGGATGAGCAAGTTGAAGCAGCAGCTATGGATACCATGTTCAAACTTGTCGAACGCAGTTCTGTAAAGTCCAAAACGGTGGATGAAAATGGGATTGAGCTCACGCTGGAGTTGCGCCTGAAAGATAGCGGAACTTCTTTTGTCAACCGTTTAAAAGCACTGGACGGTGTGGACAGCGCGGTGCTTGTGACCTACAACGGACAATATATGTCCTGACGGAGGCTGCTAATGGTTGCGCATAAGCATGGCACGAAGATTCCGGCTGTCCTGATCGCGATAGCTCTTATTCTCTGTTTGCTGGCTGTGTTTTTCTCAGACCAACTGGCAGAGGCCCTGGGCGGGAAGAGCATAGAAATGGAATATGAAGCCAAACTCTTTGATACTAGTGAAATTATCAATATTGATATCATCATGGAAGATGAACAGTGGGAGGAAATGCTCTCCAATGCCATTCAGGAAGAATACTACCTCTGCGACCTGATCATTAATGGAACAAGATTCAATAATGTCGGAATCCGGCCGAAGGGCAATACCAGCCTGGCAGCAATCGTTAATGACCCGGATACAGATAGGTACAGCTTTAAGCTTGAATTTGATCATTTTGTGAAAAAACAAAATTGCTGGGGCCTGGACAAGCTGGTCCTGAATAATAGCTATGCCGATTACACTTATATGAAGGAAGCTCTGGTTTATGACATGTATCAGTATCTTGACACCGATGCTTCCCTCTATAACTACGCAAAAATATCGGTTAACGGTGAATATTGGGGGGTCTATCTGGCACTGGAGGCAGTCGAAGATAGTTTGATGATCCGTAACTATGGAACCAGCAGGGGTGCTCTATATAAGCCTGACAACATGGATGGTATGGGTAACGGGAAGGCTCCCGGCGGCAGAGGAGCCAACGTTTCAAAAGGAGCTGACGGCGCAAACCTTAACTACTCAGATGATGTGCTGGACAGTTATTCAGCCATCTGGGAGGGTACCATCAGCAAAACTTCAGATAAAGACCACAGGCGTGTTATTACGGCCCTTAAGAATATTTCTGAAGGCAAAGATCTGGCAAGCTATATGGATGTGGACAATCTGCTGAAATATATGGCAGTTCATATTTTTTCAGTTAATGATGATAGCTTGTCGGGTCAGATGGCGCACAATTACTATTTATATGAAGAAAAAGGCCGGCTTAACATTATTCCCTGGGATTATAATCTCGCCCTGGGAGGCATGAACGGCGGCGATGCCACGAGTGTGGTAAATGATGCCATCGATATGCCCTTTGCCTCGACACAGTTTTTTGATGCCCTGCTGGAGGATGAAGCTTATCTTTCCCAATACCACGAGTATCTGGAAGAGCTTGTCGACCGGTATATTGATGGCGGAGGCTTTGATGAGTTTTATGAGCGCACCCGCAGTCAGATAGATGATCTTGTGCAGACTGATCCGACAGCATTTTGCAGCTATGAGGAGTATCAGACTGCAGCAGATATGCTTTATCAGGTGGTTCAGCTTCGGGGTGACTCGATTCAGGGTCAGCTTGCTGGCAGTATACCTTCAACTGAAAGTGGACAGAGAGCGGACTCATCAGCTTTAATTGATGCCTCCGGCATTAATCTCAGCTCCATGGGAACCATGCTTGGCGAAGATCGCGGCAGACCCGGCAATGCTTCTGATTCAGGAACTTTTCCGGATAATCCAACAGCTAATCCGCCAGACAATTCGTCCCTGGAGCCGGGGAAACCGCCGGAGGGATCTGATTCCTTTGCTCCCGGCCAGGATCCGCCGGAGGTATCCGGTTCATTTGCTCCCGGCCAGGATCCGCCGGAGGCTTTCGGCCCTTCAAGTCCGGAAGGTCTTCCTTTTGAAGAGGGAGCATCCTCGGAAGAGTCCGCTGACAATAGATCTGATATTAAAAAGAATCTTGTCAGCTATGGTATTTATCTGGCCATCATGCTTTTGGCTTTGATCTTCCTTAAGCTTTATCGGAGAAGATCCTATCCTAAGAAATAACTAATGATAAGAAAAAACAGTTGCTTTCTTCGGAGTTCCTGTTGCTGTTCTAAGCGGGCAGGTCTCCGGAGAGAGAGCTGAACACGACATTATCTGCGCTTAAAGTATGACCCTGACAGATAGAGATTTTCCGTCTTTGCTGCTTGCAGTAATGCTCCCATTATGTGCTTCGGCAATAGCTCTTGCGATGGACAAGCCAATCCCGGTGCCGCCTGTATTCGGTGAACGAGACTGTTCTTCACGGTAAAAGCGCTCAAAAAGTCTGTCGAGATTGCAGGTATCGATGTGCTCACAGCTGTTATAGAGCTCGATGACAATATTGCGCTTTAGCTTCCGGACATTAAGCCGGATTGAACCGCCTGCATCCGAATATCTGATGGCGTTATCCAATAAGATGGAGAGCATTTTCTGGATATCCGATTGATTACCGCAATAGCTAAGCCCGTCCTCAATGTCTTGTTCGAAATTCTTGCCTGCTGCCTGTGCCAGGCCGAGAAAAGGCTCTACTGTCTCCCAGATTGCATCGCTCAGTGAGAAATCCGCCTGCTCCTGGATCAGATCTTCTTCGTCCAGTCGGGACAGTGCGACCAGCTCACCCACGAGTTTGGTCAGCCTGAGTGTCTGTTTGCGGATATTAAGAAGCCATTCGTTTTCACCCTGGGTGAGTGCAAGAACGTCAGCGCTGGTGGCAATGGAGGTCAGAGGTGTTTTAAGCTCATGTCCGGCATTGGTAATAAATTGCTTTTGGCGTTCAACATTTTTTATGAAGGGTCTGATTGCGACCTTAGATGTCAGGCATAGAAGTACGAAGACTGCAGCAGATACAATTAACACTATGACAATTGATGTGGCTGCCAGGAGCTTGATGCTCTGGAGTTCATTGCTGCTATTAAGGAAAACGAAAACTGTCTCATCTCCATCCGGGTAAGTACGGAAACAGTAATCACCATAGAAACCGGAGCTTTTCCCTTTTTTAAGAATTTTCTGCACATATTCTTCTGCCTGGTCTTCTGAAACGGAAGCGATAAAATCCATATCAGCGGCATGTATGGTACCGGCCTGATCACTTCTGACTATGAAATAACGGGTGGTAAAGCCTGTTTCGGGAGAAAGCGGTTTAAAGCCCTGAAAGGGACGATCGGGTTCTTGGGGCGGTGGAACCGGGGGTATGCCGGCGTTCTCAATAATCAGATCCAGCATAGTTTCCTGCGAACGGACCTGAACAGAATAGTGGGATAAATTGATTCCCGCGACCAGCAAAATTAATACTGTCATCAGAGAACTCATTGAGACGAAAATAAATTTGCGTCTCAGTTTAGCTTCCATCACATCTCCTCCAAAGCAAAGCCTGCGCCCCTAATTGTTTTAATTACCAATCCGGACTCGAGTATGCTAAGTTTTTTCCTTAAATTGGAAATGTATGTCCAGACGACATTGATTTCCGACTCGCTTTCATAGCCCCAGATCCGCTCCATTAATTGTTCAGTGGAGAAAACATTACGCGGATTTCGCAGGAAAAGTTCCATCAGCTGGAATTCCTTATTATTCAGCCGGATCATATTTTTGGCCGTGATGAGCTCATATGTATTGCAGTTTAATTGTGTATCGGCAAGCTCCAGTATATCCGGCAGATAAATATTGCTGCGCCGCAGCAGGGCTTTTACACGGGCTAAAAACTCTGCTGTTGCAAAGGGTTTTGCCAAATAGTCATCTGCTCCTGCGCTCAGTCCGGCCACCCGGTCCTCCAGCTCGCCTTTTGCTGTGAGCATGAGCACGGGGACAGGCAGACTTTTAGCCCGAATACTTTTAAGTACACTAATACCGTCCAGACCCGGCATCATAATGTCCAAAACAATCAGATCGTAATTCTGCTGGTCCGCATAGGCAAGTGCATCAATACCTGTATGTACGGTATCAACCTTATAGCGGTTGTGCTCCAAAACCACCTGCAAAGCTTTGGCGATTTCGACCTCATCTTCAGCTATGAGTATGCGCATGCGATCATCGCCTCCCACCACAATTGTTTGGAAAACATTATACTCCATGCAGTTAAAACGACGTAAAAAACCGGGATGTCACTGATATCAACAGATTTAGCCAAGCGCTACAAAGCCGGAGCATTACTTGACATTCCCCAAAACAAGAATCATAATTAGCGATATTTGAATTATTCATTCAATATATTTAATTAATAATTTTAATGACCTATCTTTTTATCAAAATTTGGAGGATGAACATGATTACTAAAGATATACAAAAAATCGTTGCGGAACTTCTGTCGGTGGATATAGAAGAGGTTACTTTAAGCGCCAGGCTGGTTGAAGATCTGAATGCTGATTCCCTGGATGCGGTTGAACTTGCTATGGCTCTGGAAGAGCATTTCGAGATTACAGTCGAAGACGAAGAGATCGAGCGGATGCATTCGGTCAGCGACATTGTTGAGACAATCACAAGACATCGTCCGGATCTGGAAGCTTAGTTATTCCGAGCTGATGTTTGCTTTAATAGGCTGTGAATAGTAATATTTATATAAATCTTTTGAAGCTTTATTAAGCATGGGAGGTGATAATGGTGTTGGAAAATAGTCTGCATGACATATATATAAAACTTAAACTCTATTATTATCGCCGGATCTTTCGCAGAATTTCCGATAATGAGGCTGGTTCCCTGACTGCACTGGAAGTGTTCTGCGCTGAGGCTATCTATGGTCTGGGTCAGCCGACTCTGACAGAATTTGCCAATTTTATCAATGTGTCTCAACCCAATGCCGCTTACAAAGTGGCTAATCTTGAGAAAAAAGCCTATGTGAAAAAAACCAAGTCCAGCGAAGACGGACGTATCGTTCACTTAAGCGTCACCGACAAGTTTTTGCAGCTTTACGGCAGCAGTGAACGTTATGTGTCTATTTTGACCAAGCGCCTGAAGAAAAAATATTCTGAAGAGGAAATCGAGAAATTTTCTGAGATTATGCAGGATATCTCTGATAACATGATGACTGAAGTAAACAAATATCTGCGATATAAGGCTGACTTACCGGAGGGTACTATCCCAGAGAAAGACTAAGCTGGATCTCCGTTGCCTGAATTTTTGACAGATCAAGAGGAGAGCAAATGCTTAACTTCACGATTGAATCAGATTCGCACGATTCTAAAGGCAAGACAAACAAAATATTCAGTTCCGCACGAGTTAAGAAGATTGTCGGCTGGATCCTGTGGCTGACTCTCATAATATCCATAGGCTACTCGATTTACCGCATCATCATAACGCCTGCTGATGCGGTTCCCCCCGAGACTCCCCGCACCCTGCCCGACTACATCCTGATGCTGGTGTCCTGCATCGGGGGCCTGATCGTTATGGGTTTGCCCGGCCTTATCGAAAAAAGATACAAGCTTATCATCCCGGATGGTCTGACCATTGCCTATTTCATCTTTCTCTACGCCGGGGTTTTTCTGGGCGAGGTGCAAAACTACTTTCATGTTTTTCCCCACTGGGATGTCCTGCTGCATTCATTCAGCGGTGCCATGCTGGCTGTTTTAGGTGTCAAGCTGATTGCTGTTCTTAATTCCTGGAAGAGCCTGGACCTGCATCTGTCTCCCTTCTTTATTGTACTTTTCGGCTTCTGTTTTGCTGTTACTATCGGCGTCGTCTGGGAAATTTATGAATATTCGGCCGACACTTTGCTGGGCATGAACATGCAAAAATATATGACAGAGTCAGGCCAACTCCTGATCGGCCAGGAAGCACTGCGAGACACTATGGACGATTTTATCGTAAATGTTATCAGCGCTTTTATTGTGTCTGTCGGGGCCTTTTCCTCTGTAAAGAAGAAGCAAAAAATTTTCCATAATGAAGTTGCTGCTGCTCCGGAGATTCTGACAAAAGAAGTGGTTACTGCTGTACAGAACAGGTATAACTCACAGGCAAAGGAAGGCAAGTAGAGCTGCTTTTGGACTGGCAAAAGGAGAAGGATTATGGGGAAAAAACCAGACAAGGACTGTATCATCCGCGAAAAATTCGAGCTTTGCCGCCGGTTTTTTGACAGCGACAAAACCCGTTCCTATGAAGCGAGGCGTCAACAGCTACTCCTGCTGCAAGCGAGAATCAAAGAGCTGACTCCGGAAATAGAAGAGGCCCTGAAGACTGATCTGAACAAGAGTCCCTTTGAAGCCTATATGACGGAGATTGGCTTGGTGCTGGATGAAATCAGCTATGCGCTGAAGCATCTTAAAGGCTGGATGAAAGCACGGCGCTCAAAAATTGCTCTTACACAAATGCCGGGCCGCGTGAAAAGACTTCCTGAACCGTATGGTGTCGTCTTGATCATGTCGCCCTGGAATTATCCCTTCCAGCTTTCTCTCAATCCGCTGGTCGGTGCAATTGCTGCCGGCAATACTGCAATCCTGAAACCGTCCGCTTACAGTCCCGCCACAACGGAAATCCTGGCCCAGGTCCTCACTGTTCTGGAGCCGGGCTGGGTCGAGCTGGTCACGGGCGGCCGTGAAGAAAACCGGAATCTTCTGCAGCTTGATTTTGACTATATCTTCTTTACCGGGTCACCGGCGGTAGGGCATGAAGTGATGAGGCAGGCTGCAGAAAATCTGACCCCTGTCACTCTCGAGCTGGGCGGCAAGTCACCGGCGCTGGTCAGTGCAGACGCTGACCTGAAACTGGCTGCCCGCAGAATAGCTTTCGGCAAACTGGTCAATGCCGGGCAAACCTGTGTCGCTCCCGATTACGTCATTTGTGAAGACAGGGTTAAGGAAGCCTTTCTGGAACTCCTGCAAGCAGAGTTCTCCCAAGTGAGCCGGGACGGGGAATACTTCAGTGAACATTTCCCCAAGATTATTAATGAAAAACATTTCGAGCGACTGCAAGCCTATTTGCAGGAAACTCCGGCTGCCTATGGCGGCAAAATCTTTCCGGAAACAAGACAGATTTCGCCGGCGATCATTGATTCCCCGCCTCTGGACAGCCAGGTGATGCGGGATGAAATTTTTGGCCCGATCCTGCCTGTTACTTCTCTTCCCGATCTTGACAGTGCTGTCCGCTATATCCGCCGGCAGCCTAAACCGCTGGCGCTTTACATTTTTTCAGAGAAAAAAGAAATCCAGCGCCAACTGCTTGCCGGCATCGCTTTCGGCGGCGGCTGTATCAATGACACGCTGGTTCATATGTCTTCGCCCCATGTTCCTTTTGGCGGCGTCGGTAACAGTGGTATGGGACAATATCACGGAAAATTCAGCTTTGACAGCTTCAGCCATTACAAGACTGTGCTCAAAAAGTCCCGCTATGCAGACTTGTCGCTGCGCTATCATCCTTATCGCGAAACCGATAATCAACTAATTCGCAAAATGCTTAAGTAGAACAAGCAATAGCCTGGAAATACCGCGGAGCTACTTGACCACAAATGGGCACATTACTTATTGAGAACGTAAAAGAGATAGATTTTTAATAAAAAAGGAGCAAAGTTATGCAAACGGAAAAAGAAAGCAGACCCTATCTGTCCTGGGAACTTATTGGAAATTTCATGGAAGATGCTTTTGTTGCTTACGGTGTCCCACGTGAGGATGCGAAGATATGTGCAGATGTATTGATGGAAAGCGATCGCCAGGGAATCGAAAGCCACGGCAGTAATCGTTTCAAGCCAATTTATCTTGATCGCATTAAGGAAGGTATTCTAAATCCTGTAACCAACTACGAAGTGGTGAAGGAAACTCCGAGTACCTTAGTTGTCGACGCTCATGACGGCATGGGTATGGTCGCCTCCCACAGGACCATGCAAAGCCTGATTGAAAAGGCTCACACTAACGGCATTGCCATGGCTGCTGTCCGCAATAGTTCTCACTACGGCATTGCCGGCTATTGGTCTTTAATGGCAGTCAGAGCAGGAATGATCGGTATTACCGGTACTAATGCGCGTTCCAGTATAGCGCCGACTTTCGGTGTGGAAAACATGTTGGGCACCAATCCTCTGACTTTCGGCATGCCGACGGATGAGGATTTTCCTTTCATGCTGGACTGTGCAACGAGCATAAGCCAGCGCGGCAAAATTGAAGTTTACGCGCGCACGGGCCAGGATACTCCTGAAGGTGTTGTGATAGGGCACGATGGCGCGCCCATGACTGACAGTCAGGAAATTTTGCAGGGGCTGACCGCCGGCAGCGCTGCCCTGACGCCTCTGGGTGGCATCGGCGAAGAGCTGGGCGGCTACAAGGGCTACGGCTATGCCACTGTCGTGGAGATTCTCTCGGCTGCATTGCAGGCAGGCAGTTTCCTGAAGTTGATTACAAATGTCGATGCAGCTGGCAATAAGCGGCCTTATCATCTGGGACATTTCTTTATTGTTATTGATCCGGAGGCTTTCTGTGGTCTGGAAACTTTCAAGAAAATAGCCGGAGACATCCTGCGTGATTTGCGTGCCTCTCAAAAAGCACCGGGCCAGGATCGTATTTATACAGCAGGTGAGAAGGAGTGGCTCGTGTGGCAGGAACGCAAGGATAAAGGCGTACCGGTCGGTGAAGCGGTCCAGAAGGAGTTTATTGCAGTCAGAGATGAGAAAAAACTCCCCTACCGTTTTCCCTTTGAATAAAACTCACTTGTCCACTAAAACAGGCCTCTCTTACCCAGGGGCCTGTTGTTTCTGTTCTATCTGCCCAGTTTTGTCTTCAAAATTGATCAATTGACTGTTAATATTTACATGTTATAATCACTGTACAGCGACAAATTGCTCTTCTTATGTCGTTTGTTTTATATGGCTGGGTAAGTGTGTGTTTCAACACTTTCAAATAAATGGAACTCTTTTGCGCGCAATGAGCAAATCCCGACAAGAAGGCCTGTGTGGGACCTTCAGAAGAAAGGATTGACGGATCATGAGCAAAAATGTCATAGAGATGGATCACATCACCAAGCGTTTTGGCAATTTTACGGCTGTAGATGATGTAACTTTCCATCTAAGACAGGGAGAAATCCATGCCTTACTGGGCGAGAATGGTGCGGGAAAAACCACCCTCGTGAACGTGCTCTTCGGACTTTATGCTCATGAAGCAGGTACGATCAGAATCAAGGGAGAACCGGCAACCCTCAAGAACCCGAACGATGCCAATGATTATGGTATCGGCATGGTGCACCAACACTTCATGCTGGTGCAGAACTTTACCGTTTTAGAAAGCATTATTTTAGGTGACGAACCAACTAAGGCCGGCATCATCAATAAAGGCAAGGCTCTCGAGAAGGCCCTGGAAATCTCGGAACGCTATAAGCTTGCCATAGATCCGGATGCTGAAATTCGAAATATCACAGTTGGTCAGCAACAGCGTGTCGAAATTCTGAAAATGCTTTTCCGTGAAAACGAGATTTTGATTTTTGATGAACCTACTGCCGTGCTTACTCCTCAGGAAATTGATGAGCTGATGAGCATAATGCGTAATCTGGCTGATGAAGGTAAATCTATTATCTTCATAACTCACAAGCTGAATGAGATTCAGAAGGTGGCCGATCGTGTGACTATTCTGCGCAAAGGTAAGCATATTGTGACCCTTGATGTGGCTGACACGACAGCAGAAGAAATGTCGGAACTGATGGTTGGCCGTGCAATTGATTTTGATGTTGACAAACCGGAAATTGAAAGAGGGGATGTAGTTTTTTCCTGTGAGAACATCACTGTGAAGCGAGAACACTCTACGAAAAACGCAGTGCATGATGTTTCACTTGAGGTTCATGCGGGTGAGATTGTTTCGATAGCAGGCGTAGACGGCAATGGTCAGTCCGAGCTGGTCTATGCACTGACGGGAATCACCCCTCCTGATGAGGGACGCATTTTTCTCAATGGCCATGATATCAGCAAAAGCAGTATCCGGGAACGCACAGAAGCCGGTATGGCTCACATTCCTGAAGACCGCCAGCGCTTTGGCATGATCCTGGACCTTAGTCTTGCTAATAATCTTGTTTTACAAACTTATTATCAACCCCGCTTTCAAAAACACGGCTTTATGCGCTTCGATAGTATCAGGGGCTATGCGGATGAGCTGATCGGGCGCTTTGATATTCGCAGCAGTGAGGGCGCCGGCAGTATGGGACGGGCCTTGTCCGGAGGCAACCAGCAGAAAGCGATTGTAGCCAGAGAACTGGACCGGGAGGCAGATATTATCATAGCTGTACAGCCGGTGCGCGGCCTCGACGTTGGTGCGATCGAATACATACATGGCCAATTGCTGGAGCAGCGGAATCGTGGCAAGGGCGTCTTGCTGGTTTCTTTTGAACTTGACGAGGTTACCAACCTTTCGGATCGTATTTTAGTTATGTATGAGGGGGAAATTGTTGCTGATCTGGATCCGGATCAGACTGACGAGCGGGAACTCGGCCTCTATATGGCTGGAAAGAAGAAGGAGGTCGGGCATGTCTGATTCAGGCACTAATAAGGATCAGAAGTTCAGGAACAAGCCTCTGCAAGTTGAAAGCAGGAGTCCGCTCCCTGAAGAGGAGTTGTCTCTGCCACAACAGGCACGTTCTAAAGGTTCTTACAGCTTTTTTGCTTCCCTGATGGCAATCATAACGGGCCTTCTCGTCGGCGTGATGATCCTTCTGTTTGCGAATCCTTCCCGGGCCGGTCAGGGTTTGTTAACTATTCTCAAAGGGGGTATGACCGGCAGCCCCACGCAATTCGGACAGTCAATTGCTACTGCTATACCCATAATTATGACCGGCCTCAGCGTTGCCTTTGCCTATAAGTCAGGTCTTTTCAATATCGGAGCTTCAGGACAATTCATGGTAGGGGGTGTCTGTGCAGTCTTTGTCGCCATAAAAGGCACAATGATTCCGGGCTCTGTACTCTGGATAGTCTGCATGCTTGCTGCCATAGCCGGCGGAGCGATCTGGGGCTCTGTTCCGGGTATCCTTAAGGCTTATTTCAAGGTTAATGAGGTCATCACTTCGATCATGATGAACTATATTGGCATGTATCTGGTGAAAATAATTATTGAACAAACGATTTATGATGCCCGCTATGCCAGAGCGCTGAATGTTCCTGTGCGCGCAGAGATTCCGACCCTGGGACTTGATACCGCATTTCCGGGTACAAATCTCAACATCAGTCTCCTGCTTTGCCTGATATTTTGCCTGATTATTTTTGTTATTTCTTCCCGTACCGTCTTCGGCTATGAACTTACTGCTGTCGGTCTGAACCCTGACGCCTCCCGCTATGCAGGAATTAGTTCTAACCGCACTGTGATCATTGCCATGGTGATTGCCGGAGCCCTGTCAGGTATCGGCGGCTTTATGATGTATCTGGGCGGGACAGGCGTTTACATGGAGACTAACGAAATTGTTGCCCTGCAGGGTTTTAATGGTATCCCGGTCGCCTTACTGGCCATGAACCATCCGATAGGAGTTTTCTTCACCGGTCTGTTTATCGGCCAAATAACCATAGGGGGAGAAAACCTGCAGTTGTTCGGTTACTCAAAAGAAATTATAGATATGATCATTGCCGTCATACTCTACTGTGCCGCCTTCTCCCTGATTTTCAAACAGATGCTTTATCGTATTGTCAGTTCTATTAAAAAGAGGCGGCAGAAAACAAGGGGAGTGGGGCCTCAGGGACCCGGCAGATATACACCAGCTGACAAAAAGGAGGTATCCTCATGAGAATTATTGCTTTTGTCATGCAACAGACAATGATCTTCTCTATACCGCTGCTTGTGGTTGCCATGGGCGGTATGTATTCAGAACGCAGCGGTGTTATTAACGTCGGCCTGGACGGCGGTATGATTATGGGAGCCTTCGCCGGTACTATGTTTATCAATCGGATGCAGGGGACCATCTCCGGTCAGGGCTTGCTCCTGCTGGCGCTGCTGGTGGCAGGACTGACAGGTTTTCTTTTTACAATCTTCCATGCCTTTGCTTCTATCAATCTTAAAGCCAATCAGGTTATCAGCGGCACCGCCATGAACATGTTCGCTCCCGCCTTTGCTATCTTTTCGGCTCGTTTGGTCTTCGGAACCCAACAAGTACCCTTCAGGGATACATTTTTTATCCGTAAAATACCGCTATTAGGTGACATTCCTGTTATTGGCCCGCTTCTGTTTCAAAATGCTTATATTACAACCTATATTGGATTTCTGATTTTCTTCATTGCCTGGTTTGTGATTCAAAGGACTCCTTTCGGCCTCCGCCTGCGTGCCTGCGGCGAGCATCCGGGCGCAGCTGATACGGTCGGTATTGACGTCCAGCGCATGCGCTGGGCCGGCACCCTGATTTCAGGCTTCCTTGCCGGTATCGGCGGTCTGGCTTTTGTTGTCCCGACTTCAACCGAATCGAACGCCACGGTTTATGGCTATGGCTTCCTGTCGCTGGCTGTGATGATTTTTGGTCAGTGGAGGTCAGCAAAAATCCTGGGAGCCGCTTTTTTCTTCGGATTAATGAAAACAATCGCTTCGGCTTATTCGGCAATTCCGGGTATAAAGGAACTGCCTATCCCTTCAACGGTATACAAGATGATTCCTTACATTGCCACTTTGATCGTCCTGATTTTCATGTCTAAACGTTCCCAGGCACCGGCAGCTGAAGGAATACCATACGAGAAAACAGGGCGTTAATGCGAATTTACGATTTAATTAAGAAAAAGCGTGATGGCGGTACCCACAGCAAAGCAGAGCTTCGTTTCCTTATTGATTCTTATGTGAGCGGAGATATTCCGGACTACCAGATTTCCGCCTGGCTGATGGCTGTTTATTTTCAGGGTATGAGCAGTGAGGAAACACTGGACTTTACGCAGGCACTGGTGGAATCGGGTGACCAGGTGGACTTGTCCTCGATTGAGGGAGTCAAGGTGGATAAGCACTCGACCGGAGGTGTGGGAGATAAAACCTCTCTCATTGTAGGACCAATTGTCGCAGCCTGCGGTTTGAAATTAGCAAAAATGAGTGGACGCGGTTTAGGCCATACAGGCGGAACCCTTGACAAGCTGGAAGCGATACCCGGTCTGAGCACGGAGCTGTCTGAACAGGAATTTATCGAACAGGTCCGGAAGACCGGCCTTGCAATTATCAGCCAGACTGCAGATTTGGCGCCGGGTGATAAAAAGCTCTATGCCCTGCGTGATGTTACCGCTACAGTGGATTCCATACCTTTGATTGCCGCTTCTATCATGAGTAAAAAACTGGCAGCCGGAAGTGACATTATAGTTCTGGATGTTAAATGTGGCAGCGGTGCCTTTATGAAAAAAGAGGAAGATGCGGTAAAACTGGCTCAGACGATGGTTGATATCGGTGAAGGTGCCGGACGCAGGACGGCAGCCCTGGTCACGGATATGGACCGTCCCCTGGGTCAATGTATCGGCAATGCAATTGAAATAACTGAAGTCATTCAGGTTTTGAAAGGTGAAGGTCCGGAAGATCTGCGCGAACTGTGCTTTGCGCTGAGCTCTGAATTGCTCCAGCTGGCCAGTCCCGAATCAGGTAAAAATTACCAGGCACTTGTCCGGCAAGCAGTGGCTTCAGGCAAAGCACTGGACTGCTTTGCTCAAATGGTAGCAGCACAGGGCGGTGATCCCCGGATTACACAGGATGTCAGCCTTTTACCTCAGCCGAAATATTCGGCTGCAATAATAGTACCACAAGACGGCTGGATCAGCCAGATGGATACGGAAACCTGCGGCATCGCGTCATCTATGCTGGGCGCAGGACGTTTGAAACTGGATGATCAGATTCAGCCCTCAGCAGGAATCAGACTTCACCGCCGCAGCGGTGAACAGGTAAAGAAAGGTGAGATGCTGGCAGAGCTTTATACAGATGATGAGGCCCTGTTGCCCGCTGCAAAAGCGAAGCTGGCGTCAGCGTACGTGTTTGCTGAAGAGAAAACAGAAAGCAAGGCCCTTATTCTCGCACGTGTGTACGCGAAGGGTAATAGCTAATATGTTTGGATGCCTGACACAAGGCTAAAGCCGAGATCAGACCTTAGGAGGTAGAAAATGAATAAGAAGAAGATTTTTGCCCTGATGCTGGCACTGGTGATGATACTTGGTGTTATCACTGCCTGCAACAAAGGAGGAGAGGAAGATGCTCTTCATAAAGAAGGCAAACAGGATGCAGACGGCAATGCAGAGATTGCATTGATCACTGACGTAGGTACCATCGATGACAAGTCATTCAACCAGGGCTCCTGGGAGGGCGTCGTACAATATGCCATAGATAATGACAAAACCTTTAAGTACTTCCAGCCAACAGAAAAGTCTGACGCAGCTTACATCAACTCCATTAACCTGGCGATTGATGGTGGCGCCAAAATTGTTGTAACGCCGGGTTTCCTGTTTGAAGGACCGATTCATACAGTACAAAATCAGTTCCCTGATGTTCATTTTATCTTGCTGGACGGCTATCCTCATGCGGGTGATTATGTTCCGGATATTTCCGATAACGTAATCGGCATTCTTTATGCTGAAGAAGAGTCCGGCTACCTGGCAGGCTATGCAGCAGTTCACGACGGTTATCGTGAGCTCGGTTTCATGGGCGGCATGGCGGTCCCGGCGGTGGTCCGTTTCGGTTACGGCTTCCTTCAGGGCGCTGACGACGCTGCTGCTGAACTGGGTCTGGCAGCTGGCGATGTTAAGGTGAAATACACCTATGTAGGCAACTTTGATGCCAGTCCGGAGAATGAATCAAAAGCAGCTTCCTGGTTTCAGGAAGGCACGGAAGTGATCTTTGCCTGCGGCGGCTCGGTCGGTACCTCAGTGATGAAGGCTGCAGAGAAAGCTGATGCCAAGGTTATCGGTGTTGACGTTGACCAGTATGCTGAATCCGATACGGTAATCACGTCAGCCATGAAAAACCTGAAGAAATCAGTTAATGACGCTATCACCAGCATTTATGACGGAACATGGGAAGGCGGCAAAGTTCTAACACTTGATGCTACTCAGGGCTACACTCTGATTTCCATGGAAAACGCCCGCTTTAAGAATTTTAAACAGGCTGCCTATGATGAAGTTTATGCGAAACTGGTCGCAGGGACTATTGATATCACTAAGGATCAGGATGCAGACGGCAACGAGATAGCTGAGCCGACAGATCTTGAATTGTCTCTCGTTACTGTCGAAAACATTAAGTAAATCCTGCTGAAAGCTAAGCAAAGCAAAAAGGCCCCGGATAAGTTTGTCCGGGGCCTTTTATAGGTTCAGATACCGGCTGCTATGATTTTTGAATACCGCTGCCCTCTGGCAGCTTTTCAATTTCCTGCAGATGAGAGTTGCGGAAGATACGGAAACAGTTGAGGATAACTAAGAGCGTTACTCCGACATCAGCGAAAACTGCCAGCCACATAGGCATGTAGCCGATTGCTGCCAGCAGGAGGAAGAGGAACTTGACTAGCAGAGCGAAGATTATGTTCTGGCGGGCAATATTCATAGTTTTTTTCGAAATAATGACGCCCTTGAGCAGAGCTGACAAGTTATCCTGCATCAGTACCACGTCAGCTGCTTCAATGGCGGCATCGCTGCCCAGTCCCCCCATTGCCACGCCGACATCGGCTGTCATCAGCACCGGCGCGTCATTGATGCCGTCACCGGCAAAACCGGTGGTTCCATTTTTTTCATCGGCATTTATCGCTTCCATCCAGGCAACCTTATCCTGCGGCAGCAGAGAGGCATGTACCTCATCTATGCCGGCCTCTTTCGCAACTTCGCGTGCAAAAACTTCGTTATCTCCGGTCAGCAGGGCGATGCGTTCCACGCCTTCTCTGCGCAAAGCCGCGATGGTGTGAGGAGCTTCTGCTTTTAACTCATCACGGATCACAATATGCCCCAGGTAACGGATCTCAGTGGAAGGCGGACCTGCTTTAATTTCCTCGTAAGAACGGCTGTCCCTGTAGTCGGGTACGATCGCTACATGACTCATGGTCCAGGCCTGACCCTCGCAGCCATCGGCAACAGCACTTTCGTGCAGACCCAGCATTTTCATTAAAGCAGAGTTGCCCAGATAGACTGTCGCCGGCATTTCAAAGGGGAGGCTGAGTCCGTTAGAATTATCGATTACACCGCGAACTCCGTGTCCCGGCAAAGATACGATATCGGAGAGACCTTCTGAAGATAAAGAGAGGCCGAGGGTATCCGCATGGGCAACAATGCTTTGGGCGATCGGATGAGTGAAGCTTTGCTCCATAGTAGCGGCCAGAGCAATGAAAGCTTGCCCGTCAACATGATCTTCAGCGTGACTGGCGATCACGCTGAACTTGCCCTGGGTAAGCGTGCCGGTCTTATCAAAAGCCAGTGTCTTCAAAGTAGCCAGATTCTCCAAATCTGTGCCCCCCCGCACCAAAACACCGTGGCGTGAAGCCATACCCAGTCCGGAAACAAAGGTGAGGGGAACTGAAATGACAAAAGCGCAGGGACAGGAGACTACCAGGAAGGTAAGACCGCGGTAGATCCAGGTGAAAAAACTCTGGCCGGAAAGTAAAGGCGGAAGGACTGAGATCAGAATCGCCAGCAAGACTACAAGGGGTGTGTAGATTCTTGAAAAACGTCTGACCAGTGTTTCCGTGCGCGCCTTGCGCGAGGAAGCCTGATCAACCATAGCCATGACGCGGCTGGCTGTAGATTCTGCGTAAACTGTTTCCGCTTTCATGCGCAACAGACCATCGCCATTGACACTGCCGCTCAGCACCTGACTGCCTGTTTCTGCTTCCAGCGGCACCGATTCACCGCTTATGGCCGCTGTGTTGAGACTGCTGAAGCCACTTATAATAAGCCCGTCAGTAGGAATAAGTTCTCCGGGCTGAATCTCCAGAATATCTCCTGCTTTAATGTCAGCCGGATCAATCCGCCTGACACCTTCATCAGTGACCAGGTTGGCGTAAGGAGCGGCTATGTCCAGCAAATCAGTAATGGACTGCTGCGATTTGCCGACAGCATAATGTTCCAGATTTTCACCAATCTGGTAAAGAATCATGACCAGGGCGGCTTCAGGGTATTCTCCCAGGATGACCGCACCCACAGTAGCCACAGACATGAGAAATTCCTCGTCCATGATAAAACCGGATAAAAGCTTTTTCACAGCGTTGATCAAGACTTCGTAGCCGGCCAGAAGCCAGGCGGCTATCATGAGGGCGATGGAGATGCTTCCTGCAGCAAAGGCATATTTAGCAACAAGACCACTGCTGAAAGCTGCAATAGAAACAAAAAGAAGAATGAGGTTCAGCTTTTCTTCGTCCTCACTTCCGTGTGCAGCGTGATCGTGACCGTGTGCAGCGTGATCGTGAGCTAAAGCACAAGCTGTTCCCTCACAAGAAGAAGTCAGAACAATTTTTCTGTCCTCCGCTTTTTCTCCCAAATTACAATTGACCTGGCAATTGGAATTCCGATCGTCTTCTTTCAATACGTTTTTAATCATTTGCTGACAAATTACTCCTTAATCAAGATCCATACATTATTCGTTTACGTGCTCTTTGCCGACATCATATATAGCGATCACGTGATCATCGGACAGGCTATAGTAGATATATTTTCCGTCCCGGCGTGCTTTAACCAGGTTGTTCTGACGCAAGATGCGCAGCTGATGAGAAATTGCCGAGTCTGATAGTGATAAAAGCACAGCCAGATCGCTGACACAGAGCTCGCTCAGGCGCAAAGCCGAGATGATCTGAACGCGCGTGTTATCGCCCATAACTGAAAAGAGATCAGCCAGCCGTGACATTTCATCTCCTCGGGGCATCTGCTCTCTGATTGCCGGTAAATCACAGTGACATTTCCCTTCTAGTTGTGACATACATCCCTCCTCCTGCTTTACATTTTGATAATTGCTCAAGTGTTAAATTGATCATAGGAGATGAGAGCAGTATTGTCAAGGAGAAAGCCTGCTAATGCTTGACGGTCTTTAAGGGAGAATCTATACTTTATGCACAAAGTCAATTGCAAGCTTGATTGACTGCATAGAGTACGGAATATAGCAAAAGCTATGTGGGAAACAGGTGCAAAACCTGTGCGGTGCCGCCGCTGTAAGTGACTAATTAGCTCCGGGCCAAAGGCAGCCACTGACCTCAGTCGGGAAGGCGGAGTTAAGGGAAAGAGCCGGGTCACGAGCCAGAAGACCGATCTGTTACTCTGACAGAAGGATAACAACGGATCATTGTTTCCCCTGAGTATATAAGAAATGTGTAAACGGCTACATCTCTCGGATTTGTAGCTTTTTTCTTTTTCAGAAAAATCGGGAGACAACTCATTAACCCGGAGGAGGTATTAATGAAGAAGTACAGGAAAAAACTAGTTGCTTTATTTATCAGCTTAGTGATGATCTCCGGCCTGTTTCCGGTGCAGGCTTTTGCATCTGAGCAAGATGACAGCATGCTGACAGCATCGGCAGGCTTAGAGACAACTGAGGCAGCGGCAGAAGCAGTCACCGGAAACTTCGTTCTTGTCGGATCCTCTCTGAACCCATCGCCTGAAGAAAATCCATATGCAATATGGCTGGAAGTCCCCTTCAGCGCAGCTGCCGGTAGCAATGCTCAGGAACTGACTGACAGCATACTGGCTGCTAATAACTATACCGTGTCATACGCATCTTCTGATTTCGGAGATTATCTGAACAAGATTACTCCTCCTGCAGAGGAAACGACACAGTTCGAGTTGGAGGGCGGTGTGACCAACGGCAGCGCTTCCGGCTGGATGTGGTCCTTAAATGATGAATGGGCGCCGACCGGAGCCAAGGAATATATTGTTCAGGAAGGTGATGAGATCCGCTGGTATTTTATTAATGACTGGCAGCAAGACTATAGCGGCCATCCTGACAAGTTTATCCCTGCCGAGGAAAGCAGTCCGACTCTGATTAACCCCGATGCTTACGCAGCCAGACCTTCACATCTGACATCCTGGTGGCCTGCATTCGGCGGCTCTATGGACCACAACAGCGTGAAAGAACTGGATCTGGAGATCGACGTCTTCGCTAAGGGCGAGACTTTCACCTTCCAAAAAGAAGGTGGCTGGATGGATTCCTTCTCTGATCCCTTACAGGTCGGTGACTGGATCTATGTAGTTTTTTCTGATACCCTCTATAAACTTAACCGGGACGGTTCGGTTAATGCTGAGGCTAAACTTGAGTTCATGATTGATTCAACATCCCGTCTGGCCTATGCTGACGGCCTGGTGTTTGTGCCGATCAAGTATGGTAAAGTGCAGGCACTCACCGCTGACAATTTGACCACCGTCTGGATAGCAAGAGCTCCTGAACAAATTTTGTTGCCGAATCCGGACACTGAAGAGATGGAGGCTCAGGATCAACAGTCGCTGTCGACTCTTACGGCTGCCAACGGTCTGCTTTACCAGGGAACTTGTACGGTGGGCTGGAGTCCACGTTCTTATGGCGGTTCTTTCCGTGCCCTTAGCCTTGCTGATGGCAGTACTGTCTGGGAATACTCTTCAACTGAGACCGGATTTTATTGGAGTGGCGGCGCTTTGCTAAACGGCGTTGTGGTAGTTGGTAACGATCTGGGTGAGGTATTCGCCTTTGATGCTGCCAACGGCAACATAGTGGACAAGCTAACTTTGCCCCTTGCCGCCGACGGTTTAGCACCTGCAATTCGTACAACAATGATCCCCTCAGGCAATCGGGTTTATTTTATATCACAGCAAGACGGCAGCTTGCATCGTCTGAATGTTAATTCTGATGGCAGCTTTGGAGCCCTGAAGACTGTAAGCTTCTCTGCCGGAGGCAGTACAGCTACTCCTGCGATTTTAGATGGAAAAGTCTATGCCGCCGGTCCCGGCACCTTATCAATAATTAACGCAGATACAATGAAAGTTGAAAAGAGTTATGACATAGATGGCGCAATTCAGGGAACACCACTTGTTGTTAAAGACAAGAGCGGCAGCACATATGTGTTTTTCACGATTAACAAGGAACCCGGTGCCCTGTATGGCATAGCGACTGACCAGGATACGGTCCACACAATTTATACGCCGGCCGAGTCGCAACAGAACTGGTGTATGGCTTCCGTGTCAGTATCTGCTGACGGTAATCTGTACTATAGTAACGATTCCCATACCTTCTTTGCAGTAAAGCTGGCAGAAAAATTGCCTGTTACCGGCGAATATGATTCAGCACAGCTCCTGCTTAGTAGTTTATTCTTCGTCCTGGCAGCTGCGGTGCTGATCATTCGTGCCAGACGCAAGAGAGTAAATGAATAAAGCAGAGATTAATCAGCTTAAGCCCGCTGCTAAAGCGGGCTTAAGGAGTTATACAGATGGAAGTTAATAGAAGAAGCAAAACTAAGGCTAAGATCATTCTGGCCCTGATTCTGACCTTTAGCATGAGCCTTATGCTTTTGAGCGCCTGTGCTGTTGGGGATGAAAATCAAGCTGCAGGATTGGAAAGCCGGACCAGCCGGACCGGAGAGACGGTGCAAGACAGTGAAACTAAGCTGTCTGAAAGCAGCAAGCCGGATCCGACCGGGAGCAGTAATAAAACTGATGTCACTAAAACAAGTACAGGGCCGACAGAAATATCGCAGGAGAATCGGACGTCTGAACCGGCCAGCTCAAGTGCCAGTAGGGCAGATATCTCAAAAACAACTGCCGGAACGACAGAAAGTGCCACAGCACAAACAACTGCCGTAGCAACGGCAAGCGGCAAAGTCACTGTTTATTTGTCAGTTAATTGTGCCAACCTGCTGAAGGCTAATGTGAGCTCAGCAGCGGACTATGCGCCGGATGGAGTGATGCTGTCCCATAAGGAGATTGTTCTGGACCCCGGCAGTACAGTATTTGACGCTCTTAAGCAGGGTGGCCTGGTAATTAGTGCCAGCAACAACTTTTTAGGTATATATGTGTCGGCGATTCAGGGTATAAGCGAGGGCGCAGCCGGTGCCGGCAAGGGTGGCTGGGTTTACTCAGTAAACGGAGTATTTCCCAACTATCCGGTCTCGAGCGTGACAGTTGAGCAAGGTGATGAAATCTCTTTTCATTACACAATAACTCCGGGTGATGTGCCGGGATCACCCTTCTGAATTCCGGGGCCGGACAAAAAAGTGGAGTAGTGTTTTTGAAGTCTGCTAAGAGAAAATTTATGAATTTGCGGGCGACACACCCGTCGCTGTTACTCCTCTACTTTTTCTCGGTATTGATCTTTGCTATGCTGACATTGAACCCGGTCTATCTGCTGTTGTCTTTTCTCGCTGCTCTGGCTCTGAACCTGTATCTGGAGGGAGCAGCGAAGCTGCTGCGCTTTTTCCGCTCTTTCATCCCTCTGCATCTCCTGATTGTACTGGCTAATGCACTTTTCAGCGGTAACGGGCTTACCGTTCTCTTTTACCTGCGCCTGCGGCCTGTGACTCTGGAAAGTGCCATCTATGGTTTCGCAGCCGGCCTGATGCTGCTGACCATCCTGCTCTGGTTCCGCGCCTATCAGGAAGTCTCCAGCTCCGACCAGCTCCTGTCTGTGGGCGGCAAGCGTTTTCCCGTCACAAGCCTGCTTCTGGGCATGGTTTTGCGCTATGTCCCTGACACGGTCGAGCATGGACACAAGGTCAAGATGAGCCAGAAGGCGCTCCTGGGTGAGGAAAAAATGCCGCGCCGGGAAAGTCTTGCTTTTTATACACGGATGTCGTCAGTGCTGATGAGCTGGAGTATGGAAAATGCACTGGATACAAGCATCGCCATGCGGGCAAAAGGTTACCCTTCTGATCGTCGCAGCAACTATAAACGCGATCGCTTCAGTGTTTATGATGCAGCCGGCCTGGTCTTTCTCCTGCTGATGATTGCCTTGCAGATAGTGGGATTTGCTACCCGGACACACTCTTTTCAGTATTATCCAACCCTGGCACTGCCTGCAGATATTCCGGCAACATCCTGGCGCTTGCTGATATTAGTTTTTTACGTATTGTATTTATTCTTTCCCTTCTATCTTGAACTAATGGAATGGTGGGGCAGAAAGCAAATACTGCGCGCGGAAAGTCAATTCAGCGGCCAGAGAAAAACCGGTCTTTTGATGGAGCGGGAAACAGATACGAGCAAGCCTGAAATGAAAAAGATGAATCACAGGAATAATTTTGCAGCCGACCCCGGAAGTGAATATCAGGCGGATCACTACGATCCGGTTTTTGCGGCAGAGCTGAAGAACTTATCTTTTGCTTATCCGGGCGCGGAGCCTAAAGCACTCGACGAGCTCTCTGTAACTTTCGAACGCAGCAGCCTTAGTCTGCTAACCGGCAGCTCAGGCAGCGGCAAGACAACGCTCTTGCGAATGCTGTCACCTGTTCTGACTCCGGCCGGTAAGCTCAGCGGCAGCAGATTTATTTATGGAAAAGACGGCTCAGCTTATAAAATGGCGGATTCTGCTGTACAGATAGGCTTTGTGCAGCAGAATCCGGACAATCAGATTATCCTCGACAGTGTCTGGCATGAACTGGCTTTCGGCCTTGAAAATCAGGGCTTATCCAATCAGGATATCGAAAGGCGTCTGGCGGAAACTTCGATCTTTTTCGGCATCAGTGACTGGATGGATCGCAGGGTATCTGAATTATCCGGCGGAGAAAAACAGATCCTCAATTTAGCCTCCAGCCTTGTTATGCAGCCTGACTTGCTGCTTCTGGATGAGCCAATGGCCCAACTCGACCCCATCGCACGCAAACGCTTTCTCTCCATGTTAGGGCGTGTCAAGGATGAGACCGGTACTACAATAATTATTTCAGAGCATATCGTTGATGACCTTCTGCCGCATGCGGACCAGGTTATTTTGCTTGAAAACGGCAAACTGAACTTCTGCGGCAGCGCAGAGGAATATGTGAATAATCTGCTGGAGACGAATAACAAATTTCAGATATCAATTCCCTTATCTGCACGTATGGCAGCTGCAAGTGGAGTCAGAGCAAAGACAAGTGAAATCAGGCTGCCTTTAACCGTACGTGAGGGCAGGCAGTTTCTGCTCGACCGGCAGAAACTGCCGCTGCAAACCAGCAATATAAATGATCCCGCAACGGATGTCCTCGGTGAAGGAGAGACTGTTTTGTCAGCCCGGGATATCTGGTTCCGCTACGAAAAAGATGCGCCCTTTATTTTGCGCGGGGCCTCCTTAAACATTAAAAAAGGCGAGCTGCACGCGCTTCTGGGAGGCAATGGTTCCGGCAAGAGCACTCTGATGTATATTCTGAGTCGCAGCCTGCCGGCCTTGCGCGGCAAGATCCAGAGAACAGAAGATCAGGAAGTGGCCATGCTGAACCAAAATCCCATGGCGGTGTTTTCACAAGATACAGTGTGGGACGAATTAATGGAGTTTCATCAGCGTTTTGCTTATGACAGTACAGAGGTTCAGAAAATAATGGAACGATTAAAGCTGAGTCATCTGAACGCCCGTCATCCCTATGATCTGTCCGGAGGTGAAATGCAGAAGACTGCGCTGGCAAAAGCACTCCTCACAAAACCGGATCTGCTGTTGCTGGATGAACCCGTTAAAGGTTTAGATCCTGTGGCCAGGCGGGAGCTGGCTGCAATTTTAGACGAATTAAAGCAGAGCGGCATGACCATGATTCTCGTCACGCACGATCTGGACTTTATCGCGCAGCTGGCTGACCGTTGCTCCATGCTTTTTGACGGACATGTTGAGGGCAGCGCTCCGACCAAAGAGTTTTTTGCCGGAAATGCCTATTTCACCACAACAGCACACCGCCTGAGCAGAGGCATCTTTCCTGCAGTTGTGACGGAAGAAGATCTGCTGAGCCATATGCGCTCAGTCCATTCAGATGAAGCAAGCCATGACTGAGTTTGAGCGAGGAATAAAGCCGACGGAGAGGGCAGCTATGCATTTACCCGCCATATTTTCCTTGATCTTTTTGCCGGTTTCGCTCTTGCTTTTGGCCTGTTATCAGCCGGAACAGACAGCCCTCTTGTCTTTTGTAGCGGTAATTGCAGCCTTGCTGCCGTTTTTTATCAGTTTTGAAAGGCGCAGCTGGCAGGTGCGCAATCTGCTGCCGATAGTCGTAATGGCGGCTCTGGCGACAGCCGGCCGCCTGCTCTTTGCTGCTGCTCCGAATTTCAAGCCGGTCTTGTCAATAATTATTATAACTGCTATCTCCTTCGGGCCGGCAAGCGGCTTTATGACCGGAGCATTAACAGCCCTGGCCTCTAATCTTTTTTTTGGTCAGGGTCCTTGGACACCGTGGCAGATGTACGGCTTCGGCCTGGTAGGTTACCTGGCGGGTGTGTTACAGCAGCGGGCAGTCTTTAAACGTCCGCTATTTGTCTATGTTTATGGTTTCCTTTCTGCTTTTCTCTACGGTATTATTCTTGATACCTGGCATCTTATCAGCTTTCTGCGACCTGTAACCTGGCAGGGTGCTGTGATCATTTATGGGCAGGGTGCCATCTTCAATCTGCTGCTGGCCATAGCCACAGTGGTCTTCCTCATCCCGATCCGCGCACCGTGGACGCGCCAGCTGGATCGAATTAAACGGAAGTTTGATCTTTTAGCCGGATAAGATTCTGCTATAATAGATATTCGCTTATACAGATCAAGGTCAGCACTGCAGCTCAAAGTGCGCAAACAGCATATTTACTGCCCGTTTGCCCGGGCTAACGTGCTAAAATAGTTTTGAATCCATCAAGATATGCTCAGCTTGCTTTTAAATAGTTTTGGCTTGGAATAGAGCAACAATTGGAAGGAGATATTGTCCTGATGAAATTAAATGCAAAAAGAATTAAACGCCATATGGTGAGAACTTATGAATTCTGGCAGATGAATTTACGTCTTTTAGTAATCGCAGAAGATCAGAAAAAGCTGCTGGAGGATTTTTCAGCTAAGTTGCCGCCCAGTGATAGTGGTTATCTGGCTTTTTCATATTTGGACAGAGATCTTCGCATTGCCTTTCTCGGAGCTGCTGATGACGAGAACGACGAGTATGAGTTTTTTGACACTAAGGAAGTTGTTGATATACCTGCTTCGGCCGTGCCCAACCTCCTGGTCAGAATCGTAAAGCTGAACGATGAACTGGCAGAAAACGCTTTTATTCAACAGGTACAGCAAGAACAGGCTAATAATGTTTTAGCAATGAGCACGCTGACCATTCGCGCACTTGATTCGCAGCGTGACCCTCAGCTGCCGTTCCGCCTGAGAGCCTTGCGCATTGAGGACGAGGCAAGAATCACTGAGCTGATAGAGCTGCAGACTTTACGCCGGTCTGCTCTCGAGGCAGCGGAAGAACAGGCGGCAGCAGCTGCCAGGAAGGATAAAAAGACTAAGAAGAAAGATCGGGAACTGGCGGAAGAGACGGGCGAAGCAGCCACAGAAGACGAAGCCGGGCCGGAAGAAGTCTACGAGGACGATAGTCTTTTACCTGAGATCAATATTGCAGATGAATTGGCAAAAGTGTTGCAGGAGCTGTGGGTTTATGACCTGACACCGGCAAATAACGGCAGCTGGTGCGCTAAGCTGGAGGCGGATCTTTCCGGTTCTAAATTCAAGGCAGGTGATTTGGTCCATGTTGAGCTGCGCTGTGTAGAGCTGGACGGCGAAGATCTAGCTCTGGTCTTTGTTGTTCCTGAGGCGGAAGTAGAAGATGTCAAAATTGAAGTGTCTTCATATCATGCCACCAGGCTGCCCTGGCGCAAGGCCTATGAGCTGGAATGTCTGACGAATCACGACTTCCGCGAGACCTATTATTTGGGACGAAATGGTGAAGACAGCAAGCTTTTTAATAAAATTGTGGCTGATATCCGTTATGGACGCCTGGATCCGGCCATGTATCTGGATCTGGTGCAAAAAGATGATGTTTCACTTGATTTCTCGAGAGAGCTCTACCGCTGCCGCCACTGTGGAGACCTGCATGTGACCCGGCGCTTACGTCTGGTCACAGAGGAGAGCTCCATGTCAGAACCCTATTATTGCCCCCGGTGCGGTGAGCGTTCATCTCAGGTCAAGCGTGTACATATTGCTTCCTTGAATTGCCCCAAATGCCACAGCCCCTTGGATATGAAACCTGAAAAGGTCTGGTACGCCTCAGATGAAGAGGATGACAGCATACTTCTGGAGGACTAAGTAAAATGCGTTTCCTACTGCTCAACACCGGAGGTACGATCTCATCTGTCAGCAGCAGTAAAGGTAAAAGGCCGGAGCTGACAAGTGCGGACCTGCTGCGACGGGCACAGCCTGTTAACAACAGGTATTCCATTGATGCCCTGGATGTTTTACAGCGTGATTCTACGGATATCGGCCCCCGGGAATGGCGGCAGCTGGCACATAATATTGTTGACGCTGACCGACAAAAAAATTACGATGCTTACATCATCCTGCATGGCACGGACACTATGGCCTATACAGCCGCAGCCCTGTCTTTTCTTTTGCGTGATTTTCCGAAAACGGTCTTGATGACGGGAGCCCAACGCTCTGCTGATGAGCCTGATTTTGATGGCATCGACAATATGGGACAAGCCATTGCTGCAGCACTGGAAATGTCAGCTGACTATGCGGGAGTTTTTCTGGTCTTTGCGGGCAAGGTAATTCATGGCTGTCATGCAGTCAAAACTGACACTAAGGATCTGGAAGCTTTCTCATCTATTGGTGCTCCTCCGGTCGCGGCAGTGCAAGCTGACAAGCTGACTGCTGTAAACAGCGGCTGGCATGACAAGCTGACGGAGCGCAGAAAACTGACCCGGCGCCTATACGATGTGGATGAAGAACACTTTCTGATTGATCCTCTGGACCCTCATGTTTTAGTCATTCACATGACCCCGGGTCTGGATCCGCAGCTGCTGCCTCAACTGGCAGGCGGAAACTGGCCGCTGCGGGCATTAATTCTGGAAGGCTTTGGCAGCGGAGGCATTCCTGTAGCGCCGCGCGACTATTATCCATATCTCAAAAACTTAATCAATGACGGAGTCCTGGTGATTTTGGGAACGCAGGTTTTGTCAAAGGACGAAGATCTAAAAAGATATGAGGTGGGACAGAGAACCGAAGGCCTTGGCCTGATTGCTCAGGGAGGCCTTAGCACTGAGGCCGCCCTGACTAAAACAATGTGGATTTTACCTCAGGCAAGAGATCGCGCCATGCTGGCGTCTTTGTATCAGGAGGATTTCGCCTTTGAGCATCCCCTGTAAAGTGTAAATTTTTGAGAACGGCAAGTTTAGCGTGGTATGCTTACGTCGCCCTCGGCAATAATATCGATAACATTTTTGATGGAGGCGATTTGATCCTCGCCAATGTCGCTTGCGTAATCTTCGACTGTAATTAATCCTTCTTTCACGCCGCAGTAAATTGTGTCAGCAGGCAGATCGCCGCTGAGGAAAAGTTCGTAAGCGTAAAGATAAGCCTCAGCTCGCTGGAGCAATACTTTAATGGTGGCCGGGTCATATAAATCAGGATCGTTTTGATTCACAGTACTTCGGCTTGCGCCCGGAGACCAGGGCTGTGTTGTGGTCGTTGTCGGAACAGGAAGAGTGCTTGTAGTTACTACTTCGTCGTCTGTACCGGTCTCTTCCGGTTCTGTAGCTTCAGCTACGGGACTGAGCAGTTTTATTCCCGCTTCCGCACTTACAATTCTCAGACCGGCCTTACGGGCAGCAGTCATGGCACTCTCGGAGGCGTTTCCGGCTATGACTGCGAGTATAGAGGGATTATACATATCAATTAACTGCTCTGTCTGGATAGAAGCATCATTTTGTTCAGGATCCAGAACCAAGCTGCGAACGACGGCAGTCGGGTTGACGTATCTGGCCCCGGCCTCGAAAGCTTCTGTCAGGATTGTTTGATTGTCTTCCGGATACCTGGCAATAAGGCCGATACTGTCTTCAGGAGTCAGAAGCGCTGCTGCCGCACCCAGCAGAAAACTCTGTTCTTCTTCTCTGAAAGAAATATTCACCAGATTGTCGCCCGAGTTGCTGCCATCGATCACAAAGAACATAACATCCGGGTTCTTTTTTGCTATCTTCGCAGCGATTTCGTCAAAAACCGGAGAATCAAAGAAAATAAGGTTATATCCTGCCTTGATTAATTGTTCAGCAATCCCGGCAGCCGCAGACACGGTAACATTCTCCACATACCTGCTCTCAGCATTAGCAGCAGAAATCAACTGAAGTCCCTGATAGGCACTTTTACCGTAATCGCTGGTGATAGAACTTTCCAAAATAAAAGCTACATGATCCCGCTCACCTGGTTCGAGACGACCGGGCGGAAGAGCATTTGTTGTTGGCCTCGTACCCTCTTGGCCGGGATTTTTACTATTGTTACACGCAGCCAGTGTCAGCATGGAAAATACTATTATGAGCAGCAGAAAAAAAACGCTCCACCGGGCGTGCTTTGTTCCAGCCTGGGAAACTATATTATGTTTTGAGTTTTGCATCAAAAATTACTCCTGACCTGATAGGTTCTTGATCGATCCAATGAAATTTTAGCACAGCTTCACAGTAAGAGCAGAAGAGATAGCTCAACTTCCCGGAAAATCATCTCGTCTCTACAATGCAGAATAATATATATTTACAGCGTCTTCTGCTGTAAGAGGGACGAAGCCCCGCAGTGTCCTGCTTTCAACCCGTTGGCCCATTTCAGCAAAATGCTCATCATCAATGCCGAGCTCGGACAGTTTTGCAGGCATATGCAAAGACCGGAAGAACTCCTCAGTTCTTTCAATAGCCAGCCCGGCGATATCGTATGGATCCTTTGTCTGGTCAATGCCCCAGACATTTACTCCGTACTCAGCAAACTTGTGAACTGTGCTGTCGTTAAGGATATAGTGCATCCAGGCAGGAGTAAGGATCGCCAGTCCCACGCCATGTGTCGTATCGTAAAATGCTGCCAACTCCTGCTCCAGCGGATGCACAGACCACCAGCCGACCTGTTGCCCCCACTTACACAGACCATTAATAGCCAGTGAACTGGTCCACATCAAATTCGCACGGGCTTCGTAATTTTCCGGAAGATTGTAGGCGACCGGACCGTATTTGATGCAAGTCAGAAGCAGGGCTTCACAGATACGCGCCTGAACATAACCACCGGTCACCGGGGTGAAGTAGTTTTCAAATGTGTGGCTCATAATATCGACAACACCGGCTGCAGTAAGATGCCGGGGCACTGTCATCGTGTACTCAGGATCCAAAATTGAAAAAAGAGGTAAGATTGCCATTGAACCGGTGCCAAGTTTTTCTTTTGTAGCAGGATTTGCAATTACGGCCCCTCCGTTCATTTCTGAGCCGGTTGCAGAGTTTGTGAGGACTGTGACCACAGGTAAGGCCGTTTGTATTTTTCGGGCATCTTTAACCAGTTCCCAGGGATCGTCGTCAAAAAGAGTGCCGGCAGCGATTATTTTCGAACAATCAATGACACTCCCGCCACCAACGGCAAGGACTACATCCAGCTTATGCTCGCGGCAAATGCGGACACCCTCCCTGACGGAATCAATCCTCGGGTTAGGTGCAACATTTGCCAACTCAAGGTAGGGCATCCCGATTTCTTGCAGAACAGCAATAACTGCATCATATATTCCCGTTCTTTTGATGCTTCCTCCGCCGTACACCAGCAGGGCTTTTGTTCCAGCCGATTTAATCTCTCTGAGTTTCTCAATTTGCCCCTTACCGAAATATATTTTAGTAGGAACATTGTATTCAAAATTTAACATCTTATTCTCCTAATGCTGTTTTTCAGTTAGCGGCATAATCCTGGAATTTTGATCTCCGCTTGGCTCAGGTATTTGTATTCATAATTACATAGATAGTGAATTTGTAATATTAAACCGACATTCTATATGCCATTTTAGCATGTTTTCTGTAAATCAACGCAGGTGCGGACAAGCGTCTCAATCATCAATACTGCCTATCAGTTATCAACTGGGATCGCTGACTTTTTGTCTTGAAAGTAACAGGGAATTTCGCATAGAAAAGATTTGACATAAGCAATATTGTTTGTCAGAATGCTTGCACATATTTGCCAATATGTCAGTGAAGCTTGAGATTTTATTGAATCAATATGCAGTGATTTTACAATCATAAGGTCGCGGATGTACTCACGAAAATGTGAATGTAGAAAACAATACAGTAGCTGCAGTAAGAATGAGAAATGTATTGATATGTAACTACTAGAGCAGTTGATCGCAGTGATCAAAGATATAGGAGGAATACAAAGAATGAATTATTCGGAAAAAATTAAGCAAGACCTGTTCAAGTTGTATATTGACGGTCAGTTTGTGGAAAGTGAGTCGGGTGAAAGCTTTGATTTTGTAAACCCTGCGACTGGTGAAGTCTTTGGCAAAGGATCCTGGGGCGGAGTTGCAGATGTTCAGAAGGCAATCAAAGCCGCACGCAAAGCTTTTGATGAAGGACCCTGGGGTAAGATGTCCGGGCGTGAGCGCGGTGACTATATAAAGAAAGCAGGGCAGATCCTGGAGCGCCGTAAAGATGAATTTTCGATTCTCGAGACTCTTGACGCAGGCAAGCAGTATATGGGAATGTTGTATTACGAACTGCTTGAGAGTATAGATGCTTTCGATTACTATTCGCATAAGGCCCGCACCCTCGGTGGCGATACCACTCGTTTGCACGGTAATACTTTAAATTATGTTGACTGGTATCCCTATGGCGTAGTCGGGGAGATCCTTCCCTGGAACGGTCCTCTGATGATGGGCTGCCAAAAAATAGCAGCAATTCTTGCAGCAGGCAACACAGTGATTGTCAAACCTCCAAGCTGGGCGAGTGCAAGCTTGTTATCACTTGCTGAAGTATTTGATGAAGCCGGATTCCCGCCCGGTGTGGTGAATGTTGTGTCCGGTTCCGGTTCAACTGTAGGTCAGGAGCTTGTTAAGAGCGAAGATGTTGATATGGTTTCCATGACAGGCGGTACAGATACAGGAAAGCAGATAATGACAGCTGCTGCCGATACAGTTAAGACAATTGCGCTTGAGCTGGGCGGGAAGAGCCCGAATATCATTTTTGATGATGTTGATATCAAAAATGCTGCCAGCTGGGCTGTACATGGATTTACACTGCACTCCGGTCAGGTTTGCGTATCCGGCACCAGAGTTCTGGTACAAAGAAGTATCTATGAAGAACTGTTGTCTGAGATGGCGGAAGTGGTCAAGCGCTATCATCCCGGCAATGGCTTTGACTTTGAAAAGGGCGTCAACTTCAGTACTTTAATCCATCCCGACCATGCTAAATCAGTCTGGAAATATATTGAAACAGCGAAAAAGGAAGGTGCTCGTCTTATCGCAGGCGGAGAACCCTATCAGGATCCCGAACTGCAAAAGGGGAACTATGTTCCGCCCACAATCTTTGCTGATGTTACACCGGATATGACTATTTTTAACGAAGAGATTTTCGGTCCTGTCGGCAGTGTTACTCCCTTTGACACTGAAGAAGAGGCTATTGCACTGGCAAATATGACTAAGTATGGTCTGGCAGGCGGAGTATTCACTAAAGACATTAAGAGAGCGCACAGGGTAGCCCAGAGAATGAAGGGCGGCCAGATTTATGTGAATTCTTATTTCAGCTCTGCAATTCTGGATTCACCCGGAACCGGTTGGAAACAAAGTGGAATAGGTGTTGCCGGTATACACAAGTACATGATCAGCAAAACTGTTTTTGTAGATCTGAACGATGGCAATCAGCCACCTGTATAAGTCTATAAAGGAGAATAAGATGAAAAAACTAAAAGCTGTCTTATATCTGAACCAATTTTACGCCGGTCGTGGTGGTGAAGATATGGCACATAGCGGATTAGAGATTGACGCGGAGGCCAAGGGCCCCGGCATAGGCCTGCAAGGTATCTGGAAGGATGAAATGGAAATAGTAAAGACCATTTCAGCCGGAGATAACTTCATCAATCTGGATGCAAACTATGAACTTGTCAAAGATGAGATTGTTGCAGCTGTTCGCGATGCCGAAGCAGACGTATTTCTGGCCGGACCGGCCTTTAATGCCGGCCGTTATGGTGTGGCCTGCGGGCGGGTTTGTGAACTTGTTTCGACAGAACTGGGTATACCGGTAGTGACCAGTATGTTTCCTACCAATCCAGCTGTAGAAATGTTTCTGGGTAAAGTTCTTATTGCAGTAAGTACTGAAACAGCAGGTGGCATGCGCAAATCATTGCCTCAGTTCGCCGGCCTGGCTTTGAAACTGGCTAAAGGCGAGGCACTTGCTCCTGCCAAAGTAGATCAGTATATAGAAACAGGCATTCGTATTAATGAAGTTGATGAGCACAGTGCCGCCTATCGCGTAGTAGCCATGTTGCTCAACAAACTGAACGATCAGCCATATGCAACTGAGGTCCCTTTACGTAAAGAAAAGCAAGTAGCGGCAGCAGCTGCGATTAAGGATGCGTCAAAACTGAAGTTTGGCTTTGTTACTACGGGCGGACTTGTTCCCAAGGGCAACCCGGACAAGATTAAAATGTATGCTGCAGACTCTTATGGCTCATACGAGATTGATGTTGATACCTTCAACAAGAATTATTATGAATCAATTCATGGCGGCTATGACACTACTGCTGTAAATGAAGATCCACAGCGCCTGGTGCCTTATACCGCAGCAAAAGATTTAGAAAAGCGCGGCATAATTGGAAGCGTCGCTCCGTATTTCCTGTCAACCAGCGGCATCGGAACCAACGTTGGCATGTCCCAGCAGCTGGGAGCTGCCATGGCACAGCAATTTCTTGATGATGGAGTTCAGGCGGTATTCCTGACATCCACCTGAGGAACCTGTACACGTAGCGGTGCTACAATAAGTAAGGAATTAGACAAAGCAGGCATCCCCAATGTTCACATCAATGCATTCATGTCAATTGCGGAATCCGTAGGCTCAAACAGAATCATAATCGGTGGAGACTTCACCTATCCTTCAGGCGATCCGAGCTTACCTCCGGACCGCGAAGAGGCTTATCGTATTCGTTTACTCGAAAAGTCAGTCGCTGTTATGAAAACACCTATTGATGCGCCTACAGTTTTTTCTGTAAGAAAAGGTGAAGGCGAAAGTGAGGAGGGTGCATAAATGTCAATGAAATTAACCAGAAGATATTACCCCGTCAGAGAAGTTGAAGAGGGTGATAAATGCTCGTATAACGATGGTCTTCTTACTGTAAACTACGATGAACTAATTGAGGTCGCAAAACCCCATTGTAAGAACATATCAAAGTTGTGGTTTGAAGTTTACAGACCCGGGGAAAATGCCAGGATCATCCACGTTCTGGATACAATTCAACCCATGATCAAAGTTGAAACGCCATTGGACTGGGGCGGAGGAGAATATCCCGGAATCCTCAATTATCCATATACTGTCGGCAGCGGCGTAAGCAATTTGCTAGACGGTTTCTCGGTGATGCAATGTTCTGCACTGCCCTGGGATGAGAGTAGTGCATCCAGCGGACTTTTATATCCTCGCGATGCCATTATACAAACTACCGGATTTTATAAAAACTACACACCTTTTGCAGATACCATTAACCTGATCCTCAATTTCGAGGTCTATGACGATAAGTCAGCATCTGAATATGACAATGACATCAGAAAATCATCAATGGCTATTGCCGAGCATCTGGCCGGACTTACTGTCGGCAAGAAAGCAGCCCGGGAAGAAGTATTTGATAATACACCGGTCGAGGGACTGCCCGGTGTAGCCTTGGTCTGGATGTGCCAGAATCAGGGTGTTTATGCTAACACACTGCTTTATGGTGAGCCGATTGATGATATTGTTCCGACACTTCTGGAGCCCAATGAGATGCTCGATGGTGCTGTTGTTGGGGGCAACCTTGCCTGGCCTACCTTCAAAATCCCGACCTGGATCCACGTTAATGGTCCCATTATCATGGAGCTCTACAAAAGACACGGCGTTGATTTGAATTTCCGTGGTGTCATTCTGGCCAGAAGTCACCAGCCCAGTAACTGGCATAAAGACCGCTGCGCGCAGCTGATTGCTAAAATTGCTGATCAGATCGACTGCCAGGGTCTGATCATCCAATGGGAAGGCGGCGGCAACGCTGCTATTGACGGCATGCTTACGGCACAAAACGCTGAGCGTCGCGGCATTAAAGCTTCACTGCTGACATTTGAGTTCGGTGGTAAGGATGGAACAGAAGGGCAGCTTCTGGTTGATGATGTAGCTGAGGCAGATGCAATTGTCACAACCGGCAGCTGGGAACGCCCGGTGTATTTGGAAGCTGTTGAGAAAGTCTATGGTGGAACAACTCTGAGACTGGACAGAGAAAGCGGCGGCTTCTTCCCGGAGGGGACAAGCGCTGTGGATTTCAGAACTAACGTTCATATGTATATGGGCGGCAACCAATCCGGCTATAGCCGCATAACAGCCCACGCATATTAGCTGTCACTTACTGCCTGATCTTTGGGAATAAGGTCAGGCAGTCATTTTATAGAAAGGACAGACATGAAGAGAGAATATTCAGAACTCAATATGGGCCGCCTTATTTATGGCCGCGGATCTATAGCATTTTTAAAGCAGTTCTCCGGCCAGAATGTTGCAGTGATTTACGATAGCAATGTTCTTGGTGAGGCAAAGCGAGAAAAACTCCAAGAATTAATCGGCGGTGATGTGCGCTTTATCGCTGATATTACCGCAGAGCCTGTATTTTCAGATATTCAAAAGGCACTGAAAGAGTTGGGTGCTTTCAAACCGGATATTTTTGTTGCCATTGGTGGTGGTTCAGTAATGGACATTGCCAAGGCGGTATGGCTGTATCATGACCATCCTGACCTTGCATTTGAAGATGCCTTCAAGCCTTTCCAGTTGCCGAAGCCTACAGGGAAATCATCAATAGTTGCTGTTCCTACTACGAGTGGAACCGGTTCAGAGACTACTTGTGCTGCGGTATTTACGAATGATGAAACTCAGGAGAAACATCTCATTCTTGGTTTCGAAATAGTACCGGAAATAGCTATCCTGGATCCTGACTTTACTGATACCTTGCCAAAAGCAATTGCAGCCCATACAGGAATGGATGCTCTCTCTCACGCGATAGAGGCTTCAGTTTGCCTGGCATCTTCCCCCATCATTATTTCCACAGCACTGGGGGCTACTATCGATATCCTGCAGAATCTGCCTGTTTCCGTCAATGAGAATGATCCGGAGAAACGCGGAAAGGCAAGAGAACTGGTTCATTACGCTGCGACGATGGCCGGAGTTGCAATTAACAACAGCAGTGCAGGACTGGCGCATGCCCTGGATCAGGCGGGGCCTTATTTCAACATTCCACATGGCTTGATTTGTGGACTCATGCTTCCTTACACAACAGCCTTCCATTCACCGCATCCGGTGTATGTGGAGCTGGCAAGTCGTCTGGCTTTAGCAGGGAGTGATGACAGAGAGAAGTGTCAGGCTCTGGTAGATTATCTTTGGGATTTTAATACTGAGGTCGGTATCGCGCATAGTTATTCAGAACTTGGAATTGACGAAAGAGACTTTATGGCAAAGATACCGGATTTCGCAGCAATAGTGGAATACTCGATGGCAGCCAGACTTTCTCCCAGGCAACCTTCTGTTGAGGAAGCTGAAGAAATTCTGCGTGCAGCCTATTACGGCGAAAAGCCGTTAGTTAAATAGTTCTTAGAATATTTATAACAGGATTAAAGCATCCTGTTTCTATGGCTGTGAGGAAAAACTCAAGTCATAAGAATAAAGAAAGAAGTGAGGTTTATATGGAATCCTACACAGTAGCAGTAACAGTTGCTGAGAAAAAGCTCGAGAAAATGGAGCTCCCGCTAAAAAAACCGGTCGGAACGGAAGTCTTGATAAAAGTAGACAGTGTAGCACTTTGCACATTAGAGCAACGTGTTTACTCAGGAGTAATGAAATATTGGCCCTTCGCCGGTGGTCATGAATTTTCAGGAATCGTAGTGGAGGTCGGACCTGACGTAAAATCAGTCAAAGTAGACGACAAAGTAGCTGCCCGCGCCTTAACGCAGTGCGGCAATTGCCACTACTGCAGATCGGGCATGGAAAACCTTTGTGTTTCCGGCTTTCAGGCATCTACTCACGAGGGTCTGAATGGTCCGGGTGGTCTGGCAGAATATGTTATTTTTGAAGAGCAGGCGGTTTACAAGATGTCAGACGATGTTGACCTCGGTCATGCCGCTCTGGTTGAGCCCCTGGCCTGCTGCGTTCACAGCATCGGACAAGCGAAGATTGAACTTGCCAATGATGTAGTGGTCATGGGCGCAGGTATCATGGGCATATTTCATACACAGCTGGCAAAACTGAAGGGGGCACGCGTTATCGTAACTGAGCTGAACCCTGATCGTTTAGAAGTAGCTAGAAAAGTGGGTGCAGATGTCCTCATCGATTCGGGTAAAACCGATCCGGTAGAGAAAATTAAGGAATTGACAGATGGCAGAGGAGCCGACGTTGTTATTTGCACTGTCCCGTCAGCAGCTGCTGCAGCAGAAGCAATAGCTATGGCCGGTAAGAGGGCAAGAGTTGTACTTTACACATCTTTTCATCCCAAAAACCCTTCACCTACCATCCCGCTGGACCTTAACCACGTTCATTATTCCGAAGTGGAAATCACAGGCTCTGTTAATCCTAAGGTCGTTGACTTCTATACAGCTTCCCGACTCCTGTCGCATAAGCTCTTAGATCCGTCTGCAGTTATCACTGAGGAAGTACCGTTCAGTAATCTTGAATATGCTTTTGAGCGTGCACTGGATCCGGCTTCTTACAGAATAATGGTCAAGCTATAGATGCATATGTTTCATTAGGGATGTAATTTTTCCCCAAGTGATACATATAGTGGAAGAATAAGAAAAGAGGAAATTATATGGAGAAGAAGAAATTAGGCCTGCTAGACAGCACAGCTGTACTGGTAGGCGGAATGATCGGAAGCGCGATCTTCGCTCTTTCCGGCGTGACAATTGTGCAGGCAGGTCCTGCAGCGATACTGTCGTGGATTATAGCCGGCCTGATCCTGTTCGGTTATGGTTTGCTGAATGCCGAGCTGGCTACAAAGTACCCGCAATCAGGCGGTGTTTTCGTGTTCCCGGCAAAGGTTCTTGGCAAAACGGAAAAGAGCAGCCGCCTCTGGGGCTGGATCTCAAGCTGGGCTTATTTGTTCGGCTGCTGGGGAGGAGCGGCATTCTCTGCGATCTTCGTCAGCGTTTACCTCGGTGTTGCCTTCCCGGTTTTCAATAACTATCAGGCACTGATCGCAGTAATTACAATAGTTGTCTGCGGCATTCTTAATGTTTTTGATATTTCAGTAACAGGCAAAGCAAACACACTGTTAACAGCCCTGCTGGCTTTTGCAATTCTGATGTTTGTCGGTGTTTCTTTCGGCTCAGGAGAGTGGAGTGGAGAAATGTTTTCTCCTGTCTTTAGTCAGGGTGCCGGTAAGTCAACAGGCTGGATCAGCGCAATTCCGATTGCCATGGTAGCTTACGGTTCAATTGTGGCGGTAGCATTTATGGTTGGTGAAATCAAGGATCAGGACAAGAATGTCCCGCGTTCTACTTTTTTAGCCATGATCATTGTTATAGCTCTTTATGTACTGGCCATTGTTGCCGTACTGGGACTGGTTTCCACACAGTATTTCCTGGATAATCCCGACATGGCTTATATCCCCATGTACGCAGCTGCTTTCGCTAAGCTGATGGCGACACCCTGGGTTGTGCCTCTGGTTTCAATAGCAGCGGTTTTGGCTTTAATCACAACCATTCTGGTTTTGATAACCTTGTCGGCCAGAACCATTCAAGCTACTGCCATTTCCGGAATTCTGCCCAGAGGACTTGGTAAGAACCACGCAAAGACAGGTGTACCTGTTAATGCGACCATTCTTGTTACAATTCTCTTCGGGGCACTTGCGGCCTTCCCGTCAGCTGTAAATGAAATTATAAATCTTGGAGCCTTATGCAACGCTCTGGTAGTTGCAATTATCTGCGTGACAGTTGTTGCTTCTCGCAAAAAGGATACAGAACTTAAGCACTTCAAGGCACCTGGCGGAAATCTACTGCCAATAGCCATGCTGGTTATCATTGTGGGCAGCTATGTACCTGATGTGGTCAGCGGCGGCTGGCAGCTCTGGGCAGCTACTGCTGCTTACTTTGCAGTAGGTATGATCATCTACTTTGTCGGAACAAAGTACAGAGAGAAAAATGATCCCGTCTTAGAGTCTGAAAAATTGTTCTAAAGATATTTGACTTAAGATTTATATGGCACATCACTTATGCAAGTGATGTGCCATATAACTATAGGAAGGAATAGCTGAGCATGGATTGGATCAAAGAGAAATATTGCTCGATAGAAGAAAGCTGTATTGTAGCAGGCAATTTAGACGGATTACATTTAGGCCACATGGCCATGATCGACAAACTGGAAGAAATCGCCGGACAACGCGGCCTTGCATCTGCGCTTCTGAGCATTGATCGGGATAATGCAAAAAGTGGACCAAAATGTCTTACCTCTGAATTGGAAAAATTATTATTATTAGAAGATAAGAAGATCGATGCCCTAATTTCACTGGATGTTGAAAGTCAGGATATCGAAGCAGCATTGCTCAACAAGCTGAAACAGCTGGGAGTGAAAGTTGTCGTCATTGAAAAAGGTGATGACCAGCTGGCGATCTTCCAAAAATATGCAGATATGTTAGGTTACGATATAGTAGAGTGCGAACCTCTTACGGTTGATGGACAAGTTATCAGCAGCGCAAGAGTTGCGGAGGCTGTACTGGCTCATGATTATGAACTGGTGGAAAAACTCTTAGGCCGTCCCTACAGCATTGGGGGGAGAGTAGTGCTGGGTAAGCAAAAGGGCAGAACTGTGGGTATGCCTACAGCGAATATTGACTATGCCGCTAACAAACTATTACCGCCGGATGGTGTCTATGGGGTTATAACCATGATTGATGGAATACCCTTTAAGGGAATGGCGAATATAGGCAGACGCCCCTCAGTTGATGATTTTGATTACATTACCGTAGAGAACTTCATCCTGGATTTCTCACAAAATGTGTATGGAAAAATTCTAATGATGGACTTGCATGCTCATATCCGGGATGTAGTAAAGTTTAACAGCCTGGAAGAAGTACAGGAGCAGGTTAAGCAGGATATTCAATCTGTTCATAATAAACTTGAAAGAAAATTTGCTCAATATAAAGGAGAAGAAATATGAATACTAAACATAGAATGAACCATGTTTTTCAGGCAGATGGCCGCTCCTTGATCCTGGCAATGGATCATGGTGCCAACTTTAATGTTCTGCCGGCTTTGAAAAATCCGGAAAAAATAATCAGACAGTGTGCTGCAGCCGGAGCTGATGCTTTCTTATCTACTGTCGGCATGCTGGATAAGTTTGCAGACAGCTTCCTGGGTAAGGGAGTCATCCTGCGTGTGGATGGCGGCGTCTCACATCTTGGCGCCAGAGATAAGGCCATGCAAATTGTTGTCACACCGGAACAGGCTGTGGCCATGGGTGCAGACTCTATCATTACCATGTCCTTCCCCGGCTCCACTTTTGAGAATGAGATTCTGTCGAATCTATCGCGGACCGTTCAGGAAGCTCACCGCTGGGGCCTGCCGGTAACTGCCGAAGCGCTGCCTCGTGGTTTTGAAGGCGGTGAAGATTCCCGTACACCCGAGAACATTATATTCGCCTGCCGCCAGGCTGTTGAGCTGGGCGCTGACATAGTAAAAACTGAATATACGGGTGATGTGGAAAGCATGCATGTGCTTTGTGAAAGTGTTTATGCACCCGTGGTTATTCTGGGCGGTTCGAAGAAGGTATCGGAACGCAAGCTTTTGCAGGATATCTATGATGCAATTCAGGCAGGTGCTGCCGGCGTCGCCATGGGGAGAAATATTTGGGGTCATGAAACTCCGGAGAAGTACATTTCCGCCATTTCAAAAATCATTCATGAGGATGCTTCAGTCGAGCTGGCACTTAAGGAATTGAACTAATTGGATTTTCAGTGGCGCATCTGACATCTTAATGTCTAAAAAACAAAATTAGGTGTTCTCCTCCGGAAAACACCTAATTTTGTTAAATGCCCCAACGATGCTTGCAGGAGCAAAGAGGAGGTTTTTATGACAAAAGAAATTTTTACTGTTTATGCTATTCGCCACGGTTTAACTTATCGCAATCTCAAGCATGAAATTCAGGGATCAAGACTTTGCAGTGAACTTCTGGATGAGAGTATCGCTTTGATTAAAGAGCGCAAGAACAGAGGGGTTGTTCCGGAGATTCGCAGATTATGGTGCTCACCTCTGACGCGGGCAGTAGCTACTGCAGAACTATATTTCCCTGGGATGGATATAGAGCTGAAAGACTATCTGGTCGAGCGTGACTTTGGCGAATGGGATGGCCGGCTGGTAAGTGAGCTGAAGACTGAAGCACAATTTATTAATTTCGCAAAGACAGACGGCCGGACCAGACCTCCCGGCGGTGAGCCATATGCTGACTATCAAAAACGGATAAAACGTGCCATAGGCGAGATCGAGATCTTGGCGCACAGGAGTCCTGCTTCCTTCCCGCTGGCACTGATTTTTCATACCGGACCTATCCGATCACTGACAGAACATCTGCTGCCGCCAGATCATTCATTATTTCGTTATCTTGCACCCGGAGCAGGAGGGTTAAAACTTGACTTTATTCTCGACCCGTTTACGCTAGTAACTGCCAGTGAGCTGTTTACAGATGACATCCCCATTGAGAAGACTCATTTATGGCAGGATTGAGGAAAGTAACTGCTCAGCATCATCTGTTTCGAGCCAGGCCAGGAGCAAATCAACAACACCTCCGTAGCTTTTCACGCCCTCTGTTTCGCGATTAGCTTTGAGATAGCTATCGTTAATTTGGGTAGATACCCGGGCGACCGGTGTTTCATAAGCTTTCCAATAAATGGATTCACTTTCCAGATCATGTGCGATAGCCGCTGTCACAGTATCCGTATAGGCCCGACTCCAACGTTCATAGTCTTCAGCTGCCAGCCTGCGGGACAAGTCTTTCCAGGCACTGATAAGGCCGGAATATTGCCAGACCGGGTCCGGATGAACGAAGCAGCTGAGCAGACCGGCGAAATCCGTATCATCCTCACGCGCAAAGCCACGGCTGTGAGCCAGCTCATGTGCAGTGCTGGCGGGTATCATAAAGGCAGGCTGATCGATGTTAATGTTTGCCTCGACCAGCAGCGGCAGATACATGCCGACAATATTTGTATAGGACCAGTACTTAGAAAGCAGGACCCCCTTGGGCCTGCTTCTGACCGTACTGGCCAATGCCGGCCAGCGTTCCCCGGCGATTTCCCAGCCGAGATGAGCAGCTTGCTGCAGATCTCCTATTGTGCCGGTGATGATAGTGCCGGAGCTATCTTGGGGAAGTTGTTCCCTGACTGACGCCGCTGCCTGCCCCAGTGTGCGCATAGCGCTTTCCAGCTCATCAAGAGAACGCTCTTTGATTTCCAGCTTCATTGTGTCCGCTAAAGGTGAACGGGCATAATTGATGCCGTGAAAAGCTAGGAAAAGTGAAAAGAGGATGAGAACTACAGTTGCTACTATGCTGCAGATTCGCAAAAACCGAATCCCGCGATATAAATTATTCTTCAGCAGACGGACAAGGCCAAAAACAAGTAGTAGCAGTAAGACGGGCACTCCCAGTACTACGAAAAATTCGGTTAGTGAAAAGGGCACAAGACTCGTAAGCCGGGTGAAGGCTGTCGCCAGAGGGGTGAAGATTTCGGCAGCATAGAAATCAGCGACATGACTGTTATTAAAAGCAATGGCACGCAGAATCAGCAAGACAATAGTCAACAAAGCGGCTATTGATAAAAAGATCACAGGGCCGCGCAGTCGAGGTTTTACATTATTGGATGGCTGTTTCTTTTTCCGCACAGGCAGCTCGCCTTTAAAACTTTTGTCCTATTATTGCATAGATTGCTGCAGTCGGTCTATTAGCCCTGTTCTGCTTATTCGTAATATTTGATTGCCTGCTCCGTTTCCTTGTCAAAAAGATGAATTCTGTCAATATCGGGTAAGAAAGTAACGACATCACCGGCTTTGAGCTGGGTCTCTGCAGCAGTTTTGATGGTGTGGAGCTGATCCTGTACGTGCACGTGTACGTGAATTTCATTGCCGAGCAATTCAGTGACGAATATCCTGGCTTTTATACCCTCACCATCGACAAAAGCTATGTGTTCGGGACGCGCTCCAAAGATAATTTCTTTATTTAAATAGGGTTCTACTTTGCTCGCATTATGAATTTTTATGGGTACACGGAAAATTCCGAAAGTATCGTTGTCGCCTTCCAGCAAGTAGCTGCCATGCTCCAGAAGCAGGCGTGCCGTGTAAAAATTCATCTGAGGTGAACCGATGAAACCTGCGACAAACAGGTTTTCCGGCCGCTTGTAGACGGTTTCAGGTGTGGCTACCTGCATAATGCTTCCTTCGTTCATGACGCAGATTCTGCTACCCATAGTCATGGCTTCCGTCTGATCATGGGTAACATAGACGAAGGTGGTTTTGAGATCTGAGTGGAGCTTTATCAGCTCAGCTCTCATCTGAACACGCAGCTTAGCATCCAGGTTGGACAAAGGTTCATCCATCAGGAAGACCTGCGGTTTTCTGACTATTGCCCGACCCAAGGCAACTCTTTGGCGCTGGCCGCCGGACAGAGCCTTAGGCTTTTTATCCAGCTGATTAGCAATATCCAGAATTTCTGCGGCCTCTTTGATTCTTCTGGAGATTTCCGCCTTGTCCAGCTTGGCAATTTTCAGTCCGAAGGCCATATTGTCGTAGACAGTCATATGAGGGTAGAGAGCATAGTTTTGAAAGACCATGGCAATATTTCTGTCACGCGGATCAACTTTATTCATCAGCTTATCTCCGATATATAGTTCGCCTCCGGAGATTTCTTCCAGCCCGGCAATCATTCTGAGCGTAGTTGTTTTACCGCAGCCTGAAGGACCTACCAAAACCATGAATCCGCCGTCTTCGATTTCCAGATTTATAGATTTCACTGCTTCAAATTTATTGTCATAGATCTTCGTCAGGTTCTTTAAAGTAATTCCAGCCATCTTATGCCTCCAGCCAATTTAATATATATGATGAAGCTTCATCGATTGTAGCGAATACTGCATCCGCTCCGTCCAGATTCTCATCTCCGATACCTACGGCCGTCATTCCGGCGGCTTTTATGCTTGTAACTCCTGCCTGGGCATCTTCTACAGCTATGCAGTCCTCAGCTGAGAGTCCCAGGCTTTCGGCAGCTTTGAGGAAAGGGTCGGGATGGGGCTTGCCGCGTCCGGCTTTATCCGGGTCAACAATCAGATCAAATAGATCTGCTATACCCATGTTTTCTGTCAATTGAGGCGCGTTTCTGCTGGCAGACACCAAAGCCAGAAGAAAGCCTTTCTTTTTAATGCTGTCTAAAAGCTTCCTGGCACCGGGATAGAGATTATCTGCTGTAAAGTGTGAAATTGATTCCTGATAGTAAGCATTCTTCTTATCTGCCAGTTTCTGCTTTTCTTCTTCCGCATAATCCAGACCGAAATACTCTAAAATCCTGTCCAGGGCTTGCCTGCGGGAAATACCGCGCAGGCTGTCGCGAAATGTTACCGGTAAGGCAAAACCCAGATCAGCGCTCATCTGTTTCCAGCCTTCGTAATGATTGTCTGAAGTTGCGGTTAAAACTCCGTCGAGATCAAAGAGCACGGCCTTCTGCCCCAGAAGCAAAGGCTGGCCGTTTACTGTCAGCTTTGCCGGCGGCCCGCTGATATGTTTTACCTCTGCCATCTTATCGGCGGCCTGAACTTCAAGCAGGGATGACCGCCAGACAAATCGGTATTTTATGCGTCCCAGTTGCTCAGGTATGTATGGGTTGATGTGTAGCCCCTCCTCATCAATCCTGATGCCGGCGAATCCTCCTAAAACTGAAAACAAAGAACCGCCTATGTTGGCCATATGCAGACCATCAGCAGTATTATGATTAAGATTATTTAAGTCCAGAGTGAGGGAATCCATAAAATATTTATATGCTAAGCCAGCGTCCTTCAGCCTGCAGGCTGCCAGCACAGTAGCAGAAGGCGATAGTGATGAATCATGCGTATTAATACTTTCGTAATAATAGAAGCTGCGTTTCATCACAGCCTCATCCATATCGGGAAGCAGAAATAAGGCAAGTGCAGTATCTGCCTGCTTCAGGATCTGATATCTGTAGATTGTCAGCGGATGATAATGCAGCAAGAGAGGACGGGCATCATTTTCGGCCGGCCAGATATCTTTAGACAGGAAGCTGGCATCCTGCCCCAGAATACCTTTTTCTTCATCATATATAAAAATCATTTCCCGGGCGGCTCTGGCCATAGTATCGATTTCCGCTTCCCCAATCTGCAGCTGCTCGTTCAGGTGCAGCCATTCAGCGGGGCACTTCTCTGCCAGCAGCTGCCACATTTTTACGGCCCACTGCAAATTGTATTGAGCCATCTTATTGGTGTAATAGTTGTCAGATACCATTGCGGTGTATTCATCGGGTCCGGTTACACCATGAATATGGAAGCCGTCCTTTTGAAAAGAGCCGATTTCCAGAGCGGTTCTGGCTGTTTCAATTACCAGTTCCATAGAATATTTTGCAAGGAAATCGAGATCCTCAGTGGCCAGCCAGTATTGGATAAAAGTGTAGGCAATATCAAAGTTTATATGAAATTGCGCAGTGCCGGCAGGGAAATAGCTCGAAGATTCAATCCCGGAGATTGTCCTCCAGGGAAAGCAGGCTCCTTTTCTGTGCCCAAGCTCCCGGGCCCGCTGCCTGGCCTGCGGCAGCAGATTGTAGCGGTAAAGCAATAAATGGCGCGCGCGTTCCTGATTCCACAGCAGCCAGACCGGAAAGATAAACATTTCTGTATCCCAGAAATAGTGACCCTCATAGCCTTCACCGCTCAAACCTTTAGCGGAGACATTGCCATAGATGTCCTGCGTTGTCGACTGCAGCAGATGAAACTTCATGAAGTCCATCGTTCCGGTCAACTCAGGCTTATCCGGAAACTCGATGGCTGCCTCCAGACCGGCCTTCTGCAAAAATGCTTTCTGATCTTCGTACAGCTGGTCTTTTGCGACAAATTCGCTTTCATTATTTCTGATGCTGTCCCAATATTTTACCAAACGCGACAATTCGAGATTTCCACTTCCGCTGTAAGAAATATTGAGCCCGGCAAGGCTGAGGACAGCTGCAGAATCATAAGATCCTTCGTCGCGAAAATTGATTCGAATCTCAATCCCTGACCGGATCGTTTTTAGAATAATTTCACCGGCATCCGCTTCATAGGCGGCCTTTGCTGTCTCAATCAGAGTGATATTATCGGAGGCTACACGCGGATCGCCTGTGCCGGACATATTGGAAATTTCAAAAGAAATCTTATTTCTTACTTCGATTTTGCCGTCATAATCGATTTTTAAAGTCCAGGATCTCATTTCCTTATGGGGGAATGACAAGAGCTGCTCGAAATAAATACGCGCCCTTTTTCCATTAGCTGTCAGATAAGTGTAGCTGCGGCGGGAAAGTCCTGCTGCAAAATCCAGCTCTCTGCGGAAATCTTCGATCTGACCGTCAGGAAGAACTTCCTGGTCATCGAGAAAAATTGTAATATTAAACAAATCGATCAGGTTGGGCATCCTGTCCGCTTCTAAAGGGAAACCCCAGGCCCATTCGGCATACTTCAACGGAATACGCTCATAGATGCCGTTGATATAGTTGCCCCGGACAGACCCGGGATAATTAAACTCTTCCAGATAGCCCCTGCTGCCGATATAGCCATTGCCCAGAGACATTAAACTCTCTAAAAGAGGCAGTTTTTCCAGATCCAGGCCTGCTTCAACGTACTTTTTCAAATTATCACTCCTTCAAAGCCCCGGAAGTAAGGCCGGAAACAATCTGCTTTTGAAAAAGTATAACGATAATTAAAGTCGGTATGGTTACCACCATAGTTGCCGCAGTTACCTGGCCCCAGTAAATTTCAAACTGTCCTCTTAAAAAAGATATATTTACTGTTGCTGTGCGCCAGGCCTCGTTTGTGTTCAGAGTTAGGGAAAGCAGGAATTCATTCCAGGCACCGATAAAGACAATAATCGCTGCGGTAAAGACCCCGGGTGCGGCCAAAGGAAAAACAATCTTGAAAAAGGTGTTTACTTTGGATGAGCCGTCCATAGTGGCAGATTCCTCCATTTCTTTAGGTATCTGCGCAAAATGTGTTATTAGGATAAAAGTAGCCACCGGCAAGGTTATGTTCGAATAAGGCAATGATATGTAATAGCTGTTTGTCCAGCCCAGCTCGATGAAAATACGGTAAATCGGACCAATTACTATCATTTGTGGAAACATCGATACAGCCAGCACAACTACAGTCAGAAGTTTTTTAAACTTAAAGTTCAGCCTGGCAATGGCGTAAGCTCCCAGCGAAGCCACAAAAGTAACATAGAGGGTCGTTAAGCTGGAAATGATCAATGAATTTTTTAATGAATTCAAGATAGGTGTTTGAAACACAAGCCTATAATTTTCAAGGGTGAACTTAGCGTCACTCAGGTTGAGTGCGTTTTTGCCCCAGATATCGGCTTCCGGCCGCAGGGATGTTATTGCTACCCAGATGAAAGGGAAAAGAATAATCAGGAGATACAGGGCAATTGTTATTTTGAATAAGCTGGAGGTCTTTACTTTCTTCATGCGCCACCTACGTATTCTGTCCTAAGACATCTACATTAAGAGCCTTAATATAGACGAATGTGATGACCCCGACAACCAGTGCCATAATTAAAACAATGGCTGAACCATAACCAAATCTGGTTTGCGAGAACATGACTTTATAGGCATACAGGGAAATAGATTCTGTCGTTCCGCCCGGGCCTCCTCCTGTCAGCACATAGATTAAGTCAAGAATTCTGAAGGCATCCAGAGTCCTGAAAAGCAGTGCTACAAAAATTGATGGCTTCAGAAGAGGCAAAGTGATATGTCTGAATTGCTGCCATCTGCCGGCACCTTCCAGGGAAGAAGATTCATAGAGATTGTTGGGGATGGTCTGTAAGCCTCCTAAGAGCAACAAGGCCATATAGGGAGTTGTTTTCCAGACATCTGCAATTATAATTCCCATCAGCGCATTAGCGGATGAGTTGAGCATGGCAGACGGTGATTTAATCAATCCGATAAAGCTGAATAAGTGAGAGATAAGCCCACTGGAGCCGTTGTAAAGATAACTCCAGATCAAAGCGGCAACCGAGGTTGGTATAGCCCATGGTATCAGCGAAAAGGTCCGGATCAGACCCCGTCCTTTGAAGGGTTGATTCATAATCAAGGCCAAAGCCAGACCGAGAACTAATTCAAAAAAGACGGATACCAGCGTGAAAACGAGTGTGAATGCCATAGTGGAATGTACTCTTTTATCCTTAACAACTTTACCGAAATTATCCAGAGCGGAGAAATTCGGCTTGATAATCGACATGTTAAACTCTGCGGCTACTGCTTTTGCATCATCGGGCGAGTAAAAAGTATCATCCATGTCATAGAGCTCTGCCAGCTGATCGGTGATGTGAGCCTGCCTGCTCATAACAGCATCTTGCTGGCTGGCATTAACCGGAACTATTGCCCTCATATCGCTGCTGGCAACTTCATCAAAGATATAGGCCTCAAACTCCGCTAAGTCAGCTTTGATCTCTCCGATCCTGGTAATTGTAGCTTCCTTTTGTGCATAAGCCAGATCATAGTCCAGGTAGAGGTTCAGATAATCGATGTTTTCCTGATTGAGCTGAAGATTCACATGCAAGCTGAAATAAGTGTCATTCCTTGACCTGTCGTTTAACTGCATGTCAAAGAAAGAATATTGCAGAGTTAAAAGAATTGGCAGAATTGAAAACAAGACAATAATCAGGACAAGCGGAAAAGTTAAAACATATCCGGCTTTATGATCCACCCATGTGGAAAGCTTTTTCATAAGGGACCTCTTCTATGTCTCCGGGCGTCTTAAATGCAAAAAAAGTGTTAGCTTTGACCTCAGCCAAAGCTAACACTAAAACTACTTGGTTTTTACTCTTCGGGAAGCGCGGCCTCTATAGCTGCGGCTGCATCCACAATATCACTGTTTCCAGAGAGGTACTGGTGAGCGGCGATCTGAATTGCGTCACTGACTTCCGAGTAGTTGGCTGCTACCGGCCGGGAAATGGTGTCAGCCAATGCATTCTGGAAGCCTGTGCTTGAAAGCAAGGCATTTGATGCCAGGACATCTGCATCTTCCAGCAAGGCGTTAAAGCCGGGCAGATAGCTGCCTTGAATTGCGTTGATTTTTTGTCCTTCAGGACCGGCAACAAAAGCTATAAATGCTCTGGCACCTTCGGGGTTTTCAGAATAGGAGTTAACTCCGAGGAGCCAGCCGCCTACTGAGCCGCCTGCAGGCAGAGGTGCATATCCGACCTGATCGATTTTCACATCATAATCGCCGGATTGTAACATACCGTTGACATAAGGCCAGTTTCTGGCAAATACGGCCTCACCGTTAAGCAGGGCATTTGCTGTTTCACCTTCGGTGTAGTTCAGAATGTCGGCAGGCGTCAGCCCCTGATCAATTGTTTCCTTCATTGTGCCTAAGCCACCGGCTATATCTGACCAGTTGGCGGAGAATTCGTTGAGGTTTACAGTCAGACCTTCATACTGCATTGCCTGATAGGCCATGCCATATTCGGTTCCGCCTTCTCCCTGATATTTTTTGGCCATATCGAGGAAATCATTCCATGTGTAATCACCCGACTCAAGAGTCGCAGCATCTTCTTCAGAGACGATATCTGATCTGTAATAGATGAATCCCAGATCAGGGAAATAAGGCAGGACATAATTCTTACCTGCATATCTGCCTGAAGCCATTGAACCGGCGTTAAAGTCAGCCGGGGTCCAGCTGTTTTCACTCAGAAGATCGTCAAGGGGTGTTATGTAACCTGCTGCGGCAAATTCGCCTGCCCAGACTACGTCCAATGAAACAACATCATACTCACCGCTCTGTGCTGAGAGAGAGTTTAACAACTGGTCATGCATTTGACCTGAGTCATTTGTCATGATGGTCGCTTCTGCCTCGTACTTATCACTTTGAGCATTGAAAGCATCAATCAGGGCATCCAATGCCGGTGTGGAGTCTGCCTGCACGGCAAAACTCACTTTGGTTTTTTCTGCCGGTACAGGATCTGTCCCTGCCGGCTCAGTTGTGACCGGATCTGTTTCAACCGGTGTGCTGGGGGCACAGGCTGCCACAAATAGCACTAGTGACAACAGCAGTGCCCAAACGATACTCATTTTCTTTTTCATATTTTCCCTCCTTATTAGGTGCTTGTTAGAGACTTGGGGTCGATCAGAAGTGCATCTGAGACGGGCGTTTCGTCATCAAGCACGTTACATCAAGCTTTTTCAAGCTTTCTACTGAAACAAGTTAGCAAACTTGTCAGCTTTTTTAGCAATTAAACTTGCTTTAATTGCTCTGGATACACTATAAATATGTTGGGCAATTAGTTCAAGTTCGATAAGAAAAATAGTTAATCCGGACAAATTTTTAGCCCTATTGACCTTTAAACAAATCTCTCAGTAGTTATTTAAATCTATACACTATAGACAATAATCGCGGTGGTGAATGTTACAAGTGCACAAAACGATATGAAATTTTCGGATTTACTTTTGAAAGAATGTCGTCTGTAACTGTGTTAGATAAGCATCCTTATGATATTCTGATATCACTCAGATTAAGAAGCTTAACAGGATCGGAGACAAAGGTGAAAGAAACATATTATTTGCAGCAGCTTGAGGAAGAGCTGATTATCGCGCTGGGTTGCACTGAACCGGTAGCTGTCGCTTATGCCGCAGCTTTAGCACGCAAGGAAGCCGGTTACGATGATATTGAGACTATAGTTGTCTCCGCCAGTGTTAATATTTTCAAGAACGCAATGGGTGTAAAGATTCCCGGTACAGAAGAAATGGGAGTGGCCATGGCTGCAGCGCTGGGTGCTGTTGCCGGAGATCCCGACCGCAGTTTGCAAGTGCTGGAAAATCTGCAGGTAAAAGATGTTGAAGCTGCCCGCAGCTTGATCGCAGCAGAAAAAGTAATGCTTGAGGTTTCCGGTAGTGACCCGGTTCTTTATATCAAAGTTTCAGTTCATACCAAGTCCGGCAGCGGATCCTCAGTAATTGCCTACAAACATGATTTGGTTCTTGAACTTACCCGGGATGACAAGCTTGTCTATAAAAATGATATGCAGCTCAGTCAGGATCTGGAGGATAGTCTGGTAGAAGATGATATCGCAAATATCTGGGAATTTGCACAGACTGTTGACCTGGAAAAACTGGATAAAGTCAGGGAAGCCTTAGAACTGAATATGAAGATTGCCGATGCCGGTCTGAAAGATGGATATGGTATAGAAGTCGGTCCGTCGATCAGAGAGCAGATATCCAGAATGTCATTGTCAGATTACTGTGCCTCGCGCACTGCGGCAGCTGCCGATGCCCGCATGGCAGGTGCCAGCTACCCCGTGATGGGAAACTCAGGCAGTGGTAACCAGGGTCTCACTGCGACTGTATCTGTAGCAGCTGCTGCAGAGTACTTAAACAGCAGCAGAGAGACATTGTTGCGAGCTGTTACCCTCAGCCATTTACTGGCCATTCATGTAAAGAAAGCTTTTGGTCGTCTATCGCCTCTCTGCGGTGCGGTTCCGGCTTCGATCGGAGCGGCCGGAGGCATCGTCATGCTGATGGGCGGTGGTCTGGAGGAAGTGATCGCCGCTGCTCAGAATATGTTTGGCACCTTGACCGGTATGATCTGTGACGGAGCCAAAGCCGGCTGCGCCCTCAAGGTATCCATTTGTATTTATGCAGCGGTACAGGCAGCCGCGGTTGCCATGCAAGGTAATTCCATTAAAATGACCGACGGAATGATTGGATCTGATGTCGAGCAAAGTATGATAAATATGAAGCACATCTCAAAAGAAGGTATGGCGGACATGGATAGCACCTTGCTAAGAATTATGATGAGCAAAAATCAGAAAAAGGATCAGTGAACAAAAAACGGGAGCAGCATATTGAAACAAGTTAACAATTAAGATATACTTCTAGAAGCCGCTCAGCAGGTGCGAGAACTTCATTTGCA
>DIRJ01000017.1:0-1420 GCA_002427505.1 Mageeibacillus sp. UBA5439
TATTCGGTCTCGACCGTGAGCAAGGCTCTGAACGGATCCCCGGAAATTGGCGAAGATACTACTTTGCTGATTAGGCAGCTAGCAGAAGAAATGGGCTACTTTCCTAATGCTGCAGCGAGATTGCTGAAAACCAATAAGTCTAACAACCTGGGGGTTCTTTTTATTGATGAAATGCAAAGCGGCCTCGCCCATGAATATTTTTCATCCGTCCTGAACAGTTTCAAAGTTGCGGCAGAGCGCCTGGGATTTGATATTACCTTTATCAGCCAGAATCTCGGACAGCAGAAGATGACTTACTATGAACACGCTAAGTACCGCAACTGCGATGGTGTCGTGATCGCCTCCGTGGATTTTCACGATCCGAAAGTCCTCGAGCTTGCGCAAAGTGAGATTCCCACGGTTACTATTGACCATATCTACAACGACTCCACCGCTATTCTCTCCGATAATCTGAACGGTGCCAGAGATCTGGTAAAACATGTCTATGACTACGGGCACAGGAAAATCGCTTTCATTCACGGTGAAATTACTTCCGTTACGCAAAGACGTCTGGCCGGTTTTTATAAGGCCTGCAAAAAACTCAACATCGAAGTGCCGGATGAATATATTAAGTCCGCACGCTATCATGACCCGGAATCGAGCAGCCGGGCGAGCAGAGAGCTGCTGGCACTGAAGGATCCTCCTACCTGCATCATGTACCCCGACGATTTTTCCTTTATTGGCGGCATGAATGAAATTGAGCAGCAGGGACTGCGTATTCCGGACGACATCAGCGTCACCGGCTATGACGGAATCTTACTGGCCCAGGTATTACGGCCTGATCTTTGTACATACAAGCAGAACACCGCCGATTTGGGCAGCCTGGCTGCTGAGGAACTGGTCGAAGCAATTACCAACAAAAAGACATATATTCCCAAACAAATCTGGGTCGAGGGCGAACTATTGGCTGGAAATTCGGTTAAAAAGATCGAATTTTAAGATAAAGGCTTAGCTGTAAACTAGGCAAAAATTAATTACTCAAACAAGGAGGAAGAAAAGTGAAAAACATTAAACGTATCATTGCATCAATGCTGGCGTTTACCTTACTGTTTGTCGTTGTGGCTTGTAATGGAACGAAAGATCCTGATACGACAACAACTAAACTGCCTGATACCAGCAATGAAACACCAAAGGAAAGCGGCGGGCAGGAGCCCGTAGCCGGGCAAGGCAAAGTCCTTAATATCTGGGGCTGGAACGATGAGTTTCAGGGTTTGTTCGAAAACTATTTTGGAGGTGTACCGGACGACGTTGAAGTCAAATTTACTCTCGTACCTAGCGATGACAACGCCTATCAAAATGCACTTGATGAGGCATTGCTCAGTCAGGAAAACGCTCCTGATGACGAAAAGATTGATTTATTCCTGGTCGAGGCGGACTACGC
>DIRJ01000017.1:1806-3178 GCA_002427505.1 Mageeibacillus sp. UBA5439
ACCGACGATCCTGACGAAGTGCAGCTGGCATTATCCACCTGGGACAAGTTCTATGAAGTCGCTGAAAAAGCCCACGCCAAGGGCTATAAGATGCTATCCGGTTACGACGATTCCTATCGTACATTCTCGAATAATGTCTCGAGTCCCTGGGTCGATGACAAGCTGAACATTGTTATCGATGACAACGTTTACGCCTGGATCGATCAGACCAAAGATTTCACCGACAAGGGTTACAACAACGGCTCTTCCCTCTGGGATGACCAGTGGGCTGCAGATCAGGGACCTGACGGTAAAGTGTTCGGTTTCTTCTACTCCACCTGGGGTATCAACTTCACTCTTCTGGGCAATGCTCTGGATACACCACTGCCGGACGGAGTATCGGCTACAGGTGATCCGGATGCTTTTAAAGAGGCCACGGAAGGAAACGGCATCTTTGGCGATTACGGCGTAATCGAAGGTCCGCAAAACTACTACTGGGGCGGCAGCTGGCTCTGCGCAGCAACCGGTTCGGATAACTTGGATCTTGTTAAGGACATCATGATAAAAATGACCTGTGATGCTGATACATTGATCAAAATAACCCAAGATACACAGGACTTCACCAATAATGTTGAAGCGATGGAGACACTGGCTGCAGATGACGATTTTGCTTCTGCCTTCCTGGGAGGACAGAACCATATTGCACTCTTCGCTGAGTCTGCCAAGGGCATTGACATGAGCAACATCTCAGCTTATGACCAGGGCCTGAACGAAGGAATCCAAACCGCTTTCAGAGATTATTTCAATGACAACGTTGATTTTGAGACAGCCTTAGACAACTTCTATGTCAACGCCATCGAGAAGTATCCTGAACTGAAAAGACCTGAATAGACTGGCCTGGGGACGCGGACCCGCGTCCCCTTTCTTTTTTTAAGGTGATCCGAGTTATGAAAAAATTATGCCGGCAAAGCAGAAAATCTATTTCTTATGCAAAGTGGGGCTACATTTTTCTCTTACCTTTTTTTGTAGTCTTCATCATCTTTACTTTAATTCCTCTGGCTTCAACTATTTACTATAGTTTTTTCGAAAACTATATGTCCGGGCTGACGCAGATCGGACCGAAATTTATCGGACTCGATAATTACAGGAAGATCCTGCTTGAAAGTGACCTGCCCAAGTATGCATGGAACACTTTTTTAATCTGGACCCTGGGTTTTATCCCGCAAATACTTATCTCACTGGTGCTAGCCCTGTGGTTTAGCAGTAAACGCTTAGATTTGAAATTTACCAGATTTTATAAAACTGTTATATATATGCCTAATCTGATTATGGCAGCCGCTTTTTCCATGTTATTTTTTGCCCTTTTCTCTGATGTGGGACCTGTAAATAACAT
>DIRJ01000017.1:3428-9588 GCA_002427505.1 Mageeibacillus sp. UBA5439
TGATGAACTTTTTGCTCTGGTTTGGCAATACGACCATCTTGATTATGGCTGCAGTAATGGGTATCGACGATTCCATTATCGAAGCAGCACAAATTGATGGTGCCGGACCCTGGAAGACTTTCATCCACGTAACATTGCCGTCGATCAGGCCGATTCTCGTCTATGTCATTATCACCTCGATGATTGGCGGTATTCAGATGTTCGATGTGCCGCAGATCCTGACCAACGGACGCGGCGGGCCCAATCGCAGCTCCATGACCCTGATTATGTACCTGAATAATCATCTCTACAGCAAAAACTACGGTCTGGCCGGTGCTTTGTCCGTGATCCTTTTAATTGCCACATCGCTGCTGAGCCTGATTGTCTATCGAAATCTGACGGAGAAGGAGTAATAGCAATGAGGATTGAACAAGAGATACGCATACGCAAATTTAACAAAGCTTTGATCTATCTGGTCCTGATACTACTGACATTGATCTGCTTGTTTCCCTTCTACCTCCTGATCGTAAACGCGACGCGGGCACACTCAGAAATACAAAAGGGCTTTTCCGCCACTTTTGGCTCCTTCTTCTGGACTAATCTGAAGAATGTTCTGGATAACAAACAACTACCTGTCCTGAGAGGTATTGTCAACAGTTTTCTCATTGCAGCATCCAGTGCCCTGCTGGCTACATATTTCTCTGCCCTGACAGCCTTCAGCATTCATGTCTATGATCTCAAGCTGAAACAATTCATTTTTTCTGTCATCTTGCTGATTATGATGATTCCTAATCAGGTCTATGCCCTTGGCTTTGTACGCTGGATGGGAACTTTGGGTCTTATGGACAGCCACATACCTCTGATACTGCCGGCGGTATCCTCGCCGGTCGTCTTTTACTTCATGCTGTCTTACATGCAGAGTAATCTGCCTCTGGCCATGATAGAGGCGGCGCGCATGGACGGCGCCAGTGAATTCAGGATTTTCAACCAGATGGTGCTGCCTATCATGAAACCGGCTATCGCCGTGCAGGCCATTTTTACCTTTGTCGGTTCCTGGAACAATTATTTTATTCCTTCACTCATCATCAGAACAGCTGACAAAAAGACCCTGCCCATACTGATCGCGCAGCTGAGAAGCGCGGATTATCTCAAGTTTGATATGGGGCAGGTTTATATGCTGATCTTTCTCGCCATTATACCGATCCTCATTATCTACATTTTTCTGTCAAAGTACATTGTACGGGGCGTGGCGGTAGGAGCAGTCAAGGAATAGCTATGAACTACGGTTATTTTGCAAAAGATAAAAGAGAGTATGTCATCACCAGACCGGACACTCCGGCTCCGTGGGTTAATTATCTTGGTTCCCCTGAGTATGGTGCCATAATTTCACAAAATGCCGGCGGTTATTCCTTTGTAAAAAGCGGAGCCCGCGGACGGATCCTGCGTTATCGTTTTAATTATGATGATATGCCCGGCCGCTATATTTACTTGAGAGACGACGACAATGGCGATTACTGGTCTGCCTCCTGGCAACCGGTGGGCAAGCGGGAGGGTTTTAGGAGTCAGTGCCGCCACGGGCTGGGCTACACTGTGATTGAGTCACAGTGTAGTGAAATTGTCTCCAGCTGCACTTACTATGTTCCTCGGGGCAAAAGCTACGAAATCTGGCATCAGCGGCTGCAGAATAAGGCGGATCGTGAGCGTCACCTTTCAATCTTTGGATATGCGGAGTTCAGTAATCACGGAGACTACGAACAGGATCTGGTCAATCTGCAATATTCGCAGTTTATTTCCAGAACATATTTCGATGAGAACAAAATTATTCAGGCGATCAGTGAAGACTCGGATCAAGCGATTTATCGTTTTTTTGCGCTGACGGGAGCGCCCGTCAGCTCTTATTGTGGTGACAGAGAGGCTTTTATCGGTGACTACAGATCTTACAGGAACCCTCTGGCTGTGGCTGCAGGTCACTGCACCAATGTGTTGAATTACAATCGAAATTCCTGTGGTGCCCTGCACACTGAGCTTAGTTTGCAGCCTGGTGAAGAGAGGGAACTTACCTTTATTCTCGGTCAGCACGATCAGCTGGCGGCAGAGGAGATAGTCCGGCTCTATGAGCAGGGCCGAAACTGCAGGCGGGAGGATGAAGGCGGTGGTAATGGCCACAGTGGCTGTGCCGAAAACGGACAGGCCTATGGCCTGCCGGGCCGATGCAAGTTTGATTTAAAGGAGCTGGACAACTCCTGGCAGTACAATCTGGCAAATTTGCAGGTGGCGACACCGGATGAGGATTTTAATCAGATGGTAAACAGCTGGCTGTCCTATCAGTGCTTCACAAATTTCACCTGGTCCAGAGCAGCTTCTCTCATTTATTGCGGTCAGAGAGATGGATATGGCTACCGTGACACAGTGCAGGATATCCAGGGGATTATCCACCTAAGGCCTGATCTTGCACGCGAAAAACTGATCTTCATGCTTTCGGCTCAGCTGTATGAGGGTGCCGGACTTCCTCTGGTCAGCTTCGATCACTATCCCGGCCGTAACTACGCAGAAGACGCCTTTTCCCACCTGACAGAGAAGGGACAGTCTGCCTGCCGGGCCGATGACACTCTGTGGCTTTTCCCTACGGTGAGGAAGTATCTAGCAGAGACAGGCGAGCTTGATTTTCTCAGACTGCAGCTTCCCTATGTCAACACAGCTACAGGCACTGTTTACGAACACTTAAAACAGGCCATTGCTTTTTCTTTCGCACATCTGGGCAGGAATGGTCTGCCGGCCGGCTTACAGGCTGACTGGAATGATACATTGCATCTGGGTGTAAAAGGCGAATCAACTTTTGTGGCCTTGCAGCTTTATCTGGCGCTTACGATCATGCAATCTTTTGCCGGAGCTCTGGGCGATAATGCTTATCTGAAATATCTAAAAGAACAGCAGAGGGATCTGGGCGCAAGAATCGATGAGCTCTGCTTCGAAGGCGACCGCTATATCAGAGGTATCAGCGAAGATGGGCTGCGTATCGGCTCTAAGTTCAGTTCAGCAGCTAAACTATGGCTCAATCCTCAGAGCTGGGCTGTTGTGTCCGGTTTGACCGACCCGGAAAGAGCGCGGGTTATTTTGGATAAAGTTTATGAAATGTTGAATGGTGATTATGGTGTGAGTCTGATGGATTCCAGCCTCAAGGATTTAGAATTTGCTGGTGCTCAGGGCAGGATTTATAACGACTCCAGTAAAGAAAACGCCGGCATCTTTTTGCAAGCTCAGGGCTGGCTGATTCTGGCAGAAACTCTGCTCGGCCGCGGTGGACGGGCATACAGCTATTTCATGGCATCTTCTCCCGCTCACCAAAACGACATAGCTGAGATCAGAGTCATGGAGCCTTATGTTTACGGCCAGTTTGCAGAAGGCTGCTGCAGCCCCCATGAGGGACGCTCGCATGTTCCCTGGCTTACAGGTACTGCCGCCTCAGTGATGGTCGCTTGTGTTGAGGGTATATTGGGCCTCAGACCGGATCTTGCAGGTATCCGCATAGAGCCGGTTATTCCCGGGGGATGGGGTCACTTGAGCATAGATAAGGTTTTCCGCGGCAAAAAGCTGCATATTTGTATAGAAAATAAGGACGGCAGAGAATCCGGCTACAGGGAAATTTATCTTAATGGTCAGAGCTGGGAGAGTAATTATTTTGCATTTGAACAATTGGATGCTGAGAACGAGATAATTTACATAATGTAGATCGAGGTTGTTTATGAGTGGGATAATATTAAAAAACTTAAAAAAAGTTTATCCGGGTGATGTTTTGGCCGTGAAAGATTTCTCTCTGGAGATCAAGGATAAAGAATTCATCGTCCTGGTAGGTCCTTCAGGTTGTGGAAAGTCTACAGTGCTGCGCATGATTGCCGGTCTGGAAGAGATTTCTGCGGGCGAAATCTATATTGATGGTGTAATGGTCAATAATATTCTGCCCAAGGATCGGGATATCGCTATGGTTTTTCAGAACTATGCTCTTTATCCTCATATGACAGTATATAAAAACCTCGCGTTCGCCCTGCAGCTGCGGAAAATACCTAAGACAGAAATTGATGAACATGTGCGTGAGACAGCCAGTATTCTTGGCCTGGAAGATTTATTGAAGAGAAAGCCGAAGGCCCTGTCCGGCGGTCAGAGGCAGCGAGTTGCCTTAGGCCGGGCCATGGTGCGGAATCCGAAGGCATTTCTGCTGGATGAGCCTCTATCAAACCTTGATGCAAAACTGCGTGCAACAACCCGTACCGAAATAAGCAAGCTACACAATAAGCTGCAAACAACCTTTATCTATGTGACGCATGATCAGACCGAGGCGATGACAATGGCCGATCGCATTGTGGTCATGAACGCAGGCGATATCATGCAGGTGGGTACACCGCAGGAGCTCTACAACTTTCCGGATAATCTTTTTGTTGCCGGTTTTATCGGCACACCACAGATGAATTTTATTGATGCTGTTCTGATCAGGCAGGAGTCAGGATATTTTGTAAAAATTGATCAGACATTTTTTGCACTGCCGGAGGGAAGGTTTAGACCTGAGATACTGGCACATTTTAATAATAAAGCAGTGGCTTTGGGTGTAAGGTCGGAACATGTTTCAATTATCCGGGACAAGGCAAATGTACCCTATCTGGAGGCAAAAGTTGAAGTTGCCGAACATATGGGATCAGAAATTTTTGTCTATATTGACTTCCGGGGCGAACAAATTATAGCTAAGGTCTGGGGCGACAATAACTTTAGCATGGCTGAAAGCATTAATATTAATTTTGATATGAATAAGATTCAGCTGTTTGATAAAGAAACCGAAAAATCACTGCTGACATGTGAGATCTGAGCGGTGCTGCGGTGACCCCCATAAAACTGGACTAAAAACAGCGGATGCAAGTTCGCTGTTTTTATTTTTAATCTGAAGCTTGCCAGCGCTGCCAGTCTGGGATATCTCTACTGTAGCTTATGTGTTAAATCTGAACTTTGTTACTTTAAGCAATATCTCTGCTTAGTTAATCTAGTCAGGTATATTACATATTTAACAATAATGGAGGTTTATACTATGTCGACAATTGATCACGAAAAGATTGCCGAAGCCCTTCAGTTTCCAGAAGGAGTTATTGATGTAGTTCTGGATACAGATGCCTACAATGAGGTCGATGACCAGTTTGCGATTTCCTGGGCACTTACTTCTAAGGAGCGCATGAATGTTCAGGCAGTTTATGCGGCACCATTCTGCTCCCAAGCTATCGCAAAACTTATGACCCCTCCCGGCCAAAAGCCGATCCATCTCACCAAAGAAATGCTAGGAAGTGAGGTTAATTTCGCAGATACTCCCGAAGAAGGGATGGAGCTGAGTTATCAGGAGATCAAGAAAATTTTTGAACTGTTGGGGGAAGATTCCGACGGGCGTGTATTCCGTGGCTCACCCACATATATCACAGAAAATTCCGGTAAGCCCGTGGAAAGCGAGGCTGTATACGATCTTATCAAGCGTGCAAAGGCAATGCCTCAAGGAAAGCGGCTATATGTCCTTGCCTTTGGAGCCATCACCAATGTCGCATCAGCACTAATGATGGAGCCGGACATTGCAGACAAAATCGTAGTCATCTGGCTAGGCGGCCAACCTCCCTATTTTATGAATGCAGCCGAGTTTAATCTGATGCAAGACATTCCAGCTGCGCAGCATTTGCTCAACTGTGGCGTGCCGCTGGTTCTGATTCCCTGTCAGGGAGTTGCCTCTCACCTGACACTTACCTTACCGGAAGTGGATACACTGCTGGTGGGAAAGAGCAAGATCGGCAGTTATCTGGGCCGGATTGTGCGGAAGGCAATTCATCCCGGTGCACCTGTGCGAGCCCACAAAGGAAACACCTGCGGGATGGATGATATGTCGAAAGAATTGGGCACCAAGTTCCCGACAACCGCAGCCGCTCATTCCAGAGTTATATGGGATATCTCCACGGTCGGCTATCTGATGAACCCCAATTGGAGTATCTCTTCTCTCCAGCCGTCGCCTGTTTTGGGAGATAATATGGATTGGAGCACTGATACGAGCCGACACCCCATTCGCTTGGTATGCTTCGTAAGCCGAGACTATATCATTGGCGACATGATTGCAAAATTTGAGAAATGGGATTGCTGCGAGGATTAAAGTCTGAAGTCTGAGCGG
>DIRJ01000017.1:9759-44063 GCA_002427505.1 Mageeibacillus sp. UBA5439
AGTCTGAGCGGTGCCAGGCACCTCAGTTATTAAGTTATTGGCGAGCTGGTCACCAGGGGACTGCTGATGCCGGCTGTACCAGGCTTTCCTCTGGCTGGTTCCCAACTGCTTAATACCGCAGGTATGAATTGTATCGTGAAACATACAGATGGATCAGTTTATACTACTTAATTTTACAGTTAAAAACTTGAAGTTCACTCACAATCAGGCTTTTTATCAGTTATTAATTCTCTCTATTTTTTCGTTTAATTCATCAATCTCCTGATATTTTTCTTCTATAGCTTCACAGATGAGCAAGATTTTGTCTTCTGGCAGATCCGTTTGATTAATATAAGTATCGTAGAAATACTGTCCTATCTCGGTCTTTGATCTTCTGATGTCATCTCTAATTTGTGAAATCTGTACTTTCAGCTTACCAACTTCTACCAAGTCAGATGATTTTTCGCCAACCTTCTGCGCAGTCTTTTTAGCCTTCTCACCGAAATTTTTAAACATGTCCATCTTTCTTCTCCATTAAGTGATTACTTTGTTTAGAAAGTTTTACCTGCATCTTGACTGAAACAGCCTATACAGAAAGCTTTCCTCTAACCAGTATAGCGGTATGAGCGGGGTATGAGCGGTGTCAGGCACGATTCTATGCACTGGAAGCGGTGCCTTCCTCTGGAAATACTCGGATAAGACCTGAAGCAGGGTCAAGCAAAAATTGACGTTTTTCCTTGCTTTTGTACTTGAGAAAGCCCATATTTTCTAAGCAACAGCTGTTGCATTTGCTGGTAAGATTGAAGCATGAAACTAGCAAGGAGCCAGATAGATGATTGAACTTATTTCTGTAATGGATAACGCCCCTTCTTTGGATCCGACCCTCTGCTCTGAACATGCTTTAAGTGTTTATCTTAACTACAATGGTATAAAAATACTGTTTGACACCGGTCAAAGCGAGGCAACCTGGAAAAATGCCGCTAATCTGGGTCTGGACCTATCTGATCTATCCGCTATTATTCTCAGCCATGCCCATTACGATCACACTGTAGGACTTAGGACTTATCCCGGAGACTTTGCCCGCAAGACGATTTATCTGGGGCAGAAGTTTTTTGATCCTAAGTATTCTCAGACGGATGGTGAAAAAAGATATATCGGTTCGCATCTGGATCGCGAGTATCTCCAGGAGCAAGGCTTCTCGGTCATTGAGGTGAAAGAGGATCTGGAAATATATCCAGGTCTCCATCTTATTAGCAATTTCAGCCGGCCTTATGCCAGCAGAATCCCACAGAGATTTGTGCGTGAGGATGCTGGTGTGATTATTGCCGACTCATTCCCGGATGAGATCGCTTTGGTCGTAGAAAACAACAAGGGCATATATCTGTTACTGGGCTGTTCACATCCGGGTATCCTCAATATTATACATACTGTTAAGCAACGATTTGATAAAGATATTCTGACAGTTTTCGGTGGTGCTCACCTGAAGGACGCCAGCGACGCTGAAATCAGGGAAACTATTGACCTGATGGTTGCAGCAGGCATTGGCAGCTTTGCCTTATCGCACTGTACCGGTCAAAGAGCTATCGACATCCTGACTGCACGTGAGGATATAGAATATCTGCCCTTCTCTCCCGGTATGAAGTACAGCTTAAGTGACAATTAGCCAGGAGGATCCGGTGCCAGGATTTGGTGTCCGGCACATCAATTAGCCTCCAGAAACTTTGTTGAATCTTAGCTTTATAAAAGAGTTTTAATAAGGGGAGCTTTTGCTAAAATATGTCGGTTAGATTTGTCGGATTATGTCGGTTAAGTTTGACGAATTATGTCGGTTAAGTTTGATGAATTATGTCGGTTGTGATTAACTGATTGTGTCGGTTGATTAAAAGCATAAGGTAAGGTGCGTTTATGAAATATCTACCCAGAATTGTAGACACTGCTATTAATGAGAAGATGTCTACATTCGGAGCTTTATTAATTGAAGGCCCTAAATGGTGTGGTAAAACGATGACTGCATCTCAACATTGTAAAAGTACCTTCAATTTGGGAGACCCCTCACAAAATTTCAGCAATCGCACATTGGCCAGAACAGATATTTCGCTTGTACTAAAAGGTGATAAGCCAAGACTGATCGATGAATGGCAGGAAGTACCCCCCATCTGGGATGCTGTCCGCATGGAAGTTGATAAATCTAAAGATAAGGGACAGTTCATTTTGACCGGTTCCGCAACTCCAAATCGTAAAGGTGTGCTACACAGCGGAGCAGGCAGAATCGGTCGTTTGAAGATGCGACCGATGTCTTTATATGAGTCCGGCGACTCTTCGGGACAGGTCTCTTTGGAGGCTCTGTGTAATGGTCACCAGGATAATGTCTTTATTGGAGATCGTGGGCTTAATGACATAATTGAGCTTATTGTACGCGGTGGATGGCCGGCAAACATTGGGATCGCAGCTAAGCAAGCGGCTCAAGTTTCCCAAGATTACATTCAAGCAGTAATCGAGGACGATGTATTTTCAATTGATGGAGTAAAAAGAGACACATCAAAAATGTTGCTTTTGCTCAGATCATTAGCGAGGAATGAGAGCACAACTGCAACCATCTCAACATTGAGTAAAGATGTTGAAGCTAGTGATGGAGCTGGAATCCACAGAACAACTGTAAATGAGTATTTAGACATATTTAAGCGTATGTATCTAACAGATAATACTCCCCCTTTCTCGAGTGAACTTCGCTCTTCAACTAGATTAAAAAAAGCAGAGAAACGTCATCTCGCTGATACTTCTCTTGCTTGTGCTTTGTTGAGAGCAACTCCTGAAAAGTTGCTCAGAGATCTGAATACATTAGGTTTTCTGTTTGAAAGCCTCTGCATGAGAGATCTGCGAGTTTATGCTGAGTCTTTTGACGCTCACCTCTATCACTATCAGGATTATAATAATGACGAGATAGATGCTGTAATAGAGTTAAGAGATGGAGAATGGTGCGCCTTTGAGATTAAGCTGGGAGCAAACAAAATAGACGAAGCAGCTAATAATCTACTAAAGATACAGAAAAAGTTAGAAGCAGATACCAAAGCTAAGGCTCCCAAATCACTCTGCGTAATATGCGGCCTTACCAACGCTGCCTATCAAAGAAAAGATGGAGTCTTTGTAGTACCTATTACAGCATTGAAGAATTAAACCTAAGGATGATCAGGTGCCCGGCAGCTCAGTTATTGAGTTATTCAGTAAATGGAGCTTTGCACTTAGGCAGAAACTGCTTCGCAGAAGCGAAAGATTGCAAGCACTGCAGGACTGAAAAAACCTAGTATTTTTTTGCCAGACTGGTAATAGTGAACACGACTACCAAAACTAGAAATACCACAAAAGTCATAGCTGCATCCTTTCCACAGTAAAACACTCTAGTGAACGGATCTATAACCAATATAGCATTTTCACTTCCATATTTCTAAACATCAGCCGGAATCTATTGCCGGGAAAATCAGTGTCAGCCGCTCTTTCCTTCCGCTAGGCATAAAAACTGTCCGGACAAGCTGCTGGCCTCCCGGGCTTGTCTTACTGAACAATCCGTAACATAAGGACGAGATCGTCCCTTCCTCTTGCTTTCAAAACAAATAGCATTTAAAAAGTAAAGAGAAGTATTTCCAAATGCAGACATCAGTCCGGACCCTATGACAATTTTTACGCCAGTTTTTGGCAAGGAGGTTTACATGAAAAAGAAAATATTGGTTTTAGGCGGTACAGGCCTATTAGGTTATCACACGACTTTAGAGCTTTTAAAACACGATTACGATGTCGTCTCCGTTTCCCTGCCTCCCATGCCCACAGAGGATCTCTTTGCGGGTTTAAATGTGGAAAGTCATCTCTTTGACATCAATGACAAGACGGATGCTGAACTTCTAGAGCTTCTGCAAGGTATTTATGGAGTTATGTATGCTATCGGGGCCGATGAAAGAATTGTTCCCGATGCTCCCGCTTTCTCTTTCTTCTATGAGGCCAATGTCCGCCCCACCCAAAGACTGGCCAGACTGGCCCGGCAAAGTGGGGTCCAACGCTTTGTGGTCTATGGTTCCTACTTCTCCGAGTTCGCTCAAAGATGGCCGGAAACCCAGCTGGCGGACCAGGCTTATCCGAAAACACGCCTTCTCCAGGAAGAGATTGCCTTTGCTGAGGGCGAAGGAGCCATGGTGGTCAACAGCCTGCGCCTGCCCTACATCTTCGGCACCATTCCCGGACGCCTGCCCCTGTGGAAGATGTTTACCGATCAGATCAAGGGACAGGAGGTCTTCCCGGCCCTGCAAGGTGGGACTACCATGGTGACAGTCAAGCAGGTGGCCCAGGCAGCCCGGGGGGCCATGGAAAGAGGGGAACACCGCAAGACCTATACCCTGGGCGGTATCAATATGAAATACCAGACCTTTTACCAGATGATGGCTGAGGCCCTGGGTCAAAGCGCCACCACCCAGATTCCTGTGCTTCCTCTGGAGACCCTGATGCCTGTCTATGAAAACCTGGACCGCGAGGCCAAAGAACATGGCAAAGAACATGGTATCCATCTGGCCAAGGGAGCCGAGATGAACAACAGGGATCTTTATATCGATCCCCGGCCTGTTATGGAAGCCCTGGGCTATGAAGCAGACGATGTAGAGGCCGCCATCAAGGAAACCCTGGCCTATATTCTCGAAAACGAGTAATCAAGGGCAGATCACATATCATTATATAGCCCCCAAAAGCCAGATCGTTTTAGTCTGACTTTTGGGGGTTAATTTTAATGTCCGCTTTCTTTCTGCGTCTGCTAGCAGGCTAATCATTGCGAGAGTGACAAAAAACTCAACTTGCGGAGTCAGCATAGCATCGCTGCTAACCTTCTTTTACATAAGGAATTCCGAGCTTTGCCGGAGTATTGAAAGATCTTCTCGCTACAGTAAGAATTATCGTCAGCAGGTATGGAAGGGCAATGAACAGTTCAGTGGGGAAAAAGGCGTTTGTACCCAAGGTTTGAAAATAGATGCCTAAAGCTTCAGCAAAGCCAAAGACCAATGATCCAACCACCGCACCGCTCGGTTTCCAATTGCCTAAGAAACAAATCGCAAAAGCAATCCAGCCACGCCCGCCAATAATGTTATCAGTGAACATTCCCAGATAGCCAATCGAATAGAAAGCACCTGAAATACCACCCAGAAGTCCCGCTGTTAGGACTACCGTGTAGCGCACTTTGCTTACGTTAATGCCTGCAACATCAACAGCTTCCGGATTTTCTCCGGTTGAACGAACGGTCAATCCAAAAGAAGTATTATAGAAGACATATATTGCCACTATGATTAGCAAATAGGAAAAATATGTAATCATATTCTGCTTGAAAAGGATATCGCCGATTCCCGGAATACTGCCTAAAACAGGAATCCTGATTTTCTGTAAGGGTTCTACTGTCAGAGGGGTGGTTGGAATGCCAAAAAACACACGCTGAAGGAAGGCACATAACCCGGCAACAAGAATATTCAATGCGGTTCCGGTAACTACCTGATGTTGCCTCAAATTAATTGTAATCAACGCGTAAATTGCTGCAATGATGAGACCACAAATCATAGCAATTAAAATGCCGTAAAGTGCCTGACCACTCAAATAATAACCAACAAATCCACCCCAGGCCCCGATCAAAAAAATACCTTCTATGGCTGTCACCATCATTCCGGAACGTTCTGCATATACTTCAGCGATTGAACCTATCATCAAAGGTGTACTTAGAGTTATGACTCTACTTAACAAACTAATCAGCATCTTCCATCGCCTCCATCAATTTTTTCTTATTCCTGTGTACAGCAATTTTTTCTCTTATGAAGTAGGAAACAATCACAAATAGCATTACTAAGCCCTGCATTATTTGAATGAAACTCGCAGGTATATTTAGACCGGACATCCGCCCCATAATATTCCCCATTACCTCAATTCCACCAAACAATAAGGAAGAAAAAATAATACCAATGGGGTGTGCATTTGCAAGAATTGCAATACCTAAGCCGGCTGCGCCGAGTGTTGGATTAAAGTTCTGAATCAGCATGTACTGAACGCCATTTACTTCGGTAAAGCCTGCAATACCCGCCAGACCACCACTAATTAAGAAAGTAAGAATTGTGATTTTCCGGATGCTTATACCTGACATTTTTGCCGCATTACTGTTCAATCCGACAGCTCTGATTCTAAAGCCAAGACTGGTTTTGTATAGCAAAATGTAGACACAAACTGCAACGAGAACAGAAAGAATGATTCCTGCATGTAATCTTGTTCCTTCCCATATTCTGGGAATTCTTATAGAGGCGTCAATTGCATCAGTTTGCGGATACTCACCTTTGCTTTCCTTGAGGAAAGTACGCAGTAAGTAGTTCATCACAGCCTGAACAACGTATGTTGACATCATACTCACAAGGAATTCATTTGCTCCAAATCTGGCTTTTAAAAAACCAATCAGAGTACCGATTAAAGCTCCACCAACAAAAGCAGACAGAAGAGTAATAATCAATACTATTGCTGGCGGTAAGAAATTCTGCAGTGCCAGACTAACTGAAATAGCAACGATCGCACCAGCGTAAAATTGTCCCTGAGCACCAATGTTAAAAAGATTAGCTTTGTACGTAAACGCAAATGCGAGAGCAGTGAATATCAGAGGGGTTGATTTAACAAAAATGTCACCGATATTATATTTATCCGAAAACATAATTGCTACTGCCTCGGCGAATACATTAAGAGGGTTCAGGCCCAGCAATAGTAACATTAACGCACTTGTCAAAAACCCGGCAACTATAGCGAAAAAAGTAGTAAATATCAAATCCCCAGTATTACTTTTCATGTGCTGCTACCTCATCTCCAGAATAACCAGCCATCAGCAAACCAATCTTTTCAGTGTTAAGCTCATCTGGCCGGTATATTCCCATAATCTGACCCTTATACATGACAGCTATTCGATGACTTAAAGAGAAAATCTCAGAAAGTTCTGTTGATACCATTACAATACATTTCCCTTGCATGCACTGATCCACAATTATTGCATGTATATTATTTACTGCACCCACATCCAAACCTCTGGTGGGTTGATTTAGAATAAGTAATGAGCTGCCGATATGAACTTCGCGTCCAACAATCAGCTTTTGCTGATTACCGCCGGACAAATGACCGATTTTTTGATCCGATCCTGGAGTTTTGATATCGAATTCATTGATAATATTGTCTGAATACGCTTTCAGTTTCTTTTCCCCAATAAAGGGACCTTTTGACCATGCTTTGTCGTAGCTGCTGCGTAAGAGAACATTCTCAGCTAAATTCATATCCGACACCATTGCATCATCATGGCGGTTTACTGGCACATACCCAACACCTGTTTCAATCCGGTCTCTTGTGCTAAAGTTGCTAATGTCAGTATTGTTAAGTTCGATTAAACCCGAATCGATCTTAATAGACCCATATAGAGCTTCGCATAATTCCTGCTGACCGTTACCACTGACACCGGCAATACCCAAAACCTCACCCTTGCCAACATCAAAGCTGAGATCATCTAAGATCTTGATATTATTTTTAGTATAATTTAGCTTACTAACTCGCAAACCGATTTCTGTATTTGCTTCTACTTTCCTGGTGCCTGATTTTACTTCCACTAATTGATGGCCAATCATTAGATTTGACAATTTTGCTTCGCTGACACCTTCACACGGGAACTCGGCTACCACTTCTCCGTTTCTCATGACTGCTATGCGATCGGCTACCTGCATAACTTCCTTCATCTTATGTGTTATAAAAATAACAGCATTACCCTGATCGACGAAACTTCTGACAAACTCCATCAATTTGTCTATTTCCTGTGGTGTAAGAACTGCAGTTGGTTCATCCATGATAAGTAGATTTGCACTTAGAAAAAGGGCCTTGAGAATTTCTACTTTTTGTTGTTCACCGATATCTAAATCTCTTACATATGCATGAATGTCGATATCCATATCAAATTTATCGACAATCTTCTGAACTTTCTCTTCACAATCTGTGTAGTTAATCCGTCCATGAACTGTTCCCAGTATTATGTTGTCCAGAACTGTGTGAGCAGGTATGAGAGAAAAATGCTGTTGAATCATCGAAATGCCAAGGTTCATAGCATCTTTTGGGCTTTGGATTTTTACTGTTTCGCCATCTTTTAAAATCTCACCTTCGTCTGATTTATATAATCCATAAAGGATCTTCATCAGAGTGCTTTTACCTGCACCATTTTCTCCTAGGAGCGCCAGCACTTCTCCTCGATGAATCTCTAAATCAACATTTCGATTTGCGACTACGCGCGCGAACAGTTTAGTAATATTAGTCATTTCGAAATATGGCGTTTTCTTCATGGCTTTACCTCCATAAAAAGGATGGTGGCACTATGAAAGTGCCACCATCCTTGACTTTACAACCAGAATGACCTATCACTCAAACAGCTCAGTCAGATCAACTGAACCTGTTCTGTATTCTTCAATTGCATTATTTACTGCATCTTTAATTTCCTGATCAATATGTTCAGTATACACAGGTACGAAGATACCCTCATTGATACCTGCCTCATGAACCTGATTGCCACTTAGATCGCCGTCAAAATATTCTTGCAGTGCCCAAGTGTAGAAAATTTTGAAATCAAACAATACAGAAGATGTGACTGTGTCAGGGTCGACCTTTGTCTGATCGTCTGAGAAACCTACAACTTTTGCGTTGTTTTCAGATGCGCCCTCGATGACTCCCAATCCTACCTGGTTCGCATAAACAAACAGTGTATCAGCACCGTTGTCTAGCATTTGCTCGGCCATTTGCTTACCAAGGGCAATATCATCCCAGGAGTTCGCATAAGCGCGATTCGCAATAGCGCCAGAAATGCCTCTCTCAGTGGCGATAGCAACAGCAGTCTTCTCATAAACATCCAGAAGATCTTCCATAGGTTTATTGGGGAAACCACCGATTGTGGCAAATTGACCATTTTCACTAATGTTACCTGCAATAACGCCTGCCAGATAACTTGCCTCATATTCTCTTGGGAAAATTGGTGCTACGTTGTCATGATCAGCTTGAGTACCGTTTACAACACAGAAAGTAGAATCCGGGTAACTAGGAGCAACGTTATTCGCAGCTTCATCAAACTGAGAACCAGCTGCCATGATCATATCATAGCCACGTTCACCATATTCGCGGAAAGTTGACTCGAAGTCTGAAGCTTGGACATTTTCGACATACTCCATGTTGGTTCCCAGAGTCTCATTACACTCGACTAAACCGGCATAGTTAGTAGCATTCCAGCTTTGGTCATTGATAGGACCGGGCAGAATTAATATTATCTTGTAATCACCGGGTTCTTTTTTACCTGATTGTTCTGCTTCTGTTGACCCTGTTTGTACTGGATCTGACGTTTCAGGTTTTTCTGTAGGGCCACATCCAACAACAACAACTAATAACGTTACTACAATCATTAAGGTTAGTATTGTCTTCAGTTTTTTCATAGTTTTCCTCCATCTTTGTTTGTGAATATCTCATTCACAAAAATCATGCTAAGCTAATTTTAAAAGGTATAGATTAATTTGAATTTAATTATTTTGTACATAAGTTGAGTAATATTGCGATATTTTATGTGCATACACATGAGATGCAATGTTCAGGAGCAATAGTTGTGAAAATTAAAACAAAGATTATCGTCACATTCATACTCGTTTTTTCATTGGGGATATTGGCAATCGCTTATGTTTCCTTTTCAAGGGCGAAAAGTATTGCTGTTAATAGCAGATTGAAGAGTATCTCTGAGATGGTGAATTTAATAGACATCAATATTAATAGTACCAACAAGCTTATTGGTCAAACTTTGAAAGCATCCTCTGATTCATATACTATCAGGCATTTGATCTCCCAACTTGAAGGCAATCAATCCGGGGATATCAAAGATATTGAACTTTTATCTGAAAGTAAGGATTATCTGCATCAGGTTTTTCAGGAGCTTGGAAACTCCAGCAAGCTACAATTAGTCAGTGAAGAACTGGTACTTGAAGTTTCTAAAGCTCAGACAAATTCGGACCAGGTCAGCGGCAGCGAATTAGAATATACCAGCATGAACTTGTCGGGATTACATCAAACATTTTATAGAGAAGTCTTAACAAGAACAGCTGTAAATGATGAAACAGTATTTTTTGGCAGATACCCTGAAGATCCCAATGATGAGAACTTGCATAGTCGTTATATTGTTGCAGCATGCAATGTAGGGAGCAATGAATCAACTTCTCGTGCGATCCTGGCATTAATTCCGGCAGAACGTTACTACAGCATACTTCCGATCAGTATGGGCTTGCTTCAAGATCAGACAATATTCATTTTAGATAGAAACAATACACTTATTAGCTCTGATAAAACACCCTTGCCCAGGCTTCTGGATGAAGTAAGCAAAATAAACCATCCTGAAGAAATAGTTTCTACACTTGATTTTGAAGATACTGAGTATCATGTCACGTATCGATATAATGGATTAACCGGATGGAAAATATATTCTGTGATGAACTCAGATCGTATCTTCCCACAAGCAGATACTTTGAAAAATTTCATCACTTCAGTGGCTGTGGTAATTCTTTTAGTTACAATATTGCTGTTTGCTTTTTTAACAAATCAGTTGACTAAACCATTAAAGTCACTGGTGCAAGCAATGCAGGAAGCACAAGCAGGTAATTATGATATTAAGCTGAATACGAAGAGAAGGGATGAAATTGGCGAACTGAATTCAGCATTTAATTACATGACAAGTGAAACGGATCGTCTGGTACATCAGGTGTATGAGAATGAGCTTAGAATGAAAAATTCTGAGCTAAAGGAATTACAAGCTCAAATTAACCCTCATTTTATCTACAACATTCTGGAATCAATAAATTGGATTCTCATAGATAAAGGTGATTATGAGACAAGTGAGATTATCAGATCATTAGCCGGTATGCTTAGATACTCAACACAAAACCATAACGATCAGGTGCCACTCAAAGAAGAAGTGAATTTTGTAGATTCCTACTTAAGAATTCAAAAATATCGTCTCGAAGATAAACTTGAATACTCTATTTCTATCCCGGAATATCTCTCAGAGTATCCTGTCCCAAAGCTGATCTTGCAACCTTTAGTAGAAAATGCAGTCGTTCATGGAGTTATTCCTTCCGGCAAAAAGTGTAAAATATGCATTACAGCGTTCATGGACGAAGAGCTATCGATCATTATTAGCGATGATGGCGTTGGAATTAACCAGGATTGGATTGACAATATTAATTCCACACAAAACATTGAAGATCCAACAGCGCATACTGGAATGATAAATGTACATCGCCGGTTAGCTTTGAAATTTGGTGAAGAATATGGGATCACTGCTGATAGGTCAAAAGAGGGTGGAACTAAGATAACTGTGTCGTTGCCATTGCCCGAGTGAGAAACGTTAAATGAACATTTTGATAGTAGATGATGAACCCAAAATTATAAATGGGATGCACAACTTGATAGAAGAGCATTTTCAATACTTGCACCATGTCTACAGTGTTGATGATTCAGCGGAAGCTTTGAAACTTATTGATAAATTCGAGTTTGATCTGGCTTTCATTGATTTAATGATGCCAGGATATACAGGTTTTGACCTGATTGAAGCTCTGCGCAGCAAAGATCTGCATACCTACATAGTAATTTTAAGTGGTTACAGTTACTTTTCTTACGCGCAACAAGCTATTGATCTCGGCGTACAAAAATACTTGACGAAACCAACTGATCCAGACGAAATAATATCTATTGTTGAAGAGGTAGAAAAAAATAATCCTGAAACGACTACTTTTTGTCAATACTATAAAGGTAAGAATCCAATTATCCTGAGCTGTCTCAACTATATTTCAAGAAATTACATGCATAAGATCACCCTTGAAGATATCGCTAATAATCTTTTTACCTCATCCACCTATATATCCCAATTATTTAAAAAAGAAACCGGCAAAAACATATCTGACTTTATTATTGATTTCCGATTGGATAAAGCGAAGTACTACCTACAAGAGACAGATACGCAGATTTCTGCCATTTCCGAGCTGATCGGTTATCAGGATGCCGGTTATTTTAGCAGCTCATTTAAAAAGAAATACGGAATCACCCCACTGGAGTATCGCAATCGCAATACAAAACAGGAAGCGGAGCTAGAGTGACCCCCAAAAGTTGGACCAAAAAATCTAACTTTTGGGGGTCTTTATATGTCACAGGAAAGAAGAAAACACAGCAATGAATTTAAGTTGCAAGTAGTAAAAGAATACGAGGAAGGAAAGGGTGGTTACAAATACTTAGCGAAGAAATATGGAATTGCATATTCGCTGGTGCAAAAATGGGTCAACCAATATAAAGAATTCGGCACAGAAGCCTTATTCAGGTCTCGCACATACAGGAAATACCCGCTAGAATTTAAACTGAAAGCATTAAAAATGCATGAAAGCAGCGAGAAGTCCTACGTAGAGATAGCCAATGAGTTAGGAATGAAAAATCCATTTCATATGGCACTTATTAAAACGGAAGCTAGTCTTGACGAGCTATCACAAGGGATCTTTCCACGCATATGAGTATTCAATGCAGGTGCAACTTGTCAGGAGGAAAATAATCATGAAACTGAATACAAAAAACACATGTACAGACTATAAAACAAATAACGTACAATCGACTTCTCCCGGTTTTCGTGGCCCTCTGCTTCATGGTAATTGCGCCGCTGTTGGGTGGTTGTCAGAAAATTGACCCAAAGTCAAGTGTCCCGAAGGAAAACCCCTTTCAGGAAACAAACAGCGGTGAGGTGAATCCCTCTAGCACCGGAAATAACAATACGACGCCGACGGCCACTGACCCGAAATCTGAAGGGACAACGGTTCCTCCTGATATAAGCGGCAGGACGGGTGAACCCCTTCCAGACTGGATGCTGATTCCCTGGAGCACCCCGAAATGAAGGCGTGAGAGTTGGACGGGCAGGCATCCGCCGGATCGGTTCTGGCCCTGGAGCAAAAAAGCAAGAGATTGCCCTACACCGGTGGAGAGATGCTTTTAGACTATGAATTTTCGGGGACGGGTCTCAGGCGTAGCCAGGACTTCTTAACAAGACCAGCTCCACCGGCGAGGCTTCAGGACCCGGTAACTAGGTCTTTACACGAGTGCCGGAGCAGGAGCAGCCAGGCGCTTTCATCGATGATGCTATACGCCTGGTCACAGGGGCCCGTGTCTACGACCAGCAGGACGTCCACTCGGTCCTGGACTGCTTTCGTTGTGCTCTGGGGATCCATGGGATCCCTGAACGCCTCTACACAGACATGTGAAAAATCAAGCATAGGTTCCAGAAAAATCGTGAGTATTTGGTCTTAGTTATCATGAGGAATTCCCCACTTTCATCACCGAGAGCCAGAGGCGTATGCTATTGAAAGGCAATGGTTCGTGGTCCTGTGGGGGGCTTGCGGGAGCGGCAAGTCCACCTTGATCCGTCGACTTATGCTTACCCTGGATCCCTTTCGCTACCGCTGCCTCTATCTTGCGGACTCCAAGCTGACGCCACGCCATTTCTATAACGGGATCCTGCGCCAGTTGGGGGTGGAGGGAGCCTTCTACCGGGGAGACAGCAAGCGGATCTTACATAGGGAAATCGCCCTCATGGTCCAATCCCATTGGCCTTGGTCCTCTCGGGGCAGCCGGAATTGAACGATAAGTTGAACTGCCAGGCCTTTCTTGCCATCTCCCAGCGGGTCAATATGCGTTTCTTTTCTAAAAATTTGGCTTTGCGGGAGACCCGTGATTACATCCGTTAACAGTTGTCCTATGCCGGCTCACCTTCCGACATCTTCTCAGATGACGCCATCGAGGAGATCTTCCACCTGTCCGTGGGAAGCCCCAGGCTCATTAACAAGGCCCGCACCCATGCCTTGATCTATGGGGACCAGCGCGAGAAGGGGGGCCTCTCCGCACCAGCTTGCTAACCTTATGGTCAGCTCGTCCGGCAAATCCTTGTCAAAATGACTCGGCTACTTCCGGTCATTAGACGATGGCGGTAACACCTGAGATGCAAAGCAGATGATCATTTTGATGCTATATAAAATGGGTCAGGTAAACAGGCAAATAAAGTGTTGAGCCGTCGTAGTTCAAATCCCTTGTATGTATGACAATTTGCTCTGATATCCGGTTACGGTATTTTTCAGAGAACCTGTCAAGAGTGGTGTGACTTCTGTAAGCCGAAGATTTAACTTCAATCGGGACTATTTTGTTGGCCTTTGGCAAAATGAAATCAACTTCGTAATTTCTCCTTCGGCCCCGATCGTAATAGGTGTGATAAAAAAGCTTGTAACCTTTTGTTGCTAGAATCTGTGCCACAACATTTTCATAAATGATACCTAGGTTGGCTGAGAGCCTGTTACTAAGAAGTTGATTGTAGATGGTGTTTTCTGTAAATTGCTTATCTTTAAACATCAAGGTAACCAGTAGACCAACATCGATGCTATACAGCCTGAAGTTGACCCAATTGTATGTGCTGGACAATCCCACATTGGGATCGCTGATATTGTATGCGGCTAACACCGTTCTTGAAGCGATCAGTTCAGACAGTTCATCAGCGATTGAAGCTTTGCGGTCGAAGGGAAGAACGCTTGAAACTTGGTATCCCTTCGCATGTTTGTTTAGTTCATTGGGAATCGCATCGTATAGGGCCGAGATTTTTCCTTTATGATCGATTTTGTAGAAGTCTTGCTCATACAGATCGATGATGTCTCGTTTAACACGATCCACCGTCGCCATATTGTTGGAATCTAGATATTCCAGAATGGCCTGAGGCATGCCTCCAATGAGCATGTATAAACGAAATTTCCGGAGAATCTCCCGGTTTAATTGCTGCCCTAATGATTTTCTGTTTGTGAAAAATTCTTCTAATATTGGCATAGTTGCCGAGTCCCCAAGCGCCCAGAGAAATTCTTCGAAATCCAGAGGATACATTGAAATTCGTCTTTCTTCGCTGGGAATCAAAATGTCTTTTACATTTTTACTGATTGAAATCAAAGAACCCGTCTCAATGTAATCGTACCTGCCGTCTGCGACAAGCATCTTGATCGCCTGTCGCGCTCTGGGATTAAACTGCACTTCGTCAAAAATGATGAGAGAATTTCGCTTCTCAAGGCTGACTCCGTAATAAAGCTGCAATTGCATGAATAAGAAATCCAGATCATTTAGATTTGAAAACAGATTATGAATGTCGTCATCGGCAAAAGCAAAATCAATGAGAATGTAGCTTCCATATTCATGTTTGCCGAACTCCTCGACAATGGTAGACTTGCCAATCCGCCGTGCACCTTCAATGAGTAAAGCTGTCTTCCCATTGGAAGATGATTTCCAGTCCAATAATTTGTTATAAATCTTTCGCTTGAACATAGGGGGTACCTCAAATGCGCACCTATTGTATCCCCATAATACCTCAAATGCGCACTTAGAAATAAGCCGATTTACACCAAATGCGCGCTTAGAATAAGGTATATTCACCACTGAAAGATTGTGATCATGTTTCCATTTTCAAATGCATCTTTTGCCCAGGCCTCCGCTTCAGTGAGAGCGATTTTTGCTTCAGTGTTCAATTGCGACGCATGGTCAAGTATGGATTCCCATTGAGATTGGTTAAGCTCGGTGACGCCATGTCTGTTATAGCCAGGGAGCACTTCAGCTAATACGGTGCATAACCCTAACGCTTCAAGTGTATCGTCGTGTAATAGGAAGGAATCTGATTTCCAGAAGCTTGTATGGTCCCATTTGCCTTTGTAAAACTCATGGTAAGCACTTCCTGAGCGATCCTTTGCATAACAAAAAGATTTCATAATCGCAGCGCTTTATCTGCCTGGCAGATCTCCCATAATCTTAATTGCCTTATACACTTCTCCACCGCTCCTGCACTTCCAATGACGGTTGCTTTTTTTAGCTTTTTTATGGGTGAAAGCCAGGATCCCTCCGCTAAACGGACATGGCTGCGGCGCTTCTTTCCAGAGACTTTTCAGAGGTAGGACGGCCTCATCGCTCGTCTTAAAGTGAAGCGCTTTTAAGCTATCATTTTTCATATTCTTTTTAAGAAAAAATACTCGGAGAAGCCATCAAGTTCATTTTCGTAAGAACCCACCTGCTCATAGCCAAGCTTGGAATAGAAGGGAGACCCCTGCCAATCAAAAGTATCAAGCCGTATCATATTGGCCCCAAGCGCTTTGGCCTTTTCTTCCATGGTTTGCATAAGCAATCGGCCAAGCCCTTTTCCCCTTTGATTTTCATCTACGTAAAGGGTTGAAAGATAAAAAACCTTAAATGCCGTCATACATCCGTCCGCACCGGCAATCAGTCTGCCGCCACTTACAAGGCCAATGCTGACATTTCCGGATAATTGATAACCTATGTAATCTTCATCATAATTTGAAAGTCTATTCTCAATATCAAGACATTGTTTGTCGTCTAATTCAATGATCTCTATTTCCATTTCAGCTGTCCTCTAAATTCAGGCAATATTGGTAACCCTTTTCCGTTTCTTTGTATCGTACAAAACCTGCGCCTTCAAATGCGCTTTGGGAGGCAAGGTTATCCTTGTAGATTTCGCCCACGTAAAGAGTCCCATAATTCAATGCCTTCCCTCTATCGATCAAAGTCTCCACAAGCGTTGCCATCCACAAGCGGTGCCAGGCACTCAATGGTGTCAACTTAAGACTATCATAGGTTGACGCCATTTTATTAGTGAGACAGAAGGGTACAAGCGGTGCTGCGGTGACCCCATAAGTAAGTTATTTCAAGTGCCTCCCGATAGCTTATACTGAACACAAGTATTTATCGGGAGGAAGTGAAGATGAGGAAACAGAAAATCATATTGGATTGCGATCCGGGTCATGATGACGCTATCGCGATCATGCTCGCCGGCAATCACCCGGCACTAGACCTGCTGGCGATAACGACTGTTGCCGGAAACCAGACACTGGATAAGATAACGGTTAACGCTTTGCACTTAGTCCAGCATCTGGAGCTGGAGGTGCCAGTATATGCCGGCATGTCCGGTCCGCTGGTGCGCGAACAGGTGGTAGCGGAAAACATCCATGGCGAAAGTGGACTTGACGGTCCTGTTTTCGGTCAGCTGAAAACTGAAGTCCAGCCCGAACATGCGGTCAACTATATTATCGAAACACTCTTAGCCAGTAATGGAGATATCGCTTTGGTCCCGGTCGGACCCTTGACCAACATTGCCACAGCCATGCGGATGGAACCTAAAATATTGCCGAAAATCCAGGAGATCGTCCTTATGGGCGGGGCTTACGGTACCGGCAATAGTACGCCATCAGCGGAGTTTAATCTTTTTGCCGATCCGGAAGCGGCCCATATCGTCTTCAGCAGTGGCGTCAAAATCACTATGATGGGGCTGGATATAACCAATCAGACCGTCTGCACGCCTGAAATTATTGAACGTATGGAAGCTATCGGCAATAAAGCCGGCAAGCTGTTTGGCGATATCATGCGCTTTACCCTGCACTCCCAGTATGTCGCCTATGGTCTTGAAGCAGGACCTGTGCACGACGTTACCAGTGTTGCTTATCTCATAGATCCCGACTTATTCACAACGCAGGATATGTACGTAGCAGTTGATATCAACCGCGGTCCCTGCTATGGCAGAACCGTCTGTGATATTCTCAATACCACGAAAAAAACTCCCAACGTAACAGTCGGCATGGCCGTTGATCTGCCAAAGTTCTGGGATCTGGTGGCCGCATCTGTGTCTGCGTATAATTAGTCAACCCGGGCAGATGCAGATGAAGATATTATCTTATGTCTCTGCATGGGAAAGGAAGTCAGGCAGCTAAAGAGCAGCAGGAAATCACCGGTGCCCCCCTTACAGATCCAGCGGCAGTTTCTTCCAGGACCAGAGCAGAATCAGGAACTGCAGGCTGCCTGTGAGGAAGAGAACGAATTCAATCTGAATGATGTCGGCTAAAGGAGCAAAGATAATAGTTCCCAGGGGGATGGCAGCGGAGCCGATCATGTACAGCACAGCAAAGACCCGCCCATGGAAGGATTTATGCACATTCTCCTGCAGGAGGACGTTGATGGTGGTGGTATAAAAGGGAACCGCCACGCCGCTGAAGAAGAGTACCATCGCGAAGAAAATAAAGATGTTTATATTTGCTATGCCTAAGCCAGCCAGAATCAGGGTGAGGAGGGCTAAAACTATGCCTACTGCCCGGATGGTGCGGATGCGGCTCTTAAACTCGCCTTTAGCAGCGACCAGCAAACCGCCCAGAGCCATGCCGGCAAAGAGAGATATTTGTGCAGCTGTGACATACCAGACTTCCAGACCGAAATGGCGTCTGATAAATAAGGGCAGGAGGGTGGCAATGGGCGCCAGCAGAATCATAAACATGGCGTAGACCGTCATCAGCTTTTTGATAAAAGGCTTGCCGTTGATATATTGCAGACCTGCTTTGAATTCCCCGATCCGACTACTGCCCTCCAGTTCAGCACTTGCAGCAAGGAAGGCTTCGTCCGGCTTGAAAGCTGCCACCTCAAGATCTTCCGCCGCTAAAGAGAAGTCATCACCTGACTCTGCTTCCACGGCAGCGCTGGGAAAGCCCCAGTCGAAATCAGCCGCTTGTTTGTTAATGCCAAAGGCATTAGCGACATCGCCGGTCTTCTGGTGGGGCAGCGGCAAAGCCAGCATTATAAGGATAGCGAGCGCTGCTGTGCCGACATCAATCATGAAGATGGCCCAGATCGGCAGCATCACAACCATGGCAGCGCCCAGAATCGGAGAGAGCAGCTGAATAATATTGCCGATAGTGCTGTAGATGCCATTACTGCGGACCAGGTTTTCCCGGGGAACTATTTGTGGTATCAGGGCACTTATAGCCGGACCCTGAATGCCCCCGCCCAGAGAGCGGATGGCTGAAACCAGAAAAATCAGCCAGATACTCTCATAGCCCTTGATGAAGAAGAGAGCAACAATTAAAGAAGCCAGCGCGATCCCGCCATCAGCGAGAATAATCACCCAGCGTCGGTCATGACGGTCTGCCCAGACGCCTGAAAGTAGAGCAATCAGGAGCTGGGGGAGAAAGGATGCTATGGTCATGATGGTCAGAGCAAGCCCGGAGTTGGTGCGGAAAGTCACATACCAGATGAGGGCGAACTGAACCAGACCGGTGCCAAGAGTCGAGGCGGCCTGGCCGGAGTAAAAAGCAGTCAGGACGTATTGCCAGGGGGCAAACTTTTTCATCTGCTTATGGCAGCTCCGACGATACCGGCGTCATTGCCCAGCTTGGCCGGAATAACCGGGGGAACAGGCTGGCGCGCTCCCGCCAACAGATGTCTGGCAACAGCTTCCTGGAGTCCGGTATAGAATTCTGTGCCCTGATGGCTGATACCGCCGCCCAGAGCAATAATTTCCGGTTGCAGAATTACAACAAAGGAAGCAATGCCGATGGCAAGATAGTGCACATAAAGATCGACGGAATATTTGGCTGCCGGATCTCCTGCAGCAGCTGCTGCAAATAATTCACGGATAGTATAAGGCATGGAGGCATCCAGTGACTTGTCTCTTAACAGCAGAGAGTCGGGATACTGCTTCAGGGCTTTGTCAGCTTCACGGCGCAAGGCTTTGACCGAAACATAGGCCTCCAGGCAGCCGCGCCGCCCGCAGGAACACAATTCGCCGTCCGCTACCAGGATCGTGTGCCCGGGCTCAAAGCCATAGGAGTTTCCGCCATCAAATACTTGTCCGCGATAGATGAGGCCACCACCCAGACCGGTCCCCAGCGTGAGAAGCATACTGTTGGGGTAATCTTGCAAGGCCCCGAACTTGTACTCAGCCCACGCAGCACAGGTAGCATCGTTGACTATATGAATTTCCTGATTTGGAAAATACGGTACTAATTCAGAAAAAAGATCGACATCCTCCCAGCCAAGATTAGGAGCACTGATAATCTTGCGTGTCTCCGGGTGGATGGGGCCGGGCACACCGACTCCGACATGCTCTACTGAAGCCCGCTTATTATGGTCCAGATTTTTCAGAAGAGACTGCCCCAGAAGTCCAATATCTGCGGCTACACCCTTGACGCCACCGCTGATGTCAGTCTGGCGCGTTTTTTTAAAAAGGAGCCGGCCCTCTTCGTCTACAAGTGCGGCAGCTATATGACTCCCGCCCAAGTCTATACCAAGCGAATATTGCATGTTGACCACCTGATTTCTCCTTAATCTATGGTAGATTATGACTAAGTATATCAATTTTCCAGAGTGGATCAAATGTGTCCCTCTGCTGGCAGCCTGCCCGGGAGGCAGCTAAGTAGTCGAAGAAAGCGGTTTTTGTGGTTTTGGAAAAAGCGAAAATCGACGTATATTTTGCAGAACAGACTTCTGTCCTCCAGGATAAGCTTTTTGCCGAGATGATCAGTCACAGCGGTGACTGGCCGGATAACAGAGCTTTCCTGCTTGTACCGGAGCGGCAAAAGGCTGATCTGGAGCGGGCATATCTCGAAGAGCCCGGCGCCAGAGGCTTGATGATGTCGGAGGTCCTGTCCTTCAGCCGTTTAGCCCGGCGCATTTTCTCTGAAGCCGGAGGAGCCGAGGCCGGAACTCTTTCCCGCCCGGGCAAGGCCATGCTGATCCAGCGTTTGCTGATCAAAAATGAAGAAATGTTCCGCAGATTTCAACGTCTGGCTGAGCGTCCCGCCTTTGCCGCCGAGATGGCGGAAGTCATGGGTGATTTCTACCGCTACGATATTTCAGCGGAAGATTTGCGGAGTGCAGCTCTGGCCGGGGAAGCTTCAGCAGGGGAGATAAGCCGGGATAAACTGGCGGATTTCGCCAGCTTGAAGGACTTGCTGGAAGACTCCTTTGCGCAAATGGACCTGGTAGACCGCGACAGCGACCTGGATCGTGCCTGCAGCATCATCGCAGAGCCGGCAAAATATCCGCGGCTCGATTTTCTGGCCAGGACAGATATTTTTATCTATGGTTTTGGCAGCGAACGTTTGCTGACGGTACAGGAACAGAGAATACTCGAAGCCTTGTCCCGACGTGTACGGGCGATGACATTTTTCGTGCTGGCGGATCAGCCCGGTAGCAGAAAACTGGCTTTTGACATCGGTCGCCGCAGCCTGCTGGAGATTAAAAAAACCTACCCCCAGGCAACTTTCAGGCAAGTGACCTGTCCCGAAGCAAAGGCGGCGCCGATTAAAGTCGTTTTGGCAGACAGCCTTAACGATGAAGTAAATTACGTGGCCGGCGAGATTCGCGAACTGCTTTTTAGAAAAAAGTACCGCCGGCGGGACATCGCTGTGGGTCTGTGTGAAACGGATATTACTACAGTTGAGCTTGAAGCCGCCTTTAGTGAATATGGCATTGCCGCATATATCGACAGCGGCCGCAAGCTGACACAAACTTCCTGCCTGCGGGCTTTAGCACAGATACTCAAACTATCTGTGGATAATTTCAGTTTTGCTGATGCCATGCAATACCTCCGCTGTGGTTTGACCGGCCTCTGCGAATCCGAAATAGACTCTTTTGAAAACGTCTGCCTGTCGGCCGGCATTAATAATGCCGGCGCCCTGAAACGATTCTGTGAGCATGAAGACAGGCAGCTTTCCTACTACGAAGACCTGTCCGATGACAGGAGCATAGCGGCAGCGGTAAGCAAAGTCTCTGCCCATCTGCGTGCGCTGTTTGCCTTCGGCGCCGGCATGAGACAAGTGAGGACAGGGCGGGCCAAGCTCGCTTATCTGCGCGAAAATCTCCTGGGCGATCAGCTTGCTGTTTTTAACGGCCGGACTTTTCAGGACAGAGTAGAGGCGGAAAAACAAATCCTGCTGCAAGCCGGGCACGAACAGGAAGCTTTGAATCTGGTGGCAGCCTGGAATGCTTTAGTTGCTTTGTCAGCCGAGGCCGGCCTGGTCTTGCAGGATGAGAGAATGTCGCAAAAGCACTTCACACAAATGTTTATGGCCGGCCTGGAAGGCTTGTCACAGTCCTCTATTCCTGTGGGCATTGATCGTGTGCGGGTGGGTTCGCTGACCCAGATCGTTGACTATCCCGCTAAAGTCCTCTATATCCTGGGTGCCGATGCGGATCATTTTCCCCCTGCCGGGCGGGGAGAAGGATTCCTGCGGGACGATGAGCGCGAGTGGCTGTCTCAGCATAGCGGTAGCAGATTGCCTCACCGCCTGGATAATCTGGCCGTGACACAGTCCCTGGTTAATTACCGTCTGGAAACTCAGCCGGAGAGCCTGCGCCTTTCGGCAGCGACAAAATCTAAAGATAAGCAGTCCCTGCAGCTGCAGGCCTGGATCAAGGCCGCCGGTACGGAAACAGTGCTGCTGGAAGCTGACACAGAACCTGATGCCCGCTGGAATATTGTAAAATATGCCAGACGCGGCCTAATCTTCAGCAGGGAAAAATACAGCCACAGTCTCTGGCGCAATGCCCTGCGCCAGATAGAGAAAAACAGTGCCAGTCCGCAGACCGGGGATAGGCTGACCACTAATTTTATCCTGCAGCCCGGCAAATTCATTCTCACTGACCCCGGCTACCGGATCCTGCAACCCGGATCAATCAGCATTTCAGCCCTGCAACGCTACAATGGCTGTCCTTTTCAGTACTTTATCGATTACGGGCTGAATCTGCGTGAACGCGATATAGCCGAAGATAGCCCGCGGGAGCAGGGCTCCTTTGTCCACCGCCTGCTGGAACTGGCTTTACTGGATCTGCAAAGCCGCCTGCAAGCGGTGCCGCCAGCTGATCGCAGCCGGGTTAAGCAAGAATGGCGCCAGCAGATTGCCGGTGGTTACCTGAGAAATTATTATGCCCAGCTGGTGACCGAGCCGGGTTTTTATGTTTACGGGCGTCCGGAAGTATCCGGTCTGATCGGAGAACGTCTGCTTCAGCATGCAGCGGCTACTTTAGAACTTACGACGACGGATCTGCCGGGAGACCCGGTGCCGTTTTATCCTCATGCTCTGGAATGGCAGTTCCCGCAGCCTGAGGACACAAAACCCTACTTCCTGGATGTGGATGGCCAGGCTGTCTTGCTGCGCGGCCTGATTGACCGCGTTGATGTGGATGCAGAAGGGCAGAAATTCAGACTCTATGACTTCAAACGCAGCGAACGCTCCAACAAGCAAAGTCAGGTAGGGCTGGTTGACGGTACGGATATTCAACTGCCGATCTATCGCAAAGTCTGGCAGCAGGCGAATCCGCAGATGCGGGTTGATGCGTCGCTCCTGCTCTTTTTCAAGAACAGGTCGGAGAACAACAAGAATCGCTGGTCACATGTTTATCAGGCTGAAGCGGAGTATCTGAGGCAGCTGAACAAGAAGATAGAGGGGCAAACAGCCGCTGAGCTGGAAAAGGACAGCGACTTTGCCATTGCCCTGGCCAGGGAAAGTATACGTTCCATCAGGCGGGGATCTTTTCCCGCTACGCCGGTGGTCCGCTCCGATAATGACGGCGGCTCACCCTGCGGCTACTGCCAATACCGGGGGCTTTGCTACTACGATGCGCCCAATCGCCCCTTACCCCCCGCAACTGTCAGTGCAGCAGATCTGGAAAAGCAGAAGCAGCAGCGTTTGCTCAGGGCTGAGCAAAGTGCTGACTAGTCTACAAGAAGAGTTAAGAGCTTATCTGACGGAGGCTTGTTTATGAAAGAATACTCTGCTCTGCGTAACCGTATTGGCTACGGTATCGGAACTATCGGCCGCGACATGGTGGCTGCCATGGTCAGCCTCTATCTCATGTTCTACGTCACGGATGTCCTGCGCGTGTCGACTGAGACTCTGGCCAGTCTGACAGTGATTATGGTTTTCATGCGGATTTTCGACGGCGTCAACGACCCCTTTATGGGTACTCTGGTCGACAGCACACAGACTCGCTGGGGCAAGTTCAAACCCTGGATCTTTGGCGGAGCTCTTGCCTGGGCCATCGCCCATGTGTTGATGTTTGTCGATACAGGTTTAAGCGGTCTGCCTTATTTGCTGGTCTTTACCCTCTTTTATCTGGCCTGGGAGCTTGCCTACACCGCCAACGATATCGCCTACTGGTCCATGATTCCCTCCCTCTCCCGCGACCAGAAGGAGAGGGAAAAAATCGGTTCGGTAGCACGGATTTGCGCCAGTCTGGGCATGTTCGCCTTTATCGTCTCCCTGCTTCCGCTGACAAATTTCCTGGCCGGTATCACCGGCAGCCTGCAAAAGGGCTGGCTGCTGCTGGCTGTGATTACGGCAGTTCTGATGCTGCTCTTCCAGTTTATTTCTCTGGCTGTCATCAAAGAAGAAAGAATTCCGCTTAAGGCCGCAGATGAAAAAACCGGTTTCCTGGAGCTGTTCAAGATTATTTTCAAAAACGACCAGCTTCTGATCGTTACCTGTGCCATGCTTTTCTTCATGAGTGGTTATACGGCGACCACCGGTCTGGGTATTTACTATTTCAAATACATTTATGGCGATGAGAATATGTACTCTGTCTTCGCCCTGATCCTGGGTGTATCGCAGATCCTGGGTCTGGCCTTTTTCCCGCTGGTCTCAAAAAGGATGAAGCGGCGCAGTGTCTTTAGCCTGGCCATTGCTCTGGTACTGACGGGTTACGCTGCCTTCTATTTCTCACCGCCGAATATGATCTATGTCGGCATTGCGGGTATTTTCATCTTTGTGGGACAGGCCTTTATCCAGGTTCTGATGCTGATGTTTATTGCTGACAGTGTCGAATACGGCCAGTGGAAATTCGGCAAGCGCAACGAAAGCGTGACCTTTTCGCTCCAGCCCCTGATTTACAAGGTTTCCAATGCGATCGCCACCGGCCTGATCGGCTTTACCGTAATACGCAGCGGCATCAAGGAGGCAGAACTGCCGGCCGATGTGACCGCCCGGGGCGGCCTGGTTTTGAAAAACAGTATGCTGATCTATCCGGCCATCTTTGTCGTGATAGCATTTATAATTATCTTTTTCTTTTATAAAATAGATGAGAAATTTTACGCAGAGATATTGCGCGATAATAAGGAGGCAGAGGCAGCCATTCTGGCAGAGCGGAAAGACTAAGTTCGCTGCCGGCAGAAAACAGGGAGGGATTTCTTATGATTAATGACAGGAGCAGAGTTAAAGATGTATACGCCACACCGATAGGCCGGGATGTGATCGATAAAATACTCTTACAGCTGGACCGGCCGCATTGGATCATCACCAATCCGCTGGTGTCCAATCTGCGAATAAGCAGGGTGAGAAAGCTCAGCCGCAAACACCTGGATGATGCTTTCTGGGAGACTTTTTACTGGCTGTTGAATCTGGAAACGGACCAGCCCGGTGCAAGCAATCCCCAGCCTGCCTGGCCCTGGTGGAAGGAGGCGGTTTTTTACCAGATTTATCCACGGTCTTTTGCTGACAGTAACGGCGACGGCATCGGTGATATCAACGGCATCCGTTCCAAGCTTGACTATCTGCAAAGTCTCGGTGTCGATGCCCTCTGGCTTTCACCCATCTACGATTCGCCCAATGATGACAACGGTTATGACATCCGGGACTACCGGGCCATCATGGACGAGATGGGGACCATGGAAGATTTTGATCTCCTGCTGGAGGAAGTGCATGAGCGCGGTATGCGCCTGATCATGGACCTGGTCGTTAACCACTCTTCCGATGAGCATGCCTGGTTTCAGGAAGCCTTAAATAACCCAGAAAGCCCCTACCGTTCCTACTACTTTTTCCGTCCCGGAGCAGACGGCCTGCCCAATAACTGGCGGTCCTACTTCAGCGGCCCGGCCTGGCGTTATTATCCGGAGCAGGACGTCTACACCTTGCATCTTTTCTCAGAAAAACAGCCGGATCTTAACTGGGACCACGAGCCCATGCGGCAGGACATCATGGAGATGGTGCGCTGGTGGCTGGACAAGGGTGTGGACGGCTTCCGTCTGGATGTGATCAACTACATTTCCAAAAGGGAGGGACTGCCTGACGGCAACGACACCATCCGTGAACTCATCACTTTCGGCGGCATCGAGAACTATTTTTACGGACCCAATCTCAACAAATATCTCCGGGAGCTGCGACGAGAGGCCTTCGATCCCTATGATGCTTTTTCCGTGGGTGAGACACCCGGCATCGGCCTCGAACTGGGCCGGCTTTTGAGCGGCGCAGACAGAAAAGAGCTGGATCTGGTTTTCAACTTTGACCAGCTGGAAGCACCGGGCAAAGCGAGATTTGATGATTATTCATACGATCTCAACTATCTGAAAAAGTACTACATTAAGTATCACAGCCGCCTGAGCGATAATGACTGGATGTCCATTTTCTGGGAAAACCATGATCATCCGCGCATGATCTCCAAGGTTAATCCGGACCCCGGACAGCGCCGCCTGCTGGCAAAACTTCTGCTGGTCTGGCTTCTGACCATGAAAGGCACGCCTTTTGTTTATCAGGGACAGGAACTGGGGGCGGTGAATCAGAAGTTCTCCTCCATAGCTGACATGCGTGACGTGGAATCTGTCAACCTTTATGCAGAACTAAGCGCTGAGCAGGGTGAAGAATCTGCCTGGGCTACGGTTTTAGCGGGCAGCAGAGACCATGCCCGGGTGCCGATGAACTGGGATGAATCACCCGGCAACGGCTTCAGCACAGTTGAGGCCTGGCTGCCCCGCCCTGAAGGGGATGACGGCTGGAGTGTCGCTGCCCAGGAGGCAGATCCTGCTTCCGTGCTGGCAGACTTCCGCCGGCTGATGGCACTGCGCAAACAATACACCGCCCTGCGCCGCGGCAGCATTAGCTTTATCAAAGAAAAAAGGCATGATTATTTCGCTTATCTGCGCGAATGGCAGGGTGAGAAAATTCTGGTTGAACTAAATCTGTCTGACTTAAGTCACTTGCGCTCACAGGCCTCTGCTGGAGACAAATTGCTTTATACTAATGTGAAGCCGGCAGAACAGGAAGGGGCAGGCCGCCGCAGGCTCCTGCCTTATCAGGCTGCCATCTATCTGTGTAAATGATTTTGAGGAAGCGGGAGGTCCATGCCGATTAAAGCTGTTAAAGAATTTGCGCTGCGGGCGCAGCGCAGATTAAGCGCCGAGATTAAGCAGAAGGCTTCCGGATTAGGCATCAGGTCCTCAGGTATCAGCGGGCCGGGCGCAGGCCCGGTGCCGGCTGGCACCGGAGATAGACGCAGGGAGCGCCTGCGCCGCGACCTGCTGGCGGCTATTGCTTTGCAGGAGGCAGGGGGGGCTGATTATCTTGCTGCCTATGAGCAAGTCTTGTCCGGGGCAGCTTACAGTTGTTTCTCCTGCCTGATTGCCCTGCGCTTTCTCGAACTCAATGCGTTTTTGCCGGGAGAAGAATACGCGCTCTCCGCCCGGGAGTCCGGCGATGTTCCGGGATTAAGTCCCGCTGATCAGGAGCAGCTGACCCGGCTGCAGCGGGGAAATAACAGCGATGAACTTTGTACTTTTCTTTTTATAAAAAAATGTCAGAGTCTGGCCCCGAAGTTTCCTTCGATTTTTGCCGGAATTCCGGATTATCTCGAACTCTTACTTTGTCTCTCCTACGATGATGAGGACGGCCTGGTCTGGCAGCTGCTGCACACTGTTCCCGAGGCGGATTTTGATCTGCGCCAGGGTGGGCAGGTGGAGATAATCGGCTGGTTTTATCAATATTTCACGGCAGACCGCCGCGATGAGATCATCAGTCTCAATGTGAAGCAGATTGAAAAAGCGGATATTCCTACCGCCACCCAGGTCTTCACACCCGACTGGATCGTGCGCTATTTGCTGGACAACTCTCTGGGGCGCTGCTGGCTGGAAGGCAATCCGGACAGCCCCCTGCGCGAAAAACTGGAATTTTATGTCGAGCCCAAAGGCGCCGGTCCTGCCGGAAGCCGCGACCACAGGCCGGCAGCGATCAGCCCCCGGGAGCTGACAGTCCTTGACCCCTGTGTCGGCAGCGGCCATATCCTCCTCTACGCCTTTGATCTTCTGCTGGAGATTTACCGGGAATCCGGCTACAGCGAGGCGGCAGCGGCGCGTGAGATAGTGCAATACAATCTGCACGGTCTTGATATTGACCAGCGCGTGGTTAATCTGGCAAATTTCGCTGTTACCATGAAAGCGCGCAGCTATGATCCGGATTTTTTTGACAGCGGCATTGAAGTCCGGATTTTCACGCTGGCTGAAAGCAAGACTGTGGACTCCTGCCGGCCCCCGGCCCCCCTGACCATCGCAGCTGAGGCGGCTGATACGGGCGACTATCTGCTTGAACTTTTCCGCGAGGCCGGGGAGATCGGCTCTCTCCTGCAAGCAGATGACCGTGACTACCAGGGCTTTCTTCGCAGCCTGGATCAGGCAGCAGTTCAGGCTGACCCTCTCCTTCCGGAGCATGCAGTCTGGCTGAGGCAGACCTATCCTTTACTGAAAAAACTGGCCCGGCAGGCAGTGCTGCTTGCGGCAAAATACAGGGTGGTCTGTACCAACCCGCCCTACATGAACAGATTTGCCGGCCGGCTGAAATCCTTTGTCCGCAAAAACTACTATGACTACAGGCGTGATCTTTTCAGCGTCTACATCTTCAGAAATTTTCTCTTCTGCCAGCCGGGAGGATATTCAGCCCTGATGACACCCTATGTCTGGATGTTTATTAAGAGCTATGAAAAACTGCGCCGTTTCATTGTCAGGGACAAGGCTATCACGACCCTGGTGCAGCTGGAGTATTCAGCTTTCGATGCCGCCACTGTGCCTGTCTGCGCTTTCGTGCTGAAAAATGCTCCGGCTGAGAGCAAGGGACTATACATCAAGTTGACTGAATTCACAGGCGGCCTGCGTGTCCAGGAAGCAAAACTGCGCCAGGCTCTGGCCGCGGAAGAATGCGCCTATTTTTTTGAGAGCCAGGCCAAAAATTTCTGCAAATTGCCCTCGACACCGATCGCCTATTGGGCCGGAGAAGAGGTTTTTGATATTTTTGAACAAGGCAGGCCGATGAAGAGCCTGGTCGAAGCCCGCCAGGGTCTGGCCAGCGGTGATAATCGTCGCTTCCTGCGCCTCTGGTTCGAGGTTGAACGGGACAAGATCAACTTTGAAGCGGTGTCGGTGGAGGATTTCCATCGCTCGGGCAAGCTCTATGCACCGCATGACAAAGGCGGACCTTACCGCCGCTGGTATGGCAACTCCGACTATGTGATCAAGTTTGACCGGGAAAATTTTGACATCTTAGCCAAGCGAGGAAACTGTCTGCCGTCGCGGCAATTCTATTTCCGCCCGGCTATCAGCTGGAGTCTGATTACCAGTGCCGGCTTCAGCATTCGTTACCGTCAGGGCGGCAGCGTGCCCAATGTAGCCGGCAATTCAGCTTTTTCAGATGACCCGGAACTCCTCAGTTATCTGCTGGCCTTGCTCAGCACACCCATAGCTGATTATCTTTTCAAGATGATGAATCCCACCTTGAACCTCAATGTGGGCGACTTTGATAATTTTCCGGTTCTGCCGGATCAGGAAAATCAGGAGGAAATCCTGCAATTGGCAGCTGATTGTGTCCGCTTAGCCCGGGCTGACTGGGACAGTTTTGAAGTTTCACCTGATTTCAGCTGCCAGCCGCTGGTAAATTTTCCCGCTTTTCAGGCCAACTATCTCAGCCACCTGTGTGAGAAACCGGCAGTAGAAGCAGCCAGACCCCGCAGTTTATCCGCAGCCTATGATCTGCTGAAAGAACATTTCCGCATCCACTTTGAGCAGCTCAGGCAAAAGGAGGCAAGGCTGAACCGCATTTTTATCGACCTCTATGGGCTTGAGGCAGAACTGGAGGCTGCCCCGGTGGACAGAGATATCAGCAGCAGCCTGATTTATGATTCTGACAGCGACGTTCCGCCGCAGCTGCGGGGAAATCGCTATGTCCTGACTAAGCCGGATCTGATTAAGCAGTTTATCTCCTATGCTCTGGGCTGTATGCTGGGCCGTTATTCATTGGATGAGCCCGGCCTGTTTTTCGCCGGCGGCGAATGGCGGGCCACAGCCGCTGAAGGCTTTCAGCCCAGCCCGGATAATGTTCTGACTCTGACGGATGCTGAATATTTTGACGATGACATTGTCCGGCGCCTTGCTGCTTTTCTGGTGGAAATCTATGGCAGCGACAGGCTGGAAGAGAACCTGATCTTTATTGCCGGTGGCTTGTCGCCAAGCTTCCGCCCCGAAACTGACGACCCCCGCGCTGTCATACGCAACTATTTCCTGCGGGATTTTTTCCGGGATCATTGCCGGCAGTACTCGGTCAATGGCTCGGGCCGGCGGCCCATCTACTGGCTGTTCGACAGTGGCAAAGAAAATGGCTTTAAGGCTTTGATCTATATCCACCGCTACCGGGCAGATGTCTTCGAACTCTTACGTTCGAAATATTTGCGGCGCCAGATCCAGGCCTACAAAGATGAACTGGCGGCTCTGGAAGTTTTAGCGGCAACAGAAAACTGCCGGCTCAAGCGCAGCGAATACCTGCGCCGGCAGGCAAAATTGCAAGGTCAGCTGGCAGAGTGCTGCTCCTATGCCAAAAAACTGAAGTGCCAGGCTCAACTGAGGATTGATTTGGATCTTGATGATGGAGTCCTGACAAATTATCAGAAGCTGCAGACTGCAGCAGACGGACAAGTTCTGGATCTTCTGGCCCCTCTCTGAAAATTATCTGCATTCCAATAACTTTGTGCTCACAATCTTATGCTAAACTTATAAAACAAAAGTACGGCAGCAATGAGAGACTCAATATTTTGAGCTGAGGAGGATAATTATGAGAAGATGTCCAAACGGCCACGCAGTTCCTGACGATGTCAGGTTCTGCCCCACATGTGGCTTAGAAATCCAGGGACAGGCAGGCTCCGGCCAGGGCGGCGGTCAGCAGCAGTATCAGCAACAGCCCGGCTATCAGCGTACAGATCCGCGTAATATTCCTTTAACCGGATACAGAGGCCAGTATCGCAGCCCGGTGACGGTGTTGCTGCTAGGTATTTTTACCTGTGGTATCTACCTGATTTACTGGCGTTATGTGACTTCTCAGGACCTTAACCTGATCTTAGGCTATGAAAAAACCAAACCCAGTTACGAACTTTGGGGCATTCTCTGCATGATCTTTTCCTGGATTAACATCTATTACATTGATGACGCCTTAGTGGAGATAGATAACAAACGTGGTTACCGGTCAGATAGTAAATTCATCCTCTGGTTACTGCTGAGTGTTTTTCTCGGCATCGGCATCATGTTTATGGCCTATACGGTTCAGGAGCGTCTGAATTCACTATATATGGGTCAGCCTTCAAAAACTGCCCAGTATTAGTCTGACGGCTGTTACTGCAGAAACTGGCTTTTTTATTTAGAAAAAATACGCATAAAGAAACGAGCTATTTGCCCCCACAGGGAATTCCAGTTATAAACCATGGGTTCAGTGTGGGGGTAATATTTTATCATGCGAAAAATATACACTCCCAGATAGAGGGCAATAATTGCAAGAGCCAGCAGCTTTCTTAGCCGCTGCGGCAGCGGATTACGCCATGCTTTTCCTTGTTTTCTCCTGATAAATTTGAATAATTCAGTTCCCAATACAAAAAACACAATGAGCAGAGACAGAATAATCAGAGGATGCATCAACAAAGCTTCTTGCAGCCTGCCCTGAAAGAGCAGGACAGCAGCCCTGCTGCTGCCGCAGCCCGGGCAGGGAAAGCCGGTTACCGAGGATATGCTGCAGCCACTGCCATAGAATTCCATAGAAAAGGAAAGCAGGAGCAGAGCTACAATCAGGGGAAGCAGCCAGCTGTGGCCGGATCTGTGCTCTGTATCGGGGCTGTTCTTTTTCTGCTTCATCTATCTATCCTGTGTATAAGTCATCATCAAATGCCGGGGAAGACCTGCCATCACCATCAAAATAATGATATATTAACTGCATTAAATAGTCATTCCTGTGTAAGGATGGAGGGGGATTTGTCTATGGACCGGAAAAATTATGATCTGGCGGTAAAACTACGTCATGAACTGCATGAACACCCTGAACTGGCGAATCAGGAAGTATGGACCAAAGCGCATCTGATTGAATTTCTGCAGGAGCACAGCAGCCTGAAGATCGTTGACAGAGGCCGCTGGTTTTATGCCGTTTATACTGCGGGAGCGGACAGGAAAAACATTGCTTTCCGTGCGGATATTGATGCGCTGCCTCAGCCGGAGTATCTTGATATCCCGTATGCATCCAGAAATCCCGGTGTGTCCCATAAGTGCGGGCATGAAGGACATGCGGCCAGTCTGGCCGGTTTTGCGCTCGAAGTCGACCAGCACGGCGCAGACCACAATGTTTATTTCCTCTTTCAGCATGCCGAAGAAACCGGCGATGGTGCCGCCGAGGCTGCAGTTTTTATCGAAGAAAATAAGATTGATGAAATTTTCGGTTACCACAATATGAACGATGTGGCTTTTAAAGCCATCGGCGTCAGGGAGGGTATCATTTTCTCGCCGTCAAGCGGTCTGGTAATTCATATGGAAGGAACACCCTCGCATGCCAGTATGCCGGAAACAGGCAGAAATCCTGCTTTTGCCATCGCCCAGCTGGTCAACTCTCTGTCGGGTCTCACTGCTGCGGACCAATATACGAGCCGGGTACTCTGCTCTGTTATCCAGATAGCAGTCGGTAAGAGGGCTTTTGGTTCGAATGCCAGTGCCGGCGATCTCCTGCTGACAGTGCGCGCTACTTACGAAGCTGATCTTGAATCTCTGATGCATAAAATCGAAGAGCTGGCCCGGCAGCTGGCTGCCAGAGACGGCTTAAAGCTGAGTTTTGAGTATGTTGATGCTTTTCCGGAAACCCGCAATCACCCGGAGAGTAATGCTAAGATCAGGCAGGCAGCTGAAAATCTGTCCCTTGACCTGGTAGAGCTGGAGGATCCGATCAGGAGTTCAGACGATTACGGCTACTATACAAAACTGACAGCAGGTGCTTATTTCCTCATCGGCAATGGCAGGGATTATCCGGCAGTACATACCAAAGAATATGACTTTCGGGATGAACTGATTGCAGTAGCCTCTGATATGTTCCGGGAACTGCTGCGGCTGGAGTAAGATCTCTGACAATTTTACAAAAGAAAGGGCGCCGGTCCGTCTCCTCCGGTAAAAGAAGAAGTTGCACCGACGCCCTGTTTACATAGGTGATTATACTGGTTTTCTCAGGACAGCTCAAGCCTAAGTTTTTAAGTTCCTATTTGATCAGCTGATCCAGCCTCGCAAAACGGCGGACTTCATCTGCCAGATCAGCGTCCTGCCACTCGACTTTTTCAATTCTGACTGCGCTGACTTTATACTCGCCGGTCAGGGTTATCGGATCGTAGGCGGCCTGTGTCAGCTCGTTGACAGGTGTTTCCCGATAATGGAAAGTCATAAACATCATACCGGGTTTTACCTTGTCAGTGATTTCAATACGGGTGACTACACTGCCGCGGCGGCTGCTGACGCGGATCAGATCGCCCGCAGCCAGACCGTGTTTTTCCGCTTCCTGCGGGTTAATTTCCGCTTCCTCGTAAGGATTGATCGAATCCAGCAATCTGGAATAGCGTGTTGTCACATTGTAGTGACCGAGCTTGCGGCCGGTGCTGAGCAGGATCGGATATTCTTCATTGGTGAGTTCGGCCGGTCCCTCATATTCGACAGGAATCATGCGGGCTTTGCCGCCGGGGAAGACACCCTTGTGCAGGTACTTGGTACCGGGGTGGCTTTCGGTGGGACAAGGCCACTGCAAGCCGTTCTCTTGCTCCAGACGCTGGTAGGTCATGCCGCGATAAGACGGTGTGGTGGCGCGGATCTCTTCAAAAATTTCTTCTGCATCCCTGAAGTCAAATCCGGGCGCGCCCATTTTCTGGGCCAGCTGGCAGATGATTTGCCAGTCCAGCCTGGCTTCACCCGGCGGATTAACAGCCTGGCGGACTCTTTGTACACGCCGCTCTGAAGCTGTGAAAGTGCCGTCTTTTTCCGCATAACAGCTGGCAGGTAAAACTACATCAGCGTATTTCGCCGTTTCCGACATGAAAATCTCCTGCACGACCAGGAAATCCAGGGAGGACATGGCTTTCTTGACATGATTGGCATCCGGATCCGAGAGGACAGGATCCTCACCCATAACATAGATGGCGTGCAGCTTGCCTTCAACAGCGGCGTCCATCATTTCAGGGATGCGCAAACCCTCTTTAGGGTTCATGGCGGTGCCGTAGAAATCGGAGAAGAATTTAATGGCTCTCTCGTTTTCCACTCTCTGATAGCCGGGATAAGTATTAGGCAAGGCTCCCATGTCGCAGGCTCC